>NKIZ01000001.1:2842490-3471236 GCA_002256425.1 Alphaproteobacteria bacterium PA2 | reverse complement strand
AATTTCAGTAAACCATAAGAAAAATCTGATCAATACTGTCTTGTTTACTCGTAATTAAGCGAGGTGGGCGAAAGTGTCCCTGCGAATTCGGAGCGAGCGGGCCAGACGGCTTGATCCTTCCCCGTCTGTCCGCATCAACTTTAGGAGATACAGTATGACCCAGTTTGTTTCGCGTTTTCTCAAGGACGAATCCGGCGCCACGGCCATTGAATATGGCCTGATCGCGTCGCTGATCGCCGTGGCCCTGATCGCCGTCATGAAGACCATGTCCGGCAAGGTCTCCACGACCTTCACCAAGGTCGGCGCTGCTATGCCGTAAGGCACTGGACTTAGGTCCAAAGAATTCGGGCCGCAGCGCACACGCGCTGCGGCCCTTTTTCGTTGCGCGCAACCGGCTTGGGCCCGATTGGCGCCTGTTGAGGCGGCTCGGCGCCCGCCAGGCTGAAGCGCCACCCTGCCATTCTTCCGCCCCGCCATTCTTCCACCCGGGCGGGCTGCAGGGCGAGCCATCCCAAACACCATCATGACGTCAAAAAAAGATTCAACGGCCCCCGTTTTGTGTGCGCGTTACTTGTTGAGATAACGCATTGAAAATACGGGAGAAACTGGACGTAGTTAACAAACTTCAACTATTAATTTCAGTAAACCATAAGAAAAATCTGATCAATACTGTCTTGTTTACTCGTAATTAAGCGAGGTGGGCGAAAGTGTCCCTGCGAATTCGGAGCGAGCGGGCCAGACGGCTTGATCCTTCCCCGTCTGTCCGCATCAACTTTAGGAGATACAGTATGACCCAGTTTGTTTCGCGTTTTCTCAAGGACGAATCCGGCGCCACTGCCATTGAATATGGCCTGATCGCGTCGCTGATCGCCGTTGCCCTGATCGCCGTCATGAAGACCATGTCCGGCAAGGTCTCCACGACCTTCACCAAGGTCGGCGCCGCAATGCCGTAAGGCTCTGGACTTCGGTCCAAAGAGATCGGGCCGCAGCGCACACGCGCTGCGGCCCTTTTTCGTTCTAAATCCTTCATTCACCCTAGCCCGACAGAATGCGGTGGCTGAAAGTCAAACTTCCAAGGTTCACCCATGATCCAGTTCCTGCAGATCGCCCTGCTCTCGGTCTTTCCAGCCATGGTCATCGTGGCGGGCCTCAGGGATGTCACCAGCTATACAATTCCGAACTGGATCTCCTTCGGCACCTTCGTCGCCTTCTTCCCTACGGCCCTTGCCCTCGGCCTGCCCCTCCAGACTGTCGGCCTCAATGTCGGCATCGGGGTCATCGCCCTGGTGCTGGGCGTGATCATGTTCGGCCTCGGCTGGATTGGCGGCGGAGACGCAAAACTGTTTGCCGCCGCCGGCTTCTGGCTGGGATTTCCAAGCTTCATCACCTTTACGGCGGTCACCGCAGTTGCTGGCGGCCTGCTGGCGGTTGGCCTGCTGGGCATGCGTTCGCTCTGGGTGCGCCGTTATGTCGTGGGCGGCCCGCCCTGGTTCGAGCGTCTCACCACCCACGGCGAGAATGTTCCATATGGCGTCGCGATCGCGGCGGGGGCCCTCTTCGCCTATCCGTCCTCCGCCCTGATGCAGGCCTTCACTTCGGGCCTTTAGACGGCGGTCTTTAGTTACCCGTTAACCATGTCGACCCCAGAACGAGGATCACGACAAAATGTCGGGACTCGCACCGGTCTATTCTCCAGAAGGTAGAATAAGCTGAAAAAAACCCGTAAAGCGGGAAATTGGTCGCATCTCCATGAACCGGGCTCGCCTCGCCATACTCGGCCTAGCTCTCGTTGCAGCGGTTGTCATGGCCCTCCTGGTCCGTGGCCTCGCCACGCCCAAGGCGCCGGCTCCCGTCGCCATCGCGGCCCCGCCGCCACCTGAAAAGCCCATGGCCCAGGTTCTTGTGGCCAAGCGGAACCTGCCCGTCGGCACACGCTTGACCCAGGAAGACCTGGGCTGGCAGCCCTGGCCCCTTGAGGCCCTCAACGCCACCCTGATTACCGACGGCTCGGCGCCGACTGACGGCGACAAGCCCAAATCCATCAAGGCGGCGGTTGAAGAGACGGCCGCCAAGGCGGCAAAGGCCACCAAGGATCTCATCGCCCCGCAAAACGCCATGCTGGCCTTTGTCGGCGCGATCGTGAAGGACTCCATCGCCATCGGCGAGCCCCTGACCGCGGCAAAGGTCATCCGGGCCGGGGACAGCAACTACATGGCCGTCGTTGTGGCGCCGGGAATGAGGGCGATCTCAATCCCGATCAGCGCCGAAACATCTGTCGGTGGCTTCATCCTGCCGGGCGACCGGGTGGATGTCATACAGAGCCGCGCCGGGCCTGACGGTAAGTCCTATGAAACCCAGACCCTGATGCGCAATGTGCGGATCCTGGCGATCGACCAGAAGTCTCTCGCCGACAAGGGCGCCACCGCCATGGTCGGCGCTGTGGCGGTTCTCGAAATCCCGGCAGAAGATGTCGACATCATTTCCCGCGGCAAGATGCAGGGCGAAATGCAGCTGGCCCTTCGGGCCTACACCGACATTGGCGGCGGTCCGAGCCCCGGCGCCCGCAAGTCGCTCCTGCCGCCACCGCCCCAGACCCTGACGGTCTATCGCGGCGGCCAAGCCTCAGAAGTGGTGGTCCGATGAGAGCCCCGAAACTCGTTCTCGCCCTGGCGGCCCTCGCCGCCTGGATCCTGCCTCCGGCGCCAGCGGCCATCGCCCAGCCCGCAGCTGGCGCCATCCGCATTGATCTGGCCGCCCCCGGTGGATCCTCCCAGTCACTCGCCCTGCCCCAGGGCAAGTCGGCGATGATCGACCTGCCCATGGATGTTCGCGACGTCCTGGTGACCAATCCCGGCGTAGCCCTCACCGTGCTGCGCACCCCGAGGCGCATCTTCATCATGGGTCAGAAGGTCGGCGCCACTGACGCCGTGTTCTTCGACGCGGCCGGTCGTCGGGTTCTCTCCCTGAATGTCCGGGTCGACATCGATGTGTCGTCCCTTGCCCAGACGATCAACCGGATCCTCCCCAACGCCCAGGTCCACGTCGAGGCGATCAACAACAGCCTGATCCTGTCTGGCCAGGTGGCCACCCTGGGCGACGCCGACAAGGCCCTGCAGATCGCCAAGGCGTCCGTGGGCTCCGCTGGCGGCGGTGGCGGTGGCGGTGGCGGTGGAGGCGGCGGCGGCGGCGCGGACGCTGGCGGCGAGCAGGTCATCAACATGCTGAGCATCGCCGGCAAGGACCAGGTCATGCTGAAGGTCCGTGTCGTTGAAATGCAGCGCAATGTGATCAAGCAGCTGGGCTTCAACATGAACGCCGTTCTGAACCAGCTCGGCGAACCGCAGTACCTGCTGGGTCAGGCAGCCACATTCGCCGTGAACGGCTCAGTGCTGGGCGGCCTTACCGGTGGGTACAAGCTGGACACCAAACTTCAGCCTCAGGTCATGGTGCCCTGCGGCGGCGGCTTCCCGGCTGACCAACTCTGCCCGATTGTTTCCCGGACCTCGCGGGTCGCAACGACCCAGACCACATCCGGCAGCCCCGGGCTGAACTCGGCAGAGTCCACCATCAAGGCCTTTGAACGGGTCGGCATGGTCCGCACCCTGGCAGAACCCAACCTGACGGCCGTATCTGGTGAAGGCGCCAAGTTCCTGGCCGGCGGCGAATATCCTGTCCCGGTTGGTCAGGACACCACGGGCGCAATCTCCATTGAATACAAACCTTTCGGGGTGGGGCTGGGCTTTACGCCGGTTGTCCTGTCCTCCGGCCGCATCGCCCTTAAGGTCTCGACGGAGGTTTCAGAACTCACCACGACGGGAGCCTTCACACTGGGCAGCCCGACCTCTGGCACGGCTCTGACCATTCCTGCCCTGACTGTCCGCCGCGCTGAAACCAGCATTGAGCTGCCATCCGGGGGCTCCATGATGATTGCAGGCCTCATTTCCCAGACCACAAAGCAGAACCTGGATGGCCTGCCTGGCGTTGGGGCCATTCCCGTCCTCGGAAGCCTGTTCCGGTCCCGGGACTTCCTGTCTGGCGAAACCGAGCTCGTGATCATGGTCACGCCCTACATTGTGCAATCCGTGAGCCCGGACAAACTCCAGACCCCAGCCGATGGCCTGCGCATCGCTGACGACGCCTCGACCATACTGCTGGGCAGACTCAACAAAGCCTACAAGACCAAGCCGCAACCCTCCGCGGGTCGCACCTATCAGGGGCCCTATGGGTACGTGATCGAATGAAATCCCTGGCAACTCTTGCTTCCATTACCGCCCTGGTTGGCCTCAGCGCCTGCGCGACGCCAGCGATCAAGCGGGTGACCGCCGAGGCGCCTGCGACGGTTCTCGACGCCTACAAGCCGCGGGCCTATCCGACGGACGCCGAAATCCAGCTGGCGGTCCATGCCCAGGGCCTCTCAACAACCCAGGCAGACGCCCTTGGGGAGTTCGCATCGGAATGGGATGTGGACCAGGGCGGCGTCATCACCCTGCGTGCGCCGGATGGCGGACCCAATGCCGGTGCGGCTTTCCGGACCGCCGAAGGCGCCCGCGCATTCCTTATTCGTCAGGGGGTCCCGCAGGACCAGATCGTCATCACCGGATATGACGCCCGCGGACTCGCCGATCCTAATCTCTTGATGACCTACACCCACTACAAGGCTGACATACCGGCCTGCGGCAAGGTCTGGACCAATCTGGCGAACACCATGGTCAACGAGCCCAATTCGAATTTCGGGTGCGCAGTCAGCGCAAATATCTCCGCCCAACTGGCCAATCCTGGCGATCTCGTACGCCCCCGCGCCTCGACGCCAGCTGACGCTGGCCGTCGTCTCACTGTCCTTGACCTCTATCGCAAGGGTGAGATGACCTCGTCAGCCAAGGACGAGAACGCCAAGGGCACCCTCTCGAACGCCGTCCAGTGAGTTCTTCCAAATGACGTCGCATTCCCAAGACATCGACCTCGAGTTTGAAGCGGACGACGCCTTTGCGGGCGCTGCCCCGGCCCTGCATCCTGATGAACCGCCCCTGGCCATTTCCCTGACGCCAAAGTACGGCGCATCCTCGGAAGCCGTGCAGGAAGTACCCGGCCGCGACCCGGCCCTTTCCACCGCAATAGATCTTTCGGCGCGTGCCCAGGCCGCCGCCCCTCTGCCCACCGAGTTCTCGCAGGGTGCGCCCGGGGATTCGCAGCTGCCGCGCATCACCATCCATATCTTCTGTGAATCGCCCACCACCGCGGAACAGGCCCACAAGGCCGCCTCCGATCGTCGCCTGGCCGGCCTGGTGGTCATTGTGAAAATGGGGGGTCTTGCGGAGGCCTGTCAGGTCTATCAGACCCAGCCTACGCCTTCCCTCATCATGGTCGAATCCCTGGATTCGCCAAACCAGATGGTCTCCTATCTGGACCAACTGGCCGAAGTCTGTGACCCGGGCACCAAGGTCGTCGTTCTCGGGGCGTCCAACGACATCGCCCTCTATCGCGAGCTCATGCAGCGTGGGGTCTCGGAATATCTGGTCCCCCCCTTCACGCCCCTCCAGATCGCCCGGACGGTCAATAACCTCTACGCCGATCCCACCGCGCCGTTTGTCGGGCGTCAGATCGCCTTCTGCAGCGCCAAGGGCGGTTCGGGGTCATCGACCATTGCCCATAATGTCGCCCATTCGATCACGGAACGCCTGTTTACCGGCGCCGTTCTGGTCGATCTCGACCTGCCCTTCGGCACGGCTGGACTGGATTTTGACCAGGATCCTGTTCAGGGCATTGCTGACGCCCTGACCCAGCCAGATCGCCTGGACGCCGTCCTCATGGAACGGATGATGGCGCGCTGCACCGAGCGGCTTTCCCTGTTCGCCGCTCCCGCCAGCCTGGACAGCGACTATGAGATCACGGCCGAAGCCTATGATGAGGTCACCCGCAAGATCCGTGGCGCGGCCCCCTATGTCATCCTTGACCTGCCTCACGTCTGGACCACCTGGAAGCGCAAGGTCCTGCTGGAGTCCGACGACCTGATCATCGTGGCCACGCCGGACCTCGCCTCCCTTCGAAACGCCAAGAACATGGTCGACCTGTTCCGGCGCGCCCGCCCCAATGACGCCCCGCCGCGGCTGGTCCTGAACCAGGTGGGCGTGCCCAACCGCCCGGAGATCAGCATCAAGGATTTTGGTGAAGCCCTTGGTCTGACCCCCTCCCTGTCCCTGCCTTTCGACCCCAAACTGTTTGGTCAGGCAGCGAACAACGGACAGATGCTCTCTGAGATCGCTCCCAAATCGCGGATCGCCGAAGGTATTGATCACCTGGCCCAGCAGATCGCCCGGCGGGACGCTCCGGCCGTTGAAAAGACCTCGGTCCTTTCCAGCCTCTTCAAGCGGAAATAGATGTTCGGTAAGCGTCCCTCAGCTGGAGCGCCGGTCGCCAGGCCCGCAGAAGCCCCCGCTCAGGGTGGCGCCGCCATTGCGACCAGGCCCCAGCGCGTCGAAGCTGGCGCGGCGCCTGCCGCACCGGCCGGCGCGCCTGCACCTGCGGCTGCTCCTGCGCCCGCACCTGCGGCTGCTCCTGCGCCCGCACCTGCGGCTGCCGGCCCCAAGCCGACCATGGGTTATGACCAGCTGAAGGCCGCACAGGGCCCCGGTTCTGCGGTCCCTGAACAGTCGGAATACTATCACGCCACCAAGACAACGATCTTCACGGCCCTGATCAACACCATTGACCTCGCCCAGCTTGCGCAACTGGACCACCAGACCGCCAGCGACGAGATCCGCGACATTGTCGCCGAACTTGTGGCGATCAAGAACGTCTCGATGTCGGTGTCCGAGCAGGACATGCTGGTCCAGGACATCATCAATGACGTCCTGGGCTATGGTCCGCTCGAGCCCCTGCTGGCCCGGGACGACATCGCCGACATCATGGTCAACGGCGCCGCCCGGGTGTTCATCGAAGTGAACGGCAAGGTCCAGCTGACCAACGTCCGGTTCCGCGACAACACCCAGCTGATGAATATCTGTCAGCGGATCGTCAGCCAGGTCGGCCGACGGGTCGATGAAAGCTCACCCATCTGCGACGCCCGTCTGCCGGACGGCTCCCGCGTTAACGTGATTGCTCCGCCCCTGGCTCTGGATGGTCCGACCCTGACCATCCGGAAGTTCAAGAAGGACAAGCTGACCATGAAGAACCTGGTGGACTTCAAGTCCATCAGCCCGGAAGGGGCGCGGGTTCTCGGGGTCATCGGCGCCTGCCGCTGTAACCTGATCATCTCCGGCGGTACCGGCTCGGGGAAGACCACCCTGCTCAACACCCTGACGGCCTTCATCGATCCCACCGAACGGGTCGTGACCTGCGAAGACGCCGCCGAACTGCAGCTTCAGCAGCCCCACGTGGTGCGACTGGAAACCCGCCCGCCAAACCTGGAAGGCCAGGGGTCGATCACCATGCGCGACCTGGTCAAGAACTGTCTGCGGATGCGTCCTGAGCGGATCATCGTCGGCGAAGTCCGCGGCCCGGAGGCCTTCGACCTGTTGCAGGCGATGAATACGGGCCACGACGGCTCCATGGGCACACTGCACGCCAACAGCCCGCGGGAAGCCATCGGCCGTATTGAGTCCATGATCACCATGGGCGGTTATGGTCTGCCGTCGCGAACCATCCGGGAAATGATTGTTGGTTCGGTGGACGTCATCGTCCAGGCGGCGCGTCTGCGGGATGGCTCGCGCCGGATCACCCACGTGACGGAAGTGGTCGGTCTTGAAGGCGATGTGATCATCACGCAGGACCTTTTTGTCTATGAAATCACCGGCGAAGACCATGATGGCAATGTGGTCGGTCGGCATCGCTCCACCGGGATTGCGCGCCCCCGTTTCTGGGACCGCGCCCGCTATTATGGCCTGGAGCGTGAACTCGCCGAAGCTCTGGATGCAGCGGAGTAAGAGGCGGTGAATCCCACCCTCATCTCAGTGCTGGCGGCCATTCTGGGCTTTATCGCCATTGCAGGCGTCGGCTTCGCCTTTACCGGTCAGGATCCCAGCACGGTCAAGGCCGCCAAGCGCGCCCAGTCCTTCGCCAAGAGCCGCGCCCGGGACACTGCCGGGTTGAAGTCGGCAGGCCTGACCCCCGAACAGAGACGCGCCCAGCTCATCAAGGCCCTTCGCGACCAGGAGCGACAGGCCAAGAAGGAAAGCGTCACCATCTCGGCGCGCCTGATGCAGGCAGGGTTTCCGGATAATCCCAAGATCTACTGGATCATCAGCGCTGTGGTCGGTCTGATGGTCGCCGTCGGCGCCCTGGTCATGAAGCAGTCGCCCCTGATCGCCGTCGGCGCCGGCTTCGGCGCCGGCTTTGGCCTGCCCCGCTGGGTGCTGGGAACCCTGGGCGACATGCGAACCAAGAAGTTCACGGCCGCCTTTCCCGACGCCATGGACATCATCGTCCGCGGCATCAAGTCAGGCATGCCTGTCCAGGACTGCCTGCGCATCATCGGTAATGAGAGCGCCGAACCCCTGGGCGGGGAGTTCAAGCGGATGACCGAGTCCCTGGCCATGGGCATCAGCGTCGATCAGGCGCTGGAGAAGATGTACAGCCGCGTACCGACCCAGGAAGTCCGGTTCTTCGCCATTGTTCTGGCGATCCAGTCCAAGACCGGCGGCAACCTCGCTGAAGCCCTTGGCAACCTTTCCAACGTCATCCGGGCCCGCAAGATGATGCGCGAGAAGGTCAACGCGCTTTCAGGTGAAGCCGTCGCATCGGCTGGCATCATCGGCTCCCTGCCGCCTGTCGTTATCCTCCTGATCAGCGTCGCCAGTCCAACCTACATGCAGCCAATGTTCCATGATCCGCGGGGACACATGATGCTGGCGGTTGGCGCCGGGATCATGGGTTTCGGCATCCTGGTGATGCGCAAAATGATCAACTTCAAGATCTAGGCGCGCCCCATGACCATCGCTGAAATCGTTGAACCCAAGAACATCATTTCCTTCTTCGTGGCCGCAATCGCCTTTGCGACGGTCGTGACGATTGTTACGCCGTTCTTTCAGCAATCGACCCTCTCCAATCGCCTCAAGTCGGTTTCATCGCGGCGGGAAGAACTCAGGCGCAAGTCACGGGAAGCCATGGCCAACGGCGGACCCAGCAGTCTGCGACACACAGATCAGGGGCTGTACAAGCAGGTCGTCGACAGACTGGACCTGAATCGCCTGCTGGAAGATCCCCAGGTGATCGACAAGCTGGCCCAGGCTGGCTTCCGGGGCCCGGGACCGGTCTCGACCTTCTACTTCTTCCGGTTCGTCCTGCCGTTTGTCTTCGCCGTCGCCACGGCCGTCTATGTCTTTGCGGTGGGTGGATCGACCATGCCGCAGATGAACAAGATCACCTTCATCATGCTGGCGGCAGGCGCCGGGTACTACGCCCCGAACATCTATATCGGCAATGTGGCGGGCAAGCGCCGGGCATCCATCGTCCAGGCCTTTCCAGACTGCCTCGACCTCCTGCTGATCTGCGTGGAAAGCGGCATGTCCATCGAGGCGGCCATCGCGAAGGTGGGCCAGGAAATCGGTACGTCATCCATTGAACTGGCCGAGGAACTGGCCCTTCTGACCGCTGAGCTCTCCTATCTGCCTGAGCGCCGCATGGCCTATGAAGGTCTGGCGCGCCGGACCAACCATCCCGGCATCCGGTCGGTGACCATGGCCATGATCCAGGCTGAAAAGTATGGCACGCCCCTGGGTTCGGCCCTGCGGGTCATGTCCAAGGAAAACCGTGAAATGCGGATGTCCGCCGCGGAAAAAAAGGCGGCCCAGCTGCCGGCCCAGCTGACTGTGCCCATGATCGTGTTCTTCCTGCCGGTGCTGTTCATGGTGATCCTGGGTCCCGCCATCATCACCGTGGGCGACATGATGAAGCAGCCGGCCGCTCCGGCCGCGGCGCCTCAGCAATAGGCCGGGCCTTCAGGCGAGCAGTCTGGCGAGGGTCTTTTCGGCGATGGCCTTCATGCGCGGGTCATCGGCAATGCCTGCCGCCAGCAGCACGACCACATAGTACATGGCCCAGCCCCGGGCCCGGGCCCAGGTCGCCTCGGACGCCCCATAGGCCTCCATGGCCGCCTGCCGCGCCGCCGGGGCGTCCAGCAGCATCCAGATCGAGGACAGGTCTGTGGCCGGATCGCCGCGGGTCATGTCCCCCCAGTCGATGAAGGCCTTCAGCTTTCCGTTCCGCACGATGACATTCCGGGGGTGGGGGTCGCCATGCACCCACAGGCCTTCCAGGTCCGTCGGCGCGGACACGCCGGCGCGCCAGATCTCCAGGGCGCGGCTGTCTATCAGATCCGTCCGGCTGCCCAGATATTCCAGCTGCTTTTCGAACATGTCCTGGCGGGTCGACAGGGGGACGCCGCGCACGGGGTTGTGTGGCGCTTCCGGCGGGGCCGGTTGATGCAGGGCCTTGAAGAAGGCGGCCAGGACCACGCCCTGGTGCTCATCGGGGGGATCAAGGTCAGCAGTCTCACCCTCGATCCAGGGAACAATGCTCCAGGTCCACGGATAGTCCAGGTCCGGGACGCCCAGCCTTACCGGGGCGGGGGTCAGGAGGGGAAGTCGGGGGCCCAGGACCTGCAACCAGGCCTGCTCTGATTGCATGAACTGGGCGCCCATGGTGCGGCGGGGCAGGCGCACCGCCAGATCATCGCCCAGGCGGAACATCACATTGTCCCACCCTGAAGCTTCAAAGCGCAGGGGCAGTTTGGCCAGATCGGCATGCTGACGGGCGATCAGGCGCGCCACCAGGTCGCCGTCGACAGCGAACTCCGCGTCGGGAGTCTTTGACGCTGCGACCAAGGCCGTATTCCTATTGGCCCTGGCGGACCGCGTCCCACGAACGGATCTGTCCAGGCGCCGAGGCGTTACGGAGATAGGCCATGTTGCTTTCGACGATTTCGGGGGGCAGGTCCTGACGGGCCAGCTTTTCAGCCTCGTCCAGACGGCCTTCCAGCCCCAGGATCAAGGCCAGGTTCTGGCGGACGGCAATCTCCGCGCCGGGCCTGGAGGCCGCCATGCGGAGCAGGGACTCTGCCCGGGCGCTGTCACCCTGGCCCGCCAGGAACAGGGCATAGTTCGCCAGGGCGGTCGGATTGTTCGGCGCCAGGGTCACGGCCTGCTTGTGGGCGGCCAGGGCCTCATCGTTGCGGCTGGCCTGTTCATAGGCCACCCCCAGCAGGGTTGCAGGCCGCCAGTCCCCGGGCGCCAGATCCTGGGCCTGCCGCGCCGGGTCGATAGCGTAGAAACCCTGGCCGCGACCGATCTGTGACCGGGCGACCTCGAGCAGGGCTTCAGTATTCCTTGGATCGACCACCAGCACCCGCTGGGCTGCCTCAAGGGCCTCCTCGAAATTCCCGAGGGTGCGCAGGGCCTGGGACAGGCCGACGCCTGCCTGGGCGTCGCGGCCATCGATCTGGATTTCCTTGGCCCAGAAGGCGGCGCGGGCAAGGGGATCAAGTCTCTGGGCCATGACCCGGTCCTGCGGGCTTGCCTTCTGGAGTGTCGGAACGGCGGCGGGAGTCCCGGGTTTCAACATGGGAACAACCGTGACGTCGGGTTTGGCGGCAGGGGGCGCGACCGTCCCTGCGGCGGGGTTGGCCAGGACGGGGCCGGCGATCGCCAGGGTCAGCGAAAGCGCGGTTGCGGTGATGGTCGACATGCGACACATGATCTGACTCGTGGCTCCGGATGATGCGACATGGTCACCCCAAGGCCTTAAAGGAATCGTTAAGCATAACTTGGAGTCGCCATGAGCGATCAGATCCTCAAAACATCCGACCAGGCGACCATACCTGTCCATGCCCTCTGCGAGGCCGACCTGGACGGGTATCTGGCCACAGCGACGGACTTCCTGAAGGGCTTCGCCGCCGCCAATGAGTTCAAGGCCAGGGCTGGTCAGATCCTCTCGTCACCCGGGGCGGACGGGGCTGTGGATTGCATATTGTTCGGCGTCGGCGCCGGCGCGGACCCTACGGTCTTCAGGGGGCTGGCTGCGAAGCTTCCGGCGGGCGACTATGAGCTCAAGACCTGCCCGGCATCCCTGAACCCCAACGATGTCGCCCTGGCGTTCGGCCTGGGGGGCTACCGGTTTGACCGCTACAGGAAGAAGGGCGGAGATCGGCCGCGGCTCGTGACGCCAGACTCCGACGTGGTCGAGGCGGCCCAGATCGTCCGGGCCTGCGCCCTGGCCCGGGACATGACCAATACGCCCGCCAGCGACCTTGGGCCCCTGCAGATCGAGACCATCGCCCGGGAGATCGCCGAAGCCTTCGGCGCCGAAATCTCGGTGATCGTCGGCGATGACCTGCTGGCGCAGAACTATCCGGCGGTCCACGCAGTAGGCCGCGCCGCAGCACCTGACCGCGCCCCACGAATGATCGAGATCACCTGGGGCTCGATAGACAATCCGTCCGTGGTTCTGGTGGGCAAGGGCGTGACCTTTGACACCGGCGGCCTCGACATCAAGCCATCGGCCGGCATGCGGCAGATGAAGAAGGATATGGGCGGTGCAGCCCATGTCCTGGCCCTGGGCCGGATGGTCATGGCGGCCAAGCTGCCTGTGCGCCTCAGCATTCTGGTTCCCGCCGTGGAGAATGCGATCTCCGGCGACGCCATGCGGCCGGGGGATGTCCTGAATTCCCGCAAGGGCCTGACCATTGAAGTGGGCAATACCGACGCTGAGGGCCGGCTGATCCTGGCCGACGCCCTGACCCGGGCCACCGAGCTCGATCCGGTCCTGACCCTCGACATGGCCACCCTGACCGGCGCCGCCCGCATAGCCCTGGGGCCGCAGCTGCCGCCCTTCTTCACCGATGATGAAGCCCTGGCGACGGACATCGCAGCCTGCGCCATCGAGGCCCATGACCCGGTTTGGCGCCTGCCCCTTTGGAAGGGATATGTGGACGCTCTGGACTCCGACATAGCCGACATCAAGAACGACCCTGACGGCTGGGCCCAGGCTGGCTCAGTCACTGCGGCCCTCTTCCTGCAGAAGTTCGCCCCGACCACAGCCTGGGCCCACTTCGACATCTTCGCCTGGAACCCGCGCAACCGTCCCGGTTGGTCCTCAGGCGCCGAGGCCCAGGCCATTCGCGGTCTCTACAGCCTGCTTCGCAAGCGCTTCCCATGACGTCCGATCGACGCTTGACCCTGATGCGGGATGGCCTGGCCGCCCGGGCCCTGCAGGGTCTGATCCCGGCTGAATCCTTTGCGGACACCCAGCCCATGCAGGCCTGCCTGCCGCATGCCCCGGTATTTGACCGGCCCGATCCCATGGCCGAGCAGCAGACCCAGCTGCTGTTTGGCGAGGTCTTCGATGTGCTGAGTGACTGTGGTGACTTCGTCCTGGGGCAGGGGAGGCGAGACGGCTATGTGGGCTATGCGCCCAGGGCGGCGCTCAAGGCGGCGGGTCCTGCTCCGACCCACTGGATCAGTGTCCCCCACACATTCGGGTTTGCCGGGCCGGACATCAAGACCCGGGCCAGCGGACCATTTTCCCTGAACAGTCTGGTCTGCGTCACCAGGACAGAGGGTCGGTTCTGTTTCGCAGAAGGCGCGGGCTGGATCGTCGAGGAGCACCTGACGCCGGTGGGGATCACCCGATCTGACCCTGTGGCCGAGGCCCTGAAGGTCCTGGGCGCCGGTTATCTGTGGGGAGGACGATCAACCTCTGGTCTGGATTGTTCCGGCCTGGTCCAGCAGGCCTGGCTCGCCTGCGGCGTCGCCCTGCCCAGGGACACTGACCAGCAGCTCGCCTGTGGGCGGGCCATCGGGTTCAAGGACCTTCGGCGCGGGGACCTGGTCTTCTGGCGAGGACATGTGGGCATGATGGTCGACCAGACGACGCTTCTTCACGCCAACGCCCACCACATGGCGACGGCGATGGAGCCCCTGGAGGCCGCAATCGGCCGGATCGCCGCCGGGCCGACAGGCGAACCTGTGGGCTACCGGCGACTTTAAGGGATTACTTTGCTGGGGCCGCTGCAGGCGCCGCGGCGGGGGCCGCTGGGGCTGCTGCGCCTTCCGCCGGCTCGGCGCCTTCAGCAGGCGCGGCCGGAGCGGCAGCCGCCGGAGCGGGCGCCGGAACGGAAAGGGTAGAGCCCTGGGTCTGAAGATAGGCGATCAGGTTGATGCGATCTTCCTGCTTCTTCAGGCCGATAAAGCCCATCTTGGTGCCCACGATATACTTCTGGGGCGCTTTGACGAACTCATAGACATGCTCGAAATCCCAGGCGGGCTGCTTGCCGCCGAACTCGGTCATGCCGGCTGAATAAGCGAAGCCTGCATGGCTGCCCGGCTTGCGGCCGAGAAGGCCCCAGAGACCTGGGCCGGTGCCGTTGGCGCCGCCATTTTCAATGCTGTGGCAGGACTTGCACTTCTGGAAGACGGCCTCGCCGGCCTTCACGTCAGCGACAGGCAGAACCGTTCCCCAATCTGGGGGAAGATCGGCTGCGGTCGCGCCGCCTTCGCCGCCACCTTCGGCCACTTCAATGGCGTAACCGGGTTTTTCCGGCGGCTCTTTTTCGAAGATGGCCGAGGACAGTTCCTTCAGGCCAGCGATGGAAAGGGCCGTCACAAGGACGGCGCCCGCGATTTTGTTGAACGTCAGGTCGCTCATAATCCTGAATTCGGCCCTCTTCTTGACCGGCGAATCGTCCGGCCTAAGCGCGGGAATCCCCGCCCCGTATTGCGCCAGCGTCTCTTACACGCTACCGGCCCGGGTGCAACCGGCCAGTTGGCCCAAGTCCTCGGCATATGAACCCAATCGTCATCATCCCGGCCCGAATGGCGGCCACCCGACTGCCCGGCAAGCCTCTGGCCGACATTGAAGGCCTGCCGATGATTGTCCGTGTCCTGCGCCAGGCCGAGGCCGCCGGTGTCGGCCCCGTGGCGGTGGCGGCAGGGGACCAGGAGATCGTCGATGCGGTCACGGCGGCGGGGGGGCGCGCCGTCCTCACCGACCCTGACCTGCCTTCAGGTTCCGACCGGCTTGTGGCGGCCCTGGCCGAACTGGATCCGGACGGCCGCCATGACGTGGTGGTCAACCTCCAGGGCGACATGCCCTTCGTCCAGCCCGTAGCCCTGACCGACTGTCTGGCCATTCTGGAGCGCGAGCCGGCCTGCGACATCGCCACCATTGTCGAGGCCGAGACCTCGCCCGCCGTCCGCACAAATCCTGACATGGTCAAGGCCGTGCTCAGCCTCATGCCGGACCGCCGGTCGGGCCGGGCCCTCTATTTCACCCGCTCCACCCTCTATGGCGACGCCCCGGTCTGGCACCATCACGGCATATACGCCTATCGCCGGGAAGCCCTGCTGCGCTTCACCGCCGCCCAGCCCTCGCCGCTGGAGCGCCTGGAAAAGCTGGAACAGCTGCGGGCCATGGAGCTGGGCATGACCATCTGGGCCGCCGTCGTCGACGCCACGCCCATCTCCGTAGACAATCCCGAGGATCTGGAGCGGGCCCGCGCCTTCGCCCGGTCCATCAAGGAGCAGGCATGACCAAGGGCCGCATAGCCTTCCAGGGCGAACTGGGCGCCAACAGCCACGAGGCCTGCGTCGCCGCCTTCCCGGACATGACTCCGGTTCCCCACGCCACCTTCGAAGAGGCCTTCGAGGCGATCAAGTCCGGCGACTGCCAGCTGGGCATGATCCCGGTGGAAAATTCCATCGCCGGCCGGGTGGCCGATGTGCACCACCTGCTGCCAGATTCCGGCCTGAAGATCATTGGCGAGCGGTTCAAGCCCATTCACTTCCAGCTGATGGCCAATCCAGGGGTCAAGCTGGAGGACCTGACGACCGTCGCCTCCATGCCCATTGCGCTCGCCCAGTGTCGCAAGGTGGTCCGCCAGCTGAAGCTGCGCGCCGAGCCGGTGGGCGACACGGCCCTGGCGGCCAAGCTCCTGTCCCTCAATCCCGACCCGACCCGGGCAGCTATTTCACCGGCCCTGGCGGCAGAGCTCTATGGCCTGAAAATCCTGGTCCGGGACATCGAGGACACCCACAACAACACCACCCGCTTCCTGATCATGACGGCGGAGGGGGAGCCCCCGGCGCCTGATCATTCCCGCCCCTGCATGACCAGCTTTGTCTTCCGGGTGCGGAACATGCCAGCCGCCCTCTACAAGGCCATGGGCGGCTTCGCCACCAACGGGGTCAACCTGACCAAGCTGGAGAGCTATATGGAGAACGGCGCCTTCACGGCGACCTTCTTCTACGCCGAGATCGACGGCCGCCCCGAAGACCGGGGCGTGGCCCTGGCCTTCGAGGAACTGCAGTTCTTCTCCGAGCGGTTCGAGATCCTGGGGGTCTATCCGGCCGATCCGTTCCGGGATCGGACCTGATCCTCACCCCGCCAGCAGGGCGTCGTCCATCTCCCGGGCCCGCAGAGCCGCCGGTCGTGAGGCATGGATGGCCACATAGTCGGTGAAGGCTGCGCGTTGCGGGACGCCGCCGGTCTGCAGACCCCAGCCGAGGGTCGCGGACATATAGATGTCCGCCGCGCTGAACCTGTCGCCGGCGATGAACTGACGCCCGGCGACGGCGGCCTCGACCGTGTCCATGGCCAGGTCATAGCTGCCCCAGCCCGCCGTGCGCTGCTGTTCCCCCTGGGCGTCGAAACCAAAGGCCCTGGCGATCATGGCCGATTCCAGCGGGCCGGCGGCGAAGAAAATCCAGCGATAATAGGCGCCCCGGTCTGCGCTACCGAGGGCGGGGGCAAGCCCGGCCTGAGGAAAAGCGTCGGCCAGATAGGTCAGGATGGCGGCGGCTTCGGTGACCACCGTGTCGCCATGCTTGATCGCCGGGACCTTGCCCATGGGATTGATGGCCAGATAGTCGGCGCCCTTGATGGTCGAGCCATAGTCCAGCAGCTCGGTGCGATAGGGCTGGCCGATTTCTTCCAGCACCCAGCGGATGGTGCGGCCCCGGGACATTGGATTGGTGTAGAGGACGAGTTCGTTCGACATGGCCTGGTTCTCCTGTGTGAAGGCCAACCTAGCCGGGCCTGGTGACAGCAGTCTGTCAGCAGGACTCCTCAGCTCATGGCCGCGATCACTGTTTCGATCGGCAGAAACAGGACCCCGCTGTCTCCCGGAAACTCGATGAACTCCGCCCAGCGGAGGTAGAAGCCCTTTGCAGCTTCATCCTTGGCGTGGACCAGGACCGCCGCAATGCCGATTGTCCTCGATGCAAGGGCGATGCGGCGCAGGGCGTCGGCGAGGAGGTCGGCGCCCAACCCTTTGCCCGCCATGGTGCGATCGACGGCCAGCCGCCCGATCACCGAGACCGGAACCGCGTCCGGCGCATTGCGTCTCACTCGACCGGGCGCCGCTGCCCGCTCCACCGATCCGGCCGAAATGCAGACATAGCCCACAACCCGATTTACCGAACAAACCACATAGGTTCGGGAGAAGCGGCTTTCATTCTTCAGGGCGCGATGGCGCAGCCAATCATTCAGCTCAGGTTGGCCGCAGTCAAAATCCGACAGGTCATGGGCTTCGCTGATGGGGGTCGGCGACGCCAGCGCTTTACGCCCTAGTCCCGCCATGCCGGCGCCCGGCGCATCAAGGAAGTGAGTGCGGGCCCGGCCTCTGGTGGATTGTCCAGCGCCTCGGCGAAGCCGGAATAGGCTTCGGTCTCCAGGACGAAAAGGCGCTGGTCCAGCAGGACATTTATGGCCTCAGTCCTGGCGCTTTCGATCATGAACTCCGTGCGCGTCTTGCCCAGCACGGCAGCTGCGTCGTCGATGATCTGACGCGTGTGAGCCTCAATGCGCAGATTGATAGCGCCTTTTGCTTCGGCTGCGGGTAGGCGGCCAGACTGCGCCGCGACTGGGAGTCGAACCTTTGCCACGCGCTGCTCCCATTGAACGTATATACATCGTCAATACGATTTTTTGCCGGTGACAGCAAGACTGAGCAGACCGGGTAAGGTGTTTCACGTGAAACAAAACATGAACACATCAGGTCGTCAAGGCCAGCCAACAAAGTACCTGACCAGCGAGATTAGTTAGTCCGCGCTCTCAGCCCAGGCCTTGATCAGCTGGTGGGCTATGGCCATGCCGCCGGGGGCGAAGGTCTCGGGGATCCTGCCGGCCAGCAGGTCCCGGGCTTCGGCCTTGGTGAACCAGCGTACTTCAGAGAGCTCGGTCTGGTCGGGGGCGGCGTTGTCGTCGTCCACCTGGGCGATCAGGCCGATCATCAGGGAGTTGGGGAAGGGCCAGGGCTGGGTGGAGTGATAGGCGACCGAGGCGGTGGTCAGGCCCGCCTCTTCGTTCAACTCCCGGGCGCAGGCTTCCTCAATGGTCTCGCCGGGCTCGAGGAAGCCGGCCAGGGCCGAGAACATGCCCTTGGGCCACATTTCCTGGCGGCCCAGCATGCAGCGGTCCTTGTGCACGGCCAGCATGATCACCACCGGGTCAGTGCGGGGGAAGTGTTCGGCCTGGCATGCGGGGCACTGACGCTTCCAGCCGCCCTCGGCCACGTCCGAGGGCTGGCCGCAGGCGGCGCAGTACTTGTGCTTGCGGCGCCACTCGAACATGCCCTTGGCCGTGCCCAGTATGGCGGCGTCGCCGGCGGGGAGGCGGGCGGCCAGGCCGCGCATGTCCTCGAACTTGCCCAGACCCTGCAGGGGGCCGTCGGCCGGATCGGCGGGACCTTCCATGTCGACGGCGAAGATGGCGGTGTCTTTCCACAGGCCCATGAACAGCAGGCGCTCGGGTCCGCCCGACAGGCCGTCGGCCATCTTGGTCGGCAGGTAAGCGATCTGCAGGCCGCCGTCCGCGGACTTCTCCACGAAGGGTTTGCCGTTCCACAGGACGAAGGCCAGGGATTCGTCAGAGGCGAACCGTTCAGCGATCCAGGCGTCGTCCTTGCGCCGGTCGCTCGCCCGGTTGAGGGGGTTGCCGGCGAAGGTGTTCATGAAGGCGTTCAGAGGCATGTGAGTCTATTACCTCACCTTTGCGACAAGAGTCATGCTTGCGTATGGGCGCGCGGACCGCGATATAGGGGGCGGAGATCGGCGACGGGCGAACGCCTCGCCAACCCGGTCAGGTCCGGAAGGAAGCAGCCGTAACGAGTCACGCTTCGGGTCGTCGTTCGGTCTCCACCCAAAAGCCTCTTTAAAGCGCGGTAATGGCCGACGAAGACCTCACGCTTGAGCCCGATCTCCCCGAGCGTGACCCCAATACGGCGGACATGTTTGGCGGCGCCCCTGCGCCTGCGCCTGTCGTTTCGACCGAGTCAGCCGCCTATACCGTCATCGCCCGTAAATACCGGCCCCGGACCTTTGACGACCTCTATGGCCAGGAGGCCATGGTCCGGACGCTGAAGAACGCCTTCGGAACCGGCCGCATCGCCCACGCCTTCATGCTCACCGGCGTCCGTGGGGTGGGCAAGACCACCACGGCCCGCCTGCTGGCCCGGGCCCTGAACTATGAGACCGATATGATCCACGAGCCGACCCTCGACCTGACCGTCGACGGCCGGCACTGCAAGGCCATCATCGAAGGCCGGCACATGGATGTGCTGGAGCTGGACGCCGCCAGCCGGACCGGCGTGGCCGACATGCGCGAACTGCTGGACGGCGTGCGCTACGCCCCGGTGGAGGCGCGCTACAAGGTCTACATCATCGACGAAGTGCACATGCTCTCGACCGGGGCCTTCAACGCCCTGCTCAAGACCCTGGAAGAGCCGCCGTCCCACGCCAAGTTCATCTTCGCCACCACCGAGATCCGCAAGGTGCCGGTGACCATCCTCTCCCGCTGCCAGAGGTTCGACCTGCGGCGGGTGGAGCCCGACGTCATCGTCAGGAACCTCGAAATGATCTGCGAGGCCGAGGGGGTGCGGGTCGAGGCCGAGGGCCTTATGCTGATCGCCCGGGCCGCCGAGGGCTCGGTCCGCGACGCCCAGTCCATGCTCGACCAGGCCATTGTCCAGGGCGAGCCTGGCCAGACCGTGCCCGCCGCCATCATCCGCGACATGCTGGGCCTGGCCGACCGGGCCCAGACCATCACCCTGTTCGAAGAGGTCCTGCGCGGCGAAGCGGGCAAGGCCATCGACACCTTCCGCCAGCTCTATGGCTATGGCGCCGACCCCGGCCAGATCATGCTGGACCTGATGGAGCACGTGCACGGCGCCTCGGTGGCCAAGGCCATTGGCGTCGAAGCCCTGGTCCTGCCCAGGGAACAGGCCGGACGCCTGGCGGCGGTGGGAGCGGCCATATCGGCCGGGACCCTGTCGCGGATCTGGCAGATGCTGCTGCGGGCCCAGGACGAGGTCCGCCGGGCGCCCGACCCGGCTGCAGCCGTGGACATGGCCCTGATCCGGCTGGCCTATGCCGCTGATCTCCCCGGTCCTGAAGAAGCCCTGAAACGCCTGCAGTCCGGCGAGCCGGCAGGCGGCGGATCGTCTGCGCCCGGTCCGGGCGGCAGCGGTGGCGGCGGCGCCCAGATGAGTGGTGGCGGTCAGGTCCGCATGGCGGCGCCAGCGCCCCAGGCCGACGCCGCGCCTACCCTGCAGTCCTTCGCCGACGTAGTGGCCCTGATCGACGCCAAGCGCGACATCGCCCTGCGGCTGGATGTGGAGCGGTTTGTCCGCCCGGTCAGCTTCCGGGTCGGCGCCATCGAGTTCGAACCCGCCCCCGGCGCGCCCGCCAACCTGACCCAGAGGCTGGTGAGCAAGCTGAAGGAATGGACCGGCCACCCCTGGCTGATCACCGTCCAGGGCGGCGGCGGCGCCGAAAGCCAGTGGGAACGCCAGAAGCGCGAACAGCAGGAAACCCGCGACGAAATCGTCCAGGACCCCTTCGTGAAGTCCGTCATGTCGGCCTTCCCAGGCGCCGAGATCATCTCCATCCGCAATGTCCCCCTGCCGGAAGCCCCGTCAGTGGTGGATGCGGTGGAAGAGGATGAGGACGACTAGGTCGCCATCCGCTGGATCAATGCCTGTGCTCCCGCTGGCGCATTGACCTTTCCGCCGCTGATCAGGAAGGCGAAGACCTCCCGCGGTCCCGGCGGCGGGCCGGTGCGGTCCAGGGGCTGGAAGTCGGCCGGGACATCGCCCGCGCCATAGGCCACAAACCGGTCGGCCCAGGCGTCCAGCTCTGCTGCGGGATAGCAGGTGGCGATGTCGTCAGATCCCTTCAGCAGGCGTGCGTAGACAAAGTCGGCGGTGATGTCGGGAATGACCGGATAGCCCTCATTTTCCGAAACGCAGATGGCGATGTTCCGCTCGCGGCACAGGCGCACGAACTTCGGATCGGCAAAGCTCTCGTGGCGGGGCTCAAGGACGTGGCGCAGCTTCAGCCCGTTCAGGGTCTGGGGCAGGAGGTCGAGATAACCGGCCAGATCGTCAGGGTCGAACTTCTTGGTGGGCATGAACTGCCAGAGGATCGGCCCCAGCTTTGGCCCCAGCTCCTCCAGCCCCTGGCCAAGGAACTTTTCCACCGACTCGCCGGCCTGGCTCAGGATCTTGCGGTTGGTGGCGAACCGCGAGGCCTTGACCGTGAAGACAAAGTCGTCGGGCGTCGCCGCCGCCCATTTGGCGAAACTCTCGGGCTTCTGGCTGGTGTGATAGGTCGAGTTGATCTCGAGGGTGCTCAGGGCGCGGCTGGCGAAGGCCAGTTCGGCGGCGTGTTTCAGCCCCCTGGGATAGAAGACTCCGCGCCAGGGTTCGAAGGTCCAGCCCCCGATCCCGGCGCGGAATGTTCCCCGCTCGCCCACGCTATTTCCGGTCAGCCGCCGTGGCCTCGCGGGGGGCCTTGAACTCCGACCCGGCCTTCCATTCCGGCCAGGTCCGGGAATTGGCCAGCCGGCGGCCAAGGTCATAGAGAATGCCCCCGTCCTCGGCAGCGCCGGTCAGGTCCCAGTCAGCCGAGTATTCGTCGGCGGGCTGGTGGTAGCGAAAGGTCACAT
Organism: Alphaproteobacteria bacterium PA2; assembly: GCA_002256425.1. Taxonomy (NCBI): domain Bacteria; kingdom Pseudomonadati; phylum Pseudomonadota; class Alphaproteobacteria; species Alphaproteobacteria bacterium PA2. The sequence goes on along the minus strand of NKIZ01000001.1, from coordinate 3,449,306 downwards.
AGTCCTTGGCCAGGGCCTCGCCCCGTTCCTTGCCGCCCTTGAGCAGGTCCTGACCCGAGCCATAGGAAATGGCCGGAACCCCGCGCTTGGCGAAGGGGAAGTGGTCTGACCGGAAGAAGCTGCCGGCGCCGGGACGCGGGTCGGGGCTGTAGGTCCGGCCATAGCCCCTGGCCACGTCGATCAGGTCGTCCTGGAGGGTCAGGGGCGCATTGCCCGAGGTGGTGAAGTCACGGGCGCGGCCCGAGGTGGAGACCCCGTCCATATTGATGTCGGCCACAGTGGTCCCCAGGGGATAGACCGGGTTGGCGGCATAGTATTCCGAGCCCAGCAGGCCCTTTTCCTCGGCGGTCACTGACAGGAAGACCACCGAACGCTCGGTTCTCGGCGCCTTGGCGAACTGGCGGGCGATTTCGATCATCATGGCCGAGCCGCCAGCATTGTCGACGGCGCCGTTATAGATCCTGTCGCCCTTTGCGTCGGGCAGGCCGACTCCCAGGTGGTCCCAGTGGGAGGAGTAGATCACCGTCTCCTTCGGGTGTTTGGTCCCCAGCAGGCGACCGACCACATTCTTGGAAACGATCTTCTGGACGTCCACGGCGAAGTCCGTCGAGAAGGTGACGCCGCTGAGGGTGACGGGCTTGAAGTCCCGGGTCTGGGCCTGCTTTTTGAGGGCCTCGAAGTCGAGACCGGCGGCCTTGAACAGGTCCACCGTCACGTCCCGCTGGACCCAGGCCTCGATCGGCGCATGGGCGGCGCCGGGGTTTGCCCGGATGATGTCGAAGACCGTGTTGGTGTTGGAGTTCTTGACGGTGTTCCAGCCATAGGAGGCGGGGTCGGTCTCGTGGACCACGATGAAGCCGACGGCGCCCTGGCGGGCGGCCTCTTCGTACTTGTAGGTCCAGCGGCCGTAATAGGTCATGGCCTTGCCGCCAAAGTCGCCTTCGCCGGTCTCGAAGTCCGGGTCATTGATCAGCACCAGGGCGATCTTGCCCTTGAGGTCGACGCCCTTGAAGTCGTCCCAGTTGCGCTCCGGCGCCTTGACCCCATAGCCGACAAAAACCACCGGGGCGTCGGCAATGCTCACATGATCCTGGCCGGTCTGGGTGGCGCGGATGGCGATCTGCTCGCCCTGGGCCCAGGTCTGGACGGCGCCATTAACCTTCACGGTGGTCTTGACCGGGCCCTTGGTGTCGAACTTGGCCAGGGGGACGTCCTGGGTCCAGGCCCGGCCACCCTTGATGGGATCGCCGCCGGGGGCCAGGCCCGCCGCCTTGAACTGCGAAATCATGTAGGCCACGGTCTTGGTCTCGCCCGCTGTCGCGGGGCCTCTGCCCTCATAGGCGTCGGAGGACAAGACCTTGATGTGCTGGGCGATCCGGGCGGGATCAAGCTCGGTGGCCGCCACAGGCTGGGCCAGCAGGGACCAGGCGCAGACGCCGGCGAGGAAGAGTCTTTTCATGTGAGGCTCGCGAAACAGAAGGGTTGGCGAACCTTAGGATTTCCCCTGCCAGTGCGCCAGCCTGAGCCGGCGGGTTAAAAATGCTGCAATGCAAATGTTTCGCAGCTGCAAACCTATCAATGTTCAGTTATGTACCCCAAGGCACGAAAACATCAGCCCGGCCCGCGCCGCGCCGTCATCCGCTTGGTATTGTCCAGGGGTGATTCGCCGCTCGTCCACGATTTGAAGAGACCATGCGCCCCGCCGTTTACATCGCCCTCGGACTGGCCGGCCTGTCTCTGACGGGCTGCGCGTCTCCCTACAAGGCCAATACGCGCCTGCCCGCCGCCTTCGAAGCGCCGCAGGCTGCGGCAGTTTCGGCAGGGGTTACCTCTGCAGACATGCAGACCTGGTGGACACAGTTCGGCGACGCCCAGCTGAACGCCCTGGTCGAGGAAGCCTTGAAATCCAGCCCGGACGCCCGTTCGGCGGCGGCCCGTCTGCGTGAAGCCCAGGCCACGGCTGGCAGCGCCCTCATCGCCTTCCTGCCCCAGGGCAATGGCGTGGGATCCACCAAGGAAACCCACACAACCCAGACCTCCGGAACGACGATCAATATTCCGGGCTTCTCGAACAATGGTCAGAGCGAAGCCTCGTCCGCCAATCTGAATGTCAGCTGGGAGCTGGACCTGTTTGGCCGGATCTTCGCCGTGGCCAAGGCGGCCCGGGGCGACTCCGCAGCCGCCCGGTTCAACTTTGAGGGTACCCGCACCAGCCTGGCGGCCAATGTGGCCGATGTTTATTTCCAGACCCAGGGCCTGGCCATCCAGCTGGCCGACGCCCGGGAAACCGTGCGGATCCAGACCGAGTTCCAGCGGATCGCCGACACCAAGCTCGCCCGGGGCCTGGCCTCCCGTGCTGATGCTGACCGCGTGGCCGGCGATCTTGCCCAGGCCCGCAGCCAGGCTGCCGGTGTCGAGGCCGAGCTGCAGGCTGCCCGGCGGACCCTTCTGGTCCTGATCGGTCGCGGCGCTGACCCGTCGAGCGCCATCGAGATCCGCACCGCCCTGCCGGCCCTGCCCCAGGTTCCCGCCTCAGTCCCTGGCGACCTTCTGGCCCGCCGCCCGGATGTGCGCGAGGCCCATGCCCGCGTCGCTTCCCAGGTCGGCCGTCTGACCTACAGCCAGCTGGCCTTCTTCCCGACCTTCACCCTGACCCCGGGGGTCGGTCTTTCCCGGTCAAGCCAGCCAGGGTTCCGGTCAGCCACCGAATTCTGGTCCATCGGCGCGGCGGTCAGCCAGCCCGTCCTGTCCATTCCCAGACTGCTGACCGATCTCAAGGCCCAGAACGCCCGGACCGAGCAGGCGGTCATCGCCTATGAAAAGGCCGTCCAGTCCGCCTATGGCGACGCTGATAACGCCCTGGTCCGCCTGGACGCTGACGCCCGTCGCATCGCCCTGCTGACCGATGGCGAAGCCCGGGCCCATCGCGCCGCGGACGCCGGACGCATCCGTTACAAGGCCGGCCTTGACGATCTGCAGTCCGCCCTGGGCGCCGAGGCCTCCTGGCGGGCGGTCCGCACCCAGCTTACCAGCGCCCAGGTTCAAGGCCTGCGTCGCGCTGTTCAAACCTACAAGGCTCTGGGCGGCGGTTGGCCAGTCCTGACCACCGACAAAGAGGCCCGTTAGCCGTGACAAGATCTGCATCGAAACTCGCCCTGGTCGTCCTGATGGTCAGCGTTGCCGCAGCGCCCCTGGCGGCCTGCGGCAAGAAGGTCATGAAGAAGGAAACCGCCGCCGAGCGGGCCCGGGCCGTGACTGTCATCAAGGTCGAGCCCCGGCCGATCACCGGATCGGTCAGCGCCGATGGGGTCCTTGTTCCCCGCGAGGAAGTGACCATCATTCCAGAGGTCTCCGGCTTCCGGGTCGCCCGGGTGCTGGTGGATGAGGGTCAGTACGTAAATGCAGGGCAGCCCCTGGTCGAAATCGACCACGCCCTGATCAAGTCCCAGCTTGAACAACAGAAGGCCCTGGCCGCCCAGGCGGCGGTCCAGGCCGAGCAGGCTGAAGCCCAGGCCATGCGGGTCAAGGACCTGGACGGGCAGGGTGTGCTGTCGCAGGAGCAGCTGGACCAGCGCCGGTTCCAGGCCCGCGCCGCCCGGGCCACCGCCAACGCCCAGGCCGCCGCAGCACGCGACACCGAAACCCGCGCCCGCAAGCTGACCGTTGTCGCACCGGTTTCGGGACTGATCCTGGAACGCAATGTCCGCCCCGGTGATCTGGCCGCGGCGGCAGGAAGCCCCTGGTTCCGCATGGCCCAGGGCGGCGAGATCGAACTCAAGGCCGACCTGTCCGAGCAGGACCTGGGCCGGGTGAAGCCGGGCCAGAGGGCCAATGTCACCCTGACCAGCGGCGCCACTGCCGAGGGCTATATCCGGGTTGTCTCTCCGCAGCTGTCGAGCACGACCAAGCTGGGAACGGTCCGCATCCACCTGCCGGTCCGGTCTGACATCCGCTCTGGCGGCTATGGCCGCGCCGCCTTCGCCGATGCTGGCGGCCAGACCCTGGCCGTCCCCGAAACCGCCGTCCGCTATGACGCCGACGGCGCCAGCGTCATGGTCGTCGGGTCGAACAATGTGGTGAAGCGGGTCCCTGTTACGGCGGGCGCCCGCGGCTCGGGCCTCGTGGCCCTGGTCAAGGGACCGCCTGCCGGGTCACTGGTGGTCAAGAGCGCCGCCTCCTTCCTGCTTGACGGCGACACGGTCCGGCCGGTGCTGGAAGCCGCGAAATGAGCCTTCACGAGGACGAACAGGGTCGCAGCTTCGCGATCTCCAGCTGGGCGATCCGCAACCCCGTTCCGGTGGCGGTGCTCTTCATCGCCATGATTCTGGCGGGGCTGATTGCCTATGGTGGCCTGCCGGTCAAACAGTTCCCCAATGTCCAGTTTCCCCTGGTCACGGTGACCGTCACCCAGAACGGCGCTGCGGCGGCGGAACTGGAGACCCAGGTCACCCGACCCGTTGAGGACGCCCTGGCGGGTATTACCAACGTCAAGAACATGTACTCCTCGGTCAGCCAGGGGGTGTCGGTCACCAGCATTGAATTTGAACTGGGTCAGGACCTTCAGAAGAAGAAGGACGACGTCCAGTCGCGGATCGATCAGGCCCGCGCCGTCCTCCCCCGTGAAATCGATGAGCCTACCGTCACCCGGGTCGAACTCGACAGCCAACCCATACTGACCTACGCCGTCGAGGCGCCGTCCATGACGGACGCCGAGCTCAGCTGGTTCATTGACGACACGGTCTCGCGGACCATGCAGCAGGCGCCCGGGGTATCGCAGATCTCCCGGGTTGGCGGCGCCAATCGCGAAATCAACGTGGTCATCGACCCCGACAAGCTGACGGCCCGCGGCCTGACAGCAGCCTCGATCAACTCGGCCCTGCGCAGTTTCGACCTCGACGCCGCTGGCGGCCGGGTCCAGGTGGGCGGCCGGGAACAGACCCTGCGCATCCTCGGCGCAGTCAACACCCTGGAAAAGCTGCGCGACCTGACCATCCCCACGGGCCAGGGTCGGTATGTCAAACTGACCGACGTGGCCCAGGTCGGCGACGGAGCCTCGGAATCCCGCGGCTTCGCCCGGTTCAACAACCGCCCGGTTGTCGGTTTCCAGGTGATGAAGACCCGGGATTCCAGCGATGTCACCGTCGATGACGGCGTCATCGAGGCCCTGAACAAGCTCGAAAAGGCGACCCCGGGAATCAAGTTCGTACGGATCTTCTCGTCCGTGGACGAAACCCGCGCCAGTTTCGAAGCCACCAAGCACGTCCTGCTTGAAGGCATGCTGCTGGCGGCCATCGTGGTCTTCGCCTTCCTCAAGGACTGGCGCTCGACCCTGATCACAGCCTTCGCCATGCCGGTGTCGCTGATCCCCACCTTCTTCATCATGCACCTGCTCGGCTTCTCGCTGAACGTGGTCACCCTGCTGGCCCTGACCCTGGTCGTCGGGATCCTGGTGGACGACGCCATTGTGGAAATCGAGAACATCGAGAAGCGGGTGGCCCAGGGTCTGAGACCCTATGACGCCGCCATTCTGGGCGCGGACGCCATCGGCCTGGCCGTGGTGGCCACCACCATGGCCATTGTCGTGGTCTTCACCCCCGTCAGCTTCATGAAGGGCATGGCCGGTCAGTTCTTCCGGGAATTCGGCCTGACCGTCTCGGTCGCCGTGCTGTTCTCCCTGGTGGTCGCCAGGCTTCTGACCCCGCTCATGGCGGCCTATCTGCTGAAGCCCGCCGCGACGCCCCATCCCCGCAAGCCCTTCGAGGGCTTCTATCGCAACGCTCTGGAATGGGCCCTCGACCACCGGATCGTCGCCATGATCGTCGGCGGCGTCATGTTCGTCGCCTCGGTCGCCCTGGCCCCGCTTCTGCCCCAGGGCTTCCAGCCGGCCGGAGACCCTGACTACATCTATGTCAGCATTCAGGGTCCTCCCGGCGCCACGGTCCAGGCCATGGAGAATACGGCCAAGACCGTCACCAATATCTTCGAGGGACGTGAGGGCGTCAGGGGCGTCTTCACCCAGGTCGGCTCAACAGCTGCAACCGGCGGCCCCGGCTTTGGTGGTGGCGGCGGATCGGATCTCCGCCAGGGCACCATCATCGTCCTGCTGAACGAAAAGCGCACGATTTCGGGCGACGCCCTGAAGAATCAGACGCGGCAGATGCTTCGCGAGGTCCCCGACGCCCGGGTCACCTTCCTGGACTTCCAGGGCGGCGCCGGCATTGAACAGGTGCTGACCAGCAATGATCCCGTCGCCCTGCAGGCCGCCGCCGGCGAACTCGAGCGGCAGATGCGGACCATCGACATCATCGCCGATCCTCGGCCTGGCATACCGCCCACGGGTCCGGAACTCATCATCCGGCCCCGGGCCGCCGACGCCTCCCGCTTGGGGGTCTCGGTGGACGCCATCGCCCAGGTGGCGCGCATCGCCACTGTGGGCGACATCGACGCCAATGTGGCCAAGCTGACCTCCGGCGAGCGGCGTATTCCCATCCGCATCCGTCTGCCCGCCACCTCCAGGTCTGACCTCACCCAGATCAAGGCCCTGCGGGTGCCGATGGCCTCGGGCGGCCTGACCACCCTGGACGCTGTGGCCGACATCGAGTTCCAGGCCGGCCCGGCCCGCATCAGCCGCCTGAACCGTCAGCGCCAGCTGTCCATCGAGGCCGAGCTCAACGGATCGGTCCAGGGCCCGGCGGCCAAGGCCATCGCCAACCTGCCCATCATGCAGAACCTCCCCAAGGGCGTATCTCCGGCGGCCCGCGGCCAGCTGCAGGCCATGAAGGAGCTGTTCAGCTCCTTCGGCATGGCCCTGTTCGCCGGTGTGTCCATGATCTACGGCGTGCTGGTCCTGCTGTTCAGGTCCTTCTTCAAACCCGTGGTCATCCTTTCAGCCCTGCCCCTGGCTGTCGGCGGCGCCTTCATTGGCCTGCTGGCCTTCCGGCTGTCCCTGAGTGTTCCGTCCCTGATCGGCTTCCTGATGCTGCTGGGTCTCGCCGCCAAGAACTCCATCCTGCTGGTGGAGTACGCCATCGAGCGCGAGCGCGAGGGGCTGAGCCAGAGAGAGTCCCTGATCGAAGCCTGCCGCGAGCGGGCCCGGCCGATTGTCATGACCACCATGGCCATGGCGGCGGGCATGCTGCCCACAGCCTTCGCCCTGGAAAAGGGCGCCGAGTTCCGTCAGCCCATGGCTGTGGCGGTGATTGGCGGCCTGATCACCTCGACCATCCTGTCCCTGGTCCTGGTGCCGGTGGTCTATGAATTCGTCGACGACTTCGAGTCCTGGCTCAAGCCCCGCCTGGCCCGTCTGATCACCCCGCGCAAGGCGCCTGAGGAGACCGGTCGCACCGCCTAGTAGTCCCCGCGAAGGACCTGGGCGAAAAGCTCGGGATCCACATTGCCGCCGGACAGGACCAGACCGACGGTCTGGCCCCTTTTGGCGCTGGCGACCTTCTTGGCCAGCAGGGCGGCCAGGGCCACCACACCGCCGGGCTCGACCACCAGCTTGAGGGTCGAAAAGGCCAGCCGCATGCCGGCGGCCACTTCAGCGTCAGTGACCACGGCGATTTCCTTCACCGTCTGTTGCAGGATGGGGAAGGTCAGCTCGCCGGGAGCAGGGGACTCCAGGGCGTCGCACAGGGACCGGGTGGTCGGCGAGATCCCCTGGCGCACCCCGGACTCAAACGAGATCTTCGTATCGTCAAAGGCGGCGGGTTCGACCCCCACCACCAGGGTTCCAGGCGAGAGGGTCTTCACCGCCAGGGAGGCGCCGGCCAGTAGACCGCCTCCCCCCACCGGGCTGATGAACATGTCCAGTTCGAGATCGCGCTCGGCCGCCTGCTGGACCAGTTCCAGACCCACGGTTCCCTGACCGGCGATCACGTCATAGTCGTCGAAGGCCGGAACCGTGACCGCGCCCCGTTCCTGGGCGATCTCGGCGGCGATGGCTATGCGGTCATCCTTCAGCCGGTCGTAGAAGCGGATCTCGGCGCCATAGCCCCGGGTGGCGTCGACCTTCACCTGAGGGGCGTCCGACGGCATGACGATCAGGGACGGCATGCCCAGCATCCTTGCGGCCAGGGCGACTCCCTGGGCGTGATTGCCTGAGGAAAAGGCCACCACCCCCGCCGCCTTGCCCTCGGTCGGAATCTGCGAGAGGCGGTTGAAGGCGCCGCGAAACTTGAAGGCGCCAACCCGTTGCAAGGTCTCGGGCTTGATCAGAACCCGCAGGCCCAGCAGGTCGTTGAGGGCCTGATTCTCGATGATGGGGGTGCGGATGGCCAGGCCGTCAATGCGCTGGGCGGCCGCTTCGATATCGGCAAAGTCGATGGTCATCTGGCGAACACCATGGCGTCGTCGGCAAAGGCCTTGAACTCCAGGGCATTGCCCGAGGGATCCAGGAAGAACAGGGTCGCCTGCTCGCCGGGCTGACCCTTGAAGCGGATCTGCGGCTCGATGATGAACTTCGTCCCGGCAGCCTTCAGCCGGTCGGCCATGACCTGCCAGGTGGGCAGGTCGAGGATCACACCGAAATGGCGCACGGGCACGTCCTCGCCGTCCACCTCGCTGGTCGACCTGTGTCCCACTTCAGCGGGTGAGAGGTGGGCGACGATCTGGTGACCGTAGAAGTCAAAGTCGATCCAGTCGGGACTGGAGCGGCCCTCGCCGCAGCCCAGCAGGCCCACATAGAAGGTGCGGGCTTCTTCGAGATCACGGACGGGGAAGGCGAGGTGAAAGCGGGGGTGTGTCATGACCCCAGTCTGCCCCAGGTCGCCCGCCGCCAAAAGACTTGACCTGCAGCCCGGTCCAAGGTCTATCCCGCCTGACTACGCCGCAGGCGCCCAAGGCCCTGCCGTAGTCAGCGAAAATCGATCAAATCCACCCGCCGAGTGCCTGTCGAAGGGCGTGGTTGGATCCCTGCGGCAGGCCGGGAGATCGTATCTGCATGGCCAATGTCACCGTTATCGGCGCCCAGTGGGGCGATGAGGGCAAGGGCAAGCTGGTGGACTGGCTGTCCAACCGGGCCGACGTGGTCGTCCGCTTCCAGGGTGGTCACAATGCCGGGCACACCCTGGTGGTCGGTGATCAGGTCTACAAGCTCTCCCTGCTGCCCTCCGGCGTGGTCCAGGGCAAGCTGTCGGTGATCGGCAATGGCGTGGTGGTCGACCCCTGGCACCTGCTGTCCGAAATCGAGAAGCTGGGCGGTCAGGGGGTGAAGATCACCCCGGACCTCCTGGTCCTGGCCGACAACGCCGCCCTGATCCTGCCCCTGCACCGGGACCTGGATCAGGCCCGGGAGGCGGCGGCGACCAACAAGATCGGCACCACCGGCCGCGGCATCGGTCCGGCCTATGAGGACAAGGTTGGCCGCCGGGCCATCCGGGTCGGCGACCTGGCGGACCGTGAAGCCCTGGAAGCCAAGATCGACCGCCTGCTGGCCCACCACACCCCCCTGCGTCGAGGCCTGGGCCTTGCAGAATACGACGGCGGGGAGCTGTTGCAGTCCCTGCTGGATATTGCGCCGAAGATCCTGGTCTACGCCCAGCCGGCCTGGCGAATGCTGGACGGCCTGGTGAAGTCCGGAAAGCGGGTCCTGTTCGAAGGCGCCCAGGGCGCCCTGCTGGACGTGGATCACGGCACCTATCCCTATGTCACCTCATCCAACACCGTGGCGGGTCAGGCGGCGGCGGGTTCGGGTCTTGGCCCCAAGGGGCCGGGTTTTGTCCTGGGCATCGTCAAGGCCTACACCACCCGGGTGGGCGAGGGGCCCTTCCCAACCGAACTCTTCGATGAGGTCGGCCAGAGGCTGGGCGAGCGGGGCCACGAATTCGGCACAGTCACCGGCCGTCCCCGCCGTTGCGGCTGGTTTGACGCCGCCCTGGTCCGCCAGTCGGTGATCCTCAATGGCATTGATGGCATTGCCTTGACCAAGCTCGATGTCCTGGACGGCCTGCCGACCCTGAAGATCTGCGTCGGCTATCGCCTGAATGGCCAGGTCTATGACTATCTGCCGGCCGGCCTGAAGGCGCAGTCAGCCCTCGAACCCATCTATGAGGAGATGGAAGGCTGGAGCGAGAGCACCCAGGGCGCCCGCTCCTGGAAGGACCTGCCCGCCAATGCGGTGAAATATGTCCGCCGGGTCGAGGAACTGATCGGCGCGCCTGCCGCCATGGTCTCCACCAGCCCGCAGCGGGACGACACCATCATGGTCCGCGACCCCTTCCGGGACTAGGCCAGAAGGTCGCAGTACCGCGATAAGCGGATATTTACCCTCCTGCGCCACTTATGGTGGATCAGGACGGAGACCACGGTCAGGTGATCGAGGACGAACAGAAGCTGGTGCGCAAGATGGCGCCTCACCTGCAGAAGGTGATGATCGTGGATTCCGCCACGAGCAGCGCCCGTATGCTCGCCGAGCACATGCGCGGCATCTCTCCTGGTCAGACCTTTCACGCCACCGACGGAAAGACGGCCCTGTCCATGGCCGGAACGGTGGAGCCACAGCTGATCTTCGTGGATATCGGGGCCGATCATTCGGACGGCATAGACCTGATCCGCAAGATCCGCCGCAGCTATACCGCCTGCCGCAAGGCTCCGATCATTGCGATCATTTCCCAGCCCACGGCCGAGTTGATCATGGCCGCCCGGGACTCCGGCGTACACGAATTCCTGCGCAAACCCTACAACACCCGCGACCTTCTGCGACGGCTTGAGGCCGTGACCCTCCGTCAGCGGGAGTGGGTTGAAGCCATGCAGTATGTCGGTCCCGACCGGCGGCGGTTCAACTCCGGCGACTATTCCGGGTCCCTGAAGCGCAAGTCCGACCTGGAGGTCTCTGACCAGTCCCGGATCGATCAGGCCCTGAGGATCATCAAGTCTTCGCTCCTGGCGATCGGCGCCGATCCGGCCCAGGCCCTGCGCTCCCTGCGCGCCCAGGCCGAGATCCTGAAGACCTCGGGCCCGAAGGTGGGCAATACGGTGCTCACCGAAGCCGCGAGCGTCTTCCACGAGTTCCTGGTGGACGCCACGGAGAATGGCGTCCTCAATCCCCGGGACACCCTGGTCAAGGCCGGGCCGCTCCTGGCCCTCCTGCCCAAGGACGAGCCGAGGCCCGTCGCCAAGGCCAGCTAGTCCCCAAGGGGCTCAGGCGTCGACGAGATGCTTCTCGACGGCGGCGGCCTTCATGGCCTTCTGCAGCTTTTCAAAGGCCCGGACCTCGATCTGACGCACCCGCTCGCGGCTGACGCCATATTCGGTGGCCAGGTCCTCCAGGGTGGTCGGATCATCCTTCAGCCGGCGCTCGGTGATGATGTGCCGCTCACGGTCCGACAGCTCGGTCATGGCCGATTCCAGCAGGCTCATGCGCAGGGTGTATTCCTGGCTGTCGGCGATCTGGGTTTCCTGGCTGACGGCGTCCTTGTCCTCCAGCCAGTCCTGCCATTCGCTCTCGCCGTCGGCCCGCATGGGGGCGTTCAGCGAGCCGTCCGGCCCCGAGAGGCGGCGGTTCATGGACACCACTTCCTCGTCCAGCACCCCCAGCTTGGTGGCGATCTCGCTCACCTGATCGGGGCGCAGGTCGCCGTCCTGGAAGGCCGAGATCTGGCCCTTGGCCTTGCGCAGGTTGAAGAACAGCTTCTTCTGGGCCGCCGTGGTCCCCATCTTCACCAGGGACCAGGAGCGCAGGATGTATTCCTGGATGGAGGCGCGGATCCACCACATGGCGTAGGTGGCCAGGCGGAAGCCCTTGTCCGGCTCGAACTTCTTGACCGCCTGCATCAGGCCGACATTGCCTTCGGAAATCACTTCGCCGATGGGCAGGCCATAGCCGCGATAGCCCATGGCGATCTTCGCCACCAGACGCAGGTGGCTGGTCACCATGCGGTGGGCGGCCTCGGGGTCCTGGTGTTCCTTCCAGCGTTTGGCCAGCATGAACTCTTCGTCCCGGGCCAGCATGGGGAACTTGCGGATTTCTGTCAGATACCGGCTCAGTCCGCCTTCCGGCGACATCACCGTCAGTGAAGTCGAAGCCATGATCTTATCCCCTTTGCACTTCGAAACGCGCGCCCCCGGCGCAGGTTCCGTTCTCTCCGGTCAATAGATTGGTGACGCCATATGGCGCGATCAAGGCGCCGGATTGAGAGTCTTTCTTACAAATCAGACAGGTTGTCTCTAAGCCGGGCCATGTCGGCGGGCAGTGGACTCTCGAACCGCAGGGTTTCTTCCGTCACCGGATGGACAAATCCGAGGACGCTGGCGTGCAGGGCCTGCCTTGTAAGACCGGCCTCCGCCATGGCCTCCTTCACCTTCTGGGTCGGTGCGCCGGCGCCATAGACCGGGTCTCCCAGACAGGGCGCGCCCAGGGAGGCCAGGTGCACCCGGATCTGGTGGGTGCGGCCGGTTTCAAGCCGGCAGGCCACCAGGGCGGCGACCGGCTTGTCCTCCGGGCCGAAGATCGTCCTGGTTTCGTAGTGGGTGATAGCTTCCCGGCCGCCAGCCTTCAGCACCGCCATCTTCTTGCGGTCGGAATTCGAGCGGCCGATCCGGGTCTCCAGGGTTCCGGCCCGGGGCTTCGGCGCGCCGCGGACCATGGCCACATAAACCCGGTCAATGTCATGGGCGGCGAAGAGGGCCGAAAGACCCTGATGGGCGGCGTCGGTCTTGGCCGAGACCACAATGCCCGAAGTGTCCTTGTCGATCCGGTGGACAATGCCCGGCCGCGCCACCCCGCCAATCCCCGACAGGCTGGCGCCGCAATGGTGAAGCAGGGCGTTGACCAGGGTGCCGGTCTCGCTGCCCGGCGCCGGGTGGACCGCCATGCCAGGCGGCTTGTCGACGACGATCAGGTGGGCGTCCTCATAGAGAACGGTGAGCGGAATATTTTCGGGCTGGGGCTCGGCCGGTGTCGGCGGCGGCAGGGTCAGCTCATAGGTTCCCGCTGTGGCCTTGGCCGACAGGTTGGTCAGGGCCTGTCCGCCAAACCGCACCTGGCCCTGGGCCATCAGGGCCTGGATCCGCCCCCGGGACAGGTCCGGCGCTGCATCAGCCAGAGCCTTGTCCAGGCGACCACCGCCTTCGGTCACCACCACCTGGACCGTCACGGCCTCGGCGGTCTCGTCGTCTTCGGGCTCGGGGGGTGTCTGGTGGGGCATTATCCCCATGATCCCACAGGCCGGCGACAAAGTAACGGCTTTGCAAACGCGCCGGGGCTGGACATACGCCTGTCATACCTCGCCAATATGTGAGTCCAAACTTCAACCGGAGCCTCCCCGATGCGTATGAGTCGCCGCCACGCCCTAAGCCTGTTTGGCCTTTCAGCCGCCGCTCCCGGAATGGCGCGCGCCGCCGGATACACGGGCGCTGTCGCCTTCAAGCACGGCGTTGCTTCGGGCGACCCCCTTGCCGACCGGGTCATTCTCTGGACACGGATCACCCCCCAGGCCGCAGACGCCGGCTCCATCGCCTACAGCTGGAAGCTGACCCCGGTGGACCGTCGGGCCGGCGGCGGAAAGTCCGGTTCCGGCGTCACCGACGCCAGCCGCGACTATACGGTCAAGGTGGACGTGGCCGGTCTGGACCCCGCGCGGTCCTACACCTACGAATTTACCGCCAATGGCGTGACATCGCCCATGGGCCGGACCCGCACCCTGCCCACCGGCTCGGTGAAGGATGTGGTCCTGGCCGTCGCAAACTGCGCTCTCTATTCCGGCGGCTATTTCAACGCCTATGAAGCCATCGCCAAGCTGGAGCGGGTCGACGCCGTCCTGCACCTGGGCGACTATATCTATGAGTATGCGCCGGAAGGCTATGGCTTCGAGACCGGCAAGCTGCTGAACCGCCACCCCGAGCCGGCCCATAACATCGTCACCCTGGCCGACTACCGTATCCGTCACGCCTGCTACAAGGCCGACGCCCAGCTGCAGGCCGCCCACGCCCGGGCGCCGTGGATCGTCGTCTGGGACGACCACGAGACCGCCAATGACAGCTATGCGGACGGCGCCCAGAACCATAATCCGGCGACGGAAGGCGACTGGAACGCCCGCAAGGCCGCGGCCATCAAGGCCTATTTCGAATGGATGCCGATCCGCGAGCCTGCCGATCATGGCTTCGCCATCAACCGCGACTTCCACTTCGGCGATCTGGCCAGCCTGTTCATGCTGGAAACCCGCCTGACCGCCCGGGATCGTCAGGTGACCTATGACCGTGATCTGAAGTTCGGCCCGGACGGCAAGCCCGACGTGGAGGCTTTCAAGGCCAAGCTCAACGACCCCTCCCGTCGCATGATGGGCGCGGCCCAGGAAGCCTGGCTGGGGGCTGGCCTCAAGGCCTCGGTCAAGGCCGGCCGTCCCTGGCAGATCCTCGGCAATGAAGTGATCATGGCCCGGGTCATTCCCCCTGACTATCGCGGCGCCATGGGCGCGGAGAGCGTGGAAAAGCTGCTGGCGGACATGCCGGCCAGCGCCCGCCGCCGGGTGGACAATACCGGCCGGATCGCCGCCCTGCAGCTGCCCTATGGCCTGGATATGTGGGACGGTTACCCCGTCGACCGTCAGCGGCTCTATGGCCTGATCAAGGAGGCCAAGGCCAATGTGGTGGTGGTGTCCGGCGACAGCCACGCCTTCTGGTCTAATGAACTCTATGACGCCCCGGTTGGCGGAAATCTTGTGGCGGTCGAGTTCGGCGCGACAGGCATCACCAGCCCCGGCGCCGGCGATGACCTCAAGGGCTTCCCGGTGGGCGACGTCATGGCCAAGACCAACCGCGAGGTGGTCGACTCCAACCAGTCCGCCAAGGGCTTCGTCCTGCTGACCCTGACGAAGACAGAGGCCAGGGGCGAATGGGTCGCCGTCTCGACCATCCTGGACAAGGCCTACACGGTCTCGACCCTGAAGACCTTCACCGCCCGGCACGGCGCCACGGGAATAGGCCCGCTGAAGGTCAGCTAGGCCTCTGGCTGCTCCACCAGCCTGCCATTGGTGACCACCCGGTAGAAGCACGACCGGAAGCCCACATGGCAGGCGCCGCCGTCCCCCTGGGGCAGGACCTTCAGCAGGACGGCGTCCTGGTCGCAGTCCACCCGCAGCTCGACGATCTTCTGCACCTGGCCGCTGGTGGCGCCCTTGCGCCAGAGCTCATTGCGCGACCGGCTGAAATAGACCGCCTCGCCCAGGTCCAGGGTCTGGCTCAGGGCCTCGGCGTTCATCCAGCCCAGCATCAGGATCTCGCCGGTTTCGGCGTGCTGGGCGATGGCGGCGATCAGGCCATTGGCGTCAAAGCGCGGGGTCAGCTTCTCCCCGCGCTCGAGGGCCTCTTTGTTTTCGGCTTGCGAAAAGAAGGATTGGGTCATGCCCCCTTATAGCCTTGGACAGGGCGGAAGGGCAGTATCGAGCGCATGAGCCTGCCACCCACAAGTCTCAAGGACATCATCAAGGGCCGGGTCCTGGCCTTCGACGCTGCCGCCCGGCCCTGGGCCAAGCGGTCACGGCTCAACGCCTTCGCCTATGAGTTCCTGTTGTTCGGCCTCAAGCAGGCCTGGGCCTGCCTGTTCGGCGGCGCCATGGTCTTCCTGCTGATCGCCAGCCACTTCCTCTGGCCGCATGACGCGGCCCTGTCGCGCTATGACTTCCTGGTCCTGGCGGCGGTAGTCCTGCAGGGCCTGTTCCTGGCCACGAAACTGGAGCGCTGGGACGAGGCCCTGGTCATACTGATCTTCCATGTGGTCGGCACGGCCATGGAAGTGTTCAAGACCGCCCACGGCTCATGGATCTATCCTGAGGCCTCCCTCCTGCGCATAGGCGGCGTGCCCCTGTTCTCGGGCTTCATGTACGCCGCCATAGGCAGTTACATCGCCCGCGCCTGGCGACTGTTCGAGATCAGGTTCGAGAACTATCCGCCCCTCTGGGGCCCCTGGCTGCTGGCCGTGCTCAGCTACATCAACTTCTTCAGCCACCACTACATGCCAGACATGCGTTGGGGCCTGTTCGCCTTTTCCGTGGTCCTGTTCGGACGGGCCAGCTTCCAGTTCACTCCGGACCTGAAACCCCGGCGCATGCCTATGCTGCTGGGTTTCGCCCTGGTCGCCCTCTTCATCTGGTTCGCCGAGAATGTCGGCACCTTCACCTCAACCTGGGTCTACCCCAACCAGGCCGACCACTGGCGCCTGGTCAGCCCGGCCAAGCTGGGCTCATGGTACCTGCTGATGATGCTGAGCTTCGTGTTGGTCTCGGTGGTGCACAGGCCGGAGGCGGTTGACCGGGACTAGTTTGTTCCCTGTTTGTTTCACGTGAAACAGGGTGCCATCGTCGCTGATTCTCCGGCTCTGGGCTGCAGACGTCCCAAAGCAATTTCTCCAACACGCGCTCGCCTCTTCAGGCTAGCGCTTTGGGGTCGAGGCTTGCCTGAGTTCCAGCTCCGCTGCCTTGAGGTTCTCCCTCAGACCTTGTGCAAGCTCCTGGTCATCAGGATTCAACATCAAACCTTTCTGAAAATAGGTGATCGCGCCCTTCAGATTCTTGTGCAGGCGTTGGCGAGGATTCTTAGGATCGATTGGCGTGTTGAGGGACATGCTGCCGGCGAGGAAGCACAATCTTGGATCTTCGACGTCGCAACCCCGTCCGAATGTTTCAACAGACTTCCAGTAGTTCTCCTCGATCGCAGGACCTGAGAGGTAATGAAATCCTAAAAATTCACAGGACTTGGCGCCACCCAGATCGCAGCCCATTTTGTTAAGTCTCGCGGCATGCTCAGCGCTTCCGTTGCGACCAGGGTCCGAAGCAATGATGTAGCCGGCCAGTGAACAGGCATAGGGCATGCCAAGCATGCAGGCTTTTTCCAGAAATAAGGCGGCTTTTTGATCGTCCCGCGCAAGCTTCTTCCCCCGACGAAGCATGTCTCCAAGATTGAAGCAGCTATAAGCCTCATCGTGTTCGCACCCCCGCAGATAGAGTGCTTTGGCGCGCTCAATATTGACCGGAATCAGGTCGCCGCGTCCTTCCGCATAGAAGACGCCGAGGTTCGTGCATCCATCATAGACGTCGCCCTCGCAGGCCTTTTCGTAAAGCCGAGCCGCATTCAACAGGTCAGGGGCGAGAAGTCCTTTGCCTTCTGCAAAGTTCACCCCGAGATTGAAACAGCCGAGGGCGTATCCGTTCTCGCAGGATTTCTTGAAGAAGGCATTTGCAATAAATGCGTTCTGAAATCCGGGCTGCGCCCGCATGTAGATCAGGCCCAGTCCCTTGCAGGCCGCTGCATGATCTGCTTCGCAAGCCTTTCCATATAGGGCCACAGCCTTCAGGGCGTCCGGTGCGGGGCCATAGATCGGGTCGTATTTAAGGGCCTCTTGGTAAGTGGCTTCCGCATCTGACTGGGCAACTGCCTCAGGAGCACAGGCCCCGAGGACCATTGCAGCTATGACAACTAGTATGTTTCGGGCGCGCATCCTGAGTTCCGTCAACAGGCACGTAATAGTGGTGAGGCCAATCCTATGCCCGTATTGGTCTTAATTTGTCGTGATCCCGACTGGCGAGCTGCTCTTAGGCCTCCTGTACCCCCTTGGGGAGCGGCAGGTCGGGACGGTAGTGCACAATCGCAGACGCAAACGCCCCGTGCCCATTGTAGAAGGCGTTCCAATGTATGCGGTGGCCGGTCGAGGATTCGACATACCAATAACCGCTTGCTGTGCGGCCACTGGAGACAAGTTCGCCCCAGGGAATAGTGGCGCGCGCAGTGCTTAAGGTCAGACCCAGCGTCCTGCAGGGGCCATCAAGGCTGTCGGCGTCCCACCTGATCAGGTGCCAATTGGTAAGTGACGGCGCCATGAATCCAGCCATAGCGAGGCCACAGACGACCCCGACTGCACCAATAAGCCAAGGTTCCATATTGAGCAGAGGAAAGCTTATAGCGGCAAAGAAAAGTCCTCCAAATACAAGGCTGCCCGCGCTCTTTCGATCTGGACGCATCGCGCCTTTATAGCGGTCGCCAGAATGCGGCTTAGCGACCAGGTATTCTAGATAAAACACTTTCCATGCCTCATTGGTCTTCAAACCGCTTGAGCGTCAGGAAAACTATCCAGCAACCTATGGGGGTTGTCTATTGGTCAAGAGGATCCAAGACGCTCGGTTACGATGAACTGTACGAAATAGGTCACCATGGGCGTCGGCAAATCGCCGATCTGACCCAGAACTTTCAAAGGGTAAGTCCGCGATCCGGGTGTGCTAGCTTTCTCGAAGCTGGCGCAGAGGTCAAAGGTAAGGCGGGATGGATGCGTTGCCAATGCAGCTCGAAAATCAGGACGTTGTGGGTTTCCTCACGGGGTTGAACACCGTCCGCGACGGCAACCTCGTTGGATTGTCAGTCTTGCCGGGCGAGTTTGAGTGGGATCCCGTGATCCAGCTGACATTCAACGTTCCTCAGGGAGCTCACGGCGACCACTACGTTCTGACCCTGCGTGGCGCCGTCAAATTCGAATACGCTTTCAACAGCCATAACATCCTGGACCAAATTGCATTCGTTAAGTGCCTTTGGACCGACGACGACAGATTCTACCTCTCGCTCGAACCTTGGAAGGAGAGCGAGCCGGTTGTTTCAGAGCAGGATGAGGATTGTTTCCTCGCGAATTCGGCCAGGCTCGTGGTCAGCCGTTCTGGCGCTACGGAGTAGGCGCCCCATTTTTCGGCATAACCTTGGATTCACGGACGATTTTCACCAATCCAGCGGCCCCAACATCAAATTCTGCACCAAGCAATTGCGGGCCGCCGCAGAGCAGGTTGAGTATTTCCATACCGGTGCTCGGTGACTTTGGGACCTTTGGCTCTGTGACCGCCGCCCTGACTCCCAAAAGTCTTTCGCCAGATTCTGAGTAATAGATGCGGTCAACCACGGCGATGGTGCCAGCCTTGCAGTCGCCCTCGAAGACTTCTTCGACAACTGACACGTTGCGAATTCTGAAGGTTGGGTAGACCGCATCGTCAGGCTGCTTCCAGGCGATCGCAAAGGTGGCGCGGGCGCTGTCCGGTCCGACCTTTTTCAAGGAGTTCTGGTCAAAGAAGACAGCCTGGGCCTCGTCGGCGTCGAGACTCCTCCATTGATGCGTGATCTGAGCCTTTGCTCCGGTCGTCGCCAGAAGTGAGAGGGCAAACGCGGGCGTCAAAAACATTCCAGCCATCCCCATCGCCCATCCTCCCGCTTACATTTCGCAGTTGGCCCCCAACTACCGCCTGTTCACAAAATCCAGGAACCGCTGCCGGAGCGTCGGGTCGGTCTTGAACACGCCAGTGAACTGCGTCGTGATGGTCGTCACATGGCGGTGGTGCAGTCCCCGTGTCGTCATGCACTGGTGGGCGGCGTCGATCAGGACGGCGACGCCGGCGGGGCGGAGGCTGTCGGTGATGGCGTCGGCGATCTGCTGGGTCATGGTCTCCTGGGTCTGGAGACGGCGGGCGAAGATCTCGACCACCTTGGCCAGCTTGGAAATGCCGACCACCCGGTTGGTGGGCATGTAGGCCACATAGGCCTTGCCCAGGAAGGGCGCCATGTGGTGCTCGCAGTGGCTCTCCACCTCGATCTCGCGGAGCATGACGATGTCGTCATAGCCCTGGACGTCCTCAAAGGTGCGGGACAATTCCTTGGCCGGGTCCATGGTATAGCCCTCAAACCAGTCGCCATAAGCGTCCACCACCCGCTTGGGGGTGTCGATGACGCCTTCCCGACGGGGGTCGTCGCCGGCCCAGGCGATCAGGGTGCGGACCGCCTCCATGGCTTCTTCCCGGGTGGGACGCTTCACGGCGTCGAGGGACCTGTCGCGGCTCGGAGCATCCATGGGGTCGTATCCATTCCAAAGTGGGCTTGATCGCGCCGGGGCGGGGGCCCCGAGAAGGAAACGCGAAACTGGCCGTCGATTTGCTGGCCGACCGCCGATAAAGCCCCGTGGCCTCCCGGCCCGGCAAACTGTATATGGGGCCAAAGCCTTGTCCGGCAACACTTACTCAGCGTCACGTTTTCAAAGAGTTTCATGACCCTTCACCTGTACGACACCCTGTCGCGATCCAAGCGACCCTTCGTTCCCGTCGATAGCAAGCGGGTGACGATGTATGTCTGCGGGCCAACGGTCTACAACTTCGCCCACATCGGCAACGCCCGGCCTGTGGTGGCCTTTGACGTCCTGTTCCGCCTGCTGCGCCACACCTATGGGCAGGACGCCGTGATCTATGCGGCCAATGTCACGGACGTGGATGACAAGATCAACGCCAAGGCTGCCGCCGAGGGCGTGCCCATCTCCACCATCACGGACCGCTATCTCGGTATCTATAACCAGGACATGGCGACCCTGGGCGCCCTGGCGCCCACCCATCAGCCCCGCGCCACCGAGACCATGGACGCCATCATCGCCATGATCGGGCGGCTGGTGGACAATGCCTCGGCATACGCCGCCGAGGGCCATGTCCTGTTCAACACCCAGACCTTCGCCGACTATGGCAAGCTGTCGGGCCACCCCATGGACGACATGATCGCCGGGGCCCGGGTGGATGTGGCGCCCTACAAGCAGCACCCCGCCGACTTCGTTCTCTGGAAGCCGTCCAAGCCCGGCGAGCCGGTGTGGGACAGCCCCTGGGGACCGGGCCGTCCTGGCTGGCACATCGAATGCTCGGCCATGATCGAGCAGACCCTGGGCCTGCCCATCGACATTCACGGGGGCGGCATCGACCTGCTGTTCCCGCACCACGAGAACGAAATGGCCCAGGGGGTCTGCGCCCATGGGGACCACTCGGTGGGCTATGCCAAGTACTGGATGCACAACGGCTTCCTGAACTTCGGCGACGAGAAGATGTCCAAGAGCCTGGGCAATGTGGTTCTGGTCCATGAGCTGATCGACCAGGTTCCCGGCGAGGCCCTGCGCTGGGCCCTGCTGGTGGGTCATTATCGGGCGCCCCTGGAATGGACGGCCGACCTGATCGAGCAGTCCAAGAAGGCCCTGGACCGGCTCTATGGCGCCCTGCGCCGGGCAGCCGATGTGCCGGCCGAGTCCACCGGCCCCAATGTGGAATTCATGGCGGCGCTGGAGGACGACTTGAACACCCCGGCCGCCATGGCCGAGCTGTTCGCCATGGCCACGGCCCTGGAAACCTCGAAGGGTGATGACCGCGCCTATGCCAAGGGCGAGCTGCTGGCCTCGGCCAACCTTCTGGGCTTCCTGTTCGCCGAGCCGGAATCCTGGTTCCAGGCCGGGGTGGACGACGCCCTGCGGGCTAAGATCGACGGCCTGATCGCCGAGCGGGTCGCGGCCCGGGCGGCCAAGGACTGGGCGGCGGCGGACCGCATCCGTAACGAACTCACCGACCTCAACGTAGAAGTCATGGACAATCCGACGGGCGCAACCTGGCGCATTAAGGCGCCGTCTTTAGGAGAGACCTGATGGGCTTCAATCCTCCGCAGATGTTCAAGGTGGGCGCCGGCTTCATGTTCGGCGGAAAGGCCGGGGCTGGGCCCATGAAGATCGAGAGCCGGATCGGCATAAAGGCGCCGGCCGAAGTGATCTGGGAGATCGCCTCGGACTTTGCGACCTGGTCAGACTGGAACCCCACCTACACCAAGGGGGCAGGAGAGCTGCGGATCGGGTCTCCCCTGGAATTCACCCTGGAACTGCCCGGCGAGCCGGCCCAGGTGATCAATCCCGTCCTGCTGGAATGGGTGCCGCTTGAGCAGATCCACTGGACCCTGAGCCTGGCCCGTGGCCTGGTGCGGACCGTCCGCTATATCGAGATCGAGGCCCTCAGCGAGTCCAGCTGCATTGTGTCGAACGGCGAGATCTTCGAGGGCCTGCTGGGCCCCGCCGCCGCCCGCACCAAGCGCCACGCCATCCGCCAGGGCTTCACCGCCATGAGCGAGGCCCTGGCCGCCCGGGCCGAGGCCCAGTGGCAGAACGGCGGCGGACGCTAGTGATCGACGACCTCTATTCGGCCAAACTGCTGAAGCTGGCGGCGAACCTGCCCCACCTTGGCCGGCTGGAGGCGCCTGAGGGCTCGTCGGAGAAGATCGCCAAGCTCTGTGGCAGCCGGATCGTGGTGGACGTGGCCCTGACCGACGGCCTGGTTTCGGACTTCAGGCAGGACGTGAAGGCCTGCGCCCTGGGCCAGGCCTCGGCCTCGATCCTGGGGTCAAACGTGCTGGGCGCCAGCCTTGCGGAGCTGGAGTTGGCCCGCGATCAGTTTTCCGCTATGCTTCGCGGCGGCGGACCTCCGCCCAACGGACGTTTCTCGGATCTCGCAATGCTCGCCCCAGTGAAGGACTATCCTGCCCGACACGCTTCGACCCTTCTGGCGTTCGAGGCTGCGGTGGACGCTGTTCGTCAGGCCAGCACCCGAACTCGCCGCGCCGGCGTCGCTTGATCGGGGTCTCCCGACCCACGATAATCGCGAGCCGGCATGAAAATCTACGAACTCTGCGTCAGGGGCGCCATACGCGCCTACAAGCTGACGCTCTCGCCCCTGATCGGGCGCCAGTGCCGCTATCTTCCGACCTGTTCGGAGTATGCGGAGCAGGCCCTGATCCGGCACGGTCCCTGGCGCGGCTCCATGCTGGCGGCGGGGCGCCTGTGTCGCTGTAATCCCTGGGGAGGATCGGGCTATGATCCGGTTCCCCCGCCGCGCGGTGAGACTCCTGATGGGACCTCCGCCCGGACATGGACGTGTGAAACATGATTGATCTGATTTTCCCCGACGGCTCCAAGCGCCAGTTCGAAGACGGCGTTTCGGGCCGGGACGTGGCGGCCTCCATCGCCAAGTCCCTCGAAAAGCGCGCCCTGCTGATCAAGCTGGACGGCGCCCTCTATGACCTCGACCGGGCCCTGCCCGGCGGCGGCGCCTTTGAAATCCTGACGCGGGAGAGCCCCGAGGCCCTAGACACCATCCGTCACGACGCCAGCCATGTGATGGCCGAAGCGGTGCAGGAGCTGTTCCCCGGCACCCAGGTGACCATCGGTCCGGCCATCGAGGACGGCTTCTATTACGACTTCGCCCGCGAAACGCCCTTCAGCCTGGATGATCTGGCCAAGATCGAACAGCGGATGAAGGAGATTGTCGACCGGGACGAGAAGATCGTCCGCGAGGTCTGGGACCGCAAGGAGGCCATCGCCCACTTCAAGTCGATCGGCGAGGACTACAAGGCCGAAATCATCTCCGATCTGCCGGGCGATGAGGTGATCACGGTCTATCGCCAGGGCCAGTGGAAGGACCTGTGCCTGGGGCCGCACCTGCCCTCGACCAAGCACGTGGGCAAGGCCTTCAAACTGACCAAGCTGGCCGGCGCCTACTGGCGGGGCGATCACCGCAACGCCCAGCTCCAGCGGATCTATGGCACGGCCTGGGCCTCCGAGGCCGACCTCGAGGCGCACCTGAAGCGCATTGAGGAAGCCGAGAAGCGCGACCACCGCCGGATCGGCCGGGCCATGGACCTCTTCCACCTGCAGGAAGAAGCCAAGGGCATGATCTTCTGGCACCCCAAGGGCTGGACCCTCTACCGGACCATCGAGGCCTATATGCGCCGCCGGCTGGATGTGGACGGCTATGTGGAGGTCAAGGCGCCGCAGATCATGGACCGTGGCCTGTGGGAGAAATCCGGCCACTGGGAAAAGTTCGGCCAGAACATGTTCACCTGCGAGACGACGGAGGGCGAAGAGCTGGCCGTCAAGCCGATGAACTGCCCCGGTCACGTGCAGATCTTCAATTATGGCCAGAAGAGCTATCGGGACCTGCCCCTGCGCATGGCCGAGTTCGGCGCCTGCCACCGGTTCGAGCCGTCGGGCGCCCTGCACGGCATCATGCGCCTGCGCGCCTTTACCCAGGACGACGCCCACATCTTCTGCCGCGAGGACCAGATCGAGGAGGAAACGACCAAGTTCGTGCGCCTGCTCAACTCGGTCTATGCCGACTTCGACCTGCAGCTGCACAGCGTCAAACTGGCCCTGCGGCCGGACCTGCGGGCCGGTACGGACGAGATCTGGGACATTGCCGAATCCAAGCTGGACCGCGCCGCCCGCCAGGCGGTGAACATGGAAGTCGAGCAGCTGCCCGGCGAAGGCGCCTTCTATGGCCCCAAGCTGGAATTCCACCTGCGCGACGCCATCGGCCGGACCTGGCAGTGCGGCACCCACCAGCTGGACTTCGTCCTGCCAGAGCGTCTGGACGCCGAATACACGGCGGAGGACGGCTCCAAGCAGAGGCCGGTCATGCTGCACAGGGCGATCTGCGGCTCCATGGAGCGGTTCATCGGCGTGGTGATCGAGAACTATGCCGGGGCCTTCCCCTTGTGGCTTGCGCCGACCCAGGTGGTGGTGGCGACCATTACGTCGGATGCGGCGGAGTTTGCGGAAAAGGCGGCGGCGGAACTGCGCGCGGCAGGCCTGCGGGTCGAGGTCGATCTTCGCAACGAGAAGATCAACTACAAGATCCGTGAGCACTCCCTGGCCAAGGCTCCGGTCATTGCGGTGGTTGGACGTCGGGAAGCCGAGGAGGGCAAGGTGGCCCTGCGGCGCCTGGGTTCGGATGGTCAGACCATTCTTTCCCTGGCCGAAGCCGTTAAGTCACTTGCCAGCGAAGCCTTGCCGCCTGATCTTGCCCGCAACGCGATCATTTCAGGGTCCGCCCCCTCCGGAGCGGTCACTGAGGAGGCCTGATGAACGGCATAGCCGCACCGATCGTCGCCGACATCGCCCAGGATACTGAGCGCTCGAAGCCAAAAGTCTCGGTGGTCATGGTGATCTACATGACCGGCGAGGCCATGACGGAGAGTCTTGCCTGTGTCCTGGCCGATTCCCGGGTGGACGAGCTGGTCGTGGTCGACAACGGGTCGTCGATCATCGAGGCGGCGCGGCTGAGGGGCTTTGCGGAAACTGATCCCCGGGTGGTGCTGGTCAATGGCCAGGGCAATGTGGGTTTCGCCAGGGGCGCCAATCTCGGCGCCCGACGGGCCACCGGCGATGTCCTGATCTTCCTGAACCCCGACGCCTTCCTTCAGACGGGCTGCGTCGGCGAGCTGATCTCGGCCATCGAGGGACGGCCCGTACCCTGCATCGTCGGCGGCCGGGTGCTGAATGCTGACGGCTCTGAACAGCGCGGCGCCCGTCGGGGGGACATCACCCTGATGAGCGCCCTGCTGAGCCTCAGCCACCTGGCCAAGAAGATCCCGGCCTGGCGGCGTTATGAGGTGCACTGGGAGCAGGAACTGCCGCCAGAGGGCGTGACCTCGATCCCGACCATTTCAGGCGCCTGCTTCTGCATGCGCCGGGAAGACTTCGAGGCCGTCCAGGGCTTTGACGAGAGCTATTTCCTGCACGTGGAGGACGTGGACCTTTGCTGGCGGGTGCGTCAGGCCGGCGGGGTCGTCCTGTTCCAGCCCAAGGCCGAGGTGGTCCACCTGGGCCATACCAGCCGCGCCAGCCCGATCCGGGTGGAGTTCCACAAGGGAGTGGGTCTTGCCCGGTTCTTCCGCAAGCGGGCCAGCACGGGCGGTCAGACCCTGGCGGCCTGGGTGCTCTCGCCCCTGATCGTGTTTACGGCGGTTATCCGGCCCTTGATGTGGCGGGTTCGGGGACGGGTGGCCTGACCGGGGACTGGGCGCACATCAGGTTCGCCGTGACCATCTGATCGATCCGCCGCCAGAGTTCGCCGATTTCCTGCCTGGCGATCGGATCATCGCTCTCCTCAACCGAGAAGCCGCGTTCCAGGGCGTTCTGGTAGGCGGCGCGGGTTCTCAGCATGACCGGGCAGACCGGCAGGCCCAGAAGTTCGAGGGCGCGTCTGGCCCGCTCCATGGCGGGCAGCTCGACGCCCCTGCGTGGAGACTGGGCCTGATTGACCACCAGGACGGCCGCCTTGCGCAGACGCCGTACGACCTCAACGCTCTGCAGGGCGGAGGCTATGTCCAGATAGGTCGGTCGTACGACGATCACGCACAGGTCTGACAGGGCGATGGCGCTGGCCATTTCGGCCTCATCGCCGGCAGGCGTATCGACGACCAGGGTGTCGACACCCTGACGGGCCGCGTTGGTTTTCAGAGCAAAGAGTTTGGCGCCCGTGGATTCCATCCGGTCGGGACCTGCCCGCTTCCTCGCCTTGAAGACCTCAAGGGCGGAACGCTGGGGATCCATGTCGGCAAGGAGGGTGCGCTGGCCCCGCAGATAGGCTGCAAGGGCCAGGTGGATCGATACGGTCGTTTTTCCGGCTCCGCCCTTGCGAGCGATGACAGCCACGGTGCGCAGGGCCATGGATCAGGCCTCCCGCAGCCAATGTGCGACAAATCACCGCACACGCCAAGATGAATCGAAAGCTACCTAGCCGGGAAAAAGTCCCGCCCGGGTGACCGAGGCGGCCGGCGCCTTGCCAAGGATCTCCGCCATCCATTTCGAGGTCTCGATCAGGGCGGAGATGTCATAGCCGGTTTCGAAGCCGGCCCGTTCCAGCATGTAGACCAGATCCTCGGTGCCGATGTTGCCCGTGGCGTCGGGGGCGAAGGGGCAGCCGCCCAGTCCGCCACAGCTGGCGTCCAGAATGGTCACCCCGGCTTCGATCCCGGCGAAGGCGTTGGCCAGGCCGGTATTGCGGGTGTCGTGGAAGTGCAGGCGCAGTGGGATGTCCCCCGTGACCTTGCGAACGGCCTCGACCCGGGCGCGGACCGTCCAGGGGTCGGCGACGCCAATGGTGTCGGCCAGGGCGATTTCAGAAACCCCGGTCGCCGCTGCATCCCGGGCCAGGGCGACCAGATGGTCCTGGCTGACCTCGCCGTCAAAGGGGCAGCCAAAGGCGACCGAGAAGGTGGCGGTGATGGGCGGGCCGCCCTCCGCCGCACGGCGGGCGGTGATTTCGGCCAGGGCGGTCATCTGCTCGGCGCTGGAGGCGCCCTGATTGCGGATGCCGAAACCGTCGGTGGCGCAGACCACGACATTGGCTTCGTCGCAGCCGGCGGCCACGGCCCGCTCCCAGCCGCGCATGTTGAGGACCAGGCCTATGCGGCTGTGGTTCACATCGGGAGCCAGGGCTGCAGACACCTCTTCGGCGCCGGCCATCTGCGGCACCCGCTTGGGGTTCACGAAGGAGACGGTTTCCATCCGCCGGGCGCCTGCAGCCTCCAGGCGGCGGATAAAGGCCACCCTCTGCTCCGGGCTGAGGCTGGTCTTCTCGTTCTGCAGGCCGTCCCGGGGGCCGACTTCAACAATCTCGATGAAACGGCTCACGGCCTTGTCTCCGGTTGGGGCGCATAGACGGTCAGGGTCATGTCGTCGCCATTGGAATAGTCCAGACCCTTGATCTCCCCGATCTTCCGGGGGGTCAGGCGTGCGGCCTTTACCAGGGTATCGAAGGCCGCCTGCTGCCGGGCTTCGATCACGGCCGGGCGGTTCTCGGCCAGGGCCTCTGCAGCTTCCTTTGCGTCCCCCAGCTGGGTGCGGGTGCCGACGGCGAAGACCAGGCTGGGTTCAGCATATCCTGCAACCGCGACAGGTCCAGGATAGACGCCCTGACGGGGCAGGAGATGGGCGCTGGCCAGCATGGCCTCGGTTCTCTGGGACAGGAGCAGGGGTTCGAGCCTGGGCGCCAGGGTTCCCACCAGGGCCGCATGCCCCAGAAGGCCAAGGGGCAGGGACAGGGCCAGGGCCTTCACCGCAGGACCGCGCAGCATGGCCCAGCCGCCGATCAGGCCAGCCGCCGCCAGAAGGAGGGCTGTGGCAAAGACAAAGGGAATGTCGCCGGGATCGCCATAGAGCTTGGCCAGATAGAGGACGACGGCCGCCAGCAGGACACCGATCAGGGCCTGCAGTCCTGCGCCAAGGCGCTGGGCCAGGGCTCCCATGGGCCGGGTCACGGCCGCAGCCGCCAGCCAGGCCAGGGCGCCGTAGCAGGGCAGGGCGTAATGGGAGAGCTTGGTGGGCGTGAGCTCGAAGACCAGCCAGGCCGGGACCAGCCAGCAGAGGGCGAAGCGGACCCCCGGCTCATGTCTGGCGCGCCATCCCAGGGCCAGGGCCGCCGGCAGGAGCAGGGTCGCCGGGAAGGTCTGAATGAAGGCGACCAGGGTGTGATAGCCGGGCGGGCCCCCATGGCTTTCCTGTCCACCCGCCAGCTTGGGCGCCAGATCACCGACTATGGCCGCATTCCAGAAGGCGCCGTCCGTGGCGACGGTCACCGCCCAGGCCCAGGGCCCGACGATGGTAAAGAACAGGATCAGGCCCCAGGCCCATCCCAGGCGGGCGATCCAGCCGGCCTTGCGATCCCAGGCCCAGAGCGCCAGCAGGGTCAGGCCCGCCACCATGGGCGTGATCGGTCCCTTGACCAGGGTTCCGAGCCCCATGGCTGTCCAGAAGAGGATTCTGGTCCCGCGGCGGGCTGCAGGCCCTCCGTGCTCGGCGGCGTAGAGGCGGGCAAGGCAGGCCAGGGCCAGGGTGGTGGCGCCAGCCAGGACCGCATCGGTCTTGGCGATGAAGGCTTCTGTAGACAGCAGGAAGCCCGAGGCCAGAAGGGCGCCGGCGATCAATCCTGCCCGATCGCCGAAAAAGGCGGCGGCGCCCCAGGCGCAGGCGGCGGCGGCGATCATGGCGCCCAGCAGGGAGGGCAGGCGGTAGGCCCAGATCTGGCGGGCCTCCGGCGATGAGACCAGGGAAACGCTGGCCGCCTGCAGCCAGTATATGCCCACCGGCTTCTTGAACCGGGGCTGGTCCTGGTAGCGGATCACGACAAAGTCGTTCTGCTCCAGCATCTGGGTTGTGGCCTGGGTGAACCGGCTTTCGTCCCGGTCGAGGGGCGGCATGGCCAGGAGACCGGGCAGTCCGGCGACCAGGGCGATCAGGGCGGCCAGGGTCGGCCCGCGCCAGCTGCGGCTCCACCGCGAAAGGGCGGCGGCCAGGTCATAGTCATCGAAGAATTTCATCAATCCCATGGACCGCTTGATAGCACGATCCTTTCGTCCGCCCATGTTTGCGCTATTAGGTAGTATGGCTAAATCGACCCCTGCTGATCAAATCGACATCTCTGTTGTCGTCCCGGTGTTTGACGAAGAAGGCGCTGCGCCGGATCTTGCGCGGGAAATCGCCGCCGCCTTCGCCGGGCGGAACTATGAAATGGTGTTTGTCGATGACCGGAGCCGGGACCAGACCCGGAAGGTCCTGACCGACCTCAAGGCCGAGATTCCCCAGCTGAGGGTCCTGGCCCACCAGGCCAACAGTGGTCAGAGCCGCGCTGTCCGCACCGGCATTCTGGGGGCCCGGGGCGCCGTGATCGTCACCCTGGACGGCGACGGACAGAATGACCCGGCTGATGGTCCGAAGCTGGTCGACGCCCTGCTGGCGGGCGGAGCGAACCTGGCCCTGGTGGGCGGCGAGCGGGTCAAACGGCAGGACAGCCTGGCCAAGAAGTTCGCCTCGCGGTTCGGCAATGGCGTGCGCAAACGCCTGCTGAAGGATACGGCCAATGACACGGGCTGCGGCCTCAAGGCCTTCAGGCGGGAGGCCTTCCTGCGGCTTCCCTATTTTGATCACATCCACCGCTACATTCCGGCCCTGATGCTGCGGGAGGGTTATGAAGTGGCCTTCCTGCCGGTGAACCATCGCCATCGCCAGACGGGCGCTTCGAAGTACACAAATCTGGGCCGTCTGTGGGCCTCGCTGTCAGACCTGTTCGGCGTCATGTGGCTGCAGAGCCGTGCGCGGAACCCCAGGGATGTCACCGAACTCTGACCCCGTTTGCGGCCGGCCGCAAAACAGGTAACCCTATGGCTTGAACGGAGCGTGATCGCGCGCTTCAAGGATTGGACCCTCGGTTCAGAGGCTCACGGATGTTTGCGGCGTTTCCCCTTCTGGCCCTGCCGGTGGTCATCTACAATCTGCTGGCCCTGACCTTCACCCAGGGGTTCAAGGCGGCGGACGCCAGTTCACGGCTGACCCAGCCCCTGTTTTCCATTTCCATGACCAGTCGGGTGGAATGGCCGATCAGCTCGGGGGATCTGGTCCTGGCTGTGGCCCTGATCGTGCTCTTCATCGAACTGCTGAAGTCGACCACCAGCCACAAGGTGGTGATCGTCAATCACGCCCTGTCCATGCTGCTGTTTGTGGCCTGCCTGGTGGAATTCCTGCTGGCTCCGGCCTTCGCGACCTCGACCTTCTTCCTGCTCACCCTGATGGTGGTCCTGGATGTGCTGGCCGGCTTCATCGTGACCATCTCGACCGCCCGACGGGAAATCGACTTCAACAATGACCGGGGATAATGCCGCGCCCTAGGTAAAGGCCGTGAAGATCAGGGTGACCACGGCGATATCGATGATCCGTGTGATGAGAGCGGCCATGGGGTGTCCCGAAGCGAAGGTTCGCTAAGGGAGACAGCAAGACTCGGGCCAACGGGCAGGCCAGGCCCAGGGGCCGGAATGAAGCCCCTCTCAGGCCGGGATCAAGGCGGATCAGGCGTTTTTCGCCGGGCCCATCGGGACCGACGGCGGCAAAATTGCCTCCCAGGCGATCTAGACGTCGGTCTTCTTGACGCCGCCCTTGCGGGTGCGCCGGTCGACAGGTCCCGACCATTCCGTGGAGGCGTAAGCCGTATGGGCGGCGCCGATCACCTGTGGACCGCCGCGCAGGCCGCGCTTCTGACCGTCCTGCCCCATCAGCTGGGCCTTGAACACCGAAGCGCTGTCCGTGGCCTGTTCCGGCTCATGGGTGACCACCGGGCCCGTGACCACGGGCAGGCTGCGGTCTTCTGCGACCTCATTGGCGGATTCCACCGCGTCGCGCTTCGGGCGAAGGGTTCGCCGGGAGCGGCCGGTATTCCGGATGGGATCAATGGGCGACGTCATCGCAGCAGACCCTGACGGTGTTTGGTTAAAAGTCCCTCGACCTCAAGACTTCGAAGCCAGCTTTTCAATCTGGGCCGACATTTCCTCCATGCGGCGCTTCAGATCCGAAAGGGTGTCGTCGGTCTGGGCCGCCGGAGCGGGTTCAGGCGCCTTGGCGGGCGATGCGGCGTCGAAGCGGCCCGGCGTGAAGGGGCTGAACATCTTCATGGCCCGGTCAAACAGCGCCATGTTCTGACGGATCTGTTCCTCATAGAGGCCAAGACCGCCGGTCTGGCTGAGGCCGGAGAACTGGCTGCGCATGCGCTCCTGCTGCTCGGCGAAGGTCGACAGGGACAGTTCCAGATAGGAGGGCAGGAAGGCCTGCATGGAATTGCCATAGAAGCCGATCAGCTGACGCAGGAACTGGATGGGCAGGAGGTTCTGACCGTCCCGTCCTTCCTCTTCCACGATGATCTGGGTCAGGACCGAGCGGGTGATGTCCTCATTGGTCTTGGCGTCATAGACCACGAAGTGGACATCCTGCTTCACCATCTCGGACAGATGGTCGAGGGTCACATAGGAGCTGGACGCCGTATTGTAGAGACGGCGGTTGGCGTACTTCTTGATGACGACGCGATCGTCGGGCGATTTGCCGGTCTTTGGGTCCGCCATGGCTGCTCCTCTTGAGATTCCATCCCGATCGGGACCATTCTTGCACTGCAGTATCGCGGATGCGAGCGCGTTCGCAAAGTGCGGGAAAAACAAGAAGTCGGATTCCCGCACTTGCCCATTCCCCGGGGGTTCTAAATAGATAGGGGGAACCGCAAAAAGGATCTCCTCATGACTGATGTCGTCATTGTCTCGGCCGCCCGTACGCCGGTCGGTTCTTTCAACGGAGCCCTCTCCACCCTGCCCGCCCACGAACTGGGCAAGACCGCGATCCTGGCGGCCATTGACCGGGCGGGCATCGCCGCCGCGGACGTCGATGAAGTCATCATGGGCCAGGTCCTTCAGGCCGGCGCCGGCCAAGGTCCCGCCCGCCAGGCAGCCGTGAACGCCGGCATTCCGGTTGAGAGCCCGGCCTGGAGCCTGAACCAGCTGTGCGGCTCGGGTCTGCGGGCTGTCGCCCTGGGCGCCCAGCAGATTGCCGACGGCTCGGTCAGCATTGTCATTGCCGGCGGTCAGGAGAGCATGAGCCAGGCGCCCCACGCCGCCAGCCTGCGGGTCGGGACCAAGATGGGCGACATGGCCATGGTCGACACCATGATCCGCGACGGCCTGATCGACGCCTTCCACGGCTATCACATGGGCGTCACCGCCGAGAACATCGCCTCGCGTTGGCAGATCACCCGGGAAGAGCAGGACCAGTTCGCCGTCGCCAGCCAGAACAAGGCCGAGGCCGCCCAGAAGGCCGGCAAGTTCGCCGGCGAAATCGCCCCGGTCACCATCAAGGGCCGCAAGGGCGACGTGGTGGTCGATCAGGACGAATACATCCGACATGGCGCCACCCTCGACAGTGTGTCGGGCCTGCGCCCGGCCTTCAACAAGGAAGGCTCTGTCACCGCCGCCAACGCCTCGGGCCTCAACGACGGCGCCGCCGCCCTGGTGCTGATGAGCGCTTATGAAGCCGCCCGCCGTGGCCTTGCGCCCCTGGCCCGCATCGCCTCCTGGGCCTCGGCAGGCGTTGCGCCCGACATCATGGGAACGGGCCCGATCCCCGCCAGCCGCAAGGCCCTGGAAAAGGCCGGCTGGTCCGTCAGCGACCTGGACCTTGTGGAGTCCAACGAAGCCTTTGCAGCCCAGTCCATCTGCGTGGTCCGGGACCTTGGTCTCGATCCCGCCAAGGTCAATGTGAACGGCGGCGCCATCGCCATCGGCCACCCCATCGGCGCCTCGGGCGCGCGCATCCTCACTACCCTTGTCCACGAGCTGAAGCGTTCGGGCGGCAAGAAGGGTCTGGCGACCCTCTGCGTCGGCGGCGGCATGGGCGTGGCCATGTGTATCGAGGCGCTCTAGGGCCGTCTCGGCGACAACAACAGACAGATTGGGAGCGACGACATGGGCAGGGTTGCGTTTGTTACCGGCGGAACGCGTGGCATTGGCCGGGCGATCTGCGAGCGTCTCAAGGCCGATGGCATGGCGGTTGCGGCCGGCTATTCCGGCAATGAGGAGGCCGCCGCCGCCTGTGCAAAGGAACTTGGCGTCATGGTGGTCAAGGGCAATGTCGGTAATTTCGACGACTGCGCCCGCGCCATCGAGGCGGTGACGGCGGAACTGGGTCCGGTGGATGTGCTGGTGAACAATGCCGGCATTACCCGGGACGGCGTCTTCCACAAGATGCGCCCCGAGCAATGGTCCGAAGTGATCCGGGTCAATATGGACTCGGTCTTCAACATGACCCGTCACGTCATTGAAGGCATGCGTGAGCGTGAGTGGGGCCGGATCATCAACATCTCGTCCATCAACGGCCAGAAGGGCCAGATGGGTCAGACCAATTATTCGGCCGCCAAGGCCGGCGTGATCGGCTTCACCAAGGCCCTGGCCCTGGAGAACGCCCGCAAGGGCGTGACCGTGAACTGCATCTGCCCCGGCTATATCGACACCGAAATGGTTCAGGCCGTGCCGGAGAACGTTCTGGCCGCCATTATTGGCCAGATCCCGGTCGGGCGTCTGGGGCGCGGCGACGAGATCGCCGACATGGTGGCCTTCCTGGCCGGCGAGCACGCAGGCTATGTCACGGGGTCCACCCTGTCCCTGAACGGCGGGCAATACATGGCGGGCTAGATTCTTTGACCGGGGTCCAAAAACCGCCCAAGTCAAAGACTAGACGCCGTCCCCTGATGTCTGTCCCCTCGACATATCCGGCCCGACGGATGGCGGCGCTCGCCGCCCTCACCGCCGTGTGCCTTGGGTCGTCAGCCAACGCCCTGGAGCCCGGCGCCCTGCGCGAAAGCCTGTTCGGCGCCAGGCCTTCAGCCGCGGATCCCCGGGCGGCCCAGCCTGTGGCGCGCTATGTCAGCCAGGAGGGCGACGTCTTTGTCCTGGATCGCAGCCAGCCGCGCCCGCTCCTGAAGTTCGACGACAATCCGGAGGTCTGGGTCCTGCGTCCCCAGCTCGCCCCTCGCGGCGATGTCCTCTACATGAATGATCTGGGCGAACCGGTCCTTCGGGCGACCCGTCTCGGCGGCCTGACCCTGTTCACCAATGACAGGCCTGGCGGCACCGCCGCCGCCGCGGCTGGGGCAGGGCAGACCCTGCGCCTGGCCCAGCTGGGCCCTCAGCAACTGCTTGAACGCCTGGCCCAGGCCAGCGCCCGGGCGACCCGGGCGGCCCGCCGTCTGATTCCCTTTGAAGCCGACGCCTCGCCTGGCTCTTCAGCCCTGACCGCCGACGCAGCCATGATCGCCGCCGAGGCCATTATCCGGATCTCCAAGCGCCCGGACGCCAAGGTGGTCCTTTCGAAAATCGGCAAGGTCCGCCTTGTGGAGGGCCGTAAGGCCCAGGCGCAGATCAGCCGCGGCGTTGTCCAGATTACAGTGTCACCCCGGGACGGCCTGGCTGGCCGGCCATCCTCCGACAGGATCATTGCGACCGCAGAGGGTCACTGATCCAGGGGTTCAGCCCTTGAAGTTGTCCTTCGCCGTCCGGATGGCCGCAAAGGCCTCGTGCGGTGCAAGCCCGGGACGCAGGACCGGCGCCCGCAGGAAGGGATTGGTGGCCTTTTCGATCCCGATGGTGCTGGGGACAGTCCATTCGTCCCGGCTCCGTTTGTCGAAGATCTCGTCCGTCCGGGCTTTCACGGCCGGATCCGGATCCACTGACAGGGCGAAGCGGGCGTTGGACGCCGTATACTCGTGGGCGCAGTAGACCCTGGTGTCATCGGGCAGGGCGGCCAGGCGCTGGAGGCTGTCCCAGAACTGGGGCGCCGTTCCTTCGAACATCCGGCCGCAGCCCAGGGCGAACAGGGTGTCTCCCACAAAGGCCGTGTGGTCAGGGGCAGAATAAAAGGCCACGTGCTGCAGGGTGTGGCCACCGGATTCGATGACCTGGAAGGTGGTTTCACCGAGTGTGACCGTATCTCCGCCGCTGACCTTGCGGTCGACCGGCGACAGGCGCTCCACCTCGGCCGGGCCGACCACTTCACAGCCCGTAGCCGCCTTGATCTCTTCGTTTCCGCCCGCGTGGTCGGCGTGCCAGTGGGTGTTGAGGATCAGGGCCAGTTTCCAGCCCAGCTTGTCCAGTTCCCCCAGTATGACCTTGGCGTCCGGCGTATCGATGCAGGCGGCCAGGCCTGTGGCGTCGTCGCGGACCAGATAGCCGTAATTGTCGGACAGGCAGGGGAACTGGTAGACAGTGATCGACATGGTCGCCTCGGCGGATTGCAATTAATCTCCTAGGTAAGGCTCGCGAACGGCCTCGACTAGGCCTAACTCTACGGCATGCGTCGCGATGTCCTTGAGCTCCGCCAGTTCTACGCCTCACGCCTGGGCCGGATCGCCCGGGAAATGACGGCGCGCAAGGTTGCGGAAATCTGGGATGGCGCCCGGGGCCTCGACGTCCTTGGAGTCGGCTACGCCACCCCGTTTCTGGGCCCCCTCAAGGACAGCGCCCGTCGGGTGATCGCCGCCATGCCCGCCCAGCAGGGGGTGGAGGTCTGGCCTGGACGCGCGCCAAATCTGGCGGCCCTGACAGGTGAGGACAGCCTGCCATTCCGAAATGCGATGTTTGACCGGATTCTGCTGGTCCACGCCCTTGAGGAAAGCCCCGATCCCCTGGCCATGCTGCGGGAGGTCTGGCGTGTCATGGCGCCTTCCGGCCGCGTGGTCGTTGTGGTCGCCGCCCGGAACGGTCCCTGGGCCAATTCAGAGTCCACGCCCTTTGGCCATGGCCGCCCCTTCAGCCGTCATCAGCTGGCGGACCTGCTGAGGGACGCAGAACTTGAGCCGTCGGGCTGGACCCGCGCCCTCTATGCGCCGCCCATTGAATGGATGGTCGGCTGGGCCGAGGGCTTTGAGCAGGCCGGCTCGCGGGTCTGGCCCAGCTTTTCGGGTCTGGTCCTGATGGAAGCGGTGAAGCAGACCTTCGCCGTCAAGCCCCGCGGCCAGCGTGTTCGTGCGCCCCTGTCCCGCCCCGTCCTCAGCCCGGCGCCCGTCGGGCGGGCGCCAGTGTCCCTGGGCCGGTCGAATGACGACCTTTAGGCCTAAATCAAGGATGGTCGGGATTGATCAGCATAGACACACTTGGAGTCCGGTTCGGATCGCCCTAGCCTTCCTTCATCCCTAAAGCGGAGACCTCCCATGAAGATGATCATTGCGGTCATAAAGCCCAGCCGCCTCGACGCCGTGCTGGAAGCGGTCACCGAGGCTGGAGCCTCTGGCCTGACTGTCACCGAGGTTCGCGGCTATGGCCGGCAACGGGGCAAGACCGAGGTCTATCGCGGCGCAGAGTACGAAGTGAAACTCCTGCCCAAGGTGAAGCTGGAGATCGCCGTCCCCACCGATATCGCCGACGCCGTTGTCGAGGCTGTGGCCCGGACCGCCAATACCGGCAAGATCGGCGACGGCAAGGTCTTCGTCCTGGATCTGGAAAAGGCCCTGCGCATCCGCACCGGCGACACCGACGCCGCCGCCATCGCCGGCTAGCCTATCTGGGCGAGCGACGGCTGAGCAGGAAGAGCGCTGTCTCGGCCCGCCAGTTTTCAATGGCCCGCTTGGGATTGATCGGCCGGGCGGGCTGACCTTCGGACAGGGCGGCGCAGGCTTCGATGCGGATGTCCAGGTCATCGCACAGGGCGATGAAGTCATGCAGGGTGCACAGGT
This sequence comes from Alphaproteobacteria bacterium PA2, assembly GCA_002256425.1. Taxonomy (NCBI): domain Bacteria; kingdom Pseudomonadati; phylum Pseudomonadota; class Alphaproteobacteria; species Alphaproteobacteria bacterium PA2. The sequence continues at coordinate 3,412,692 of NKIZ01000001.1, read as the reverse complement.
GGATATTCGCTGTCGCCCACCAGGGGTCCGGCAGGGCGGAGGTCTCGGGCATGCGCCCCCGGGCCAGCAGGGCCCACCGCACCCGCCAGTGGCCGAAGTTCGGCACCGAAACCACCGCTTCGTCAGCGATCCTGAGGAGTTCCGACAGTACGTGGCGCGGGTCGCGCATCTGCTGCAGGGTCTTGGAGAGGATGGCGTAGTCAAAGGCCTTGGAGGGGAAATGGTCCAAGTCGCGGTCGCCGTCCCCCTGCACCACAGCCAGTCCCCGGGCGAGACAGGCTGAAACCCCCTCGCTGGAGATTTCCAGACCCTGTCCGTCGATCTGCTTTTCCCGGGTCAACATTTCCAGCAGTTCGCCCTCGCCGCAGCCCACATCGAGGACGCGGCTGCCGGGCGCCACAAGCCGGATGATCTCCCGGAAGTCTTCGCGCACCTGGCTCACTTCAGGCCCCGCTTCTCGGCAGCCGAAGCCAGGAAGCCGCGCAAGGCCGAGTCCAGGGCCGGCTCTTCCAGGAAGATGGCGTCATGGCCCTTGTCGGTCTGGATTTCAGCAAAGCTGGCCCGGCAGCCGGCGGCGTTCAGGGCCCGGACAATGTCGCGGCTTTCGGAGGTGGCGTAGAGCCAGTCCGACGAGAAGGACAGGACGCAGAACCTTACGTCCCGGGCCTTCTGGAAGGCCTTGGCCAGGACGCCTTCGTGCTCGGAGGCCAGGTCGAAATAGTCCAGGGCCCGGGTGATGTAGAGATAGGAGTTGGCGTCAAAGCGGTCGACGAAACTGGCCCCCTGGTGCCGCAGATAGCTTTCCACCTGGAAGTCGGCGTTGAAGCCCCAGCTCAGACCGTCGCTCTGCAGTTCCCGGCCAAACTTCCGCTGGAGGGCGGTTTCGGACAGATAGGTGATGTGGGCGGCCATGCGGGCCACGGCCAGGCCCTTTTCCGGGCGGACCCCGGCCTTCACATAGGCGCCGCCCTGCCAGTCCGGATCTGCCATGATCGCCTGACGGCCGACCTCATGGAATGCGATGTTCTGGGCTGAGTGCCGGGGCGCTGCGCCGATGCAGACGGCCGAGAAGATCCGGTCCGGGAAGTCCGCCGCCCACTGCAGGACCTGCATCCCGCCCATGGAGGCCCCGACCACGGCGAACAGGGTGTCGATGCCCAGGGCCTTGACCAGCATGGACTGCGCCCGGGCCATGTCGCCAATGGTGATCATCGGAAAGGACAGGCCATAGACCTCGCCGGTCGCGGGATTGGTCGAGGCCGGACCGGATGAGCCCATGCAGCCCCCCAGCACATTGGCGCAGATGATGAAGTACCGCTCGGGATCCAGGGGCAGGCCAGGGCCGACCACCCGCATCCACCAGCCCGGCTTGCCGGTCACCGGGTGAGTCGAGGCCAGGTGCTGGTCGCCAGTCAGGGCATGGCACACCAGGACCGCGTTGGACCGGTCCTCATTGAGCACGCCATAGGTCTGATAGGCCATTTCCAGGGGCGCGAATTCGGCGCCGGAATCCAGCTTCAGGGGCTGATCCGCCGGAAAGCGCCAGATTCCCCCTCGGGACTCGACTTCGGTAATGGCGGGCAGGGACTTGGGCATCGCCCCGCTTGGAGCGCCAAGCACTTTGTCTGTCAACCGCTTCGCGTCAGCGGCAACCCCGGCTATGTAGGGTTCGGGCTTACGGAGCGAGCATGAACAGGCTGATCCTCTTGCGTCACGGCGACGCGGAACGGGACGCAGAAAGCGGCGATGACTTCGACCGGCGTCTCACCCATCTGGGGCGTCGGGAATCCGAAGGCGCCGGTCAAACCCTCAACGAGATGGGCCTGATACCCGACCTGGTCGTGGCCTCCGCCGCCGTGCGGGTGCGTGAGACCTGGGAGGAGGTCGCCCGGAGCTTTCCCGGGCTACAGCCCCAGTTCGAGAAGGAGCTCTATCTCGCAGAGCCCGGCTTCCTGCGCAGCGTCATCACCCTGCGCGGCGCAAAGTGCCAGACCCTGATGATTGTCGGCCATAATCCGGGACTGCAGGACCTGGCGACCCGCATGCTGATCGAAGGTGGGGCGCCGTCGTCCGCCATCAGCCGGATCCGCACCGGCCTGCCCACCGCGGGGGCGGCGGTCTTCCTGATCAATGATAACGGCCAGCCGACCTATGACGGGCTCTTCTATCCCCGGGACCGGCGCTAGCCATGGCCCTGATCTACAAGATCCTGCCCCGCACCGAATGGATGGAGGCCCAGGCCAGGGGCCGGTTCGAAGGCTCGGCCATCGACCACGCCGACGGCTATATCCACTTCTCCACCGGGACCCAGGCCCTTGAAACCGCCCGCCGTTATTTCGCGGGCAAGCCTGATCTCGCCGTACTGGTCGTGGAGGCGGACGACCTTGGCCCGGACCTGAAGTGGGAGCCGTCCCGGGGCGGAGACCTCTTTCCCCACCTCTACGGCGCCCTCGACTGTGGCCGTGTGCTGGAGGCGCGGGATGCGCCCCTGGGCGAGGATGGGGTTCCGCAACTGGGAGATCTCACATGACCCTGGCCCACGATCTGATCGCCCGGGGCCTGCACCTGCTGGACCCGGAAGACGCCCACCGCGCCACCATTGCGGGCCTTTCCCTGGGCCTGGGTCCTCGCGCCCCGGCGCATCACCCCATGCTCGCCACCGAGATCGCCGGGATCAGCCTGCCCAACTGCATCGGTCTGGCGCCCGGCTTTGACAAGAACGCCGAGGTCTTCGGCCCCATGCTCGCCTCAGGCTTCGGCTTCGTTGAGTGCGGCACGGTCACGCCCCTGCCCCAGGCGGGCAATCCAAGGCCCAGGCTCTTCCGCCTGACCCCGGATCAGGCGGTGATCAACCGGATGGGCTTCAACAATGAGGGCCTTGAAGCCTTCGCCGCCCGGCTGGCCCGCCGCGGAGCTGGCGTGGTCGGCGCCAATATCGGGGCCAACAAGGAAGCTGAAGACCGCATCGCCGACTATGTGACGGGCCTCGAGCGCCTGTGGGGCATGGCGGACTATTTCACCGTCAATATCTCCTCGCCCAATACGCCGGGCCTGCGGGGGCTGCAGACCCGCGCCGCCCTTGAGGACCTGCTGGGCCGCCTGGCCGAAAAACGCGACAGCCTCCCGGCCGAAGGCAAGGCGCCCGTCTTTCTCAAGGTGGCGCCTGATCTCGAGGCCGATGAGATCGAAGCCATTGTCGAGACCTCTGTCGCCCAGGGCCTTGCAGGCCTGATCGTCTCCAACACCACCCTGTCGCGGCCAGCCCTGCGCTCGGCCTTCGCCAGCGAGAGCGGCGGCCTGTCCGGCGCGCCCCTGACGGACCTGGCCCAGAGCAAGCTGAAGGAATTCCATGCGGCGGCGGCCGGGCGCCTGGTCCTGATCGGGGTTGGCGGCATCGGCTCAGGGGCCGAGGCCTATGCCCGGATCCGCGCAGGGGCCAGCGCGGTCCAGCTCTATTCCGCCATGGTCTTCAAGGGACCAGGCCTGGTGACCACCATCGCCAGGGATCTGGCGGCGCGGTTGAAGGCTGACGGTTTCACCGGTGTCGCCCAGGCTGTTGGCGCCCAGTAGCCTGATGAGAGACCTGCCAGCCCCCGTCATTGCCCATAGGCCCTTGATGGCTTACGGGAATTGTCATGGCTGACGCCCCCAAGTCTGCGGTGACGCAGTGGACGTCCGGACGCCGATTCTTCTGGCCCGGCGGTCTGTCCGCACGCCTGCTGATCCTCACGGCTCTCTTCATCCTCCTGGCGGGGGCCATGATCCTGCCCCCGGCCCTGGCGGCGCGGGAGGAGCAGTGGCTCCTGGACCGGGTCCGGGCGGCGGAACTGGCCTCCCTGGCCACGGAAGTGGCGCCCGACCGGGTGGTCACCGAACAACTCTCCACCCAGCTGCTGGTGGGCGCCGGGGTCGAGACGGTCGCCATCCAGTCTGACGGCATGCGTCGCCTGGTCCTGCAGGGTCCCAAGCGGGCCGAGGCGCCCTATCTGGTCGACCTGCGCCATCAGGCGACCCTGTCGTGGCTGATGGCGCCTTTCCAGACCCTCACCGGCGGACCGGGCCGGGCTGTCCGAGTGATCGCCGAGCCCCGTTTCCGTGAGGCGGAATTCATCGAGGTGGTCGCTCCGGACGCCGAGTTGCGCAAGGAACTGTCGCGCAATCTCTGGAGTCTGGTCCTGACCACGGCGACGGTCGCGGGTCTCGCCGGCCTGCTGGTCTTCCTGTCGCTGAACTATTTCCTTGTCCGGCCCATGCAGCGCATCACCATAGCCATGGAGCGGTTCAGGGCCGATCCGGACGATCCCGCCGCCCACATCGAGCCCTCCGGCCGTCGCGATGAGGTCGGTCGGGCCGAGGTGGAGCTGGACCTCATGCAGGCCGACCTGCGCACGGCCCTCAGCTCCCGCGCCCGTCTTGCGGCCCTGGGCGAGGCGGTGGCCAAGATCAATCACGACCTGCGCAACATGCTGACCAGCGCCCAGCTGGCCTCCGAGCGCCTGGCGTCGGTCCGCGATCCGACCGTCGCCCAGGCCGTGCCCCGGCTGGAGCGGGCGCTGAACCGCGCGGTCAAGCTGGCCTCGGACGTCCTGACCTATGGCAAGACCCAGGAGGCCGCGCCTGACGCCCGTCCTGCCCCGCTCCTGCCCGCCCTGGAGGCGGCGGCCGAAGAGGCGCGGCTTGGCGGGTCTGTGCGTCTGATCACCGAGGTGGATACCCTCGCCCAGGTCATGGCCGACCCCGACCAGCTGCACCGCATACTGTCAAACCTGATGCGCAACGCACGTCAGGCCCTGGAACAGCATGCGCCGGCTGCGGGCGGTGTGGTGAGGGTCGTCTTCATCCAGGAGCCTGCCCAGGCCATACTGACCATCAGCGACAATGGCCCCGGCATACCGGAGCGCGCCCAGGAGCGGCTGTTCCAGCCCTTTTCCGGGTCCAGCCGACCCGGGGGCGCGGGACTGGGCCTCGCCATCGCCCGGGAGCTTGCCCAGGGTCATGGCGGTGACCTCATCCTGGCATCGACTGGCCCCGAGGGGACGAGCTTCGAACTGCGCCTGCCCGGCTTCGCGCCGCCCCTGGACAAGCCCAGGAGGCGGCGGGCGAAGGCGCCGTCCTAGGGGACCCTGGCCACGCCTTCCCGGCGGGGGTCAGCACCGCCGGTCAGGCCCTTGTCCGTCATCAGGACCCCGTGCAGGCCCGAGCCTTCCGCGCCGCCACCTGCGGTGAGATTGACCCCCTTGGCGGCAAGGCCTTCGACCACGCCGGGGGCGAACTTGTCGGGCTCTGAATTGTAGGGCGCGCCGCGGGCGATCAGGTTGGGCAGGGCGATGGCGTCCTGCATGGGCAGTTTCCAGTCCAGCACGCCCACCAGGGCCTTGAGGTTATAGGCGAGGATGGAATTGCCCCCCGGAGAACCGACGGCGGCGTAGAGGCGTCCCTTGCGGTCCAGCACAATGGCCGGCGCCATGGATGAGCGGGGGCGCTTGCCGGGCGCCACGGCGTTGGCGGCGGCCACGCCGTCCTTTTCAGTCGGCGAGAAGGAGAAGTCGGTGAGCTGGTTGTTCAGGAAGAAGCCGCCCACCATCCGGCCCGTGCCGAAAATGCTCTCGACCGTCGTGGTCATGGACACGGTATTGCCCGCGGCGTCGACAATGACGAAGTGGGTGGTGCCGCCTGGCTCCTGGGTATGGTCAGTTCCGCGGATGCCGGCGCCCTTGGGGTTGCCGGCCATGGGCGGCGCTCCGGCCTTGTCGGGATTGATGAGGGCGGCCCGGGCCTTCAGGTAGGCCGGGTCCAGCAGACCCGCCACCGGCACGTCCACGAAGTCAGGGTCGCCGAAATAGCGGTCCCGGTCGGCATACATCAACCGGCTGGCCTGGGAGAAGAGATACCAGCCCTCGACGGTGGTAGGGCCGTGACTGGCGATGTCGGTGTTTTCCAGCAGGCCGAGGCCTTCGAGCACAGCCGGGCCGCCGGAGGGGGCGGGCGGGGTGCAGACCACATAGATCCGGTAGGGCCGGCAGAGGGCCTCGGTCATCATGGGCTTGTAGGCCTTGAGGTCCGCCAGGGTCATGGTTCCCGGCAGGGTCCCCTCCGAGGTGCGCTTGACGATGGCCTCGGCGATGGAGCCTTCCAGCAGGGCCCTGGGGCCTTCGGCGGCGATCTTGCGGACGGTGGCGGCATAGGCCGGATTGCGCAGAAGGTCGCCGGCCTGGATCTTCTTGCCATCAGGCTTGGTGAAATAGGCTACGGCGTCGGGCTGGTTGGCCTGGGGGAAGGGGCTGCTGGCCATCATGGCCAGGCGGGGGCTGACAATGAAGCCCTGGTCGGCCATGCGCTCGGAGTCCACGAACAGGGTGGACCATGGCAACTTGCCATACCTGCTCTGGGCCATGTGCAGCATGGCCACGGCGCCGGGCACGCCGGTGGCCCGGCCGCTGACCACGGCGGTGACAAAGGGCAGGGGCTTGCCATCGGGCCCCATGAACATGTCGGAACTGGCGCCCATGGGCGCCTTTTCACGGCCGTTGAAGGCCACCACCTTGCGGGTCTTTGCGTCGTAATAGGTCATGAAAGACCCGCCGCCGAGGCCCGAGCTCTGCGGCTCCACAAGGCCCAGGGCCGCCTGCACGGCGACCGCGGCGTCGACGGCTGACCCGCCCCGGCGCAGGACATTGAGCCCGGCTTCCACCGCCAGCGGATTGGCCGCCGCCACCATCCCCTTCGATGCTGCAGGTGCAGTTGCCGCAGCATGATGCGGCTTGGTCCTGGCTTCCGCCGGGCTGTGGAGGGCGCCAAGGGTGAGGGCCGCAAACAGGGCCAGCTTCAGGGAACGGGATGTCGACACGGAAAACCACGCTTCAGTTTGAGATTTGAACGCACCATAGTCCCCGAGGAGGTTTTGATCTTCAGTAATCAAAACCTCATCTCTCCTTTTTGAGGTGTGACCATTTTCCGCGCCGAACCGGTGGCCACTTCGGCTGAAAATGGTCACTGCGCGTGGACAACAATCCTCTCAGCATGTTCTTGGTCCCCTATGAGCCAAACGCCCAAAACCCGACCTCCGGCGCCTGCGCCCGGCCCGCGCAACAGCATCACCGACGTGCCGGGCCTCAAGGTGGGCCAGGCCCAGGACGAGGCGGCCCGCACGGGCGTCACGGTGATCCTGCCAGACGACCGCGCCGTAGCGTCTGTGGATGTGCGCGGCGGCGGGCCTGGCACCCGGGAGACTGACGCGCTTTCGCCGGAGAACCTGGTAGAAGCCATTGACGCCATCGTCCTGTCCGGAGGCTCGGTCTATGGCCTGGCGGCGGGTGACGGGGTGGTCGGCTGGCTGGGCGCGCAGGGGCGCGGCTATGGACTGCTGGGGCGTGCGGGCGTGCCCCTCTCTCCGGTGGTTCCCGGCGCCATCCTCTATGACCTGGCTAATGGCGGCGAAAAGGCCTGGGCTGAAGAGCCCCCCTATCGCCGGCTGGGCCGCGAGGCGGTGATCAATGCGGGCCTTGATGTCGTCCAGGGCACGGTGGGCGCCGGCTATGGCGCCATGGCCGGCAGCCTGAAGGGCGGAACCGGAACCGCCTCGGTGGTCACGGTGGACGGCATGACCGTCGGCGCCCTGGCCTGCGTCAACAGCTATGGCGCCGTGGTCGCCCCGGGCGGACGCAGCTTCTGGGCGGCGCCCTATGAAATTGACGATGAGTTCGGGGGGCTTGGATCTTCAGACCTCAGGGCCGCCCCGGATGAGTGGGGTCAGGCCAAGGCCGATCCCGGCCAGAGGATGAACACCACCATCGCCTGCGTCGCCACTGATGTGGCCCTCACGCCGGCCCAGGCCAAACGGCTGGCCATCATGGCCCAGGACGGCCTGGCCCGCGCCATACGGCCCATCCATGCCCCCTTCGACGGAGACGTGGTCTTCGCCCTGTCCACCGGCCGCCAGCCCCTGCAGGGAGGCGACTTCACCATTGCCCGCCTGGGCGCCCTGGCCGCCGATGTCCTGGCCCGGGCTGTGGCCCGCGGGGTCTATGAAGCGACCCCCTGGCCCGGCGCCCAAGTCCGTTGTTGGAGGGATCTATAGATCGCTTTCGCGGGGGCTTGCACTTTGCCGCCGGCCCGATTAGGTTCCGCGCCCTTGCCGTAAGGCCATGCGCGCCCGTAGCTCAGCTGGATAGAGCATCAGACTACGAATCTGAGGGTCGGACGTTCGAATCGTTCCGGGCGCGCCATTTTTTCTCTGTATTTTCAGAGGCATAATTTTAGAAACTCCCCTTGGTTTGTGCCTTGCGGCTCACAGTTTGCAGTTGGTTTGCAAACTCAGTTGCTGATGCGTTCTCGAATAGTTCGATTGCCTGTTCTGCAAGGTAGCGTGTCGTATCGAGGTACTTTTCGAGAATCTTCGTCGCTGTCTCTAGCTTGTGCTTCGTAATCCCGCAGATCTGCGGAATCGTACATCCGGCTGCAGAAAGCAGTGTAACGGCGGTGCCGCGGAGGTCATTAAAATGCAGATCGGATCCTTCCAATCCTGCGAGATTGAATGCCGCCTTCCACTGCTTCCCGAAATGCCGTGCCGAGTATTTTTCTCCAGATCTTATGGATAGGACGTAGGAGCCTCTGCGCTCGCTATCGTCGAGCATTCCGCGGAGCGCCTTTGTGCAAGGGATGACCACAACCGGCGCCAGTTGCCCATTCTTTCCATTCTTTCCGATCCGCAACCGGAGGGTATGGCCATCATAATTTGACCATTGAAGCCCCAATAGGTCGCCTTGGCGGAGGCCTGTATGGAGTGCAAGGACCAGGGCCCTTTGCATTTCAAATGGAGCAAGTCGCATGAAGGCGTCGATATGGGTTGGCTCCCATATGATGGATGACCGATCCCCGTGGTAGTATCTTTTAAATCCCAGCAGGTGGTTGGTCTCAATTATCGCTGCATCGGCAGCCCAAGATAGACAGGAAGACAATACTGATAGCCTATAGTCTGCCTCGCGCGGTCCGGATATTTCAGCAACGCGTTCGCCATATTCAATAAAATGCCTACGCACTCGCCGATTATCCAAAGCTTTTACTGGAAGATCGCCAAATTCGTTCTCGAGAGATCGAATTTTCCGGACATACTCTTTCTGCGTCCTCTTGGCCAATTGCTTCTTGAAATGTTGGGAATGTGAGTACTGGTTCATCAGTCCCGCGAGCGTGCGGGAAACATGGTTGGCTTTCGGTGCTGCAGCTGCCTGGGCATATGAGAGTGCAAACTCGGCCGACCCTGGCTTCCCAGTTAGCCGCGCTCCTGTTGGACGATAGTAATAGTAGATGCCTACGCCGCCGGAGCTCAGACGCTTCCTAACAGTGTTGACGCCGGGCAGCTTAGCTTTCACGCCTGCGAAGCTCCCACTGAGTTAGCGCGTCATCTTCACTACTAGATGAGATACCGCTAAGCCGGTCCATAGCCTGCTCGAGTTTCTTCATATCGATGCGGCCGCCAGGCAATGTCGCTCGAGGGTAGTCGCCAGCCTCACAAGCTTTCTTAAAGCGCGGCCTGCTGAGGCCTGCAAACTTTGCTGCCTGTTCGATGGTCAATCCGCGGGGCCCAGGCGCCGAGGGCGACCTCCCCTCAATTGAAGAAAATTGCTCGCTCATTGTCAAAACACACGGCCAATCTGCAATCTTGCAACACATGCAAGCGACAGAATCGCGGTTCCAGAATTGTACCCTTGTTGCATTTTCCACCTGCTACGTGGGAAGATCATCCGAATGCCCCGGGTTTAGCTCTAACCCTCAAAGCGCGAGTGATAGTTTGTCAAAATATGGCATTAGTCAAAAAGATTTTTCATTCGATGACATAATGGCGCGCCTTTTAGCGATCCGCCAGTCGCAAAACATGACTCAGCAAGAGTTTGCAGATCGATTAGGGTTTCTGAAAAGAACGTATCTGACTTGGGAGCGCGGCGAGAGCGAACCGCCATTACGTCTTCTCGTTGCGCTCGTCCGAGAATTCGGTATCGATGCCAATTGGTTGTTAGAAGGTCCAGGATCTGTCCCAATATCGAAGGGTGCTTCGATGGATTGGCAACGAGCAAAAAGATTATATAAAGAATTGAAGAATGAATTAGACTCGGTTGGCCTATATTTAGATCCAGAGCAATTTTTCGAATATCTTGAGATTATATTTGCAGAAAATCCAAACGCTGAAGAAATCGTAAAAAGATCTGTCGTTAAGTGGATTGTTTCTAGAGCAAAAACATGAATACTGATGAAGATTGCGAGTCTTCAAATATTGTACATCCAAAGCAGTTCCAGAGCGAAATACGTATAGAACAGCGCACGGAAGCAAGATTGAATTCGAATTCCAACCTTTCACCGGCGCGGGGATTCAATCGAGCCGCAGTGACAGTTTTTTGTATTTTGGGCGTGGTCGCTCTGCTCCTATCCGCCCTTGAGCCTTCAAAGGGCCACGAAATGACGTGGAGCTCCGGCTTCTTATTGCTGTCTGGGGCGCTTTGCTTCGGGATCGCTGCAATTTTCCGATTTTCTAAAGATTTCAGGAATTAGCTACACACCAGCTCTGGTTAATGACGGCAGCCGATTGCTCGGCGGTCGCGATATCGAACTTCTGAATTTTCCTTTCCAATCTCCGTAGCGGGTTCAGCCGCAGGTCAGTGTCCCTTATCAATGCACCCACTATTCTCTCTCCATGAGGGGCGTGAGGCCTGTTCCGCATGATGGTCAGTCACTTGCAAAATTCAGCCTCCACGAGCTTAACCTTCGGTAGTCTGTCGAGTTGATGCGAGGGGGAACCGGGTGAAAATTCTACGATGGATATTTGGTGCGCTGCGCCGCTTCCTTGGGGGAGGGAAGCTAGACCCGGAACGATTCCCCATCAATTCAATGCCGCCGACTGGCTGGTCGCGTTCTGTTGTTGCAATAAATCTCTGGTCAGGTCCCGGGCGTCCGCCGCCGATGATGTGGAAGGACTGCAATCCACGAACCCGGGCGGTCTTCAAGGCAGAGCTGACATGTTCCGGTGGACACGGGGTCTCGCTCAGGACCCATTCGATTGCTTCGGATGGCTACGTTCATCCGAGCGTGGTGTGTATGGCGCCCGGTTGCGGCTTCCACGATTTTGTCCGGCTGGAAGGGTGGTCGGCCGGTGCGCTTTAGGTGGTCAGGCCGCGGCCAAGATGTCTTCCTCGCTGGCAAGAGCCTCGGCATTGATAGGCGTGCCCCTCTGGTCAAAGGCGTATAGCAAGGCAATGGATCGACCATCCCATACGTATCGAAAGTGCACGGCTTGCTGAGATCGTTGCAAGACGTCTCCGGTCACGATGGCTATGCAGGTCCCCGTGGGGCGCTCCCTGGGCCGATAGAGAATTCCTTGAGCCTCGCTCGGCATCAGGGCTCCAAGCTCTCGCCGGTCCTTCATCGGAAGACGCGCCGGGAAGTTTGACACACCACGCAGGTCCCAAAACACGCCGCTGACGGGTGTGCACAACATTCGCATGTCGAGGCCAATTGGCGCCTCCGACGTCGCTTCCATGAACGCTTGTCTCCGCGCGACTGACACCGCAAGGGCGGTTTGTCGTTCGGTAGCAACTTCGAGGCAGGCGCGGTCTTCGCCGAAAAACAGACTGCCGTCGGGATTTCCGTAGGCGAAGGGCGCGAGGTTCCAGTTTTGTAGGCGCGGGTCGGCGCCTGCGTCGCCCGTCGCGGCCGATGAGAGCCGCTCCAGCGACTTAAGCCGGGGGTTGGTCAGGTTCTCTGCTGCTACAAGATCTTCCTGGCGGTCGTTCGCGATCAGGCCTTCATAGACATTGACGGGCGGAAACCTCGACGGGATCAGCCGAAACGCTTCCCCAGACCAGTCCGTCAAATGTGAGCCCTCAAGCCCCACGGTGGGCATCAAGATATCTCCTCACCCGAATCACCCCGGACATGCTCTCCAGCATAATGTCCAACGCGCTGGCTCCGTCGAAGTAACGATTCTTCGCCCGCACCCAGGCCTCGCTGCGATCGTCCTGGGTGAAGAGGATGCGCAGCGATTTCCATATCCCCAAGATGTGTGACAGGCGTTCGTGAGTATCCGCGGGCAGAGCGCCGCCATCTTTCTTCCATTTAAAGAAGGTCGACCGCCCCGGAGAGCCTAGCAGTATGATCTGTTCGTCCGTCGATAACTTCCACCGATCAGCCATCGCGAAAAAGGCTTCAAGCTCTGCCGGAATCCTCGATTGCCCGGCACCCTGATGGGCGTCGGTTGTGTCTAGCTGCATATAGCACCTCCCATCCACATGTGGACTTGACGGAACATTTAGTCCCGATATAGACAGTCCACATCGGGACTTCTATTGCAAGGTAGTCCAACTGATTCACCCGTCAAGAGTCCGGCCGATGGTCGGCTCATAGGAGACCTAGAAAATGGATGACCTCGCCCATCGCGGCCAGACCTTCCCGGTCAACGGCCGGGACGTAGAATTTCCCGACCGTGTGGTCACGGGCCGCGAGGTCCTGACCAAATCCGGCAACGTTCCAGCCAGTGAGTTCCAGCTGATACTGGCGCACGAAGGCCGCACCCACCTAATCGGCACAGACGACGATATCGATCTCAAGGCGCAGGCCGGAGGCTTCCTCCGCGCCTTCCCCTCGGATCGTAGCTTTAGCTTCACCATTGACGAGGTGGGGCAGGTCTGGGGGGAGCAGGACATGGAGGTGGACGAGTTCCTCACCATTTGGCCAGCCTCGAATAACCATGACTGGGTGCTAGAGCGGGAGGATGAACCGGACGTTGTACTTTCGCCCGGCGGCCTTCTGTCCTTCGGCCCGGGAGGCGTCGAACACGTGGTGTCACGTAGGGCGGACCACGCGCAAAAGGTGCTGGTCACAGTCGTGACCACAGCTGGCACATTCCCTGCGGAAGGTTTCAAGCGTTATCCTGCGTCCGCGTTGATCAGCGAGATCCTGGCCGACGCCAAGCGCAAGCTGAAGATCACCGATACGGACACCTGGATCGTCACGGTCGGCGGCACGGACGTGGACGTTAACCTCACCTTGGCCCAGGCTTGCCTCGCCGGCGAGGTGGTGCTCGAATGGGGTGCGCGTGAAGGGGGCGGCGGTGCTTGAAGCCCTCTCCCGCGCCGCCTTTGACCGCGATGTGGGCCAGATCGACCCACGCGCCGTCAAGCTCTATGATTGGGAGATTGTCGAGGCGCGCTTCCCGATCTTCGATGTCATTTTTCGGCACAAGAGCGCTGCGGCGCTTAGGTTGCGTCTGACCTGCAAGGATTGGGACGAACTCCCGCCGGCGATCGAGATCATGGACGCCAGCGGGAAGCATCTTACGGCGCCGCCGCCGCACGTCGGCAGCGTCTTCCATCCAGGGCCGCACGACAATACCGGCCGCCCGTTTGTGTGCATGCGCGGTGCCCGCGAATATCACACCCACACCAGCCACCTCACCGACCTTTGGGACAACTACCGGGGACAATCCGGCCTAGACCTCGGAGGGATCGTTCTGCAGTTGTGGCGCGCCTGGAAGAGAGCCGTTAGATGACCGCCATTGTCCTGTCACCCACCTTGCTACGCGAGACCATTGACGTCCTCCGGCGCGGCGGGCTGCGGCAGGAGGAGCGGGTCGCACTCTGGCTGTCGACCGCAGCGCAGCGGTCGCCGACGCCGATCGTAGAGGTCTATGAGCCGGCGCAGATAGCGGCGATCGATTATTTCCGACTTCCACCGGAATCGATGCGGGCCCTGATGGATCATCTTCGATCGACCCGACGTCGGATCGTCGCGCAAATCCACACCCATCCTGGCCGCGCCTTCCACTCCGAAGTCGACGCCGAATGGGCCATCGTCCGCCACGTGGGGGCTCTATCCCTGGTTCTGCCCCGCTTCGCGGCCACGACGACCCAGGAGACCTTCCTCAATGAGGTGATGACCTACGCCTACACGCCCGACGGTGAATGGCGTCACCACCCGAACTTCGGCCTCGAAGCCCAGATCAGGATTGCTTGATGAGTGCGGCTGCACAGCAAAACGCACTAATGCTCGCTTCCATACTCGGGGTGGGCGAGGGCGAGGCAGGAGAACGTCTCAAGCGCGTCGTTCTCATCACGGCCGAGGTGGGATGGAAGACCGCTTGGGCGCGCGACATTGGCGAGCTAGTCGGCCGCACCGTCCAGACGGAATTTGACCTGGGGGAAGCCCTGCCCGACCTGGAGGTGGTCGTCGGCGGAGCTGAGCCCCGCACGGCCGCTAAACAGCTTTTCGTTGACCTTGACGCCACGCGAGCCATCCTCGGCCAGGATGCTGTCAGGCTCCTAAACACCCAACCTCATCCGCTATACGCCGCCGCCGCCGCGTGCGCCGCCGCCGCGGCCACGGTCCATGCGGTGATCGAGGATCAGGCACTGCCCCAGGCCCGCCTGCCTATGCGCCTAGACTATGCTCAGCTCGGGGTTCCAGACGGTGCCCTTGACCGTCCACTCGTTCTTGGGTCGGCCGTCATGGCTGGCGCTGGGGCCGTGGCGCATGGCTTCCTGCGCGCCATTCGACATCTCGACGTCCGTGGTGAGCTGTCGATTGTCGATCCCAAGGTGGTCCAGGGCGGGGTGCTGAACCGCTGTCTATATCTGGTCGAGGACGACATCGACCGCGACAAGGCAGTGGCCCTGGCGGAGCGCGCCCAACTCGACCTCCAGGGGCTCACCCTTCTTCCACGCGTAGAAGATTTCAAAGCGTTCGTCCGCATCCTCGGCCGACCGCCTGAGACGGTCTTCGTCACGGTCGACAGCCGCCTCGTCCGCCGCGCCATACAGCTGGAGGCGCCCCGGCGGATCATCGACGCATCCACCACCGACGTCCGCGGCGTGATAGTGCACTCGAATACCCTGCCCACCGATCATGCCTGCCTCGCCTGCATCTACCGCCACGTGCCGGAGGAGCAAGCCCGGGAGCGCTCAATCGCCGAAGGCCTGGGCGTCGACCTGGCCGACGTTCGGAGCGGTCTCATCACCGAAGGCGTTGCGCGCAGGATCGCGCAGACGCACCCCAGTATCGACGCGTCGGCCATCGTCAACCTAGCGTTTGACAGCTTGTTCCGTCAGCTCTGCTCGGAGCAGGCCCTGGCAACCCCCGAAGGCCGTCAGGTTCTTGCGCCCTTCGCCTTCGTCTCAGCCTGGGCGGGCATCCTGATGGTGGTGGAGATGCTGCGGTGCTTCGCCGATATCACCACGACTAACTACTGGTCAGTCGATCCATGGAACCTGCCGATCGCCCGATCCCGCACGCTGCGGCCCCGACACCCAGATTGCCAGTTTTGCTCGAAGCCCGAATTCGAGCCGATTATTCAGTCGCTGTGGGGCGATCACGGTGCCCGGTAGCTGGACCTCCAGGTCCTCACGGATCGGCTAAGCGATCACCTATTTCATATCGAGACCAAGCAGTAGGTGCTGCTGCTTTATATGTGTGATAAAGGACATTATCACATATAGGTGGGACATGGCGCGGCAGCTAACGACAGACAAGCAGATCGACGAGTTTCTCGCAAAGGTGTGCCGGGAAGCTGCGCACCATGCGCCACTGGTCGATCAGGTGATCAAGCCGCTTTCTGACGCCGTCAGGGCACGCCTGGAGCTCGGCCGCACTGGACACGACGTTTCCGTCTATGAGCGCAACGGTCAGACTGCCCGTACCTGCTGGGTCAAGGTTGGGGGCCAGCGCTGGTGCTTTTCATATGACTACACGCAAGGGAAAATCGACCTGCGTGAGCGCAACACTCAAGGACGCGTTGTTTTTCAGTTCGACAACGCGACCTCCGCTGTGGCGATTGCTCGCGAAGTTGGTAGGTTATGAAGCGGCTCGTCCAGCCCGTTAGATTTCAAAACCTACCGTCGATAGTCGCGGCTGCCGGCGAGCGCGCTCAAATCCGATTTCTCGAATTCTTCGCCACGACCATCAGAAACGCCAACACGCGCCGGGCCTATGCCCGCGCCGTGGTCGATTTCCTGGCTTGGTGCGAGGGCAGGGGGGTGGCCTCGGTCACTGACGTCCAACCGCTCCATGTGGGCGCCTACATAGAGGCTCTAAGCCTTTCCAGATCTTCGCCAACGTCAAAGCAGCACTTGGCAGCGATCCGCCATCTCTTCGACTGGCTGGTGATGGGTCAGGTCGTTCCGCTGAATCCAGCCGCTTCAGTGCGCGGACCATCCCATAGCGTCCGCCGGGGAAAAACACCGGTGCTCGATCCGGCAGAGGCTCGGCATCTCCTTGATGCGATCGACATATCGACCCCGGTCGGTCTGCGTGACCGGGCGCTGATTAGCTTGATGGTGTTCAGCTTTGCACGCATTGGCGCCGCCTTGGGAATGAAGGTTGAAGACGTCTTTGTGCAGAACCGTCGGCTCTGGGTTCGCCTCCACGAAAAGGGCGGCAAGCGTCACGAGATGCCTTGCCACCATTCGCTCGAGACATTTCTGGACGCCTATCTCGACGGCTGCGACCTGCGGCGTGATCCTAAAGGGCCACTATTTCGTACGATTGAACGGGGTAGGTCGGCGCTTAGCTCGAGACCTCTCCCACAGTCGAACGCCTATGCCATGATAGGGCGTCGGGCCTGTGCATCGGGCATCGCCACTAAGATCGGCAACCACACATTTCGCGCTACGGGCATTACGGCTTATTTGAAGAACGGCGGTACGCTGGAAAATGCAGCCGCTATGGCAAATCACGCCTCCACTCGCACCACACAGCTCTATGATCGGCGCTCCGATCAGGTCAGCCTTGATGAGATCGAACGTATACGAATCTGATATTGAGTTGATATCTTCTGCTACATCAAAATAGGATTTGATGCGGTCGCGCATATATTGCATATGGAGCCGAGACGATATATGCTTCTCTGCATCAATCGGGTGAAATGATGCAACGAACTACATCATGAGCTATCAGGCAGAAGCCTTTGCGCAAAGCCTTCGCCAAGCTCGCCTCAACAAAGGTTGGTCTCAACGTGACCTCAGCGGGAAGGCTCGAATTCCCCAGGCGCATATCTCGCGCATCGAAAGCGGCTCGGTTGACGTGAAGGTCTCAACATTGGTGGAGCTTGCACGCTTACTGGACCTAGAGCTCTTGCTTGCGCCGCGATCCTCAATCCCGGCCGTTGAGGCTTTGATCCGCGAGGCTGAAGCCAACCAAGATCTGAGGTCCGCGCGCGGCTTGGTCAACTCACTTCAGCCGACGCTAAGGCGTCTGCGCATTGAGCACCCCAAGAGTAGTATGACGGAGCGCCTTGCCACGTTGATCCAGGACGTGATCGCTATCGCCCCCTTGTTCCAGACGCCCGGAGCTTTGGGCGAGTTGGAAAACGCGGTCACGGTTATCCGACGCGCCGGGGAAAGCGCAGACGACAACCTGAAGGATCTCGAAGCCGCGATCCACGGCCTGGCCAAAATCCGTAACGGGCTTGTCCATGCTCGCGCACCTGTGCAGACCCCCGCCTATAGCCTTGACGAGGAGGACTAGGCCGTGGCCGCAGAC
Organism: Alphaproteobacteria bacterium PA2; assembly: GCA_002256425.1. Classification (NCBI taxonomy): domain Bacteria; kingdom Pseudomonadati; phylum Pseudomonadota; class Alphaproteobacteria; species Alphaproteobacteria bacterium PA2. Next base: position 3,395,175 of record NKIZ01000001.1, on the reverse strand, counting down.
ATCCTCGACATCTTTCTTGCCGACCGAAAGGTCGGCACGATCAACGGGCTAGGTGGCGACCGTACAGTCTTCACCTTCGATGATGCCTACGCAGATGACCCCAACAGGCCAACCTTGAGCCTGTCGTTCAAGGACGCCATGGGCGACTTGATCCGGGATCAACGGCGAACCCAAACGCGATTGTCACCGTTCTTTTCGAACCTCTTGCCGGAAGGTCCCTTGCGGGACTACCTGGCCGAAAGGGCCGGCGTAAACGTGGTCCGGGAATTCTATCTATTGTGGGCGCTGGGGCGCGACTTGCCTGGAGCTGTCATCGCCAGGGGGCCAGATGGGGAAGAGCCGGGGCCGGCCCATGAAGAGGATCCCCTTCCCGCTGGGTCAGAACCAGCCGAAGTCCCGCTGCGGTTTTCACTTGCTGGTGTGCAGCTGAAGTTTTCCGCGCTGGAGAAAGCACAGGGAGGCCTGACAATTCCAGCGACCGGTGTCGGCGGGTCCTGGATCGTCAAGCTGCCATCAACCCGCTTTCGCGGCGTGTCCGAGAACGAGATCTCGATGATGACCCTGGCGAAGTCTGTGGGCATCGATGTGCCTGACATTCAGCTCGTCGAGCTTGATCAAATCGCCGGCCTTCCAGATGGAATCGGAAAGCTAGAAGGCGCGGCCTACGCCGTCCGCCGCTTCGACCGGACCGCCGATGGCGAGCGTATCCACATGGAGGACTTCGCTCAGGTCTTTGGAGTCTATCCCGACGACAAATACAAGCATGCCACCTATCGGTCGATTGCCAAGGTACTTTGGTTGGAAATCGGAGAGGCTGGGATCACCGAATTCATCCGCCGTCTGGTTTTCAATGCAATGATTGGCAACGCCGACATGCACCTTAAAAACTGGTCGCTGCTCTATGCTGACAGTGTCACTCCCAGCCTGTCGCCAGCCTATGACTTCGTCTCTACGCTGGCCTACATTCCAGATGATAAGGCGGCCCTTAAGTTCAGCCGCACCGCCCGTTGGGACGGCTTCAACGAAGACGAGCTCACCCACCTTGCTGCCAAGGCAGGTCTTCCAGAAAGGCTAGTTATCGGCGTTGCCCGCGAGACAGTTTCGCGGTTCCGAGAAGCTTGGGCCAACGAGCGGAGGCACCTTCCACTCCACGCCGAAATCTCCGACATAATAAATCGGCAAATTGACACCCTTCCGCTCGCGGGAACGAGGTGATGCCTAGCTATAAGGCCGACATCGCAGGCGGCGCCTTGAAAGTCTACGAGTCCCGGATAGTTGCCAGCCTACTGCTGAATAACGCCAGCGCAGCTGAATGGCGCAACGCGATTGAGGTTGAAAACGTCCTTCAAAAGAAGTCTCCAGGAACAGCAAAACGGCAGGCCAGTCTTATTCGAGCCAGGCTTGTAACATTGACGCCGGATCTGTTGGGGCTTGTCCGAGATGGCTCAAAGCCAGCCGCAACCCAAGCCGTATTTGCGGCCGCTCTCGTCCATAGTCCGCTCCTTCTGGATTTTCTTAAACTGGAGGTCCGCGACCACTTTCGCTCTGGCAACCTGTCACTTACCCGTAGCCATTGGCGGGCCTATTTAGATGGATGCCGTGAGCGAGACCCAATGATGCCGGTCTGGTCGACTTCAACAGCTGAAAAGCTCGGCGATTCGACATTTCAAATACTATTGGAGATCGGGATGCTTTCGGATGCCGACCGACCCATGCTTCAGCCGGTGTACTATCAACCCGAGGTCATTGCTGAATTGAATAAGGGCGGATTTTCAGAAATCCTGCGCGCCATGCAGGCTTTCATATGACCGACCTGAAAGTGCGCCTCGATCAGATCCGGGGGAGAATTACGTCTGATGACTTTCTGACCGGAAAAGGTCTGGGAAACGAAGTGCCATTCTACGCCTTCGACTATGCGCCAGGCGACGAACCTCAAGTCGATGCTTACGTGTCATGGCTCGCGGAAGATCTTGACCGCAAGACAAGCCTAAAGGTCACCAACGTCAATTTGTTTGCCCTCGTCGTAGAGGTCCTGCGATCGCGCCGATTGTACGAAAAGGCCATTGCATTGGAGACGGCAAAGGGCGCGCCCGCGCTCCTAAGTGCTCTCAAAGGGCCACTTGAAGCGGGGAAACTTGCGCATACGCTGATGGAGAGGGTGCAAGCTGAAAAGCCCGATACAATCCTGCTAACAGGTGTCGGCGCAGCTTACCCATTTGTCCGCACTCATAGCCTCCTGAACAACTTACAACCGCTAATCGGGACCACGCCTGTCGTCCTATTTTTCCCCGGACGGTTTAATGGTCAGACTCTGCAGCTCTTTGGTGAATTGCAGGAAACGCCATACTATCGCGCCTTCAGACTTGTGGATTGACCGATATGAAATTGCAGGACGCCTTCGCGAAGGACATCCAGAGACCGATCAACGGCGTCATCAAGGCGGACCAGAGTGATCAGGCGTTCAATGAACTCGATGAGTATGTAATCACCAAGGAAGTCGATAAGCACCTCCGCAAATTTGTGGACGCCTACCTTTCGGGCCTGGCCCGCGGCAATGATCCGAGCGTCGCTGCGCAAATGGCAGTTTGGGTTTCGGGGTTCTTTGGGTCGGGCAAATCCCACCTAATCAAGATCCTTTCTTACCTCCTTGCCAACCAACCCGTCAGTGACGGCAAAGAGGAAAGAACGCCGCTCGATTTTTTCCTTCAAAAAGTTTCTGGCGACTCTGCGTTCGCTGGGGACCTACGAAAACTGGCGGCTGCGAAGACCGAGGTCATCCTTTTCAATATCGACAGTAAGGCAGAACAAAATCACAACCGCGATCCGATTTTGCGGGTCTTCCTCAGGGTGTTCAACGAACACTGCGGCTTCAGCGGTGACCATCCCGAGGTGGCCCATATGGAGCGGTTCCTCGACGAGAAAGGAAAGTACGAGGCATTCAAACAGGCTCTAGAGGTTGGCTACGGTCTGAACTGGAATGAGGAACGGGACTCCTATCATTTCCATACGGCCGAAATCGCTGCCGCTTTGGGCGGCGTGCTTGGACAGCCGGTCGACAGCCTTCAAGCCTGGATCGATAACCTCGAGAAGGGCCTGAGCCTGACGATCGAGAATTTTGCCAAGTGGGTGAAGCAGTACCTGGACGGCAAAGACCCTGAGCAGCGCCTGGTCTTCTTGGTCGACGAAGTGGGCCAGTTTATAGGCGGCCAATCCCAACTGATGCTCAACCTTCAGACCGTCACCGAGGAGCTGGGCACCATCTGCAAAGGCCGCGCTTGGGTGGTCGTGACATCCCAGGAAGATATGGACGCCGTCGTCGGCGCTTCGTTCGAGAATGCCCGGGAAAATGATTTCTCGAAAATCCAAGGGCGGTTCTCTACCCGGCTTTCCCTGTCGGGATCCAACGCCGATGAAGTAATTCAGCGCCGGCTTCTGGCCAAAACCTCCGACGCCGTCACTGAGCTCGAAACGCTGTTCGCAGCCAAGGGTGACATTCTCAAGAACCAGATAACGTTCCGAGACGCGGGCATGACCTTGCGAGGCTTCGCTGACGGGAAGAACTTCGCAACCTGCTACCCCTTCCCCCCGTACCAATTCCTATTGGTACAGAAGATGTTCGAGGCGAGCCGCAAATTCGGCGCGGCAGGCGGGCACCTTTCCAAGGGCGAGCGCTCCATGCTCGACGCCTTCCAGACTGCAGCGCTTGCCATCAAGGAGCGTCCCCTGGGCGCCCTAGTGACGCTAGACGCCTTCTACCCCTCAATAGAGAGTTTCCTAGAAGGCGTCGTGCGTGTCGCCATCAGCCGCGTACAAAACATTGCTGACGCCACAGATTTTGACAGCCGCGTTCTCAAGACCTTGTTTTTAATCAGGTATATTGATGAGGTCCCGGGCAATATCGACAATCTGGTTACCTTCTTTGTCGACGAAGTGGACGCCGACAAAAGAGCCATTCGCGCGGAGATCGAGCAGAGCCTTCTAAGACTGGAAAGGGAGACCTTGATCAGCCGAAACGGCGATCTCTATTTCTTTCTGACCAACGAAGAGCGCGACATCAACAAGGAGATTAAGACCCAAGAGTATGTCGAGAGCGAACGGCTTCGGCTGCTTGGGGAGGTCATATTCGAAGATGTCCTGAAAGACCTGCGCAAGTACCGCTACAGCGTCAACAACAAGGACTTCGATATCCTACGGATCATCGATCTCGCGCCCATCGGCAACCGTATTGAGGGTGCGCTTCCGCTTTCGGTCCTTACGCCCCTGGCGTCCGACTACGGCGATTTCAATGAGCCGCGTTGTGTGCAGCAGAGCATGGATGGCTCTGTGGGCCAGGTTTTCATCAAACTGCGGGATGACAAAAAGCTCGCAGACGAGATCACTACCTTGATCAAGACTGAGGCCTACCTCCGTCAAAGATCCGACGGATCTGTGACCCCAACGATAAAGCGGATCTTTGATGACAAGCGCTCTGAAAACACCCAACGCCGCCAACGCATTCACGCCACTTTGTCGGACATGCTGGAAACGGCGAAGTTCTACGTTATCGGCAAGGAAAAGACGTTCTCAGGCGCGCCGAAGGCTGCGGTTGATGCCGCCCTGAACTACCTAGTGGAGAATTCCTACAACAAGCTTGGCTATATCCAGCATTCCTCCAGCGACCCAATCGTTGAGATCCGTAAGGTTTTGTCCGACCCCAATGGTGAGGAACTGGACTTAACGGGCGGAAGCCAGAACGCTCGCGCCCTCAAAGAAGTGCTCGACTATGTCGAACTTCTGAGCGGGCGCAGCCAGACGCTGAACTTGGGGGCGATGATCAATGATCGGTTTGCCCGGCACCCCTACGGATGGCGGGAATTCGATACGCTCCTTTTGGTCTGTCGGCTTCTTAAGGCCGGTCAAATCGAGCTTCATGCCAATGGCGGCAAGCTCGCGGTCGCAGAAGTTTTTGGTCAGATTGACGGAACTACCAAGTGGAACCGTGTCAGTGTTTCCAGGCGCCAGACTGTGGACAGGTCCGCACTTCAAGCTGTCCGCACACTTGCGCGTGACCTATTCGGCAAGACCCCGCCGGAGTCTGAAGATGACTTGGCAGCCTTTATTCGAGACCGTTTTGATGACCGTCTTAGGCAGTTGAACGAATGGGCGGCTTTAGCCGGCACGGGCGACTATCCGGGGAAGGGTGAGATCGCCGACCTCTTGGGTGTCACGCGGAAACTCCTCGCCCATAAAGACAGCTTCGCTCTGATCAACCAACTACAGACGGATCGCGCCGACCTGGTGGAGCAGGATGAACGGTTTCAGCAGCAGTCCACCTTTTTCACGCAACAGCGTACTCAGTGGGACGCATTGCGGAGAGCCTATCGGGACCGATTCCTTCCCAACGCATTCCATCTGCGAAAGGATTCTGATGCGGCCAAAGCGCTCGACAATGTCGCTGCAATTCTCGCCGCGGAAAGCCCCTATCCGAGGATCAAAGAAAGCGGTGGGCTGATCGATCTGCTCAAAGCCCGAAACGAGGTTGTCTTGATTGAGAGGCGAGCCGAAGCTCTGGCCCTGGTTGACCCTCGCATTGCAGCAGTGAAGGCCGATCTTGCGGATATCGGCGTCGATGCGGATTTTTCCAATCAATGCCTTCTGCCACTTCAAAGTATCCGCCGGGATATTCTTGATCAGATCCTTACTGGTCAGATTGCCGACCTAGTTAAGGCCGCAGCTGAAGCAGAAGACAATGCACGGCTTATGATCGAACGCGCCGTCTCAAGTGCCCGAGCAAAGGCGGCAGCAAAGCCAGGGTCGGCAGCTCCGACAGAAAAGGCAGATCATCCCGGTCCTCAAGAGGGGCCCGCGATGCCTTACATTGCGCCACCGCGCATTGCGACGCCCGAGAAGTTCCGACAGCGACAGCAGGTTACGGCTCGCACCCTGATGGGCTCAAAGGCCTATCTTGAGAGCAGGGACGATGTGGAAACTTACCTTTCCGCACTTCGCCAAAAGCTCGAAGAGGCCCTGGCCGCCAACGCTCGAATCGAAATTCTGTAGCAGGATCACCTATCAATGGTCGCTAATCGCAACGCCCTGAAGACCTATGCTCCTCAGGCGCGGAAGGATTTTATTCGCGCAATGACCGACCGAGCCGCGTTGTTCGGTGTCACCAAGGAAGGTTTCACACCGGGGGAAGAGCGCGGCGACCTCTTCCTTATTGGCGGCAAGGCGTTTCCCAAGGTCGTGGCTGCACAGCGCAGGAAATTGCTCGCGCGCATCGAAGTCACCTCCTTTGACGATGTCATGGAGGCTGTGGCTTATACCTGGTTCAATCGTTTCCTGGCCATCCGCTATATCGAATTGCATGGCTATTTTGACCACGGCTACCGGGTGCTCAGCCATCCACGCGGTGAACGGGAGCCGGAGATCTTACAGCAGGCACAGCACTTAAGCCTGCCTGGCCTAGACCAAAAGGTTGTCGTCGAGCTCAAGCTCGCGGGCGACAAGGATGAGGTCCTCTATCGCCGCATCCTGATCGGCCAGTGCAACGACCTGCACAAAGCTATGCCATTTCTCTTCGAGCGCATCGACGATGAAACCGAACTCCTGCTCCCAGAAAACCTGCTCCAGACGGACAGCATCATCCGCAAGCTGGTCAACAGCATCGCGGAGCCTGAATGGGACGAGGTCGAAATCATAGGCTGGCTCTACCAGTTCTACATCTCGGAGAAGAAGGATCAGGTGATGGGCAAGGTGGTGAAGTCGGGAGATATCCCTGCTGCCACCCAACTTTTCACGCCCAACTGGATCGTGAAATATATGGTCCAGAACAGCCTCGGGGCGCAGTGGCTGGCGACCTATCCCGACAGCGGCATTCGCGCTGGCATGGAGTATTACATTGCTCCGGCGGAACAGACGCCAGAGGTCAAAGCTCAGATCGATGCGATCACACCAAAGCAGCTTGATCTCGAAGCCATCACATTGATCGATCCAGCAGTTGGGTCAGGCCATATTCTGGTCGAAGCCTATGACCTGTTCCGGTCAATCTATCTGGAGCGGGGCTACACCAAGCGCGAAGCTGCCCGCGCGATCCTGACCAAGAACCTGTTCGGTCTCGATATCGATGATCGTGCGGCACAGATGGCCGGGTTTGCTCTGCTGATGAAAGCCTGTGCCGATGATCGTTCGGTGCTGCGTAATCCTCCCACGCTGAATGTTCTGGCCTTGCAAGAGGCCGAGGCGCTTGATGCAGATGCGCTGGCTAGCGCGCTGTTGCCTCACGAGCGTTTTGAATTGGTCCCGAGCGGCGATCTTCTGCCTGAAACGCTGCGCCAGCCCACCCTTGCTGCGAAACAGCCGACCTCAGCCGAAGCAAGTGCAATCAAGGCGCTGGTCACGCTGTTTGAAGGTGCAAAGACCTTTGGATCGCTGATCACGGTTCCAGACAAAGTGATGCAGAGTTTGCCTTTGCTGGATGCGCTACTAGCAAAGCCGCTCACGGGTGATTTGCTGCTGCGACGGGCGCAGGAGGATGCGCAGGAGCTGTTAAAGCCGTTGGTCGAACAGGCCCGTTTGCTGGGTGATAGCTACGATTGTGTGGTAGGAAACCCGCCTTACTTGGGAGGGCGTGGTGTAACGGGCGTTCCAAAGCTTTATGAAAATTTTGCTGTGCGCTACTACCCAGAAGCAAAAATAGACACTTATGCAATGTTTATTAGAAGAGGGTCGAATCTTAGAAAACGAAACGGTATTTCAAGTTTTGTTGTAAAGGAAGAGCTTCTTTATCTACCCAGCTTATCTTCATTGAGATTTGAAATTCTGAATAATGAGTCGATAAATTCGGTCTGGAAAATTGGATCAGGCGCATTCTCGGTAAGAGCGTGTGCGATTGTCTTGTCTGGTTCAAATTTTGGAGGAAAATCTATTATATTGGCTGGTTCAGATTCCGAAAATGGGAATAAATACATTGACCGATTTGATCGATTTCAAAGAGAATTTCTCGAACTCCCGAACAATATTATCGAACCATCAGCACCTATAAGTGCTGGCTTAATTCTTAAACTTCCGAACAAAATGCGCTCTGTCGCCACTGCCAAGCAGGGAATGTCTACGACAGATAATCCTAGATTTCTGCGATACTGGTGGGAAATTGCCCGCGATGCCATCTCCCAAATATCTACATCCGACCCAAAAAAGTCATGGTTCCTCTATAATAAGGGAGGAGCGCCTAGAAAGTGGTATGGAAATGTTATTCATGTTGTAAATTACAAAGACAATGGATCGCAATTGCTCGATCTTGTTAGAAATAAGTATAGAAATATTTCTGATCCGGAATTTGTAATAAGAAATAGGTCTCTCTATTTTAGAGAGGGCGTTACGTGGTCTAGAGTTAGATCTAGCGGAAAGCGTATTGGTTTTAGGTATAATCCTGAAGGTCTAATATTCGATACATCTGCGATGCTCGTGCCATTTTCATCCCTTAATAATTTGAAGGCGAATCTTGCCTTCTTAAATTCATCTGTTGTATCAGACGCCATCCAACTTATGAGTCCTGGCACAGATTTTAACAGTGAGTTCGACGACCTTCCTTTGTGCCCCGACGACCTTATTGATAAAATGAGCTTTTGGGCGAATGATGCTATCAATGCGGCAAAAGACGATTGGGATGGCATAGAGTTATCAATAGAATATAGAGGCATCAATATATTTCAATCTGAATCAAAAACGATTGATGAATATATTAACTTTAGCAACCTTCAATATGAAAATAACATATTATCTATAAGAAGATTACAAAAACAAATCGATAAATCTGTAGTTGATTATATCAGTAGATATTTTCATCAAAGTGTAGATAGTAATGGATATAGAGTTGAGAATTTTGAACGAGAAACCACAACAGAATTTGACATAATTTCATATGCTTTCGGCTGCATGATGGGCCGCTACTCGCTGGCTGAACCGGGCCTGATCTATGCCCATTCCGGAGGTATAGGCTTCGATCCGTCACGCTATGGTCCGTTTCCCGCCGACGACGACGGCATAATCCCGCTGACGGAGGAGCAGTGGTTTGGCGACGATGCTGCCGTGCGGATCGAGGAGTTCCTTTGTGCAGCTTGGCCAAAAGCGCCAGTCACGGAAACGATGTTCACGCTGATGAATGGTCTCTCCAAGGACAAGGCGGGTGAGCCACGTGCGGCACTGCGTTCCTACCTCTCAAAGCAGTTCTACAAAGATCACCTTCAGACCTACAAGAACCGTCCGATCTACTGGCTCTTTTCCTCGGGCAAGCAGAAGGCGTTCGAGGCGCTGGTCTATCTCCACCGCTACAACGAAGGCACTTTGGCCAGAATGCGCACGGTCTATGTCACGCCGTTGATGGGCAAACTTCAGCAGCGCGTAGACGATCTGGATGCCGAGATTGCGGTGTCCGCCTCGTCAGCTGAAAAGACCCGTAAGACGCGAGAGAAGGACAAACTGCTCAAACAAGTGTCCGAACTGCGTGTATTTGACGAGGAATTGCGGCACCTTGCCGATCAACGGATTGAGCTCGACCTCGACGACGGGGTGAAGGTCAACTATGGCCGCTTTGGCAACCTGCTGGCAGCCAAAGACAAGGTTTGCGGCAAGGACGACAAGGAAGACTAGCCAACGTGGATTTGTCGCACATCCAGGTCCATTTAAAGCGATTATTCACCAGCGGTGGGCCTGACCATGCCGGCCATCGGGTTGTCTGGTGGCACGACGCTGAATCAGAGTTCGATGGCGAAATTGATGGCCTAGGCCTTGAGGCCTGCTGCGACGATGGCGTCGAGGTGATCCACCTTTCTGGCCAATCTGCCTTGGCACTCAAGGTTCGAATTTTGCTCGAACAGCCCTCGTCGCGTTTCCTACTCTATCAAACTGGCATGCAGACTGATCCAGCCAATGACTTGATGCTGGATATTCGGCGTTGGGCTGCCCCCTTCGCGGCCGACAAGTCCACTTTAATTCTGCGAGAGCTGGGGCTCTTCGATACCTTGGCGCTCAAGCCATTCATCAACGAACGTGCGAAGTTCTTCGCTAGCCGTGAAAGGCTGGAAAAGCTGCAACGGTTGGTCATCCCTGGCGACACTGAACGGCAACTTGATCTGAAGATCCTGGCTGTGTTGGCTAAAGCCGCCCAACCTCAATTGGCGCATATTCTCCGGATCGCCTTGGCCGAAATGGACGAGGAGGATCTTGCGGCATTTACCCCTCTGATGGCCGAGTTCGAGCGGTTTGGTCTCCTTGACCGGTTCTGGGATTTCGTCTGCGCAGAATTCCGATATGTCGATGAAAGCCCGAATCTACGGAATTTGCTGCTGCGCCTGTTCGCCACGGACTTCGCGCGTCACGTTACCGGTAAGACGCCGGAGGCCTTCAGCCACCTGACGCTGCCGAACGGTGGAGGGGTAAACGCCGTTGTGTTCATGGACGGTTGGCGTGACTCCAGCGCCTATCAAAGGCGCTATGACTCCCTCGCAGCGCAGATCGCTATCGAAATTAAAGTGAAGGATCAGCTATCGGTCTTCGGTCTGGCCGACCTCGAAACTGTCCATAGTTTCCTCGATGTAGAAAAGCGCATTGCATCGCTCCTCACTCGCCAGGTGCTCGAGGCGTCCGAAACCGTGGACGCCGCAAAGATTGCCGGCCTTTGTGGCGTGCGCCAGGACGCCTATTGGGCAAATGCTGACAAGCCGACCACACACGAGGCGCCGCGCGCAGCAATGCATGCGGTATTCGAAGCGATCACCCATGCTGCGGCTTTTCTCGCGCTCAAAGGCGCAGAGGGGGCTCATTTGCGGAGCAATTCCGCTGCAGAGACCTGGGCAGCCTATACGAGCCGACTCTTTCGCTTCGACCAGCTCTACCGGCTCTTTTCCGAAGCCGCTGATACCGCGGATGGTGAGAACTGGGACGTCCTCAAGGACCTGCGCGCTCACATCGAAGATGTTTATGGCAATTGGTACCTGGCTGAGCTTGGTGACCTGTGGACCCGTCAGGTTTCAGGCGAACTGCTTCCTGGTTGGTCGCTGCCGGAGGTGACCAACCAGTTCGATTTCTTCCGCCGCGCCATTAAACCGATATTGGACGGCGACCCGGATCGACGGGTCGTTGTGATCATCTCTGACGCCTTCCGTTATGAGGCGGCGGAGGAGCTGTTCCGAGCCATGAATGGCACCGACCGATACCAGGCTAAGCTGGAATCCATGCTGGGTGTATTGCCGTCCTATACGGCGCTTGGCATGGCGGCGCTGCTCCCCCATCAGCAGCTGACCTACACTGCAGATGCGGCTGTCTTGCTTGATGGCCGGCCGACAGCGGGTCTCGAAGCGCGCAAGAAGCTGCTGGAGGCCGTGGGTGGTGTGGCCGTCAAGGCCGCTGACCTAATGGAAATGAAGAAGGACGACGGCAAGGCCTTCTTCAGGCCTTATCGGGTGATTTACGTGTACCACAATCAAATCGATCAGACGGCCGATACCGGCAATGAGGACAAAACCTTCGCTGCCGTTCGCACGACGATCGATGAGATCAATGCGCTGGTTCGGCGCGCTTTTACCTTCAACTGCAACCGGGCCGTCGTTACGGCTGACCACGGCTTCCTCTTCCAGAATACATCCCCCACCGAAGCGCAGAAGAATGCTCTGTCCACTCGTCCAAGCGGCACAGTCATTGCCAAAAAGCGTTACCTGATTGGCACGAACCTAGGGACAGCGTCGGGCGCAATCGCTGGCAGCGCCAGCACGACCGCCAAATCCGAAATGGACATGGAATTCTGGGCGCCCATGGGGATCAATCGCTTCCACTTCGTCGGCGGCAGTCGCTTCGTCCATGGCGGCGCCATGCCTCAGGAAATCTGCGTACCGCTGCTCCGGATCAATTACGCGCGCGGGGAAGGCAAGGGGAGGGACCAGACTTCAATACGCAAAGTGGGAATAGCGCCCCTATTCCATAGTACCCGTGTCACTACTGCCCGCCATCGGTTCACCTTGACGCAAACGGAGGCCGTATCCGCGCGCGTCCAACCTGCTACTGCGCGCCTGGCCATCTATGACGGCGATCAGCAGATTTCGAATACAGCTGTTGTCACTTTCGACTCCGCTGTGGCGGATATGAACCTATGGCGCAAAGAGGTTTGGCTTACATTGGCCAACCTGCCGTTTGACGCTCAAAAGCAATATCGATTGATCATCCGCGACAACGACGATCAACTCGACCTCATCCCGCCCTTCCCAATCACGATCAGTCTGGCTTTCGACAATGACTTCTGAGCCTCAAGCCAAGAACGACGTCGACGAGCTTCTAGTCCAGCACTTCGGGGGCAAGGTCGTACGGAAGGACCTTACTAAGCTGGTCAAGGAAGGCGCCAATGTGCCGACCTATGTCCTTGAGTACTTACTCGGCACCTATTGCGCGTCCGACGATGAGGCGACGATCCGCGAAGGCCTGGAGACCGTTAAGGGCATCCTCGCTGATAATTACGTGCGTCCCGATGAAGCTGAGAAGGTCAAATCGAAGATCCGCGAGCGCGGCAGTTTCAAGATCATAGACAAGATCAGCGTCAGGCTGAACGACAAGCGCGACTGTTATGAGGCCCTGCTCGCGAACTTGGGCGTTAAGGATGCCGAGATCGAGGCCTCCTACGTGAAGGCCAACGAAAAGCTGTTGGCTGGTGGGATATGGTGCATCGTTACCGTCCACTACTATTTCGAGGAAGGGCAGCGCGGGTCACCCTTCTCGATCGCCGATCTCAAGCCGATCCAGATGCCCAATATGGATATGGAAGAGCTGTTCGCTGCCCGGCGTCAGTTCACAACCAAACAATGGATCGATGTGCTCACCCGCTCTACAGGGATGGAGCCCACAGTTCTGGATGAACGAACGCTCTGGCACCTGCTCGTTCGACTAATTCCCTTTGTCGAGAACAACTATAATACCTGCGAGCTCGGGCCTCGCGGGACGGGTAAGTCCTACGTCTATGAGGAAATCAGCCCCAATAGCATCATGATTTCAGGCGGCCAGACTACGGTCGCAAACCTCTTCTACAATATGTCGCGCCGGCAGGTCGGGCTGGTTGGCATGTGGGACGTGGTGGCGTTCGACGAGGTCGCAGGGATCAATTTCAAGGATCCCGATGGTATCCAGATCATGAAAGGCTACATGGCCAACGGCTCGTTTGCTCGGGGCCGGGATTCCATCGCGGCCTCTGCGAGTATGGTCTTCGTCGGCAACATCAATCAGTCAGTCGATACCTTGGTAAAGACCAGCCACCTGCTGGCGCCCTTTCCGCAGCCCATGATCGACAGTGCATTTTTCGACCGCTTCCACGCCTATATACCAGGCTGGGAAATCCCGAAAATGCGCCCAGAGTTCTTCACGACTAGGTACGGTCTGATCACCGACTACCTTGCCGAATTCATGCGCGAAATGCGCAAGCGTAGCTTCTCGGACGCCATCGATCGGTTCTTCAAACTCGGCAACAATCTCAATCAGCGCGACACGATCGCCGTGCGCAAGACCGTTTCAGGGTTGCTGAAGCTGCTGTTTCCCCACGGCGGATTTGACAAGGATGATGTCCGCAAGTGCCTGGAATACGCGCTGGAAACCCGACGGCGGGTCAAGGAGCAGCTCAAGAAGATTGGGGGGATGGAATTCTTTGACGTCCATTTCTCCTACATCGATCAAGAAACGCACGAGGAGCGGTTCATCGCTGTTCCTGAACAGGGTGGCGGCCATCTAATCCCCGAAGGTCAGATGAAGCCCGGCGTCCTGCATACCATTGGGACGGGCAGCGGCGGACACCTGGGCCTCTATCGGCTTGAAACTCAAACGACAGCCGGCGGCGGAAAGTTCGCAGTTTCCGGTATCGGCTCAAGCAGTTCAGCGCGCGAGGCCTTGAAGATCGGGTTCGACTATTTCAAAGCGAACTTGTCCCGGATAAGCGGGGCGTCCAAGGCGACAGAGCACGACTATCACGTCCACCTGGTTGAGCTCCAAAACAGTGGTCCAACCTCATCCATAACCTTGGCTGGACTCGTGGCGGCTTGCTCTGGCGTTCTCCAAAAGCCCGTCCAGAGCCAGATGGTGATCCTCGGTGACATGAGCCTTGGAGGGAACATTAAGCCGGTCGAAAACCTCGCAGGATGCCTGCAGCTCGCCTTCGATAGCGGCGCCAAACGTATCCTTCTGCCGATGGCAAGCGTCGCAGACATTCCAACTGTGCCTGGCGAGTTGTTCGCTAAATTCCAGACCTCCTTTTACTCGGATCCGGTAGATGCAGTATTCAAGGCACTGGGCGTGGACTGAGTTACGACGGTGGGCCAATTTCGCCAGCAGCTTTTGTGAGATCGAGCGAAGGCCTACTTGAGGGATCAAGTCGATCGGCGACCTCCAGAGCCCAGGCGCCCCAGCGCGATGCGACCTCATCGCCCACCCCTTTGCCTTCGAGAACCCTTGTCACGAGCGTGCGGATGTCGTCGGCGGCTCGGAGGTCTGACGCCATACGGATGAGTTCGTCGCGCCTTACCTTTTCTGCCGCGACCTCCGCCTCGCAGGCCTTGCGTTCTGTTTCCGCGCGCCGACGAACCAACTCTTCCTCAAGCTGTCGTCGCCGTCGGAGCGACCGCGTAAATGCATCCCGCGCCGCGGCGCGATAACTGAGTTCGCCAACTGTGACGAGTGACACGACTATGTCGGTTAGGTGTACCTCGAGGCCGTGCTCCTCGGTATCACTCCAACTCCGCGCCCCTTCTCCCGCAATTGTCAGCCGCAGCTCATCCGCCCAACCGGGCCGAGTACGCCACTGGCCGCTTCGATCGGCCTTTGCCGATGGGTGATCGAGGAAGAACCCTATGTGCTCCATGCCAACAATAACGCCGATATTTCGCGCCTCGGGATCGGCAATCCAAGGCTGACACCCGAACTTTTGCAGGGCTGTGAATAGACTACTGAGGATGCGCAGTCGGCGCTTCTCAAACGCCGAGTCAAAGAACGGCTCCGCTGATGCTAGGCGCCAAGGTAGGTCTCGGGCCCTGACACCACGCTTCTCATCGTCAGCGAGCAGATTTCTGATTAAGCCATGAGGCGCATTCAATGTGCGCTCGTAGATCACCTTGCCAACGCGCGCCGCAATACGGAGCCTCAAGTGATCAAGCGTTTCATTGAATTGAGGTTCGACTGGGATTGGCTCTGCAAGCTCCACCTCGGGGTCAACAATATGCGAGCCGAACCGGGAATATTCGCCGATATAGACGGCGTCGGGCATGCCTGGCCCTCGAGGCGGGAGATTGGCGGGCTTTACCGCCTTGCTGGCGCGCAGCTTTGTCCAATACCCACGGTCGGGAACGGGGATTTCGACCCTTTGGCAGATCTTTTTCAGGCCGGTGTCGGAGAGATTGAATTCTTGGGCGAGCGTCCTCATTGGCTTGGCCCAGACCAGCTCATAAAGCGCCTGCCTCGAAACTAATGCCATGTCCCCCTCCAAACGATTGTCGTCGTGCCAATTACCAGCGCGGCTCAGGTTGGTAGGCGGACTCAGCGACAACCTTCGTTGCATCGGCGCGAGTTCGATAGGTCCCGATCAAAAGGCTTTGCTGGTCATCGAGATTTTTGATGCGGTGAAGGTCCAGCATCTTGTTGCCTGTCCGAAGGAGCCGATAGGTGCGTCCGTTCGTACGGCAATAGACCTCGGCTGAGTTGTCGAGCGGGGTCCATTTGCAATCTGCTCCTGAGAGGAGCCGCTGTTCCAGGGCAATCTTGTCCTCTTCGACCTGTTTCCGCCGAGCCTCCATGCTGGCGAAGAACAGGCGCAATTCTTCCTTGTCGAGCCATTCTTGGATTGCCCCAATGATGGCGGGAAGTTCCGTACCTTCCGCTTTCTCTCTTTCGAAAATATCCAAGCATACGGGCTTCATTTCTTCATTTGGCGGAGAACGATGCCCCTCGTCCTGGAACGCCCTAAGCCGCTGTGCGACATCCATCCGCGTTAGGGGCGGTCCTTGCATGCCATTCAGGTATTCTTGAAGATCCACGATAGGAATCCAGCAGTCTGTTGCTGACTTGACCAGCTCTTCGCGCTGATCGTTCCATTTTCGCCAAATACCTGCCCGATGGTCGAGCTTCTCAAGGATTTCCTGCGCGAGCAGATGGACAGCCCATGCATCTCGAATGCGGCGCAGTGAGGGGGTGCTGACATGATTGATCACCAGAGCCTTTACGGCATGCAGGCGTTCATCTTCGACCATACCCCACCTCGACCTAGAACTGCCGTGACCTGCCTGCATCGACCTGCGAAGCCTTGGAAGGGCTGGCGGATCTATCGAGATGTGTCGGGAAGGACGGATTGGCGCCTTAAGCGACATCAAATCCGCAGACATTCCACTCCAAGAAGAGTGGAACTTCTTTTTTCGCTACGATTGTTAACGGTAAACGCCTAGTGCGAACGCCACTACGCCCATGATTAATTCCATGCCGATAATCAAGGCGATCTGAATCCGCTGCTGGTTTCGCATACATTGCAATATGTCCGTCCGGCACGTTGCAAGTTCTGCACGAAGTTCGGCGAATGACTTCTCAAGGCGGCTTTCCATGAGGCGGTACGAACCCTTTGTGACGAGGTCGGAACGAACTTCATTTACCACTTTCTCGATCCGACTGCGATTGGCTTCGAGTCTGTTGATGAATGGATCGAACCATAGTCACCTCAATCCGATAGAGCTTCTCTGCACAGAATGGTAAAACCCGTCTCGACTTCGGACTTACAGGTACGAGCGATCCTATGGAAAGTCGGCTGGAATCCAAATTTGCGCAGCTGAGCGCCAAATTCGACAGTTCGTTCGCCTCGATTGATGAGCGGTTCGCTGAGACAACCAAGCAATTCGAAGGGATCGGGGATCACCACGAAGCTAGCCTTCGACGCCAAAGGATATGGCTTACAATAGCGATGATTGTGACTTCGGCCGGCGGATTGGCTCTCCAGAAATTCCTTCTCTAAGATAAGTCGTTGTCCCCGCTGCCAGATATTTCTGGGTGCTGACACGGGGACCTGAGGACAGGTCTACTCGTAGCCAGGTGGACGCCAAGACAGGCATCCAAGTCCGCAAGGCGTCGGACACTTCAGCCTCAAAGCGACATCCCCCAATCCCTCTTTCGGTCGGCTGACGGCTCGGGTTGCGGCTCTTGGCGCGCCGGCCCATCGATTTGTCGATCAAAGGTTTTCTCAAGCTTCTTCTCTTTCTCGCTTTCCAGCCTGACATCCCGTGCGATCGGCTCGCGAAGGCCTTGATCCATTCCCGCTCGCCGGTCTGGCGACATCTCAGCCGGATCTGGACGAACATTCTCCGAAGCGATCAGGTTTTGTCCGTCCTTATTGGAAAGCCTCGAGAGCAAGCGCTCCTTGGCGTCGGTGACCACGCTGATGCCGTGCACCGCCCGTGATACCTGGACATAAGCGATGGCTTGGTTCGCATTACGAGAATGCAGGACCGCTATTGGATCATCTCTGAGCGTCAATCCCTGGGCGCGATGAGTGGTCATCGCATAGCCTGGACCCAGGAACCTGAGGTTCGGGTCATTGGCAGGCAATTCAAGCCGTGCTCCTCCATCTCGCTCCAGCGTCACCTGCTTTTCGTCGCTTGAGACGATCGTCACCTTCTCGCCAACCCGCGCTTCAATGCCTTTCAGCGACCGCTCAAACACCATCTGGGCGCCGTTGTAGATTGGCGTGGGTTCCTGCTGATCGAAGACCGAAAATATGTCCCGCCCGTTACGAGCCGCTGAGGCAAGATCGATCGCAAATTGCCGCCCGCTTTGGTTTTCAACATGCAGAAGTGTGGACGTGTCCGCCCGTCCACGAGCTATCACGTGGACCTGTTCATCCTTGGACACGTCCAGCTGTCTGCTTGAGGAGTTGAAGACAAGCACTTGGCCTTCCTTGTAACTTTCTACCTTCCAGCGCTCCGGACCCGTCAAATGAACTTGGACCAAAGGCGAGACTGAGACGCCAGTGCGCCCGATTTCGCCCTGCCTTTCTAGGTGCTCCAGGATCTTGCCATTGATCTCGTGGCGTTCAGCCTGGGTCGCAGTGAGGACGGGCCGGGTCTGGCCCTTTTCATGCGCCGCCTTCCAAAGCTGAAAGGCCTTTTCAACGAGGTCGCTTGAGCCCTTTCCTGCGCCAACCTCGATGAGTGAGAGGCCAAGCCGCTCCACGCCATCCTTGGCGTTTCCTCGGGAGAAGGCTTCGACTGAAGACCGTAGGCCGAGGTCACGCTGGCGGACGATTTCGTCAACGATGGCCTTGGGCGCACCTTCATTCATGAGGTGGCGGAACGGAGCCCCAGCCCCCACGGATCCAAGTTGCCTCTGGTCGCCCACTAAGACCAATTTCGAGAGCTCAAGCTTTCTCGACAGATCGACTATCTTCAGGGCGTCACGATTGGACAGCATGGAAGCTTCGTCGACGACGACCACCTTGCCGGCCCATTGGGATTTTTCATTGCTGGTGGCCCGCCGCTTCCCGTCTGCGACATCGGAGAACTGAGCCAGGAAGCTGGCCGTCGTCTGCGCCCTGTCCATCCGAGCTTCGCTACGAA
Organism: Alphaproteobacteria bacterium PA2; assembly: GCA_002256425.1. Taxonomy (NCBI): domain Bacteria; kingdom Pseudomonadati; phylum Pseudomonadota; class Alphaproteobacteria; species Alphaproteobacteria bacterium PA2. The sequence goes on along the minus strand of NKIZ01000001.1, from coordinate 3,376,582 downwards.
GTGAGTCAACTGCGGCATGGGTTGGTCCAAGCCCGACTGACGAGATACCCTTGTCGGCCAGGGCCTCATTCACGGTGCGCATCAAGGTCGTCTTGCCGACGCCGGCAGCGCCCTGAATGGCCAGCACCCTGTCTCTGGATGACAGGACGAGCAGGGCCGCAGAGACCTGGCCGGCGTTCAAGTTCAGATCCGAGGATTGGCGATCTGGCTGCTTCAATCGAGAGATGGCTCCGATCTTGTCATAGGCTGGCGTCGACTTGCCCTTGCCACCTTCGATCGATGCAATGAGTTGGCGCTCAAGCGCCAAGGCGTCCGGCGTTGTCAGGCCGCCATGCAGTTTCTGATCTGCGACCTTCAAAACGCCGCCGCGCTCCAACGCCGCGATCTCTTTTGATAGACTTTCGCTCGCCACCTGGAGCGAAGAGGCTTCCAGCGCGCCGCGCATGACCTCTGTCCTTGTGAAGACCGCACGCCGATCTTCTAGAACTTCCACGGCTAAGCTGACAGCTCGGCGGGCTTCTGGATCTCGGCCGACTTCAGGCTCACCAGTCTGGTAGCCATACTTTTCAGAGACGCCTCCCAGAAAGCGCGTTTTCAGGGCCGAAACGAACTCTGCAATGGGGGCGTCGCGCCTGGCTATCTGGTCGGAGGAAAGGACGGCGCCACGTCCACGTTCATGGGCCGCTTTCACCAGACCTTCAGCGTCCAAGCCAACCTCCCGGGCTTCCTCGCGCCATCGTCCCTCGAGCTCGCCAATATCGAGCTTCAGTTTCTTGGGGCGGTCCTTAAGCTTTGCGACTTGAGCGGCGTCCGGCGTGGTGGGCTTTTCCCGCGCATAGGCCTCTTCGACCCGCTTGGTCGCCTTGGAGAAGGCCTCCCTCTGTTCTTGCTTCACAGCAGAAAGCTCAAAGGTCCCGCCCTTATGAGGCTGGACGTCATAGCCGAGCTCCATGGATGCCCGAGCGAGCTCTCGTTGGTAGATGAGGCCCAGCGTGACCTGTCCCTCAAACAGGGCCTTAGATTCAATCGCTCGCCATTCGCCTGCTGATTTCAACCAAGTCGCATTGGCCACGATGACGTGGGAATGTGCCTGCGGATCACCCTCGCGGCTGGTCGCATGGGTTGTCTTGGCGGCGACCAGGTTTCCAGTCGAGACCCTTTCAACTCTGCCCTCCGGTGTCCTGACGCGGGTGACTGCAAGCTCCTTCTCGGCATAACTCATGGCCGCGACGACGGCCTTTTCGTGCGCGGCTAACAGACGATGATCGCCCCCAATGAGGCCAAGGAGGGAGACCGACTTTGGCGCGCTGAAAGTAAGGTCGAAGCCCGCCTTATGTTCCACCTCACCCAAGCGCTCGGCTCTGGAGAGGGGAGGGCCTTCAGGATCTGGATTTCGTCCTCGAAGGACCGATTGAAAGTCCTCGGCGCGTGCCGGGCCTTCAAGACCGAGCGCTTTTGATCCTTCGCCAAGCCAAACGAGGCCAGTTTCCGGCCCGCCTTCCATCGATGAAAGATAGTAGTCTTCTTTCTGATAATACTGCCCGCCGGAGGCTGATGAGACAGCCCAGACGCTAAGCATGTCCAAGGTCCTTATCGATAACTGCGGGGGCGGCCAGTTCATCAAGACCCTCGATCGCCCGGTCGCTACGCAGATCCTCGGCCGCTGAGACCAGGCCGTGTGCCCCGAAGAGATTTGCGATCACATCGTCGATGGCAGGCGATCGATCCTGGCGATCGGGAAGAGACCGGTCCCCATCGACCTGGTCCTCCGCAATGTCGGCTTGATCCTCGACCTGCGGCTCGATCAGCGGCATGGTCTCGGGCTCGGGCGGCGGTTGGAATGCCCCGCCTTCCGAACCCTTCCTGGTCGTTTGCTCGCCAAGTTCGCTGCTGTCGTGAACGCGAATTTCAAAGAGGGGCAGGGGCCTTTGGTCTCGCCCTGGGTGCTGCAATCGAACAATAGCGGCGTCGGGCGCCATATTGACCAGTTCGTGAAGGCTTCTAGGGGGCGGGGGCGAGTGACTTTTCCCAATTCTTGGGAACTGGGAGCGCCACCAGGCCTTCTGGGACCTGGCGTGGTTTTCGCTGACCACAGCTTCAAGATAACGCGCAAGGTCTTGGGCCTCGCCCATCCCCGTCGGCTTGAGCAGGAACTGTTCCCCAAATTTGGCCAGGAAGTCTGGAACTTCCAACCCGTCGTCACAGTCCTGGATTTCAGAAAACCCGTCAGACGCCAGGCTAATGGGCGCAGGCCATGCGACAAGGCCGGTAAGGGAAGGCATCAGACCGACCCCGAACTGAGGCGGCCTTACAAACACCAAATGTGGGGGTAGCCCTCCACTGGACTTGGCCCGGCGGATAGCCAGGCCAAGCATGAAGTCGAGAGCCTCTTGGGTCTTCTCGTCAGCTTGGGTCAGGACCAATACACCGGCTGTTCCGGTATTCGCCCATTCCAGAAGCCTGATCGGGTTGGGCCCGGCGGCTCTCTCGAAAGCTGCGAGGAGGTCCAATCCATATTGCAGACCTCGCGGCGTAAACGCGTGAATTCCCGCCTGTTCAATGAGGATGGCCAGCAGGGTATCGTCAGCGTTCTCCAAAAGGGTGCGCAGGGTCGCAATAGAGGGGCGCCAAGGCTTTGCAGCGAGAAACGCGTAAGCGGCCAGAACGATCTGCCCACCCTCCATAGCGATTGGGCCGCTCGGGAGAATGGCCCTCAGGAAGATCGCAAACTCATGGGGTGAAAGTCCCTCGGCGACAGGGTCCCATCCGGATTTGAGTGGGTTGCCCAGCTCGCAGACCGTGTCTGAGGTCGGTTGCCGGTGTGACCCAACAAGTCGACGGTCGGGGTCATAGACGATGACCTTGCGCTTGCCATGCCTGAGGCCACTCAAGATTCTGGAAACGAGTTCGACCCGAAACCGCTCGTCCCCACCCAGGGCCAGGAAGTTGCCGGTCGTAGCCAGGTGGCCAAAGAGTTCCTTTGCCGACTTCGCGCCGCCTTTCGGTCCGATCCTTCGCCGTCTGATTTCGGTGTCGAGGAGGGCGCCGCATCGTTCGGGCGCCGTGATCTTCTCGCCATGCCTCTCCGCCCATTGCAGTGAGGTCATTTGGTTCACTGCCAGGGCGAGGAAGGTGACGATCCCTCCTGTGGCCAGGCCAGTAATCAGCACAAAGCCTAAGACGCCGCCGGCCAGGATTTTTAGCACGTCGGTCATGTGCAACAGGCTTGTTCTGAAAATTGCGATGGCGCTGATCTCGCAAAGGCACGCCCCCACAGCGCCAGCCCATAAGGCTGCGCTAAAGGCCTCTCGCCCGCCTTGGCGGACGACGAACGGGAGGAACCGAAATCGCGCAGCCAGCATCTTACTGGTGCCCTAACCGAGCAGCTGCTGTTAGCCCTTCAAGCGCCTTAAGGAGGTCCGCGACTGGGCCGCTGTCAGGCGCGTCGGGAAGGTCGGCGGGGCGAGGGGGGAGGGGCCCTAGAGCCAAGGCGGCCTGAGCTGGAAGGCATCGACTAAGGGCTGCCGCGATAGCAGGATTGGTCACAGAGGCAAGGGCAAGGCCCGCGCTGGCGCTGATCATGGCGTAGTGCGCGCCCAGTCGAGAATAGTAACCCTCAGGATCGTCGACAGCCCTGGCGATCAAGGCCTCGACCATCTTCGTGGCGGACAGGCCGGCCTGGTCTGCGAGCCTTGCCAGTTGATCTCGTGCGACGGCGTTCAGCCGGAAGGAGCTTACGGGCAGGCGCTCAGGCGCCGGAGCAAGATCGGCATCCAAACGTTGGTCTGGTGGCGTGTTTACAAATGCAGGCGCGATTTCAGGCAGAGTGTCCATTGGCAGCCATCCTACAACGTTGGATAATTCAATAAAAACAATGAAAGGGCCAAGCCGCAGGCATGCGTGGTGTCTGCTCTATTTAATGGTGTAGACACGAAGTCAGGGCTCTTCAGGGTTCCAGCGGTTGGTCTCCGCCAGGTGGCGTCAGCGTTCATCGAAGGCATGTTTGCCTCTTGAGCGCAGGACGAGGTCCAGGCCTTCGCCGATCAGATATTGGACCGTTACACCTTCCTCGGCGGCGGCGATTTTGACGGCCCTGGCAAGCTCGGCCGAAAAGTACCCTGCGATCATCACCTTCCCCTCCCGGGCGGGCGTGGAGCCTTGGTAGGAGACTTTGGGTGCTGGCTGCTCCTCGGAGACGGGCTTGGTCGCAATGCCGGCTGATCTAGCGAGACGGGCCTTGAGGTCTGGGCGAGGGGTCACAGCGGAAGCTCCGCCTGGACGTCCAAGGAATGGTCGCATAGCCCCTTGACCCGCTTCGCTGCAGCGCCGCCGCAATCGCCCGACAGGGTTAGGTTTGGCTTAGACCCATTGCCCAGGCGATCAGCCAGCCAGTCGTAGAGACGCTCAATTTCTGCAGCGGCCTTGCCCTCCGGCTCAAACTCCATGGCCCCAAGCCCTAGGAGCGCCGCATGGCGGAAGGCCGACCGCTCAGTGACTTCGACCGAAACAAGAGGCAGCCCGGCCTCCTCGATCAGGGCGGCGGCTTCCTGCTTGAGTTTACTGGCGCGAGGGGGAAGGGCGTTCAGCAGGGCGAAGGCCGGCTTCTGAGCAACCCTCATCAATTCGATCGTTGTGCGAATGGCATCCAGATCGAAGGCGCTTGCTCGCGCCGGAATTAGGATGAGATCTGCAGCTCGGGCGGCGGCGACCGCAGCCCCGTCGGCGGCCGGTGGTGTGTCTATGACAACCAAGCCAACGTCTGCTTCCTCAGCTTCCTTCAAGACGTGGGAAAGCCGCGTCGAGGGAACCGCCACGACAGGCACGTCGTCTTTGCCTCTCCAGTCGCTCCAGGCCGCCGCAGAGGCCTGAGGATCCAGATCCAGGACAATGACGCTTGCGCCCCTTCGACTGGCTTCCACGGCCAGATTTAGGGCCACTGTCGTTTTTCCGGCTCCGCCTTTTTGGGCGATCACTGCCAGGGTCTTCATTTTCATCTCCTAGGTCTTGGATATCGAAGGGCCTCATTCCGGCACGCCCTCATGGCCACCCTTCCTCGCGTGGACAGGGCGACCTGAATTCAGGCTGGTAGGTGAGGGGTGTGTGTTGGGACTGGCGGCCATCGCGTCGGCGTCAACGTGAAGCCAAGTTGTTCGATGGACTGTACCCGCCGGGGGCCAAACCTCTCGGAGTAGTGGCGAAGCCAAGCGCCCCACTCGTCTCGACCTGGCTCTATCCGAAAGTGTCCATCCGGATCGATCGGAGGCCCCTCCGCCAAATCCAGGAACGTCCGATCCTGAAGATATGGGATCATCAGGACCGGCTGAGATCTGCGGTGGCAATATGTTCGATAAGCAGGTGCCAGACGGGCAGCTAACTCTTGGTCGCTGACCTTGAGCTTAAGAAAATGCTTTTCACCGGCGGCGTAAAACTTGGGCCGTTCATCTTCCGGCCACTCGCGCCAAAAAGCTTCAAACCTTCCCTCCACCTTGGGCACGTCGCCGCCGCGAATTCGATGGGGGAAAGGAAGGGGGGAATTAGTTCTTGGTATAGATTCTTCTTTGGTAAGGTCCTGATTTACCGGATCCGGAAAACCAGGAAACGGCGTTTCCTGAATATCAGGAAGCGGCAGCTCGCCTCTCAGTTTCACGCTATTTTCACGTAAGGTTTCGACCGTTTCCTGATTTTCAGGAGGCGGCTCGGAAGTCCGTGGTTCTGTTTCAGCAAGGGCTAAATCGTTGCCGACGGTGCCTCCTGAGTCAGGAGGTAGCTTCATCTGAACAGGTTCATCCCAGACGGTGTAACGCACGCCTAGGAAGCGGCCATCAGGACCGAGGAGTTGCTCCTTTTCGATGTAACCAACCGCCACGAGTTCGCAGACTACGGCGTATGCCGTGTCCCGGCCCAGGTCCCGCCCAGCCGTCCCAAGAACCCTTCTAAGGTCACCAATCTGGAGGACCCAATCGTCTCGCTTAGAAAGGAGATGTATCAGGGCAAGTCGAGCGCGAACGCTCAGCACTCGATGCTCAATTATGGCGTTATCGACGACCGTGAAGTTCTTCGTCCGCCGACCGCGGTGGATCGTGATTTCTGCAGAGCCAGTCATCTGCAGCCCCACACCTGCGTGGTAGGCTCAAAACCTAGGACTTCAATGCATCCTGAGAGGTCAGCATGAGGCCGCTGTCGAGGTTCTTTTGGGTTTGCAAAGTCGAAGAATTCCCGTTTGAATTCAATCCGGGAAAAGACCTTAGGTTTGCAAAAAAGGCCAATTATTTCAACATATAAGGCCAGTCTACGAATCTGAGGGTCGGACGTTCGAATCGTTCCGGGCGCGCCATTTTATCCAGGAAAATCAGAAATTTGACGTGGTGTCGTCTGACGCCCTTTGGGCGGTGTGGGATGATCCGGAAAGTCCAGACCACCCCATCCGTAATGGCTTGTGCGCGGACACGCCGCGGGTGAAGCCAGCCCGCTCCTAGACCTCAGTGACGAACTGGTCGGTCGGGCGGCGGACCTTTTCCAGGTTGACCAGCCAGTCGCCCTCTTCCTGGCGATAGCCCAGGGGAATGATCACCACACTGCGCAGGCCGCGGTCCTTCAGGCCGAGGATCTCGTCCAGGGCGACGGGGTCGAATCCCTCCATGGGCGTGGCGTCCACCTCTTCGAAGGCTGCAGCGATCAGAGCGGCGCCGACGCCGATATAGGCCTGGCGGGCGGCGTGCTGATAGTTCAGTTCAGCTTCGCGCTGGGGATAGGTGGCCAGCAGCATCTTGCGATAGTTTTCCCAGCCCTCGTTCTCGAAGCCACGGATCTGATTGGTCAGATCAAACATGTGGTTGATGCGGTCGGCCGTGTAGTTGTCCCAGGCGGCGAAGACCAGCAGGTGCGAGCCCTCGGTGATCTGGGCCTGGTTCCAGGCGACGGGCTGGATGCGGGCCCGGACAGCAGGGTCCTTCACAACAACGATTTCATAGGGCTGCAGGCCGCTGGAGGTCGGCGCCAGCCGGGCGGCCTCAACGATCCGTTCGACCTTGTCGGCCGGAACGGCCTTGGCGGGGTCCATCTTCTTGGTGGCGTAGCGCCAGTTCAGCAGGTCGATCACGGTTTGGGTCATGGGGGAGGTTTTTCCAAAGGGTTGGCGGACCGGAATGGTCGTCGGCAGGCACATCTAGGAATGTGCGCGGGGTTTGATAGGGCTAAACGCCCGAAGATCGGAGTTTGCTCCCGCAGAAATTCTGCAGGTCGCCCGTCGACTTGCTACAGCCCGTCGATCCGGCATCCCCGCGCTTCGAGCACCGGCTTCAGCGCCCAATAGGCCGCCGGGGTCCGCATCAGGGGAATGCGGGGATAGAGGTGGTGGATGATGTGGAACTGCATGCCCATGGATCCGATATTGCCCACGGCGCTGCGGAAGGCGCGGGTGTCGCGATAGCGGCCGGACTCGGTTCCCGGATGGTGTGGGGCCCAGCTGAGATAGAACTGGATATAGGTCTGGGCGATGTGCCGGGGCAGCCACCAGATCAGGGCTGCGACCAGGGCGTGACCGGTCCAGGCCATGGTGAAGAGAATGCCCAGATAGGACAGCTGGAAGACCAGGGCGATCAGGCCAGCCTTCTGGGCCTCTGGGGTTCCCAGTCGCTGCAGGGTCTCCCCATATTTTGCGTTGCCTTTGGAGCCAGGCTGCCGGTTGCGGATGCTGTTCAGTATGGAATCCCAGGGCCCCTTGGCCTTGGTGCTGATGTCGGGATCCAGCTCCGGATGGTTGGCGTGCTTGTGGTGCTCAAGGTGGGTCAGGCGCGCGACATCATAGGGCAGGACCAGGGGGATGGTGGACAGGTGCCCCACCAGTTCGTTCAGCCAGAACAGCTTGTCGCCCTCCTGGGCGATGATCCGGTGCTGGGCTTCGTGGGACGGCAGATAGCTCAGCATCACGTTCAGTGTGGCGATGGGGAAGGCGAGACACAGGGGCAAAATGCCCGACAGGGTCAGGGGCCAGAGGGACAGCCAGACCACCAGATTGCCCAGGCCCCAGCTGATGGAGCCCCAGGGCAGGCCGCCCATGTACTGATCGGCGATCTTCTTCTCCAGGCGCATGAGTTCCTGGCTGGACAGGGCCGACAGGTTCTCGGGCGCAGCGACCGCTGAAGCCTTCATATCCAGCGACCTTTCCAGGTGGCGAAGGCGCCCCAGGCCCCGCCGATGACCAGGCCGACCACCAGGGGTGGCGCACCCGGACTGAGGTTGGTCAGGACAATGATTTCCTTGATGAGGGGGGCCAGGAAGCCGATCCCGAACAGGAGGGGCATGAATTTGAAGAGTGGCCCCAGAATGGCTCGGATCATGGGATGGCGTGGTCCTGCGAACAGTTCTGAACTGCAAACCTGACACGCACGTCATTTTTCTGCAAGGCGTGTCTTGCGCCACCCGGACCTGTCTTATGAAAAGCACAGCAGCCCGAAACTTGTGCAACCTGCTTTGACAATTGTCCGCTGACTGCACACTATTCCAAGCTGTAATATGGCGAAGATAAGCCAAACCTCTGGGGAAATTGAATGAAAAATCCGAAAAACACATCGCTTATCAAGGCCTTGCTGCTGGGCAGCGTGGCCGGATTGGCGATGACCGCGACGGGCCCTGCCTTCGCTCAAACGGCCGCTGCGGCGCCTGCCGGCGCGGCCAAGGCCGATGCCGTCGATGAAGTCATCGTCATCGGCACCCGTCGTACCGACCGCACGGTCGCCGACTCCGCCTCTCCGATCGATGTGGTCAGCGCCAGCGAACTGGCCGCCCAACCGTCCGGCAACATGCTGGACACCCTGAACAACATCATTCCGTCGTTCTTCGTCGGCCAGAACACCATTTCCGACGCTTCGACCTTCGTCCGCGCGCCGTCCCTCCGCGGCCTTCCGGCCGACCAGGTCCTGGTGATGCTCAACGGCAAGCGTTACAACCGTTCGGCTCTGGTCCAGGTCTATAACGGTGGCGACACCGGCCTGTCCTTCGGCTCCCAGGGCGCCGATATTTCCGCCATCCCCTCCATCGCCATCAAGAGCCTGGAAGTCCTTCGCGACGGCGCGACGGCGCAGTACGGCTCGGACGCCATCGCCGGCGTCCTGAACTATGGCCTTCGCGATGACATGGGCTTCGAAATGCAGGCCCGTTACGGCCAGTATCAGACCAACAGCGACGGCGAGAGCTACCAGATCGCCGCCAGCGGTGGCCTGAGACTCGGTGAGACCGGCTTCATCCGCGTCTCCGGTGAATACAACAACGACGCCCAGACCAGCCGTGGCGAGACCCGGCCGATCGCCGCAGCCTTCGCCGCGGAGAATCCGACCCTGGCCAGCAAGCTGCCGCACTATCCCCTGCCAGTTCAGATCTGGGGTACTTCGCCCAGCGAGGGCTACAAGTTCATCGTCAATTCGGGCTTTGAAATCTCCGATTCCGCCAAGGTCTACGCCTTCGCCAACCTCGCCCACAGCGACGCGGACCAGAGCTTCAACTTCCGCTCATCGGTGGTGGGGTCGCGGCCCTTCAAGACCACGGACGGACAGACCATCAGCATTGGCGGGCGGTCCTTCTTCCAGCAGCCCTACTATCTGACCACCTGCCCGACCGGCAATGCGACCTGCCCGGCTGGCGGCTACGTCCAGGACAGCAATGTCTTCATGCTGAGCTCGATCTATCCCGCAGGCTTCACCCCGCGGTTTGTCGGCAAGACCGACCAGGCCTTCGGAACCTTGGGCCTCAAGGGCAAGACGGCCGGCGGCATCGGCTATGACCTGTCCGGGTCGATCAGCCGTAACTCCCTCGACCTGTCGATGTACAATTCCACCAGCCCGTCCTACGGCAAGGCCTCGCAGACCAGCTTCCAGTTCGGCAAGCTGATCCAGAAGGAAATGAACGGCAGCCTCGACCTGACCTATGACATGGACGCCGGCTTTGCGAGCCCGGTCACCCTGTCCGGCGGCGCCGAGTATCGCCGGGAAACCTATACCGCGACCGAGGGTGATCCCCAGTCCTACGGCGCCGGCCCCTATGCCGTTCCGCACCCCCTCTATGTTCAGACCGCTCCGGGTGTCTACAGCGCTACCGGAACCTTCACCTCTGCGGAAAGCCCGGCGGCCAGCGGCTATGGCGGCACCAGCCCGACCTATGCCGGCAAGAATGAGCAGGCCAGCTATGGCTTCTATGCCGGTGCTGAAACCGATCTGACCGACGCCTTCTCGGTCGGCGCCGCCGGCCGTTACGAGCACTACGACACCTTCGGCAGCGCCTGGGTCGGCAAGCTGAACGGCATCTATCATGTGAACGACCAGTTCGCCCTGCGCGCGACGGTTGGCAGCGGTTTCCACGCGCCGACCCCGGGCCAGAGCAATACCCAGGTCCTGACCACCAACTTCGTGGCGGGTAACTCGGTCCAGACCGGCACCTTCCCGGTGACCAGCTCGGTGGCCAAGTATTTCGGCTCCAAGGCCCTCAAGCCTGAGGAATCCCGGAACTTCGGTATCGGCTTTGTCTATCAGCCCACCGGCGCCCTGACGCTGACCGTTGACGCCTACAACATCAAGGTCACCGACCGGATCTTCATCTCCCGGACCTTCAAGGTCAGGGCAGCTGATATCACTGCGCGGCCGGAACTGGCCTCCGTGGGCATTGATGGCGAAGTCCAGTACTTCACCAACTCCCTCGACACCACCACCAAGGGCGTCGACATTGTCGGCAGCTATCGGACCGAACTGGCTGATGGCCGACTGAACCTGACTGCGGCCTACAACTTCAACGAAAACAAGGTCACCAAGTTTGATGCGGCGGCTATTGGCGCCAATCAGATCGTGGACGCTGAGAACCTTGCGCCTCACCATCGTCTGAACCTGGCGGCCAACTGGAAGCGTGACGCCCTCGCCATCAATGCGGCGGGTCACTATTACAGCAGCTGGCGCGCCCAGTCCGACTATCCCGGTCAGGAGTTCGGTGCGAAGTTCACTGTGGACCTCGACGCCAGCTACACCTTCGCCGAGAAGTACACCTTCACGGTCGGTGCAAATAACCTGTTCAACACCTTCCCGGACAAGATCGCCGCCTCGGCGAGCAACCCGATCTTCACCCTGACCAACAGCACGGGTGACGGGCAGGTCTATCCCCGTAACGGCGGACCCTTCGGCTTCAACGGCGCCTTCTGGTATGCCCGCATGAAGGTTGTCTACTAAACCTCCAGAAACCACTGGAAGATTGTTGGGCTGGGCAGGCTTAGGCTTGCCCAGCCCACTTTTTTTGGGTTTCGTCCCAGGCCTGTCTGCAAGGAAGTGAAGTATGCGCATCGCCCGGCTCTCGCTCATCGCCCTGATCGGCCTGTCCCTGTTCAGCGGCCAGGTCCAGGCGGCGGAGCCCCTACCGGTCGGCGCCGAGCATGGCATGGTCGTTTCCGCCCATCGGCGGGCAAGCCAGGCCGGCGTTGAGGTTCTGCGCAAGGGCGGCAATGCAGTCGACGCTGCGGTCGCCGTGGCCTACGCCCTGGCTGTGACCTTTCCCGAGGCCGGCAATATCGGCGGCGGCGGCTTCATGATGGTGCGCATGCACGACGGCCGTCAGACCTTCATCGACTTCCGCGAGGTCGCCCCCAAGGCCGCGACCGCCACCATGTATCTGGACGCAGAGGGCAAGGTCATTCCGGGCCTGTCGGCCAGAGGCTATCGGGCCGTGGCGATCCCCGGAACCGTGGCCGGGCTGGAGCTTGCCCGGCAGAAATACGGAACCCGTCCGCGGGCCGAGCTGATGGCCAGCTCGATCAAGCTCGCCTCGAAAGGTTTCCCCCTGGATCAGGGCGACGCCACAATGCTCAATGAAGGCGCTGCCGATTTTGCCAAGGACGCCCCCAGCGCGGCTATCTTCCTCAAGGCCGGCGGCCCCTGGCGCAAGGGCGACCTGTTTGTCCAGGCCGACCTGGGCAAGACCCTGAAGGCCATATCCGACAAGGGCGCCGACGCCTTCTATCGCGGGGCGCCGGCGGCCAGCATGGTCGCCGCCAGCAAGGCCCATGGCGGCATTCTGGCCGATGCCGATTTCACCGACTACCGCCCCGTCGAACGTACGCCGATCGAATGTGACTATCGCGGCTATCGGGTGATTTCCGCCCCCCTGCCCAGCTCGGGCGGGGTGGTGATCTGCGAAGTCCTGAACATACTTTCGGCCTATCCCCTGAAGGACCTGGGCTTCCATTCAGCCCAGAGCGTCCACTACATGACCGAGGCCCTGAGGCGGGCCTACCATGACCGCAACGTCAATCTCGGCGATCCGGACTTCGTGAAGGTCGATGTCGCCCGCTTCCTGTCGCCGGACTACGCCGCCCAGCTGCGCCAGGGTATTTCCGCCAACAAGGCGACACCGTCCGTCTCTCTGGGCGTCCCCGGCGTCGGGCGTGAGGGCAGCAGCACGACCCACTTCTCCATCGTCGACGAACAGGGCAATGCGGTCTCCCTGACCTATACCCTCAACGACTGGTTCGGCGCCCGGGTGACGGCGCCAGGGACCGGCATCCTGCTCAATGACGAAATGGATGATTTCTCGTCGAAGCCCGGCGAACCCAACATGTACGGCCTGGTCGAAGGGGTGAACAACGCCATTGCGCCCGGCAAGCGCCCCCTGTCCTCCATGAGCCCGACCATTGTCACAAAGGACGGCAAGCTGGCCATGGTCCTGGGCACCCCCGGCGGCAGCCACATTCCGACCGGCGTCCTGCAGGTCATGATCAACATGATCGACCACGGGATGACGGTGACCGAGGCGGTCAACGCCCCGCGCATCCATGCCCAATGGCTGCCGGACGTGATCTATTACGAGCCAGGCTCCCTCAGCGCTGACACCATGTCCGTTCTTGCCTCCTTTGGTCACAAGCTTGAGCCCATGGACTACTGGAACCAGATCGCCGCGATTTACGTGGGCGGTCCGGCGATCGGGTCGCCGCCCCTGGGGGACGACCGGCTCTATGGGGCGATCGATCCCCGCCTGCCCGTTGGAGATGTCGCCGGCTACTGAGGCCACCTGACCCCTGTAGCCACTGGCGTCAGATCGCCTATAACATCTCCATGCCCCCGCGCCTGCGACCGACTCGACTGGAATACGTGGTCGATGGCGTGCGCCTGCGCGCCCAGCTGTCCGCTGCAGCCCTGGACGCCGGGGGCGATGAGGTCGAGCAGCGCAAGCGGGCGCTGGATATCCTGAAACAGGCCCTGTTCCGCGGCCGGATGATCGCCAAGGAGCGCCTGGAAAACGGCGCCGGCGGCATCGAGACCGCCCGCCTGCTGTCGGGGGTCACCGACGAGGTGGTCACCGCCCTGTATGACTTCACGACAGTCCACGTCTTCCGGGCCCGCAATCCCACAGAGGGCGAGCGCCTGGCCCTCATCGCTGTGGGTGGATATGGCCGGGGCACACTGGCGCCCTTTTCAGACCTCGATCTGCTGTTCCTGCGCCCCTACAAGCAGACCCCCCACGCCGAGAGCGTCATCGAGTACATGCTCTATGCCCTGTGGGATCTGGGCTTCAAGGTGGGTCACGCCTCCCGGACCGTGGAAGAGTGCATCCGCCTGTCCAAGGAAGACTATACCATCCGCACCTCGATCCTCGAGGCCAGGCGCCTGACCGGCGACGAGGCCCTGGCCGATGATCTGACCAAGCGGTTCCGCGCCGAAGTGGTCAAGGGCACGGCGGCCCAGTTCGTCGCCGCCAAGCTGAAGGAGCGGGACGAGCGCCAGGAGCGGGCCGGGGCCAGCCGCTATATGGTCGAGCCCAATGTCAAAGAGGGCAAGGGCGGCCTGCGGGACCTGAACACCCTGTTCTGGATCGCCCAGTACCTGCACCCGGTGGCCCAGGTCGACCGGTTGAATGGCGTCATCCAGCTGGACATGTTCGAGCGCCGTGAGGTCTCGGCCTTTGTCCGCGCCTTTGATTTCCTCTGGGCCATTCGCTGTCACCTGCATTTCGCCACGGGCCGGCCTGAAGAGCGCCTGACCTTCGACATCCAGCCGGAGATCGCCCGGCGAATGGGCTATGGCGACCGGGGCGACGCGCCGGCGGTGGAGCGCTGCATGCGGCGCTATTTCCTGATCGCCAAGGAGGTCGGCGCCCTGACCCGGGTCTTCGCCGCCAAGCTGGAATCCGAGCGGGTCAAGCAGGAGCCCAAGGGCCTGTCACGTCTGCTTCCCGGACGGGGCAAGGGGCGGCGAACGGCGCTGGATCCCGGCTTTCACGAGGATGGCGGTCGACTGAATGTCGACGGCCCCGAAGTTTTCGAGTCCGATCCGGTCAATCTGCTGCGCCTGTTCCGTCTTGCGGACCGAAGGGACCTGGACCTCCATCCCGACGCCTTTACCTATGCCTCGCGCCTGCATGAGCTGATCGGACCCAAGGTCCGTCGCGATCCGGAGGCGGCCAAGGTCTTCCTGGACATCCTCGCCCATGGCCGGGATCCCCAGCGCATCCTCTCCATGATGAACGAGGCCGATGTCCTGGGCCGGTTCGTTCCGGAATGGGGCCGCATCGTCGCCCAGATGCAGTTCAACATGTACCACTCCTATACGGTGGACGAGCACACCCTGCGGGCGGTGGGCTTCATTGCCCAGATCGCCGCCGGGCGGTTCGCCGAGGATCATCCCCTCTCGACCGCCATCATGCCCCTGATCGCTGACCGTGAGGCCCTGTTCCTGGCCATGCTCTTGCATGACACCGGCAAGGGCGGAGCCGGCGGCCAGGAAAAGGCCGGCGCCCGGGCGGCCCGCCAGGCCTGCGAGCGTCTGGGTCAGGACCGTCAGAGGATCGAGCTGGTGGCCTGGCTGGTGGAACATCACCTGCTGATGAGCGACACGGCCCAGAAGCGCGACGTCTCCGATCCCCGCACGGTAGTGGACTTCGCCCGGGTGGTGGAGACCCCCGAGCGGCTGCGCCTGCTGCTGGTCCTGACCGTGGCCGATATCCGCGCCGTCGGGCCGGGAGTCTGGAACGGCTGGAAGGGTCAGTTGCTGCGGGAACTCTACGCCGCCACCGAGGCCCTGTTCCGGGGTGGGCGCGGGTCCGATCAGGCCGCCGCGGTCCGCCGTTATCACGAGAACGCCGCCTATGACGCCCGGGTGCGCCTGGTGGACGTGGATCCGGCCGCCACCGCCTGGGCCCAATCCATGGAGGACGCCTATTTCACCTCCTTCGGCGATCCCGAGGTCCAGGCTCACGCCCGACTGGCCCGGACCGCTGAAACCGCTGGCGCAGCGGCCGAAGCCCGGGTCCGTCCCGACCTAAACGCCGCCGAAGTGGTGGTGGCGGCGGCCGACCGGCCCAGGCTCTTTGTCGACCTGGCTCAGTCCCTGACCAATGCCGGGGCAAATGTGGTGGGCGCCCGGGTCTTCACCTCCCGCCAGGGTCAGGCCCTGGACGTCTTCTTCGTGCAGGACGCAGCAGGCAAGCCCTTCGGCCACGACAATCCCAGGGCCCTTCAGCGCCTGGCTGAAATGCTGGTCGGCTCTGGCCGGGGCGAACCGGTCAAGGCGGAAACCAAGAAGCTTGGCGATCTGGGCCGGACGGCCGCCTTCGCCATCACGCCTACAGTCATGCTCGACAATGACGCCTCGGAAGTTTCCACCGTCATCGAAGCCTCGGGCCGGGACCGGCCGGGTCTGCTGGCCGCCCTGGCCAAGCCGATTTCCGACGCCGGCCTGCTGATCCTGTCGGCCCACATTGACGGCTATGGCGAGCGGGCCGTGGACGCCTTCTATGTGGTGGACAGCGAGGGCAAAAAGGTCGTTGAGCCCAAGGCCATGACCGCCCTCAAGGCCGACCTCATCGCCGCCCTCGAGGACGACCGAGACCAGCCCATCGTCAAACCCAGGGCCAACCTGCAGAAGGCCCGCGCCAGTGTCGCAAGGTAGGCGGCGAGACTTGACCGGCGCACCCATGCCGCGCAGAGAGCGCCCGTGACCGCCGCCGCCCCCAAACCCCCGACCAAGTCCAGCGGTCTGATCCGCTCGTCCATGGTCTATTCAGCCTTCACCCTGATCAGCCGGTTCTTCGGATTCTTCCGCGACCTGGCCCTGGCCTATTATCTGGGCGCCAGCGCATCCTTTGCGGCCGACGCCTACAATATGGCCTTTTCATTCCCCAACCTGTTCCGGCGGATATTCGGAGAGGGCGCCTTTGCCTCGGCCTTTGTCCCGGCCTATTCCAAATCCCTGGCCAAGGATGGCGAGGAGGTGGCCGACGTTCTGGCGGCGGACGCCATGGCGGTCCTTGCGGCTGGCGCCCTGGCGGTGACCATTGTCGCCGAACTGACCATGCCCTGGCTGATCTACGCCATCGCCCCGGGCTTCCAGGGCGAGAAGCATGACCTGGCCGTGCGCCTTACCCAGATCATGATGCCCTATCTGCCGTGCATGGCGATCTACGCCCACCTGTCGGGGGTGCTGAACGGCCGCAACCGCTTCATCCTTTCGGCCGCTGCGCCGATCGTGCTGAACCTCTGGACCCTGATCGCCGTCTGGCCGGCGAAGACCACCCTGGAGGCCGCATATTATGCTTCCTTCGGCGTTGTGGTCGCCGGGATCTCCCAGGCCGCCCTGCTGTGGTGGGGGGTGCGCAGGTCGGGCGCCCAGGTCAGTTTCCGCTGGCCGAGACTGACCCCCGACATCCGCAAGCTGATCCTGCTGGCGGTCCCCGGCTCCATCGCCGCCAGCGCCACCCAGGTGAACATCTTTGTCTCCAGCATGATGGTCAGCCAGGTGAACGGCGCCAGAAGCTGGCTGGCCGTCTGTGACCGGCTTTACATGCTGCCCCAGGGCCTGGTGGGCGTGGCCGTCGGCGTCGCCCTCCTGCCCCAGCTGTCCCGGGCCGTCCACGCGGGCGACCGAGACGCCAGCCAGGGCGCCATAGACGAGGCGATCGTCTTCAGCATGGCCCTGACCCTGCCGGCCGCCGCCGCCCTGCTGGCCATGCCCTTCTTCCTGATTGACGCCCTCTATACCCGCGGCGCCTTCACCACCTTTGACGCCCACTCCACCGCCGAGGCCCTGCGCCAGTACGCCTGGGGCGTGCCGGCCTTTGTTCTGGCCCAGCTGTTCTCCCGGGTCTTCTTCGCCAGCCAGGATACGAAGACCCCCATGCGCTATGCGCTGATTTCCGTGGCGGTGAATGTGGTCGCCGGGGTTTCCCTGTTTGCCGTGATCGGCGTCCCGGGCATTGCAGCGGCCACCAGTCTGGCGGCCTGGGTCAATGTGCTGATGATGTCCGCGACCCTCGCCAGGCGCGGCCTCTACAGCCCCGGCGCGGCGGCGGTTTCGCGGCTTCTCCGTATCCTGGCAGCCACCATAGCCCTGGGGCTGCTGGCCGGTGCGGCGTCCTGGAACCGCGACCTTCTGCAGGGCCTGCTGGGCGGGTTCCATCTGGGTCCCCTGGGCCAGAAGGAGATCGCGGTCCTGCTGGCCTGCTTCGCCATCATGGCCCTCTATCCGGCCCTGCTCTTCGCCTCGGGTGGTCTGACCATCGCCCAGGCCCGCGCCGCCCTCCGCCGCCGGCCGAAGGATCCTGCTGCCCCGGTCCTTGATACGCCGGACTTGCCGTGAACCCGGCCAGGGACTATTGCCACGGCCATGGCTCATACCGGACACGCCGCCCGTCGATGGCGCAGCGCGTAGAACCCGCGCTCACGGCGCATGCGCCTTCCTGTCCTTCTTCGTAAAGCCTGACCCATGACCACACCCCGACACCCCCGCGTCCTTTCGGGCGTCCAGCCCACCGGCGCCCTGCACCTGGGCAACTATCTCGGCGCCCTGGTGAAGTTCACCCGGCTGCAGCACGAGATGGAGACCTTCATCTTCGTGGCCGACCTCCACGCCATCACCCAATGGCAGGATCCCAAGCTGCTGAAGGCCCAGGTCCGCGAGATCGCCGCCGCCTATCTGGCTGCAGGCCTCGACCCCAAGGTCGCCACCATCTTCCCGCAGTCGGCCGTGCCCGAGCACGCCGAACTGGCCTGGGTGTTCAACTGCGTCGCCCGGCTGGGCTGGCTCGACCGGATGACCCAGTTCAAGGACAAGGCGGGCAAGCACAAGGAACGCGAGAGCGTCGGGCTCTACACCTATCCTGTGCTCCAGGCCGCCGACATCCTGATCTACAAGGCGACCCACGTGCCGGTGGGCGAGGACCAGAAGCAGCATCTGGAACTGACCCGGGACATCGCCCAGAAGTTCAACCACGACTTCGATGTCGCCGACTTCTTCCCCCTGCCGGAAGCGGTGATCGAGGGCCCCGGCGCGCGGATCATGAGCCTGCGGGACGGATCCTCGAAAATGTCCAAGTCCGATCCGTCGGACTATTCGCGGATCAACCTGATGGATGACGCCGACGCCATCCTGCAGAAGGTGCGCAAGGCGCGGACCGATCCCGAGCCGCTTCCCGAGACCATGGAAGAGTTGAAAGAACGGCCTGAGGCCCAGAACCTGGTGGGAATCTACGCCGCCCTGGATGGCCGGACCGCGGCCGAGGTCCTGGCCGAGTTTGCCGGCGTGGGCTTCGGGACCTTCAAGCCCCGGCTTGCGGATCTGGCTGTGGCCAAGCTGGGCCCGGTGGGCGAGGCCATGCGTCGCTACATGTCCGACCCCGCCGAGATCGACCGCATTCTGGCTGCGGGCGCCGCCCGGGCCCGTGAGGTCGCCGCCCCGACCCTGGCCGAGGTCAAGTCCATCGTCGGTTACTGGGCCGGATGAGACCCCCTTGCCATGACTCAGCGGGCAGGCCACCGTCCGCCCCATGAGCCAACGCAAGTTCCTGGTCATCGCCGACGAGAGCCCCGAGTTTCAGGCAGCCCTGCGCTTTGCCTGCCGTCGGGCGCGTTCGACCGGCGGGCATGTGGCCCTGCTCAAGGTGATCGAGCCGGCTGTGTTCGAGCACTGGAGCGGCGTGCGCGACGAGATCGAGCGTCAGGCCCGGGAGGAGGCGGAACAGTCCCTCCAGGCCCTGGCCGAGTTCATTGTCTTTGAAACCGGCTCAGCGCCGGAGTTCATCATTGTGCGGGCTGACAATACCCGTGCGGCCCTCCGCGACGTGATCGGCAATGACCCTGACATCAAGATCCTGGTCCTGGCCGCGGCCGTCGGCGGGCGTGGACCAGGCCCCCTGGTGACCTCCATCGCCAAGGAGGGGGTCAAGTGGGGCGCCCGCAAGGTGCCCGTGACTGTGGTGCCGGGCGATCTGACAGACGCGGAAATCGCTGACCTCGCCTGAGGTAGACCTGAAACTGAGAGGCCATCATGGACCGTAAACTCGCCCTGGTGACCGGCGCTTCCGCCGGGATAGGCGCCGCCCTGGCGCGGACCTATGCCAGCCATGGCTATGATGTCGCCCTGACGGCCCGGCGGGCTGACCGGCTGGAGAAACTGGCAGACGAGATTTCCCTCCGGTACGGCGTCGAGGCCCTGACCGTCGTGGCGGACCTTGCTGATCCGAAGGCGCCCGACGCCATTCTCGAGCACCTGACCTCCCACGGGCGGCATGTGGACGCCCTGGTCAACAATGCCGGATACGGTCTGACCGGGACCTATGCGGCGACAACATGGGAGGATCAGGCAAGGTTCATCCAGATCCTGCTGACCGCGCCTTCGGAACTGGCGCACAAGGTCCTGCCGGGCATGATCGAGCGCAGGTTCGGCCGGATCATCAATGTCGCCTCCCTGGCGGGCTTTGCACCGGGATCCAACGGCCACACCCTTTATGGCGCGGTGAAGAGCTATCTGATCAAGTTCTCCCAGAGCCTGCATCTGGAGACCCAGTCCACCGGGGTTCATGTGAGCGCCCTGTGTCCCGGCTTTACCTGGTCTGAATTCCATGACGTGACCGGCACCCGCGATCAGATCAACAAGATCACCCCGGACTGGCTGTGGATGGGCGCTGATGAGGTGGCTGCTGCAGGCTATGAGGCGGCGGAGGCCAACCGGCCGGTCAGCGTGCCGGGCGCCCCCAACAAGGCCATCGCCGCCCTGTCCAAGATCATCCCCGACGACTGGGTCCTGGCCCTGATGGCCTCCCAGAGCGGGAAGTTCCGCAAGATATAGAGCCTGTCCCGGCGCCCCCTTGCGGAGGCGCCGGTTCAGTCATTCGGGGCTATTTCGCCGCCACCTTCGCCGCCGCGGCGGCGTCAGCCTGGGCGGTGCGGGCCTCGCTGAGGATGTAGGCGCGCAGGTCTTCGGTTTCGGCGACGTTCAGGAACTTGGCGAAGCTCGCCATGCCATTGGCCTTGCGGGCGCCGTCCAGGACCACCGATTTGAAGTTCTCGGCGGAGGTCAGCATCTGAGACTTGCGCAGGTCGGGCAGATAGGCGCCCGAAGCGCTGGGGCCGTGACAGACCTGGCAGTTCTCGTGATAGAGCCCGAAGCCCTTCTTGGCGTCCCCTGGAGCCGAGATCTGGGTCAGATCAAGGTCAGGAACAACGGCGACGTCATAGGCCTTTGCCTGGGTCGTTCCGCCCAGCTTGAAGACCATCAGGCGACCGGGCAGGCGGGGCTTGTTGCCCAGCAAGACCGAGGCCGAGACCGGACCGCCGCCGCCATAACCCACCATGACAGCCACATACTGCTCGCCGTCGATTTCATAGGTAGAGGGGGCCGCGACGACGCCGTTGACCGTTTCGTAGTTCCACAGCTTCTTGCCGTTGGCTGCGTCATAGGCGACGAACTGGCCCTCGCCAGCGCCCTGGAAGACCAGGCCGCCAGCTGTCGACATGATGCCGGCGTTCCAGAAGTAGGGGTGCTCGACGGTCCAGCGGGCCTTCTGGGCCACGGGATCCCAGGCGATCAGCTCGCCCTTGAACATGGATTTCATGCCAGCCAGCACAGCCTTGTCGGTCGGCAGGGCGTTGGCCAGGAAGTCGGTGCCGACATTCCAGGCGCCGGCGCGGTACTTGAAGTCCTTGATGTTGGTGTAGGCGAAGGGCGAGGCCTGGGCCGGGATATAGACCAGACCCTCCTTCGGGTTGAAGGCCATGGGGTGCCAGTTGTGGGCGCCCAGGGGGCCAGGCAGCTGCATGGAGGGCTTGTCCGCATAGCGGGCGCCGGGGGTTTCCACGGGGCGGCCGGTCTTCATGTCGACGCCGGTGGTCCAGGTCTGGGGCACAAAGCCCTTGGCCGAGATCAGCTGGCCGGTCGCCCGGTCGAGAACATAGAAGAAGCCGTTCTTCGGGGCCTGCATGGCCACCTTGCGCGGCTTGCCGTCAATGGTCAGGTCCGCCAGCATGATGTGCTGGGTGGCCGTATAGTCCCAGCTCTCGCCCGGGGTGGTCTGGTAGTGCCAGACGTACTCGCCGGTGTCGGGTTTCAGCGCCAGGATGGACGAGACGAACAGGGTGTCGCCCTTTCCCTGTGAACGCTTCAGATGGTTCCAGGGGGTGCCATTGCCGACCCCCAGATAGACAATGTCCAGGTCCGGGTCATAGGCCATGGAATCCCAGATGGTGGCTCCGCCGCCGGTCTTCTTCCAGACATCGCCGAACCAGGTGCCATTGACCTTTTCGGCCAGGATCTTGTCCGAGGCTTCGCCGTCCGGCTTACCCTCGGGGTTGGGGGCCGTGTAGAAGCGCCAGGCCTTCTTGCCGGTTTCGGCGTCATAGGCCGTGACATAGCCGCGGACGCCATATTCAGCGCCGCCATTGCCGATCAGGACCTTGCCCTTGATGATCCGCGGGGCGCCGGTGATGGTGTAGGGCTTGGTGGTGTCCGTGGTCTGGACCGACCAGGCCTGCTTGCCGGTGGCGGCGTCCAGGGCGATCAGGCGACCGTCGAGTACGCCCACATAGACCTTGCCCTTCCAGACCGCGACCCCGCGATTGACCACGTCGCAGCAGGCGTCAAAGGCCTTGGAGCCGTCGATCTTGGGATCGAAGGACCATTTCAGGGCGCCGGTCTTGGCGTCGAAGGCATAGACCTTGGACCAGGCGGTGGTGGTGTAGAGCACGCCGTCAATCATCACCGGCGTGGCTTCCTGGCCGCGGTCGGTGTCGAACTCGTGGTACCAGGCCAGGCCCAGCTTGCTGACATTGGTGGTGTCGATCTTGGTCAGGGGACTGAAGCGCTGCTCGTCATAGGTCCGGCCGACCGACAGCCACTCGCCATTCCCGCTGGCGGCGGCGATCCGCGCGCCATCCACATTGCCGGCGCCTTTGCCGCCGCCCTGACCGCACGCGGCCAGGATAAGCGTCAGCGCCAGCGCGATTGAAAACTTGCCAAGATTCATGGGCCCCTCCCTGGGCGATCGACATCGCGACCTTGCCGCCAATATGCCCAGACGCCCGCTCAGGGCAAGGCGTGACCCAGCGTCAGGAGGGTCTGATTCAGCGCCATTTGCCGATTCCGGAAAAAGCGCCGCGTTAAGACACGACTCATGACTCCGAAACCCGGTCTTTACCCAAGCCCTGTATCAAATCGCGACACAAAGAGCCTCATCCCAGGGTCCTCCCCGGCAGATGAAGGTCCGGTACAGGTGGGTGTTTTCATATGACCAAAACGGTCCTCGTCGTCGATGACGACCCGACACAGCGGCGACTTCTCCAGGCGGTCCTGGAGCGCGACGGCTTCGCCGTGGTCCAGGCAGAGGGCGGCGATCAGGCCATTGCGCGCCTGACCTCCGGCGGCGCCTGCGACGTCATCCTGCTTGATCTGGTCATGCCCGGCATGTCGGGTCAGGACACCCTGAAGGAAATACGCGCCCGCGGCTTCAACCAACCGGTCATCGTGGTCACCGCATCCGGCGGCATCGACATTGTGGTGGCGGCCATGCAGGCCGGGGCCACCGACTTCTTCGTCAAGCCCGCCTCGCCGGAACGTATCAACGTCTCGATCCGCAACGCCCTGTCCATGGGCGCCCTGAAGGGTGAGGTCGAGCGCCTGAAGAAGCACGCCGGCGGCAAGACCACCTTCGCCGACCTGGTCGGGTCCTCGGCTTCCATGCAGATGGTCAAGCGCATGGGCGAGCGGGCGGCCAAGTCCTCCATCCCCATCCTGATCACCGGCGAAAGCGGCGTCGGCAAGGAAGTCATCGCCCGGGCGGTCCATGGCTCATCCGAGCGCAGCGGCAAGCCCTTCGTGGCGGTCAACTGCGGCGCCATTCCCGAGAACCTGGTGGAATCCATCCTGTTCGGTCACGAAAAGGGCAGCTTCACCGGCGCCACCGACAAGCACCTGGGCAAGTTCCAGGAAGCCAGTGGCGGCACCCTCTTCCTCGACGAAGTGGGCGAGCTGCCCCTGGACATCCAGGTCAAGCTGCTGCGCGCCCTGCAGGAGAGCGAGATCGACCCTGTCGGCTCCAAGCGCTCCATCAAGGTCGACGTGCGCATTGTTTCGGCTACCAACCGCGACCTGACCCAGGCGGTCAGCGAGGGCCGGTTCCGTGAGGACCTGTTCTATCGTCTGAACGTCTTCCCCATCGAGGCCCCGGCCCTGCGGGAGCGTCGCGAGGACGTGCCGGCCCTGGTGGAGACCTTCATCCGCCGGTTCAATGTGGAAGAAGGCAAGTCGGTGGCCGGCGCCTCGGCCGAGACCCTGGCCCTGCTCTCCGGCTTTGACTGGCCGGGCAATGTCCGCCAGCTGGAGAATGCGGTCTATCGCGCCATCATCCTGGCCGACGCCCCCTATCTGCAGCCCTACGACTTCCCCGCCATATCCGGGCTCGCCGCCCCGACGCCGGAACTGGCGAACGAGCGGCCGCCTTCGGCTCCGCCCACCATGGGCGAGCTCATGGCCGACATGCCCAAGGACAGCCCGGTCCAGATCCTTGACGCCCGGGGCCACCTGCGCACCCTGGAAGAGATCGAGCGCGACCTGATCCAGCTGGCCATCGAGATCTATGCCGGCCACATGAGCGAGGTCGCCCGTCGCCTCGGCATCGGCCGCTCCACCCTCTATCGCAAGGTTCGCGAGCAGGGACTGGAAGAGGTGCTGAACGGTATCGCCGGGGGCGAGTCCGGAGAGCTGGCCCAGAAATCGGCCTAGTCGGCCTGTGGCGGTGACTTGCGTCTGAAACCCCGGCGCGGGAGGTCTTTCTTCTCGCCCTTGGCCTTGGACGTGATCTCTTTCAGCTTTACGTGCTGCATGACCGACAGGGCCTGGCCGGGGCCGCCCTTCTCCGGGTCTCCGAAGGCCCGGCCGTATGTCTTGAGCCGGTCCTCGACCGAGCCCAGGAATTCACCTTCCCAATCGGAAAGCTTCACCCCGGCGCGGTCCGCCTGACGGCGGGCGCGCTTGAGGGCGTTCAGGGCGGCGCGCTTGGCGGCCGCCTTGGGGTCTGGTGGCCCGCGTTTCAAATTTCTCCCATGGCGGCGAGATAGAGGTCCAGAATCGCCTCTTCCTCCATCCGCTTGGCGCGGTCCTGCTTGCGGATACGGACCACCTTGCGCAGGATCTTGACGTCAAAGCCGTTGCCCTTGGCCTCGGCGAAGACCTCCTTGATCTGCTCGGCGATCTCGGACTTTTCCTGCTCGAGGCGTTCAATGCGCTCGATAATGCTCTTCAGCTGGCCTTGGGCCGCCTGGTTCAGAACGTCGGAATGGGCGGCGTCGTCGGCCATGGGAAGGAGTCTCTCACAGGAAGGAAGTTACGGAAAGCCGCGGAACCTAGATCGCAAGTCGCCCAAGGGAAAGCCGGTTGCGCGAAAACTTGTGAGTTCCGGCCCTACCGGTCGGGCAGGAGGCCGAATTCCACCAGGGCGGGGCCAAGCGCAGCCGGATCGGTGAAGTGATGGGTGTGGAAACCCAGGGCCTGGGCTCCGGCTATGTTCGTGGCGCTGTCATCCACAAACAGCATGTCCTGCGGGGTGAAGCCGAACCGGTCACAGGCCTGCCCGAAGATTCTGGGGTCAGGTTTCAGTATGGCGGTCTCGGCCGACAGGACATGGCCAGATACCCGGTTCCAGGCCGGGATGATGGCCGTGATGTCCTCAAACACCTCGTCTGACATGTTGGACAGGACGAACTGGGGAATGGCGGCAGCGTGCAGGTCTTCCATGGCCTGGCGGGTTTCCTCGATATGGCCCGAGAACATTTCCATCCACCGGGTTTCCCAGGCAGTGATCTCGGCCTCGTATTCGGGGAATTTCGGCAGGAGCCGGGCGCGATTCTCGGCGAAGCTGACGCCAAGGTCGTGGGCGACGTGCCAGTCCATGGTGCAGACAGACGACAAAAACCGGTCGCGATGGACCGGTTCTGGAAAAATCCTGTCGTAGAGGGTGCGGGGGTTCCACCGCACCATGACATTGCCGATATCCCAGAGTACCGCCTTGGGCATCTCCGGGTCTCCGGCGCGGACCGCTTAGCCCTGACGCGCCTTGAAGCGCGGGTTGGTCTTGTTGATCACGTAGACCCGGCCCTTGCGGCGCACGAGCTTGCAATCGCGGTGACGCGTCTTGAGGGTTTTGAGCGAGCTTCTGACCTTCATAACACTATCTTCTTGGGCGCGGGACGTCGGCGTCCGGGTTGCGATTGAGGCGGCGCGTATACGGGCTGCACGGTTGCGAGTCAATGAATGCTGACGCGCCTCATGTCTTTTCGGGCTTTTGATTGAGCGCGCCCTTCAGGATGGGTAGGCTGTCACCATGGATCGCCGCACCTTCATCGCCCTGTTTGTCGCCGGATGTGCGGACCCCTCAACGGATCTGACCCCTGCGGTTTCGCCGGTTCCCGCCCCGCCCACTCCGACCGCGCCAGAGCCGGTCTCGCCGGTAACCCGCTCCGGCGATCCCGATTTCGACACCTGGGCCCGGGATTTCTATACCCGCGCCATCCGCGCCGGCCTGCCGGCTGCTCTCCTGGATCGCGAACTCACCGGACTGTTGCCTGATCCGCGGGTCAACAGCCTGGACACCCGCCAGCCAGAGTTCGCCAAACCCTTCAGCGACTATGTCCGGGGCGCGATTTCCGACGACCGGGTGGCTATAGGTCGCCGCAAGAGGGCGGAACTGACGGACCTCCTGGCGCCCATTGAGAAGACCTATGGCGTCTCCGCCGATGTCCTGCTGGGCGTATGGGCCATGGAAACCGGCTTTGGCGCCGTGCTGGGCGGGTTTGATGTCATTCGGTCCATGGCGACCCTGGCCGCCCAGGGCCGGCGGCGGCAATTCGCCGAGGACCAGCTGATGGCCGCTCTGCGGATTATCGGGTCCGGCGAGTTTCCCAGGTCGCGACTGGTGGGGTCCTGGGCGGGCGCCATGGGCCAGACCCAGTTCATACCGACCTCCTTCCTCTCCACCGCCGTGGATGGCGATGGCGATGGCCGACGCGACATCTGGGGGTCGGCGCCCGACGCCCTGGCCTCTGCAGCCAACCTGCTGGCCAAGGGCGGCTGGAATCGGGGGCAGGGGTGGGCGAGGGAAGTCCTTGCCCCCCAGGGGTTTGATTTCAGCCTGACAGAGGGTCCCCGGGAGACTCCGGGCTGGTGGGGCGACCTTGGCCTTCGCCCGGCCGATGGCATGGGCTGGAGCGCCGCTGATCAGTCAGCCAAGGCCATGCTGGCGGCGCCGACCGGGGCTGGCGGCCCGATCTTCCTGTTCTTCCCCAACCACTTCGCCATCCGGACCTACAACAACGCCACCACCTATGCCCTGGCTGTGGGTCTGCTGGCGGACCGGTTCTCGGGACTTGGACCCCTGTCCACCCCCTGGCCAGTGGAGACCCCGCTCAGCCTTGCCGACCGGATCGGCGCCCAGAAGGCCCTGATCGCCCTGGGCTTTGACCCGGGTTCCCCTGACGGTGTTGTCGGGATCAACACCCGCAGCGCCCTTCGGGCCTGGCAGAAGTCCAGGAGCATGACGGCTGACGGCTATCTGTCCATGGCCATGGTGGGCCTGCTCAAGGCCGAGGTCCCGGTTCCCTGATCAGCCCGCGCCTTCTTGGTTCTTTTCCAGGGTGGCGAGGTTGGTGTCTTCCAGGGTGGTGGGCTTGGGGTCGGCGTCCCTCATCTGTGTATTGCGCAGGGCATAGACCAGCATGGCCATGAGCAGTGTGAAGTTGAGCAGGAAGGGGGCCGGGGGAATCTTCTCATAAAGCCAGACGAAGAATGGGGCGAGCACCACATTGACCCCGTTTACCGCCGCGATGGCGCCGGCTGCCCGGGCCTGCTCACCCATGTTCACCGCCAGTGAAGCGCCGGCTGTAAAGCCCGGCCTGGCGAAGCCGAACCCCAGGCTTGATAGGGCGTAGCCA
Organism: Alphaproteobacteria bacterium PA2; assembly: GCA_002256425.1. Lineage (NCBI taxonomy): Bacteria > Pseudomonadati > Pseudomonadota > Alphaproteobacteria > Alphaproteobacteria bacterium PA2. Next base: position 3,349,365 of record NKIZ01000001.1, on the reverse strand, counting down.
ACAACCACGGTCCAGTAGTCGGGTGAAAAGGCGACGATCAGGTTGCCGGCGGCCGCGACAACGACACCCCAGCGCAGGAGCTGCCTTGGGGTCATTTCGAACATGCGGATCAGGCCCCACTGGGCCAGCAGACCGGCGACCGCGCCGAACATCATGGCCACGGCGATGAAACCCTGGGCCTGGGTGGGCGACATTTTCAGCTTGTCGATGATGAGGAAGCCCAGGGTCTGCCCCTGCGCCGTCTGGCAGACCGCGACGATGAAGCCATAGATCAGGAAGGGTGTGAGCCTCGGATCCCGCCACATGGGCTTGACCTTGACCCCGTCCACTTCCTTGGGTGGCGGCGTCCATTCCGGCCGGTGCTGGCTCTCAGGCAGATAGCGCCAGACAACATAGAGCATGCCGGCGGCGATCAGCGAGAAGCCTGCCATGGGCCCGGCCAGGCCGATGAAGGGCAGGACGAACAGGGGCGCGATGAAGGGCCCGATCACCGTGCCCAGACCAAAAGCGCCGGCCAGGCTGGACATGGACTGGGTCCGCTGCTCCAGGGGCGTGTGCTCGGCCACATAGGCCTGGGTAGCGGGATTGGACGCCGCGCCGAACAGCCCAAACAGCGCCCTCGCCAGAAGGAAACATACAAAAATGATCAGGGGGGTCGCCATGTGCCGCAGCCCAAAGGCCACAACCATGGCGCAGACCGCCATGGAGACCATGAAGCCGCTCAGGCCGATCATCATCAGGGGCTTGCGACCATACCTGTCGGAGGCGCGCGCCCAGAAGGGCGAGGAAAACGCCCAGAGCAGGGCCGATAGCGAGAAAATTGCCGCGACCATCGGGTCGGGAATACCGATCGACCGGCCTATGGCGGGCAATACCGAGATCATGCCGGTATTGCCCATGGCGGTTGCAAGCGACACGCCGAAGATGATGGCGAATGTCGAACGGGGCAGACCGCTGGTCGGGGCTTTGGCTTCAGTCACGGGAATGCAGATAATCCGGGTTGAGGTCGCCGCAAACCCCGAAATGGTCATCGGGCATTAAGCATTAATGTCGATGGTGCGGTAAGATTTCGTCGGGACGGACTTTCCGCATGTTTCAGATAATCGGCATCGTCTTGCTGTTCGGCCTGGTGTTCGGCAGCTACATCATGACGGGCGGGAACATGGGGGTGATCCTTCATGCCGCCCCTCACGAAATGATGGCGATCGGCGGCGCCGGCGTGGCCAGCTTCCTGATTTCGAACTCCATGACGGTCATCAAGGCCTGCGGCGCGGGCATGGGCAAGGTCTTCGGCGGGCCGAAGTGGAAGACATCGGACTATCGTGACCTCCTGTCCCTGCTGTTCCTGCTGACCAAGACCATGAAGTCCAAGGGCGTCATCGCCCTGGAAAGCCACATCGAAAACCCGCACGATTCCACGATCTTCTCCCGTTATCCGAAGATCATGAAGGACCACTTCGCCATCGACTTCATCTGCGACACCCTGCGGATGATGACCATGAACCTGGAAGATCCGCACCAGGTCGAGGATGCGATGGAAAAGCAGCTGGAAAAGCATCACCACGAGGCTCTGCATCCCGCCCACGCCATCCAGAACCTGGCCGACGCCCTGCCCGCCCTTGGCATCGTCGCCGCCGTTCTGGGGGTTATCAAGACCATGGGCTCGATCACCGAGCCGCCGGAAGTCCTGGGTGAAATGATTGGCAGCGCCCTCGTCGGCACCTTCCTGGGGGTGTTCCTGGCCTATGGCCTGGTGGCGCCCTTCGCATCACGCCTCACCGGCGTGGTTGAGGATGACGGCGCCTTCTACAAGATCATCCAGTCGGTCCTGGTGGCCCACCTGCACGGCAACGCCGCCCAGATCTCGGTGGAAATCGGCCGCGGCAGCGTGCCGTCGGCGTCCCAGCCCAGCTTTGCAGAGCTTGAGCAGGCCCTCTCGGAAATCCCGCCCGAAGCCTGACCGGCCTAGTCCGGCATCCGCCGGTTCACGTGACCCATCTTGCGGCCCGCCTTGGCCTCGCGCTTGCCATAGAGGTGTAGCCGGGCGTCGGACTCTGCTGCGAGACTGGCCCAGTCAGCGACATCATCCCCCAGCAGGTTTTCCATCTCGATCTGCGCATGGGCCCGGGTGGGGCCAAGGGGCCAGCCGGCGACGGCCCGGATGTGCTGTTCGAACTGGTCGACCTCGCACCCGTCCTGGGTCCAGTGGCCGGTATTGTGGACCCGCGGCGCAATCTCGTTGACCAGCAGGCGGCCGTCCTCAAGCTCGAACAGTTCGATCCCGATGACGCCCACATAGTCCAGGCCAGCCAGGATCTGGGCGGCTATGCGCTCGGCCTGGTCGGTAAGGGCCTGTGATACAGGGGCTGGCGCCAGGGTCCGGCGCAGGACCCCAGCCTGATGGTGGTTTTCGCCCAGGGGATAGACTGCGATCTCGCCCTTGCGACCCCGGGCCGCGATGATCGACAGTTCACGGACAAAGGCGGCGGGCGCCTCGACGATCACCGGCCGGTCGCCGAGGGCGTGGAAGACCGCCTGGGCATTGGCGAGGTGTTCGACCCAGGACTGACCCTTGCCGTCATAGCCCTCCCGCCGGGTCTTCATCAGGCAGGGAACACCGATTTGCTTCACCGCCCCGATTGCACCCTCGGGGGTATCTGCCTGGGCAAAAGCGACCGTGGGCGCGCCGGCGGCGTTCAGAAAGGTCTTTTCGGCTACGCGATCCTGGGCCGTGGCCAGGGCGCGGGCGCAGGGCGCGGTTTCAACCCCCAGCTCCGCCAGGATTTCCAGGGCCTTGGCCGGGACATTCTCGAACTCAAAGGTCACGACATCTGCGCGACGGGCCAGTTCAGCCAGGCCTTCGCGGTCATCATAGGCCGTCGCGATCACATGGGCGCTGACCCGCGCCGCCGGACAGTCGGGTTCCGGCTCCAGTATGACCACGTCGAAGCCAAGACGCCCGGCCGCCTGGGCCAGCATGCGTCCAAGCTGACCGCCGCCGAGAATACCAAGCGTGGAGCCGGGGGGGAGGGGCGTCATCACCAGGTTCAGGCGTCTTCCACCGACTCGGCCACGCTGGCGGTCAGGGCGGCCCGGTAGTCTGCAAGGCGCTGGGCGAGGGCAGGGTCCTCAAGGGCCAGGATCTGGGCGGCGAGCAGACCGGCATTCTTCGCGCCCGCCTCACCGATGGCCAGGGTCGCGACCGGAATGCCGGCCGGCATCTGGACGATGGACAGAAGGCTGTCCATGCCCTTCAGGGCCCTGGACTCCACTGGCACACCCAGGACCGGCAGTTCCGTCAGGGAGGCGGTCATGCCTGGCAGGTGGGCTGCGCCCCCGGCGCCGGCGATGATCACCTTGAACCCCGCCGCCTTGGCGCCCTTGGCGAAGGCGTACATGCGGTCCGGGGTCCGGTGGGCGGAGACCACCTTGGCTTCCCAGGCTACGCCGAGGGCGGTCAGGTTGTCGGCTGCGCCCTTCAGGGTTGGCCAGTCAGACCGGCTACCCATGATGATGGCGACAGGCGCAGGCGAAGCGCTCATGACGTGCAGGCCCTGATTCAAGAGGCCGGAGCACTTTTCGAACCGAAAACCGGGAGCCGGTTTTCCGAAAACGCTCTGGCGGAAAGCGGCGGAGTATAGGCGCCGACTTTGCGTGAGCAACCGATGAGGGTTAGGATTCGCAAAACAGCAAGATGATTGCTGATTCTGGATGGGTTGAATGAAGGTCTCTGGCGCCCGAAACGAACCGTTTTCGACGATCCGCAAGCGCGCCCTGGCCCAGGCCGGCGCCTATGCGACGTCGAGCGTCGCCCCGCCGACGGACAAGACCGCCTTTCTGGGTCTGACCGAGGCAGACCTGACCCCGGCTGTCCAGGGCGCCATCAAGACCCTGCTGACCGAAGTGGATGACCTGCGCGGCGAGGTCTCCCGCCTCAAGGTGCGTCTGGCCGAGGTCGAGGAACTGGCGGATCGCGATCCCCTGACCCCTGCCCTCAACCGTCGGGCCTTCATGCGGGAACTGGGCCGGATCCGCACCTTCGCCCAGCGCTATGGTTCGCCGGCCAGCCTGGTCTATTTCGATCTGGACGACTTCAGGAACGTCAATGAACGCTTCGGCCATGCCGCCGGAGACGCCGCCCTGCAGGCGGTGGCCCAGCGCCTGGCCGGCAGTGTCCGTGAGAGCGACCTGGTTGCGCGCATGGGCGGAGACGAGTTCGCGGTGATCCTGGTCCAGGCCGATCTCGCCACCGCCGAGGTCAAGGCCAGGTCCCTTGCCCAGGCCATTGAAAACAGCCCGATCCGCTTCGGCGACTGGTCGGCGCCCCTGCACATTTCCTATGGCGTGACGGAGATTTCCGCAGACCTCGAGCCTGAAGCCCTGCTGGCCCAGGCCGACGCCGCCATGTTCGCCCGCAAGCGCGAGCGTCGCGCCGCCAGCTAGATGAAGGACAGCCAGGCCCCGGTCAGGGCCGTGGACTGGACCCCCACAAGGATAAGCTGTCCGCCGCCGCCCATGGTGATGACCGTGTCAGCGCCGACCTGCGCAATGGTGTAGGTTGTCCCCACATCCAGGGCGATCTTGTCGCCCTCGGCCCGGCTGAAGTCGACGATCCGGTCAATTCCGGCGTCGCCAAAGCTGTGGAAGGTGTCTGCTCCGGGGCCGCCGACCACGGTGTCATCGCCCCGGTCGCCGGAGAGCCAGTCATTGTCAGCGCTGCCGGAAAGACTGTCATTGCCCTGGCCGCCGCGCATCAGGTCTGCGCCCTGTCCTCCGAGACAGGTGTCGTCGCCCAGATTGCCATAGATGACGTCGCCGCCATTCTCGCCGTAGAGCAGGTCATTGTCCTTGCCCCCGACGACCCAGTCATTGCCGTCCCCGCCATAGCAGGTGTCATTGCCCATATTGCCGTTGATGTCGTCGAAATCCAGGCTGCCCTGGATGATGTCATTGCCGCCGTCCCCGCGCAGATAGCTGTTACCCTCACTGCCGTAGATCGAGTCATTGCCATCACCGCCATAGATGGTGTCCGCGCCGGTCAGGCCGTTGAGCGAATTGTTCAGGCCATTGCCGGTGATGCTGTCAGCGCCATAGCCGCCCCTGGCGTTTTCAATATCTGTGCCGATGGCGATGACGACATTGCCGGAATAGCCGCCGACATCAGAGAAGAAGCCCGGGCGAAGGTCGATCACCTGATTGGCGAAGTACTCCGAGAAATCGAAAGTGTCGGTCCCGCCGGCGTCCCACACGGCGAACTGGGCCGGTGAGCTGTTTGTCGCCAGAACGAACCACGGACGGTCTGCATTGGAGTTGAATCCATAGACCGTATTGCCGGTCCGGGTTGTCATGTTGGCGCCATAGATCTGCTGGATGGCAGCAATGTCATCGAGCAGGGGGGCGGCCGAATAGCCTGGCAGGTTGGCGCCCGTATTGGCCCCGGCGAAATAACTCATCACCGTGTACTGGCGGCTGTCCTCATAATATTCCGCATCGTCGACATAGGTCGGTGTCGCGTTGGTGGAGGCGTCATAGTTGCTGGGGTGTCCAAGACCGATGGCGTGCCCAAGCTCATGAATCAGCACCAGGCCGCCATAGCCGCCGACCGTCGGAGTCTGGTTGTAGCTGATGGTGCTGTTGACCCAGAGGTCGCCAGAGGTGGAGGAAAAGCTCAGATTCCCCGGATAGTAGGCGAAGGCGGCGGCGCCATCCTCCCCTGCAGAGTAGTTGCCGATCAGCATGGAGGCGCTGTCGGAATAGGCGGCGTCGCCGCTGGCGCCTGTGCCGACCCGCACGAAGTGGATATTGGCCACGTCCGACCAGGCCTTGAGCGCCAGTTCCGTCTGGTTGATCTGGGCGACGGTGAAGCGCGTGAACCCTGAAATGTCCGATGGATAGGTTCCCGGCTCGCTGGCGCGGTAGGCATAGGTGACCGTAAAGCCGGTGCCCATGTCGGCGTTCCAGCCGGGCTCACCGCCATTCAGTCGCGTGGCCGCCTGGTCAATGGTCAGGCTGGGCTTTCCATCGACCGTCGCGCCGTCGCGCTGATCGGCGTTGAGATAGCGCTGTGGTCCCTGATCTGGGTCGATCAGGCGATCCTGGGCCGCGGGATTGGCGTTGAACGCCGGTGAGATGCTCATGGTCGATCAGTCTCCCGGCTTTAGGTAAAGAGACCGATAAAGTTTACGTCAGGTGCAGCGCCGGGGCCCCTGCCGCATAGATTGAGCCTTCCGGAATTCCTGCTTGTCGGCGGCGAAGTTTGCGCGATGCTTGGGGCTGAACTTCCGCTGGGGATGACCACCATGACTGACCAGTCTCAATCGACGCCTGACGACGGCTGGAAACACAGCGGCGTCCGGGTGGTTCCTGCCGGTCAGCTGGACAGCAATACGCCGCAGACCCCTGGCATGGACCGGGCGGCGGCAGTGAACTTCGCCCGGGTCGGCGCCCAGAAGCTGTGGGCCGGGACCGTGCACATCCACCCCCACGCCAAGACCGGCGCGCACCATCATGGCCCCCTTGAGAGCGTGATCTATGTTGTCTCCGGACGGGCGCGGATGCGCTGGGGCGAAAACCTTGAATTCACCGCAGAGGCCGGGCCCGGGGACTTCATCTATGTCCCGCCCTATGTGCCTCACCAGGAGATCAACGCCTCGGACACAGAACCGCTGAGCTGTGTTCTGGTCCGCAGCGACAATGAGGCGGTGGTGGTCAATCTCGATATCGAGCCCGTGGAAAAGCCGGAAGGGGTCGCCTGGATCGACCCCATCCACAGGACCTAGTGGTCTGACTCCGACATTGGCATCTTCTTGATACAACCCCCCGAGCCAATGTCGGACGGGAGGCGAATGTCAGATTTGCTCCACTAGCCCTTGGGCAGCAGGCCCAGCTGGCCGCCGATCAACCGGTCCACAATCCGCCGGGGAAGATGGGCCAGCATGAAGGTCTGCAGCGCGTCCGGCGCTATGGTGTAGCGCACTCTTGGCTTTGCAATGGTCAGCACCCTGGCCACCAGCTCACCCAGTTCTTCAGCCGGCAGCCCCTTGGCGCCATTGGCCTTCATATAGGCAAAGACCTTCAGAAGGGCGGGGTAGAAAACGCTCTTTTCATAGGGGACCAGATCATCGTCCTTGGCCTTGCCCCAGATGGCGGTCGCCACGGCGCCGGGGGCCACAATGATCACATCGACCCCCAGAAGCAGGAGCTCGCGGCGCAGGGATTCCGAAAGGCCCTCAATGGCGAATTTCGAGGCGACATAGGGGCCCAGGAAGGGATTGCCGTTCCGTCCGCCAACCGAGCTGATGTTGACCACCCTGCCCGGGGCGCCCTTGCGGTCCGGGCTCGCCGCCAGCAGGGGGGCGAAGGCCTGGGTGACTATGACCACGCCGGTCAGATTGACCTCGATCTGCTGGCGGAACTCGGCGATGGGCAGCTCAAGCAGGGGGCCGGCCACAGCGACGCCGGCATTGTTCACCAGGCCCGCCAGGGTCTGGCCCTGCAGCGCCTTCTCCACCTGGGCGGCGGCCTTGCGGACAGCCTTCTCGTCCGTCACGTCGAAGATCAGGGGCACGAAGTTCGGCCCGAACTCCTGGCTCAGGCGGTCAGCGTCTGACTGTTTGCGCACGCTTCCAAAGACCCGAAAGCCCTTCTGGATGAGGACCTTGGCGGCGCCCCAGCCAATGCCGGTGGAAACACCTGTAACGACAACGCTCTTCATGTCCGAAGTCCCAGTTGATCAATGGCTGCAATCTGTGCGGGGTCCAGGCGCCCTGCGGCCTCAGCCTTCAGCGTCCTGGCAAGCTCATCCCGGTTCTTGACCCCGAGGATCAGGGTGTCGACCCCATCCATGGACAGGGCGTATCTGTGGGCGATGTCCGCGGGGTCCTCGCCCCAGGTCCGGCAAAGGTCGCGGTAGCCCTGCGCCCGTTCAAAGTCTTTACGATCCGGGTGGTTTGGCGACAGGTCCCGGTCCAGCTCGGCAGTCAGGGCGCCGGCCTGAACGGCGCGAATGCCCAGGACCGGCACGCCGTTTTCCTTCGCCTTGGCCAGTATGGTCCTGGGCGCCGCGGGCTCCGCAAACCGGCGGATACCGCCGGCGGAATCCATCAGATTGGCGATGACCTGCACCGCCTGGGGTCTGGTCGCATGATCCAGGGCCTGAAGAACGGTCTGTGGCACGCCGATTCCGGTAATGCCCCAGGCTCGGATCAGCCCCTTTGATTTCAGACCCTCAAGGGCCGGAACGACTTCATCGACATAGAGGTCCCACCGGGTGGAGAACTTGTCCCGCCGGGAATCCCCGTGGGCATAGGCATAGCCTTCGGGGGCGATGCTCGAATGCAGGAAGAGCAGGTCGAACCGCTCCAGCCGCATGGTGGCCAGGGATCTGAGGACCGAGGCTTCCAGCAGGCTGGCGGCCTGGCCCACGGGCGGCGTGCCCAGATCGCATTTGCTGGTGACGCGGACATGGGCCGGCAAGGCGCCTTCAAAGGTCTCGCCGAATATGGCCTCACAGTTCAGATACATGGGGGCAGTATCGATCAGGTCGATCCCGCCCTCTACTGCGGCGCGCAGGGTCGCAGCGGCTTCCTCGTGGCTGGTCGGACCCCAGACCTGACCAATGCCGCCGCCGCCAAGGGTCAGGCGGCTGACGGATCCGAGTTCGCCCAGTTTCCCGTAGTTCACGACGCATCCTCCATCATCTGCATAATATACCGATCAACGGATGTTCCGACAATCGGAATATCCGTTGATCGAATTGTTTCGCGGCTGCCGTCTCAGGCGACACCACAATTGCGACAGGCTAGTCTCCACCCGTCATGACTCGTGATCAAAATCCCGTGGACGATGGACAGGCCCATACCCTGGCGGCCCTGCTGAGCGTCCTCATGCGGCGGTTCAAGCTTGAGCCAGGTCTCCTGGCCTCCAGCGTCTATGCCGACCTGCACGCCAATGACGCCGGCCTGCTCAATGTCCTGACCGAGGCTGACGACTGGACGGTGCGTACCCTCGCCCAGACCCTTGGCGCAGCGGACTCGACCGTGTCCTCCGCCCTGGACCGGCTGGAGGCCCGTGGCCTGGTGGCCAGGACCCGCCTCGAGCGGGACCGCAGGGTGATGGGGGTCAGGCTGACTGACGAGGGCGTCGCCCTGATCGCCCGACTGCGCGAGGCCCAATTGGGAAATTCCCGAGCCCTGCTTGAGCGTCTCACCGAAGATGACCGCGGCCAGCTTCTGCGGCTGCTCGCCATCATGGCCCAGGACAGATAGGACAACCGCCATGCCCACAGCCAAGGTCAATGGCCTGAACCTCCACTATGAACGTGCGGGAGCCGGAGAACGGCTGCTGTTCATTTCCGGCACGGGCGCCGACCTGCGCAACAAGCCCAACCAGATGGACGGCCCCCTGGCTGGCGGCTTCGACATGGTCTCCTATGACCAGCGGGGCCTGGGTCAGTCCGACAAGCCGGACATCCGCTACACCATGGCCGACTATGCCGACGACGCCGCCGGACTGATGGACCATCTGGGCTGGCCCGACGCAAAGGTGATCGGCGTTTCATTCGGCGGCATGGTGGCCCAGGAGCTTGTCCTGCGACATCCTGAGAAGGTCAGCCGGCTTGTGCTGGGCTGCACCTCGCCGGGCGGGGCGGGCGGGTCGTCCTTCCCCTTCCACGAGATCGAGCACCTGAAGGGCGAGGCCCGCGCCCGGCATCTCATGCCCTTCAGCGACACCCGCATGACCCCCGAATGGGCGGCGGCCAATCCGGAAGCCTTCGCCAGGGCCCTGGCCCTGTCCTCAGCGCCCGATCCCCATGCCGACGAGCCGAACCGGGCCATTGGCGCCCATCGTCAGCTTGAGGCGCGGGCTGACCACGATGTCTGGGATCGCCTGCCGCAGATCGCCATTCCCGTCATGCTGGCCGCCGGAAAATTCGACGGGGTCGCGCCGCCCCAGAGCCAGCTGAATCTCGCCATGCAGATTCCGGGGTCGGTCCTGCAGTTCTTCAAGGGCGGCCACATGTTCATGCTGCAGGACCGCGCCGCCCTGCCGGCCATCGAGGCCTTCCTCAGAGGCTAGAGCCCCTGGGGTTCAGCGGGACATCCAGGGCTTGGACTTGGAGCCCGAGGCGTGGGCGGCGGCCTGTTCACGCTGGAAGCGTCCGCCGCGAGGCGGTTTCGGACGCTGGTCGACGGCGGCCTTCTTCAGTCGCAGCGCCTTCTGCATCGGGGTTTCGCCCGGGGGATCGTCGGTCGGGTCAGACATTGCAGTCGCCTCCTGAGCCGGAACAGTGTCGCAGGAAACCGCGGCCGGTGAAAGGTCGTCAGGAATCCTGCATCAGATCGGTCACAGCCTGCGCGACCTGACCCACGTCATAGGGCTTGCGGACAATGGGGGCGTTGAAGCCGGCCAGGGCGGCGCCGGTGTCGCCATAGCCTGTGGCGAAGATGAAAGGCACGCCCCGCTCAGCCAGGGCCTGGGCCACGGGCATGACAGACTCTCCGTTCAGGTTGGCGTCCAGCACGGCGGCGTCGATCTCCTGGTCCAGCAGGGCCAGGGCTTCCTCAAGCTCATAGGCCGGGCCGATCACATGGGCGCCGGCGTCGGACAGGCCGGTTTCCAGTTCCAGGGCCAGAAGGACGGCGTCCTCGACGATCAGCACCCTGCGGCCCTTGAGATCTCCGGGGGTCATCCTGCGGGGATCAATTTTGGGGGTGTCCTCGGCCTTGGGGCCCGCCGGAACCGAGTCCGGCCGGCCGACCACGGAGGCGGCGCTGGCGGTCAGGATCACATGAACCCCTGAGGGGCGGTATTCGATATGGGTCTCGCCCATCAGCTCACGGCCGGTCACCTGGGCCAGGAGGGTCGAACCAAAGCCCAGCTTTTCAGGCTGGCGAACGGTGGGGCCGCCGGACTCGGTCCAGGTCAGGCGGAAGCCGCCAGAGCGGGTTTCGGTCCACTTCAGATCCACGCGACCCTGCTCGGTTGAAAGGGCGCCGAACTTCAGGGCATTGGTCGCCAGCTCGTGAAGGGCCAAGGCCAGGGCGTTGGCGGCGCGGGGGGTCAGGAAGAGTTCGGGGCCATCGGCCCGCGTCTGGCCAGGAGCTATCCCCCCCAGTTCGGCGGCGGCCAAATGGGAAATCGCTGCGCCGCGCCACCTGGCGGCGGTCAGCAGCTCATTGGCGGCGGCCATGGATTTCAGGCGCCCCGCAAAATTGGACAGGAAGCCCTCGAGGGAGCGGGTGCGCTTGGCGGTCTGCTGGGCCAGGGCCTGAACCGTCGCCAGGACGTTCTTCACCCGGTGGTCCAGTTCGGACATCAGGGTCCGCCTCTGGTCCTCGATCATGCGCTCCCGGGAAATGTCCCGAACAAAGCCGCATACGGCGATCGGCTTTCCGGCGTCATTGCGGATCAGGACCCCTGTCGCCCGGACCCAAACTGCGCCCTCGGCTTCCGGGCGTAGAAGTCGGTACTCGGCCTCAAAGGCGCCTGTCCGGGATATGGCCTCGGTGATGATCTTGCGGTTTGCCTCCCGGTCTTCGGGATGCAGGAGTTCAAAGAGCGGGTTTTCATCCGCCGTGGAGCGGGGTTCCGTGGACCATCCGGTGATCGCCGCCGTCCGGGCGCTGATCCGGAAAACCTGTTCGACCATATCCCATTCGTACTCGCCGAGGCCTGACGCCGTCAGGGCAAGGTCGAGTCGCTGGCGATCCAGGATGAGATCCGCCGAGGTCTTGGTCATGACTTGATCTTATGCCTTAGCTTGTGAGCCCATGACAGCGGCCCTTCGTGAGAAAAACGCCCCAATGGCGAAATTTCGCCGCCTTTCCGGGGAACCAAGAAACCGGTAAGCATCTTGATAAAGCCTATGCTCATCCCGATCTCTTAAAAGCCTGTTCTGCATCAGCCCTAATTGGAGAGTCACCATGGCCGCCAAAGCCGCCGCCGCCGCAAAAGAAACCGTCGAGGCCGTCGCCGACACCGCCTCCGATGTGGCGCAACAGGCTGAACGCCGCTTTGCAGAAGCTGCAAAGCATTTCGAAAAGATCGTCGCCGAAAGCGTCGAGCAGATCCGTGCCCACAGCCGCACCTATGCCGACACCACGGCCGAGCACCTGGACGAAGCCCAGAAGTATGTGTCCGGCAAGGTCAAGGAGCGTCCCCTGGCCGCGGCAGGCGCCGCCCTGGGCGTCGGTGTGCTGATCGGCATGCTTCTGGCGGGCGGCCGGAGCCGTTGATCGTCAAGCGCGCTATCCTGATCGCCTGCGCCGTCGCCGCCTTGGCGACGGCCACCGGGGTGTTCATCATCGCCCTGGCCTTCGCCCTGTTCGCCGCCCTGGCGCCCAGTGTCGGGCCCTCCCTGGCGGCCGCGGGCGTGGCTGGCGCGACCCTGATCATCTTCCTGCTGGTGGCGATCGCCGCCCTGCTGGCGGCCAATCCCAAGCCGAAACGTCAGCCTGCGCCAGAAGTTGACCTGACCACACGGCTCGTGGACCTGGCCAGGGACAAGCCGATCATCGCGGCGGCAGCCCTGGTGGCTGCGGGTGTCGTTGCTGTCCGGAATCCGAAGATCACGGCCGGACTGGTCGCGGCCTTCATGGCCGCAAAGCCACCCAGCCCGCGCAAGCCCTGAGCCGTCCGGCCTCTGGCCGCACTGGTTTTCCGGCCGGTTCTGTGAAATCCATGGCGCTCCAACCGGAGACTCCAATGCGTTCCATCATTTTCGCTTCAGCCTTCGCCCTGGCGCTTTCAGGCGTCAGCCTCTCCGCCGAGGCCGCCCAGTGCCGCGACGCCAAGGGCAAGTTCATCAAGTGCGCTGCTGCGCCCATGGTCAAACCGACCAAGTGCAAGGACGTCAAGGGCAAGTTCACCAAGTGCAGCGCCCCAGGCGCCGTGCCGGTCAAATAGCTGGCGCGACCGGTGGCCTGGCCTAGTTTTCCAGGTCAACCACCGGCATGGCGTCAAACTCGGCCTTGGTGATCGGCGCCTTCAGGCCCTCTGGAGATTCTGTCAGACTCTTGACTGACAGACTGTGCGGCGACGCCGTCCTGGCGCCCTTGGGCTGGACCAGAACCTGGGTCGGGCGACCGGCCGCGTCGGTGACAACCTGCGTGACCAGGCCGAGCACGACGCCGTCAACGGCGCGAACCGTCTGGCCCTCAACCGGCTTGATCTGAGCCAGGGCGGCATTTGCCCCAAGCAGGCCAACTGTGAGGGCGGCAAGGAAGGCGTTCCGGGTCAGGCGCGTATTCATACCCTGAATATGGCGATCCGAATGTGGCGGCGCCAGGGCGGCCACCTCAAATCCCTTCAGATCAGGCCGCCAGCCGGAAGGCTGGATTGCGGGCGTAGAGACCGGGGCGATCTGCGACGGCATGGAAGGCGCCGCCGAGGGCCTGGGTGCTTTCCCCTTCGCCGAGGAACAGGAAGCCGTCCGAACTCAGGGCGTGGACAAGTCCTTCCAGGGTCTTCTGCCGGGCGACGGGGGTCATATTGGCCAGGACATTGCGGCAGAAAATGACGTCAAACCCGCCTGCCGCAGCCTGGTCCACCATCAGGTTCAACCGACGCCAGCGCACCATCTGCCGGATGTGGGTCTTCAGAACCCACATGTCGTCGGCCTTCTGGAAGTTCTGCACCAGCTGGCGGATCGGCAGACCCCGCTGGACCTCGAAGTGGGTGTAGAAGCCGCTCTGCGCCTTCTCCATGGCCCGATCGGACAGGTCGGAGCCGAACAGCTGGATCTGGGTTCCCGCTGGCAGCCGGGCGAATTCCTCATCGACGATCATGGCCAGGGAGTAGATTTCCTGGCCCGCGCCGCAGCCGGCGCTCCACACCCGCAGCGGATTGGCGCCACGGACATGACACAGGGCAGGAAGGATCTCCTTCCGGAAACACTGGAACGGCGTCCTGTCGCGGAAGAAACTTGATTCGCCGGCGGCCATGGCTTCGATCACGGCCCAGCTCAGACGGTCATCACCGCTGGCCCTTACCGAATTGACCAGGTCTTCAACCGAAGGAAAGCTCTCGCGGCGGGCCACGGGGGCAAGCCTGCTCTCGACCAGATAGGTCTTTTCCGGGTCAACCCGAAGACCGATCCGCGCGGCGCAGATCTCGGACACCCATTCGCAGTCCGCCGGTGTCATGCGAGGCCCGCCTCGATGAACTTCATGGCGACGATGTCGCTGTCGAAGGGTTTCATGATGTATTCGCGGGCGCCGGCGTCCAGGGCTTCCTGAATCTTTTCAACCTCGGTTTCCACCGTGCAGAACACGACGGCGGGCTTGTCGCCCCCCGGCTCCTGGCGAAGGTGGCGCAGGAACTCGATGCCGTTCATCACCGGCATGTTCCAGTCCAGCAGTATGGCTTCCGGCATGGCCGAGCGGCACCAGGCAAGTGCCTCCGCTCCGTCGGACGCCTCGGCGATATCAAAGCCGATGTCCTCCAGAATGCGGCGGGCCACCTTGCGGATCACCCGGCTGTCATCGACCACCAAACAGGTCTTCACGGAATAGCGCCTCCAAGACGCTCCGTTTTGGGACGGCGATGGTTAAGGACAGGTATGAGCCCGACGAATTGTCGGTTTCAGCAAAACCCTAGGCCAGGGGTAGGGTGGCGGCGAAGACCACGCCCTCTTCCTCGACCTTGGAGAAGATCTTCCCACCGGCGTCCTGGGTGAACAGGTGGATGTAATAGGCCTGCACCCAATGGCCGTGCAGACCATCGCCCATGGCCTTGCCCTCGAGGCCTGCGGCCACTTCCGGGCGCAGCCGGGCCTTGGCGCCCCTGGCGTCGACCGCGATCACCAGCTGTCCGGCCTGTTCCACCGCCCGGACGCTGGCTGTTCCGCCCATGGGGAGGGCAGCGCCGGCCAACTGGGCCAGGTTCATTATGGTGCGTGCGGCCGGCTTGTTGAGGGTGGCGGCCTCGACCTGCCAGTCCAGCTCCGCCCGCATGTGAGCGAATAGTCCCGCAGCCAGCTTGTTCAGCTCACGGGGATCAAAGGTTTCGGATGAGGCCGAGGCGCCAAAGGCCACCCGGGTGAAGGCGAGCAGGTCCGCCAGTTTGCGGGCTGATCCAGCGATCAGGTTCATGGCGTCGTCGCGCATATCCTCGGCCGTCGGGTCATCGAGCAGGTCGAGCCCCGAAACTATGGCGCTGGCCGGACTGATGAAGTCATGACACATGCGCGCAGCCAGATAGGCGGCGACCTCCGCGGTCTTCGGCGTCGGGAGAACCGGAATGTCCGGCGCAGCTTCGGTTGGGAGGGCGTCATCGGTCATGGGGTGGAATCTGACCTGATTTGGCGCTTTGGCAAACGCGCCCATGCGGTTAGATCGGGGAAAGCCGGGGGCTCGCCTGTGAGGCGCGGATCTGGCGGTGCGGCTATATGTGACGCTTCCGGCGCTGCGTTAGCGAAGCTGAGGGATAGCGTTCATGCCTGTCGATCTGACCGATGTGGGACCGATCCTCGCAGACATCTGCGAGGAAGCCGGGCGTCTGGTCCTGCCGCTCTGGAAATCGGGCCTGACCGTCCATACCAAGGCCGACGAGAGCCCGGTGACCGAAGCTGACCGTCAGGGCGAAGCCCTGATCCTTGAGCGTCTCAGCGCCGCCTTTCCCGGGGTGCCAGTGATTTCGGAGGAGGACGCCAGCGAGTTCGGCACGCCGGACGCGATCGGCCGGCAGTTCTTCCTGGTGGACCCGGTGGACGGGACCAAGGCTTTCGTCCGGGGCGATCCCAACTTCACCGTGAACATTGCCCTGGTGGAGGATGGCCGGCCCATTGCCGGCGCAGTTACCGCCCCGGCCTCAGATGAGACCTGGTTCACAGGCGGCGGCGGGGCCTGGAAGCGGGCAAGCGGCGGCGAGGCGGTGCGAATCACAGCCCGTGCATGGCCCGAAGGTGCGGCCATCGCCCTGGTCAGCCACACCATGAAGCCGGAAACGGTTCAGGCCCTGGCCGACAAGTACGGCTTTGCAACGCCCCAGCCGATGGATTCCTCCATCAAGTTCTGCCGCCTCGCCGAGGGTTCAGCCGACATCTATCCCCGCCACGGACCGACCATGGAGTGGGACATCGCCGCTGGGCATGCGGTTCTGGTCCTGGCTGGCGGCAGCCTGGTCGCAGAGGACGGAAGCAAGTTTGTCTACGGCAAGGCGGACAAGGGATTCCGCAATGGCTGGTTCATCGCCCGGGGGGCGTAGATCTCTGCGGACTGGGTTCGGTGGGTCGCGCTCATCCGGGTGGATTTGAAGACCACAGCCCCCAGGGCGCCCAGCACAAAACTGCCCAGAACCAGCCAGAGCAGGGGCCGGAACAGTGTCATTGGATCGGCGGCGTTGGGCGGGACGGACATTTTGAGCGGGACCCCAAGGCTCGGTTGTGTGAGGTAAACACGCAAGTCAGGGTCTGACGGTTCCACAATTCGCGGCCCGCGCAAGTCGGTCGAATTGTCGCGGGGGGTCTTGCGCGCCAATCCGCCTCCCCTCAGGGTCAGGTCGCACCTGGGGAGGACGTGGCGATGATCGGAACAACCGTCAATTATGAACAGCGCGATGCGGTGGCGATCGTCACCCTCAACCGACCGGACAAGCTCAACGCCATCAATGAAGACCTGCGGCGCGACCTGGCCGCGGCCCTGGGCGAAGCCCGGGAGGACGACGCTGTCCGCGCGGTGATTTTGACCGGCGCCGGGCGGGGCTTCTGCTCGGGGGCTGACCTTACCGGCGTCCCGCCAGAGCCCCCGTCGGGGCAGAATTCAAAGCTCGATGAGATGGGATGGGTCGGCCCCTGGGCCCGGCTGTTCCACGATTTCGACAAGCCGCTGATCGGCGCCATCAATGGGGTCTGCGCCGGCGCGGGCATGAGCGCGGCCCTGGGCTGCGATGTGCGGATCGGTTCGGCCGCCGCCCGGTTCAAGACCACTTTTGTGGAGCGCAATCTGTCGCCAGATTCGGGCATGAGCTGGCTGCTGCCGCGGATTGTCGGCTACGCCAAGGCCGCTGACCTGATCTTCACCAGCCGGATGGTCGAGGCGCAGGAGGCCCTGGACCTTGGCCTGCTCAACCGGCTGGCGGAGGGCGACCTGATCGAGGCGGCCGTGGCCTATGCCCAGCAGATGACCCAATGGCCGCCCCTGGCCGTGCGCATGGCCAAGAAGGTCCTGCAGAACAACCAGGACGCCGACCTTGAACAAGCCCTGAAATATGAGTCGGTCGGCCTGGGAATCTCCCGCCGGGCCGTGAACGATTCGAAGGAATCTGCGGCTTCTTTCCGCGAGAAGCGCAAAGGCATCTACACGGGAACCTGATTTGCGATCATAAGGCCCCGAAATCCTCAGGAGTTACGGCCATGGCCCTCGACAGCGCCCAAGACACCAAGACCTTTGACTGGGTCGATCCCCTCGACATGGCCTCGCGCCTCTCTGAGGATGAACGGATGATCTGGGACGCGGCCCGGGCCTATTCCCGTGAGCAGCTGCTGCCCCGGGTGGTGTCTGCCTTTGCCGAGGAACGGTTCGACCGCGAGATCATGACCGAGATGGGCGCCCTGGGCTTCCTCGGCCCGACGCTTCCGGAAGAGTATGGCTGCGCCGGGGTCAATCACGTGGCCTATGGTCTGATCGCCCGGGAGATCGAGGCCATCGACAGCGGCTACCGCTCGGCCATGAGCGTGCAGTCCTCCCTGGTCATGTATCCGATCTACGCCTTCGGCTCGGAGGAACAGAAGAAGAAGTACCTGCCGGGCATGGCCAAGGGGGAGATCATCGGCTGCTTCGGCCTGACCGAAGCGGACGGCGGCTCTGACCCTGCCAGCATGCGCACCACGGCCCGCAAGGCGCCCGGGGGCTACACCCTGTCGGGCGCCAAGATGTGGATCACCAATTCGCCGATCTCCGACGTCGCCCTGGTCTGGGCCAAGCTGGATGGCGTGATCCGCGGCTTCCTGGTGGATCGCGGCTCCAAGGGCTTCGAGACCCCGCAGATCAAGAACAAGTTGTCCCTGCGGGCCTCCATCACCGGCGAGATCGCCCTGGACGAGGTCTTCGTTCCGGAAAACCAGATGCTGCCCAATGTTTCGGGCCTGCGCGGCCCGTTCTCCTGCCTCAACAAGGCCCGTTACGGGATCGCCTGGGGCGCCATGGGCGCCGCCGAGTTCTGCCTGCACGCCAGCCGGGACTACACCAAGACCCGCTCGGTGTTCGGCAAGCCCCTGGCGGCCCGTCAGCTGATCCAGAAGAAGCTGGCCGACATGCAGACCGAGATCGCCCTCGGCTATGAGGGCGCTCTCGCCCTCGGGCGCCTGATCGACCAGGGCGCCTGGGTGCCTGAAGCCATCAGCCTGATGAAGCGCAACAATTGCGGCAAGGCCCTGGCCATCGCCCGGGAAGCCCGCGACATCCACGGCGGCAATGGCATCAGCGGCGAATATCACGTCATGCGCCACGCCTCGAACCTCGAGACGGTCAACACCTATGAAGGGGCTCACGACGTCCACGCCCTGATCCTGGGACGGGCGATCACCGGCGAAAACGCCTTCTAGACCAGTGCGAATTGGGGTCGGCCCTTTCGCCGGCCCCGTCGCCAATGCTAGACCTTCTCCAAATTCCGGGAGGGGACAGTATGACGACGACCGCGACAGACCAGGAAGAAGCCGCCCCGCAAGGCGCGTCCCTGCGCACCGTCGTGGCCGCTTCCGCGGCCGGCACCACCTTCGAGTGGTACGATTTCTTCGTATTCGGCAGCCTGACGACGGTCATATCCAAGACCTTTTTCACCGGCCTGACGGACACGGCGGGCTATATCGCCGCCCTGGCCCTGTTTGGCGCGGGCTTTGCCTTCCGACCCATCGGCGCCCTGGTCTTCGGACGGATCGGCGACAAGGCGGGCCGCAAGGGCGCCTTTCTGGTGACGGTCATGCTGATGGGCGGCGCCACGGTCGCCATCGGCCTTCTGCCTACCTATTCCCAGGCCGGGATCATTTCGCCGGCGCTTCTGGTTCTCATGCGGATTCTTCAAGGCTTTGCCCTCGGCGGCGAGTATGGGGGCGCTGCGATCTATGTGGCCGAGCACGCACCGGCCAACGCCCGCGGACGTTCCACAAGCTGGATCCAGACCTCTGCGGCCTTTGGCCTGTTCGGCGCCCTGCTGGTCATCCTGCTGACCCGACTGGTGACCAAGCACTATTTCGGTCCGGACGCCTTTGACGCCTGGGGCTGGCGTATTCCCTTCCTGTTTTCGGCTGGCCTGCTGCTGGTCTCGATCTTCATGCGTATGAAGCTCACCGAGAGCCCGACCTTCGCCCAGATGAAGGCTGAGGGCGGCGGTTCTGCGGCGCCCTATACCGAGGCCTTCGGCCAGTGGAAGAACCTCAAGGTGGTCCTGCTGGCCCTTGTGGCCATCATGTCTGCCCAGGGCGCGGTCTGGTACACGGCCTTCTTCTATACCCAGACCTTCCTGGACAAGTTCCTGAAGGTGGCTCCGGAAACCATCAACCTGTTGATGATGACCGCCACAGCGGTCAGCGCCGTCTTCTATGTGCTGTTCGGTGCGCTTTCAGACCGGCTGGGCCGCAAGCCGGTCATGCTGTTTGGCATGACCCTGATGCTGGTGGCCTATTTCCCCGGCTTCCACATGATGACCCAAATGGCCAATCCGGCCCTGGCCGAAGCCCAGGCCCGGACGCCTGTGGTTGTTGTCGCTGATCCGGTTGACTGCTCCCTGCAGTTCGATCCGGTGGGCAAGGCCAGTTTCGTCACCTCCTGCGACATCGCCAAGAGCGTCCTGGCCAATGCCGGGGTGTCCTATGACAATGAAAAGGGCCCGGCGGGGGCTCCGGCCCTGGTCAAGATCGGCGGCGTCGCCGTGGCGACGCAGTCGGCGGCGGGTCTGGACAAGGCTGACGCCAAGGCCCTGAAGACCCGTGTCGAAGGTCAGATCAAGACCGCCCTGGCGGCCGCAGGCTATCCGGCCAAGGCTGATCCGGCCCGGATCAACTTTGTGGGCCTGGGGGGCATCCTCTTCGTCTTCGTCATCGCCGCCACGGCCCTGTTCGGCCCGATCGCCGCCTGCCTGGTGGAGCTCTTCCCCACGCGCATCCGCTATACGGCCATGTCCCTGCCCTATCACATCGGCACGGGCTGGATCGGCGGCTTCGTGCCCTTCACCGCCTTCGCCATCGTGGCGGCGGTGGGCAATATCTATTCCGGCCTCTGGTACCCCTTCGCCTTCACCGCCCTGTCGGTGGTGACCTGCCTGCTCTTCCTGCCGGAAACCAAGAACCGCAGTCTTCACTGACCCCGGCTGGCCGCCTGGAGCTGGGTCACCAGACCCAGGCGGTCCACCACCTGCCAGTGACCCCGGATGCGGCCGGCCTCGAAGACATAGTGGGTCATGCCCTTGAGGGTGAATTCCCGGCCGCTGGCCGGGAAGCCCGGAAGATCGCCGAGGTGGGTTCCGGTCCAGGTCCAGCTGACCATGACGTCGTCACCTGCTTCGAGCAGGGTCTCGATGTGAAAGCACTGCTCTGGAAACGGCGCGCGGGAGGTGGTCATCCGCGCCTTGAACCCTTCCACTGACAGGATCTGGCCATCCCACGGATCGCCCGGGTCGCTCAGTATCGCGTACTGCGGCGCCAGATACCGGTCGCAGGCCGCGACATCGCCGCCATTCCAGACGTCAGCGAAAAAGGCGCGAAGGGTTTCGGCGTTGGTCATTGCAGGGCTCCGGATATCCCGGCCCTATGAACCCATTACGGGAGCCTGTCTATATTATCCGGGTAAAAATATCGGATGAGGCAGGATTTCGACGACAATCCCCGCCGCTCCAAGCGTTTTGACTTCAGTCTCCGGGTCTCCGCAGACCAGGCGGATGACCGTCTGGCCGGCTCCGGTCCATCGGGCAATCCGGTCGGGGGGAGAAGCCTCCGGATCGCAGCGTTCGGCGTCCCTGCGAACCATGGCCACGACGCCCGGGTCTGCGTCGGGATCGGCGACCACAATATCTGCAGCAGACAGGGCCCGCGCGGCGCGCAGGGTCAGCATGTCTGAAGGGCCCTCGGCGCGGATGATCTGGACCTTGCCCGCCCGGGACGCCCCGGGATCGGCGAGTTGGGCCTCGAAGAGGGTGCGGGCCAGGGTCATGTCCCCGTCCAGGGCCGCCTTGACCGCAGGACCATCCAGGGCCTGGCGCAGGAAGCTGCGCCGTTCGCCCAGATCGGGAAAGCGCGCCTTCACCTGCCCCTGAAAGCTGGCCAGCAGGGCGGCCGCGCGGCCTGCGCCTTCCGGGACCTTCTGTTCGATGTCATTGCGCAGGCGGGCGGCCAGGGTCGGCGAGCCGCCGCCGGTGCCAACGGCGGCGACTACGCTGCCCCGGTCGATCACCGCCGGGGTGGTGAAGTCGCAAAGGGCCGGGCGGTCCGTGACATTGACCAGAACGCCGGCCGCCCGCGCCAGATCCGCCGCCGCCTTGAGGTCGCTGTCGTCGCCGTCGGCGATGAAGGCCAGCAGGGCGCCCTGATAGGTTTCGGGCCGGAAGGCGTCCTGGCCGGAAACCCGCCGGATTTCAGCGGGCGATCCCTCCAGAAGCCTGGCCTTGGCCTCTGCGCCTTCGCCATCGCCCACTATGACGACCACAGCGCCCTTGAGCGGGAAGAAGGCGGGGAAGACGTCCAAGGGGCCAGGCTCCAGATTTCAGTTCAGGGTCTTCATATAGGCGATCACAGCCGCGCGGTCGGCGGCGACGGGCCAACTCCCCGGCATGCGGGTGCCCGGAGCGAACTTCCTGGGCGAGGCCAGATAGGCGTCGAGGTTCTCGTCGGTCCAGTTTCCGGACTTGCCCTTGAGCGCCGGGGAATAGGCATAGTCTGAGAGGCCCGCAATCGGCCTGTTGGCCACGCCGACCAGGCTGGGCCCGACCAGGGCGCTTTTCGGCAGGTGACATGTCCTGCACTGAAGCTGGAAAATCTTGCGGCCATCGGCGGCCGCCGCGCCTGTCGACAGGACCAGAAGGGTCATGAATGCAGGAACGAAGGCTTTCAACATGGCGGACTCCGGCGGGAAAGGGACGGGCAACCTAGTCGTCTGAACCGGAATCGGCGACGGAAAATCCTGCTGCACGTCACAAAGCCCGGCCCCGTCGCAGAATTTTCACCTTCGGCCCCCTAGCCCTTTGGGACTGAACACCGTTAGGATTACCCAAACCATGGAATCCGGGAGGGATGACGCTGTGGCGACGACACTCGATATCAACGGAAAGTCGGTGGCGGTCAGCGCCGGCCCGGAAACCCCCCTGCTGTGGGTCCTGCGCGATGAAGCAGGCCTGACCGGCTCCAAGTATGGCTGCGGCATCGGCCAGTGCGGCGCCTGCACGGTGCTGGCGGACGGATCGCCGATCCGCTCCTGCTCGGTCCCGATCGCCAGCCTGGCGGGGGTCAAGATCGCCACGATTGAGAGCCTCGGCGGAAGCCACGCCCTGCAGCAGGCCTGGGTGAAACACGACGTGCCCCAGTGCGGATACTGCCAGTCGGGCCAGATCATGAGCGCCGCAGCTCTGCTGGCGACCAATCCCAAGCCTTCCGACGCCGACATCGACGCCGCCATGGATGGCAATATCTGCCGCTGCGGCGCCTATCAGCGTATCCGCGCCGCCATCAAGGACGCCGCCGGCCTGACGCCTTCAGGTTCGGGCGACTCCGCTGAAACCGCCAAGGCATAGGGGAGGTCATCATGAACGCACCTGTGAAACCTGAAGAGATGAAGACCGGCTCCACCCGTCGCGAGCTGGTGGTCGGCGCGACCCTGGTGGGCGGCGCCCTGCTGGTGGGCTGCGGCCCCGGCGACATACTGGCCATGGGGGCCAAGGCCGATTTCGGGGCCTTCGGGCCCTTCATCAAGATCGCCGCCGATGGCGCGGTCACGGTGATTTCCAAGCACATCGAATTCGGACAGGGCAACCATGCCGGCCTCGCCGCCATTGTCGCCGAGGAACTGGACGCTGACTGGTCCAAGGTGAAGGTCGAACAGGCCGCCGCCAACGCCAAGATCTATGCCAATGTCGGCATGGGCGTGCAGGGCACGGGCGGCTCCACCGCCATCGCCAACAGCTGGATGCAGCTGCGCAATGCCGGCGCCTCGGCCCGGGCCATGTTCGTCGACGCCGCCGCTGCCAAGTGGGGCGTTCCCGCCGCTGAAATCTCCGTCAAGGACGGGGTGGTCTCCCACGCCAAGAGCGGGAAGACCGCCGGCTTCGGTGACCTGCTGGCTGACGCCGCCAAGGTCAAACCCCCCGAGACCCCGACCCTGAAAGACCCCAAGGCCTTCACCCTGATCGGCACGGACCGGGTCCGCCGCAAGGACTCCCAGGCCAAGAGCGACGGCACGGCCCGCTTCACCCAGGACGTCCAGCTGCCCAACATGCTGACCGCCATGGTCGCCCACGCGCCCCGGTTCGGCGCCACCGTCGCCAGCTTTGACGCCACCGAGGCCAAGAAGGTTGCGGGTGTGGTCGACGTCTTCCAGATCCCCACCGGCGTCGCCGTGGTCGCTCAGAACACCTGGGCCGCCAAGGCTGGTCGCGAGGCCCTGAAGGTCACCTGGGACGAAACCAAGTGTCAGAAACACAGCTCCGACAAGCTGACCGCCAACTACACCGAATGGGCCGCCGGCAAGGGCGCTCTGCCGGAAAAGACCGCCTGGCAGGTCTTCGAGACCCAGGGCGACGCCGCCAAGCCGGCGGACGGCCAGATCTTCGAAGCGGCCTATGACTTCCCCTTCCTGGCCCACGCCACCATGGAGCCCATGAACTGCGTGGCCGAGATCGGTGGCGGCAAGAACAAGCTGACCTTCGGCTCGCAGATCCCGACCGTGGACCAGCTTAATACCGCCAAGATCGTCATGACCCTGCCCGGCAAGGTCGAGATCGAGACCCTGTTCGCCGGGGGCTCCTTCGGGCGGCGCGGCAACTTCCAGTCCGACTATGCGGTGGAGTGCGTGCACATCGCCAAGAAGGTTGGCGGCGGGCGTCCGGTCAAACTGATCTGGACCCGGGAAGACGACATGACCGCCGGCTATTTCCGGCCCCTGACCCATCACCGCCTGAAGGTCGTGACGGACAAGGACGGATATCCGGTTTCCTGGACCCATCGCGTCGTCACCCAGTCCCTGATGAAGGGTTCGCCCATGCCCACCAAGGGCGTGGATGAGACCACGGTGGAGGGCACCAAGGGCTCGCCCTATCTCAAGGCGACACCGGTGGTGGACGCCCAGGTCCTCATGCCCGACCTGGACGTGCCAGTCCTGTGGTGGCGGTCCGTGGGGGCGACCCACACGGCCTTCGTCATG
This sequence comes from Alphaproteobacteria bacterium PA2, assembly GCA_002256425.1. Taxonomy (NCBI): domain Bacteria; kingdom Pseudomonadati; phylum Pseudomonadota; class Alphaproteobacteria; species Alphaproteobacteria bacterium PA2. Next base: position 3,325,024 of record NKIZ01000001.1, on the reverse strand, counting down.
GAGCACACCATTGACCAGCTGGCCCGCAAGGCCGGCAAGGACCCGGTGGACTACCGCATGGCCATGTACGAGAAGGCGGGCGCCAAGCGCCATATCGCCGTCCTGAAACTGGCCCTGGAAAAGGCCGGTCCGGTGACTCCGGGCTGGAGCCGCGGCGTGGCCGTCCACGAGAGCTTCGGCACCGCCGTGGCCCAGGTGGCCGAGGTCAAGCTGGTGGACGGTGTTCCCAAGGTGGGCCGCGTCGTGGCCGCCGTGGATTGCGGCGTCGCCATTTCGCCCAACCAGATCGCCGCCCAGATGGAAGGCGGCATCTGCTATGGCCTGTCAGCGGGCCTGTTCGGCCAGGTGAGCCTGAAGGACGGCGCCGTCGAGCAGACCAATTTCGACACCTACCGGGTCCTGCGCAATTCCGAAGCGCCGCATGTGGAAACCCACATCCTGCCGTCGGGCAATGCCCCCAGCGGCGTGGGTGAGCCGGGGGTTCCCGTGATCGCACCGGCCGTGGCCAACGCCATTCTGGCGCTCAATGGTCAGGCGACCAACAGCCTGCCCATGGTCAAGGGGTAAGATCGCGGCGCTCGTCGACGTCAAACAGCACGCCGTCATCGGGCGCCTCTACCTGAACCAACCGATCGCCGAGGGCCTTCAGAACGGCCCGGGCGCCTGCATCACCTTTCAGGGTGAGCAGTCCCGGGATCAGGTCGCGGCCGATCAGGGCCGGGTGGCCCCGCTTGCCCTGGAAGGCCGCCGCCGCCGCAGGGGCTCCAGCTTCGACGGCGTCGATCAAGGGCTGGAAAATCCCCCCCGGGATTTTCGGCATGTCGCCCAGCAGGACGAAGACGGCTGCGGTGTCCGCGGGCAGGGCCGCCGCGCCCCGCCTCAGGGACGCGCCCATGCCCTCGGCATAGTCGGTGGCCTCCACGATATTCAGGCGGTCAAGGGCGCCCAGACCCCTGGCGCAGGCCGTGGCGGCTGCAGCGACCTTCTCGCTGTCAGCGCCGGTGACCAGGGTGACCGATCGCACAGGGGCGGCGAGGGCGGTGGTCAGGGCTGCGTCCAGCAGGACGCCATGGCCCCAGGGCGCCAGCAGCTTGCCGCCGCCGAACCGGCTGCCGGTTCCCGCCGCCAGAAGGATCGCCTCCACCCCTGTCATCAGTCCCTCAATGCCTCTATGTTGTGTCCGTTATGACGCCGTTTGACGCCGCACATTCCCAAGCGCGCCCCGCCCTGGTGGACGGGTTTGGCCGCACCGTGACCTATTTGCGCGTCTCCGTCACCGACCGCTGTGACCTGCGCTGCGTCTACTGCATGGCCGAGCACATGACCTTCCTGCCCAAGGCCGAGGTCCTGACCCTTGAGGAACTGGACCGCATAGCCTCGGGCTTCGTGGAACTTGGGGTGCGCAAACTGCGGATCACCGGCGGCGAGCCCCTGGTCCGCAAGGGCGTCATGGGCCTGATCAACGCCCTGTCCCGGCACCTGAAGTCCGGCGCCCTGGACGAGCTGACCCTGACCACCAACGGCACACGCCTTGTGGAGTTCGCGCCCCAACTGGCCGCCGCCGGCGTCCGTCGGATCAACGTCTCCATGGATACCCTCAAGCCCGACCTGTTCCGCAAACTGACCCGGGGCGGGGACCTATCCAGGGTGCTGGCCGGCATTGCCGCGGCCCAGGCGGCGGGCATCCATGTCAAGATCAACGCCGTGGCGTTGAAAGACGATAACGCCGCCGAGCTGGCCGATCTGGTGGCGTGGGCCCATGACCAGGGGGCGGACGCAACCCTGATCGAGGCCATGCCCATGGGCGAGATCGAGGTGGACCGCACCGACCAGTTCCTGTCCCTGAAGGATGTTCGCCGCCAGTTCGAGAGCTTCTGGACCCTGACCGATATCGACCACAAGACCGGCGGGCCGGCCCACTATGTGAAGGTTGAGGAAACCGGCGGCCGGCTGGGCTTCATCACCCCGCTCAGCCACAATTTCTGTGAGGCCTGCAACCGGGTGCGCCTGACCTGCACCGGCACGCTGCACACCTGCCTTGGCCGGGAGGACGCCTCGGACCTGAGGGCGGTGATCCGCGCCGGCGCTGATGATGAGGCCCTGGCTGACGCCATCCGTCTGGCGGTGGACGCCAAGCCCCAGGGCCATGACTTCCAGATCGTCCGCAATTCGGCCCCGGCCGTGTCGCGGCACATGTCCACCACAGGGGGCTGACCATGGCCCGGGTCCTGCTGTTCGGCGCGCTTAGCGACCTCGCCGGCTGGCGGGAAAAGACCCTTGAGGCCATGAGCGTCTCGGACCTGCGACGCAAGCTTGCCGCCACAGATGAGCCGCTTGGGGAAGCCCTTGACGGTCCCGGGGTCCAGGTGGCCGTGGACCAGGCGATTGTCCGTCACGATGCGACCCTGACGGCCGGATCCGAAGTGGCCTTCCTGCCCCCCATGAGCGGCGGATGATCCGGCTGACTGACACCGCCTTCGACCCCGGCGCCCTGCTTGGCGACTTCTGTCGTGGCCGGAGCGAGACTGGCGCCGTGGCCAGTTTTGTCGGTCTGGCCCGGGCCGAGGGCGGGGCGGCAGCCGTGCTGGAGCTGGACGCCTATCCCGGATTTACCGAGGCGCAGATTGCGCAGCATGTCTCTGCCGCCAAGGCGCGGTTCGAGCTGCAGGACGTGCTGATTGTCCACCGCACGGGCGCCATAACGCCGGGAGAGTCCATCGTCTTTGTGGCCACGGCGGCGCCCCATCGCCGGGCGGCCTTTGAAGCCTGCGACTTCCTGATGGACTATCTGAAAAGCCGGGCGCCCTTCTGGAAGAAGGAAACCGGCCCGGACGGCGCCCGCTGGATCGAGCCCCGCCCCCAGGACCTTACCGACATTGCCCGATGGGAGACTACATGAACGCCCTTGCCCCCGGTGGTCACATTGACCAGTCCGCCCAGATTGTCCCTGTACGGATCGCTGTCCTGAGCGTCTCTGACACCAGGGACGAAGAGACCGACACCTCCGGCCACGTCCTTGCCAAAAGGATCACTGACGCCGGCCATCAGCTGGCGGCCAAGACCATCGTCAAGGACGACGTCCAGCAGATCCGCGGCCAGATCCGGGCCTGGATCGCCTCGGGCGATGTGGATGTCATCATCACAACAGGGGGCACAGGCATTACCGGTCGGGACGTCACGCCTGAGGCGGTGGAGCCCATGTTTGACAAGAAGATCGACGGGTTCTCCGTGGTCTTCCATCTGGTGAGCTATCAGTCGGTTGGCCTGTCCACCCTGCAGAGCCGGGCGACAGCGGGCCTGATCGGCGGGGTCTTTGTCTTCTGCCTGCCGGGCTCCAATGGCGCCGTAAAGGACGGCTGGGACAAGGTGATTTCCGCCCAGCTAGACAGCCGCCACGGCCCCTGCAACATGGTCGAACTCATGCCCCGGCTTCTGGAAAAATGAGCGGCCTGACCCACATTGACGAGACCGGCCGGGCCCACATGGTGGATGTCTCGGGCAAGGCCGTGACGGCGCGGGAGGCCCTGGCCGAGGGCTTTGTCCGCATGTCGGAAGCGACCCTGGCCCTGGCCCTCAGCGGCGACGCCAAGAAGGGCGATGTCCGGGCCACCGCCGAAATCGCCGGGATCATGGCGGCCAAGAAGACCTCTGAACTGATCCCCCTCTGTCACCCCCTGGCCATCACCAAGGTCGAGGTCCGGGTTTCCCCGGCCGAGGGCGGCCTGGCGGTGAGCGCACGGGTCAAGACCTCGGGCCAGACCGGTGTCGAGATGGAGGCCCTGACGGCGGTCTCGGTGGCCTGCCTGACGGTCTATGACATGCTGAAAGCCGCCGACAAGGCCATGACCATTGAGGGTGTCCGGCTGATGGAGAAGTCCGGCGGCAAATCCGGAGACTGGATCCGTCCATGAAGCTGATGGCCGTCGATGACGCCCGGGCCGCCATGCTGGCCGAGATCGCGCCCATGGGGACTGAGCAGGTTCCCCTGGCCCGAGCCATTGGCCGGGTGCTGGCCGAGCCTGTCGACGCCCTGCGCGATCAGCCCCCCTTCGCCAATTCCGCCATGGATGGCTGGGCGGTGCGCGCCGCCGACACGCCGGGCGCCTTGACCATCATCGGCGAGAGTGCGGCGGGCCATGGGTTCGAGGGCGTCCTCGCTGCCGGCCAGGCCGTGCGGATCTTTACAGGCGCGGCCCTGCCCGCCGGGGCCGACGCCGTGGTCATCCAGGAAGACGCCGTCCGTGAGGGCGATCAGGTGACGGTTCCTGCGGCTCAGGTGGGCGACAATATCCGACAGGCGGGACGGGACTTCAAAGCCGGCCAGACCCTGCTGACGCCCGGCGTCCGGATCGATCCCTGGCGGCTGTCCCTTTGCGCCTCAGCCGGGCGGGCGGAGGTTACTGTCCACAGACCCCCCCGGGTCGCTATCCTTTCCACCGGGGAAGAGATCGTCGAGGCGCCGGCCGTTCCTGGTCCTTTCCAGATCTATGACTCCGGCAGTCCGGCACTGCAGGCCATGGTCGAGGCCTGGGGCGGCGAGGTCACCCGCCTGACCGGGGTTCGCGACCGGCTGGAGGATGTGATTGCGGCGCTCAAAGGCGCAGACGCTGATCTGATCGTCACCGTGGGCGGAGCCTCTGTGGGGGACCACGATCTGGTCCGGACCGCAGCCAAGGCCCTTGGCCTGTCCCTCCGTGTCGAGAGCATCGCCGTCCGCCCGGGCAAGCCGACCTTCTTCGGGGTGCTAGAGGATGGGCGGCGGATGCTGGGCCTGCCGGGCAATCCGGCTTCGGCCTTTGTCTGCGCGGAGCTGTTTCTTCGGCCGATCATCGAAGCCTTTGCCGGACGGGACCGGACCTTCACCCTGCGCCGGTTCAGGCTGGCCGAAGCCCTGCCGGCCAATGGCCCGCGGGAGCACTGGATGCGCGGGCGGGTGGATTTCTCTTCGGACGAGCCCGTTGCGCACCTCTATGGAGACCAGGACTCTTCCCTGGTGACGGTCTTCGAGGCCGCCAATGTCCTGGTCCGCAGGGCGCCCAAGGCCGCCGCCCTTGAACCGGGCGACCTCGTCGAAACCCTTTCCCTGGATCGGCTCTGATGGCGACCATCAGCGAGAATGTCGGCGCGACCTTGACCAGGATGGTTCAGGAGGGGCAGCCCTTCGATTCCATGAACAAGCTCAATGACGGTCTGAGGCTACTGGCCAAATGGCGGTCTGTGGTGATCGCCAACACCTATATCGCTCATCATGGTCCGGTGATTTACCAGGGTCCCTTCGGCGGCATGACCTACCTGGCGGAGACCAGCGAAGGCGCCCTGGCGGCGCGGTTGCTGGGCACCTATGAGTCGGAACTGCATCCGCACCTGGCGCGGTTCGCCACCGAAGGCCTGGACTGTGTCATCGATGTGGGATGTGCCGAGGGATATTACGCCGTGGGACTGGCGCGGATGATGCCGGGCATCACTGTCCATGCCTATGACATAGATCCAGCGGCCCGGACCGCCTGCAAGGATCTGGCTGAAAAGAACGGTGTCAGTGATCGGGTCATCATTGGCGAGAAGTTCGAGCCTGCAGACTTCCAGGCCTTCGCCGACCGCAAGTGTCTGGTCATGGTCGACACCGAGGGCGCCGAGGTCGACATTCTGGATATCGAGCAGGGCCCTGCTCTTGCCGGAATGAGCATCATCGTCGAAACGCACAATGTCTTCCGGCGGGGCGCCCTTCCCACCCTGCATGAACGGTTCACCGCGACACACGACATTGAGCGGGTGGACGCGCAGCTGAAGTCGATAGAGTTACCCGACTGGTTCCGCAGCCTGCCGCCCCTGGATCACCTGCTGGCCACCTGGGAATGGCGCATGTCGCCGACCCCCTGGCTGGTCATGAGACCGAAGTCCGAAGCCTAGGGCTGGCCGACCAGCCGCACCTGCGATGTGGCCTTTCGGCCCTGTCCATCAACAACGGTCAGCCGGTAGAAGCCCGGTCCTGAGGGCCGCCATATGGCCCGGCGGCTGACGGGGTCCCGGGCCAGGGGCTGGCCTTCCACATACCAGGACAGGTCCTCGCCCACTGCCGCCAGCACCAGACCCCGTGACCGGGGACCAAAGGCCTCGACACGGACGGTGGCCCCATCGGGGGGGAAGATCAGGTGGGGCCCAACGTCGGGCTTCTGAAGGGTGGCCAGTGCGTCAGGCGCCTTCTTCGGGGCTATGGGTCTGGGGGCCGAAGGTGGCGCGTCCAGCAGGTCGGCGGTCTCGAAGAGCAGGGGCAGGGCCGCATCCCGGCCGGTGAGCCCGCCCCGGGCGCCGCCGTCTGCCCGGCCGGTCCAGACCACAATGGCGTAACGCCCGACAATCCCCGCCGAGACGGCGTCGCGGAAGCCGTAGGAGGTGCCGGTCTTGAAGGCCATCAGGGGGCGGCCTCTTGTGAGGGGGGCGGCGGTGACGCCGGCTGGCGGTGGGGTTTCCCGCAGGATGTCCAGCACCTGCTGGGCGGCCTCCCTGCGCATGAGGCGGCGTCCACCCTGCCCCGGACGGCTAGCGGCCTCCGCTTCGGTCCAGGCCAGGGGCTTGGCCACACCGCCATCTCCCAGCGCCGCATAGAGGGTCGCCAGATCGCGCAGGGTGATGCCGGCGCCGCCAAGGGCCAGGGCGAGGCCCGGCATACGGGTGGCCCTGGCGGGACGGACCAGGGTGACCCCAGCGCCAGCCAACCGCGCCTCGAAGGTCGAGGGATCCACCTTGGCCAGCAGTTCCACCGCCGGCATGTTGAGGGAGTGGGTCAGGGCTTCCCGGGCCGTGACCCTGCCATGAAAGACCCGGTCGAAGTTCTCGGGCTGATAGTCGCCGAACCGCTTGGGGGCGTCTTCCAGAATGGTGTCTGGCGCGGCAAGGCCCTCATCAAATGCCATGCCGTAGATGAAGGGTTTGAGGGTCGAACCCGGCGACCGGACAGCCCGGGTCATGTCAATCCAGCCCCCGGGGCGTTCCAGACCACCCGACGCCACGGCGGCGCGGACGGCGCGGGTGGGGATTTCCACCACCAGAATGGCGGCTGTGTCTTCGGGGCCCTGGGCCCTGGCGACCCTTGCGGCCAGGGGTTCAAGGCGGGTCTGCAGAGCCGCATCAAGCGTGGAGACAATGGAGGCCTGGCTCAGGGGCGCCTGTCGGGCCAGCTGGCCTGAGACATGCCAGGCCAGGGCCGGAAAGGGCGACCTCTGCGGCAGGAGTTCGGTTTCCGCCTCGACCGATTCCGCCATGGAAATCGCGCCGGACTTGACCAGCTTGTCGAGAACGGCGCGCCGGGCGGTGCGGGCGGCTTCGGGCTTGCGGTCCGGACGGCGGACTTCCGGCGACTGGGGCAGGGCGATCAGCAGGGCCTGTTCGCCATTGGTCAGGGTCTGGGGCTCGTGGCCGAAATAGGAAAGGCTGGCGGCCCGCACGCCCTCCAGATTCCCGCCATAGGGCGTGAGGGTCAGGTAGAGGGCCAGGATCTGGCGTTTGCTGAGACGGGCCTCGATCTGCAGGGCGCGGACCATTTCCACGACCTTGGCGCCCAGGGTTCGGGGATGGGGCTCCAGCAGGCGCGCCGTCTGCATGGTGAGGGTCGAGGCGCCCGACGTCGCCCGGCCACGGATGATCGCCGAGCCTGTCGCCCGTATCACGGACAAGGGATCGACCCCTGGATGGAGCCAGAACCGGGAATCCTCGATCCTGACCAGCCGCTTCAGGAAGGCGGGGTCCGTCCGGTCCAGGTCAGCCCGGATCCGCCATCGTCCGTCCTCCACAGGCAGGGCCCGGAGCCAGGCGCCCCGCCGGTCGAGGGCCACCGGCGAGGACCGCTCAGCCCGACCCAGATTCGGCGGGAAGGCCGCGTCCAGGGCGAAGACCGCTGTCTCAAGGGCCAGAAGGACCAGGAGGCCGTGGACTATGCGCCGGATGCGGGCCTGATCCCTATGCGCCTTCTCCTCAAGCTCCGGGGGCAATCGCGGTCCGCCCCGGCGCCGTCCGCGCATTGATGGCCGGCCGGTACATGTCCCGGGCCTCGGCTCCTGGCAGGAGGAAGTCCCCTGGCGTCACGGCCCTGGCCACATAGGCGAAGCTGAAGGTTCCATGCCCGGCCAGGGACATGGCCGCCACATAGCGGTCATCCCGGCTTTCCTGGACATTGGCGGTGGTCAGTTCGCCGAGGAAGCGGAAGGGTCCGCTCTGGGCGTCATCGGGACCAAGAACGGTCTCGATCTCGAACCCGGCGGGCAGGGGATCATCCACCACCAGGGCCATGCTGCGACCCTGACCGGACCGGCCGCTGACCTGGATGATGACCCGGTCGCCCTGGCGGATCTGACCCGGATCAACCGCGCCGCCCGTGAAACTGACCATGCGCTTGGAGAGGACGAGGCCATTCTGCCCTGTGGCCGGAGCAACCAGGGGCGTACCGGTGACCGTGACCATCCGCCAGACCGGTCCCCCGGCATTGACGAAGCGCGCATCAGCCAGACGTCCCACCGTCCACCTTGGCGCACCAATGGCGCCTGGGGCGGCAAAGGCGCCCTGGGCGGTCACCTTCAGGGGCCCTGCGGCCGCCAGCATGTAGTGGGCGGCCTGAAGCAGGCGGGCCTGCTCCTGGGTGTTGAGGGCGTCGGGATCCTTGACCGCGTTTTCCAGCCGGCCCTGCAGGCCCCGGGCGATGTCCGCCTCGCCGGACTCGTAGGCCAGGGCGATGATGCCGGCCAGATCCCGCAGGGGGCTCTGATACCAGTCGTCGTCCTGCCGATAGCCCAGGGCGGCTATGGCCTGCCTGAAGGCGGAGCGTCCCCGGGCGTGATCGCCCATGAGGGACAGGCCTGCGCCGATCTGGGCCTTGGCCAGGGGCGAGGGTTCGGACTTCAGCTGGATGTCATGCCACCAGCGCAGGCGGGCCAGATCGCCCCGGCCACCCTTGGCCAGCACGTAGAGGGCATAGGCCGAAGCCCGGGAGCGCATGGCTGTGGTGGCCTTCTTCGAGGCGTCCTCGGATCCCGCCCACCAGGTCGGATATTCCAGGCGGTAGGACACGGAGCTCCAGCCATCAGGCCGGGAGATCTGACGCATGGCGCCGAGGGCCCGGTCAATGGCGTCCTGGGGTACGGGCAGGCCGGCCTTCTGCGCCGAGATGACGAAGTCGGTGGCGTAGGCGCCCAGCCAGGCGTCGGCCTCACCATCTCCCACCCGCCAGAGGCCAAAGGCGCCGTCCAGGGTCTGGCGGTCCAGCAGCTTGCCCACCGCCCCGGCCAGGGCGGCCGAGGTGCGCTTGAGCTTGGGATCAGACGAGACCTCGGTGGCGTAGAGAAGGGGATAGGCCGTGGAAACGGTCTGCTCGGTGCAGCCATAGGGATAACGCGACAGGGCCATGGCTATGGGGCCCGGGTCGAAGCCGCGGAAGGGGGAATAGCTGACCTGGAGGGAGACATCCCCCGCCGCCATGCCCGACATCAGGGCCGCATTGGGGGTGTAGGTTTCCCCGGTCTTCTGCAGTTCGGTTGTTGTGCGGGTGACGGGTCCCCAGCCCAGGCGGGTCTGCAGGGGATAGGTCTTGCCCGTGTTGAAGCCGGGTCCAGAGACCTTGAAGCCGACGTTTCCAATCCCCGACCGGTTCGGAGCGTTGAAGGCTATGCGCTCGGCGACCCTCTGGCCCAGGGCCAGCTGGAAGGCCTTCCTGAAGGGCGCCATGATGCCGCCGCCCGACGTCAGCTCCGCCAGATATTCACCGGCCTTACCCTCCAGATTATGCAGCTCAAGGGTCGCAAAGGCCCGGTCGCCGGGCGCCAGGAAACGGGGCAGGTTCAGGTCGGCCACGACGGCCTCCCGAACGGTCATAGGCTTTGAGGTCGCCCCGACAGCGGTGTCGGTCCAGGCCACGGCCATCAGCCGCAGCTCGCCATTGAAATCGGCGGCGGGCAGGTGGATCACAGCCTTGCCGTCCAGCCCCGTTTCGACCACGCCGGACCAAAGGGCCACGGTCTTGATCGGCGTGGTGGTCAGGCCTTCTCCGCCCACCTCATCGCCGCCGAAGTTCACATTGGCCGGGGCCCCGAGATTGGCGTCCAGTATGCGGCCATAATCGTCACGATAGTCGACGGTCAGGGCCTTCTTGCCGAAGAACCATTTCAGGGGATCAGGGCTCTTGAATTTGGTCAGCTGGAGGATGCCTTCGTCCACCGCCGCCAGGGTGACCCTGGCCCGCCCGCCGAACCCGGCGCCGCGAATGGTGATGGGCACATCCAGACCTGCCTTGGAGTTCAGCTTTTCCGGAGTGTCCAGGGCCACGGTCAGTTTGCGGCTCTGCGGGTCGAGGGGAACATAGATCAGGCCCAGGGCCCGCTTGGGCTTGGGCGAGGCTACAGGGTCCCGGGGCTGGATGACGCTGACCAGGACATAGGCCCCGCCTCCCCAGCTGCCGTCAGTCTTCAGGCGGACGGTGGTCCCGCCCTTGCCCACCGACACGGTCCGAAAGTCGATCAGTCTGTCCGTCGCCACCGCAATCTGGGCTTCCCCGGAATAGGGGGGCTTGAGGGTGACCTCGACCGTATCGCCCTGTGCGTAGGACCTGGTTCCCGCACTGACCCGGACAAAGTCGGGCGCATCCACGTCATTGGCTGTTGCACCCCATCCCGAGGCGAAGCGCACGGCGGTGCGGACGCCCCCGGCGCCGACGACTTCGAGGCGATAATCGCCCCAGCCCAGTCGGCGGGCGATACGGGCCGGCTGGCTGGCGCCAATGGTCAGGGCGCCCCGCTGCACAACCGCGTCGCGATTGGTTCTGCGCCACTGCCAGCGCCCGTCCTGCTGGAACCAGTCATAGTCCCAGTTCTCGGCGATCAGGACATAACTGACGCCGCTGGCGGCGACCCTGCGGCCCTGGGCGTCGGCGGCGATGAAGTTCAGGGCTATGGTCGGGTCGCCGGAGCCGCTGGAATCGCCCTGGTCGACCTTGACCCCGAGATAAAGGGGCTTGGTCCGGACCTTGAGATCCAGGGACTCGCGCACCGGGCGGCCACCCGGCTCGAAGACGCTGGTGGTGAAGGCGGCGACCAGGGGCTGGGAGGTGTCGCCGGCTTCTGCCGTGTTCAGGGCCGCAAAGGCGCGACCCTCGCCGTCAGTCACCGACTGGCCAAGATCCAGGTATTTTTCCTCGAAGGTCGAGATCTGGTCACCCCAGGAATAACCCTCGAACTGGGGGAAGGGATTGGGATCGGCCCGCAGCCTTGCCTCGCCCTGGGTCTGGAGACCTGCGCCCGCAGCGCCATAGAGGAACCTGGCCTGAACCTGGATGTTGCGGATTTCGCCGGCCTTGAGCGGACTGTCCTCCTGGCCTGTGGCGGTAACCGCCAGGCGCTGGGGCGCAAAATCCTCGACCTGGAAAGACATCTGTCCGGCCGGCTTTTCCAGGCCGTCAATATCAACCCGGGCGGTCCAGCCGCCCCGGGGCGCGCTCTTGGGCAGGACGACATCGGCGCTGGCGACGCCCTGGGGGGCGCTTGAGAAGGGATAGCGCCTGAACTCCACCCCCGACGGCCGCAGGACGACAATGGCGCCCTTGCGGTCCTTCACCGCCTTGACCTCCCGGTCGCGCAGCAGGGCGTTCACATGCAGGGTCTCACCGGGACGATAAATGCCACGGTCACTGTAGACATAGGCGTCCACAAGGCTGGCCGAGGCCCGCCCGCCAATGCTGTCGTCCGCAGTGCGGCCGCCGGTGGACTGCTTTGACAGATCCACGGGAGACCGATCGAGATCCAGGACCGAAAGGTCGCCCTGCGGCCCGTAGGCCATGACCATTCTCGCGGCGGCGGGCCCTTCGCCCTCCAGCAGGGCATGGTCGAACCGGATACGGCCATTGGCGTCTGCTTTGCCTGTGGCCAGGTCTTCGCCATTGCGCGCCATGAGGGTAACGGCGACCCCCGGCATGACCCTGGCGGTTTTCAGCGAGCGGACGACCACGTCCAGGGCGTCGGATCCGCCATAGGCCGACAGGGCCATGTCGGTGAACATGACCCAACGGCGGGCCTGTGCGGGCGGATTGTCTTCATAGCCATCTTCGCCGGTGGTGCGACCGCCGGAAACATCCCGGGCCTTGATGACATAGCCGCCGGGCTTCATGTCCTTCAGGACTGCGCCCAGGGGAAACACTGTGGTGGCCCGGACGCCTTCGCCGGATGCGGTGACGGGGATCTCGCCCTTCCAGACGACGCGGCCGACATCGCCTGCCCCGTCATCGCCCTCGTCATAGGCATACTCGCCCTCGGCGGTCGGGTCAGGGGCGCTGATGTTCTTGCGCACCAGATTGCGGTCAACCACCCGCCAGACTTCGACATGGAGACGGGTGACATTGACGGTTTCGATCCCGACGCCGTCTGAATCCTCCCGGGGAAGGATTACGCCGCTGCCCGCAAATCCCACATAGGGCGGCTTTTCGCCAAAGGTGAAATCCACATCGGCGTTGGCAGCCAGGGCCTGACCCTTCTTGCCGGGCAGGCCCTTCAGCAGGGTGATGCGGCGATCACTGAATCCGACCCCGCCAATGCAGAGTTCGGATCCCTGAACCGTGACAGCCGGCGGGTGGCCGAGATCTGGCGACACCAGCACAAAGTCGCCATAGGCCTTGCCGGGGTCCAGCGGCTCCGTCATTTCGACACAGGCCAGAGGCTCGGACTTCGAGGAGTCAATCCGCGAGCGCCAGACCGCAAAGCCTTCCGGTTTGGGCAGGCCGCGGCGGGCGGCGTTGGCGCCACGGGGCTTGCCGAACAGGGACCATGCCGATCCGTGCGCTTCGGTGGCCGGCCCGACCGTTGCGCGCGGCGGGCCATCAAAGCCCTTGGCTGTCAGAAGACCGCCGCCAAAGGCCGCTGCAGCAATGCCTGCAGCCAGGACGCCAGAGACCTGGCCGGCTCGCATCTTTCCCAACAGGGTCTGCAGTCTGCCCACGACGCCAGCGACGCCAGGCTTGGTCCCCGCGCCTTGCGGCGGCTCGTTCTCAAGCGACATGAAACAGGCTCCAAACTCAACAAGATGAGTGAGGGGAACGCCAAAGAATGAGGGGCGTCAATCGGGTATCCGAAGACATTTTCGGAAGGCCGGAATCTTGGTTAAGCCCCGGCAGGCTTAGTTCCCAGTTAATCCCTTTATGACTCGGTTTGTTTTACGCTGATTGGCGACCCTCGCCTCGTTGTTTCGAGAGCAAGGCGTCCAGACCGTGTCGGCCAAAAACACCCTTAATCTTCGCGCAAGGCTCCAGTCGGGCCTGCAGGGATTCATGGCCGGCCGCCGCAGCGAAAGCGGCGCCGTGGCTGTCATGTTTGCCCTGTCCCTGCTGGTCCTGACGCCCATGGTCCTCGGCGCGGTCGATACCTATCAGAACAACAATCAGAGGGGCCAACTCCAGGATGCCCTGGACGCCGCCACCCTCTTCGCCGCCCGGTCCAGGGCGACCACCACCGAAGGCGTCGACCTGATCGGCGACACCGCCCTGAAGGCGAACCTGATATTGCCTGAGGGCAGTATGTTGATCAGATCAGACTTTGTCCTGACGCCTGCCAATACGGTGGAGGCCGTCGCAGAGGTTACCCCGGCTGGCATTGCGCCTGGCCTTTGGCCGCATCCGAACCTGCGCGCCGGCGCCACGGTCACCCGCGCGGTTGACCGGTTAGAGGTGGCCCTGGTCCTGGACAATACCGGCTCCATGTCCGGGACAAAGATTTCCACCCTCAAGGTCGCCGCCAAGAACCTGATCGACACCCTGCAGACGGCCTCGCAGCGCAGCACCGAGGCCAATCCCCTCAAGATTTCCCTTACGCCGTTTTCCATGACGGTCCGTGTCCAGGGGACCACCCAGACCAACACCTATGATCCTGCGACCCACAGCGGTCCCGGCATTCCTGGCTGGCTGGATCCCCAAGGAGTCTCACACGCAAGGCTCGGCGCCGGATTTGACATTTTTGATGTCCAGACTGACCGGTTCGCCCTGCTGAAGCAGATGAACAACACCCCTTGGGAGGGGTGCGTCGAGGCCCGGCCAAGGCCCTATGACATCCAGGACACTGCGCCCTCGGCGGGCTCGCCCGACACCCTGTTCATCCCCTTCTTCTGGCCCGATGAACCTGACGCCTCTGCGGGATTCTATGGCTATCCCAACGACTACCTCTCTGACGGCGTCACTTCGCCCAACTGGCAGGTCAGGGAGCAGAATTCCGCAAAGTATGTGACGGCTCCGGCTGTCGGCCGTCAGACCGGTTCAGGCTATCAGCTGGGCCCCAATGGCGGTTGCAGCCTGCAGCCCATGATCCGTCTGACCTCGAATTTCGCCGCCCTGAAATCGGCCATAGACGGCATGGTGGCCGTGGGCGACACCAACATTCCCCTGGGGCTCATGTGGGGCTGGCATACGCTTTCGCCCAATGCGCCCCTTTCTGATGGGGCCGCCTACGGAACTGAAAACCTTCGCAAGGTGATCATACTGATGACCGATGGTGAAAACACCATGGGTGATCCCGGGTCCAATTCCGAGCAGAACAGGTCATATTACAGCGGACTGGGTTATATCTGGCAGGGCCTGCTGGGGATTTTCAGTGGATCCTCCAGCACACGGACCCAGACCATGGACGCCCGCCTCAGCGCCCTGTGCCAGAACATCAAGGGCAAGGACATCACCCTGTTCACGGTCCGGGTCGAGGTAAGGTCCGGGGCCTCGAGCGTCCTCCAGAACTGCGCTTCCTCCAGGGACAAGTACTATGACGTCCAGGATGTCTCACAGCTGAGCGCCGCCTTCGAGGCCATAGCCGGGTCCATAGACACCCTGCACATCTCGCATTGACCCCGGCTAGATCAGCTTGATTTCCTTCAGCCGGATTTCCAGGAAGTCCTGGGCGTTCAGCGGCTCGGGATAGAGGTTGGGCCTGTCCTCCGAAATGCACGAGGGCAGGGTGACGATGTCGAAGTCCGGGTTGAAGTGCAGGAAGAAGGGCGTGGAATAGCGCGGAAAGCCCCGCCGCTCCGGCGCCGGATTGACCACCCTGTGGATGGTGGAGGGCAGGACATTGTTGGTCAGACGCTCCAGCATGTCGCCGATATTGCAGACCACCGACCCGGGAGGCGGGCTGATGGACAGCCACTGGCCGTCGCGGTCCTGGACCTGCAGGCCGGCCTCTTCGGCGCCCAGAAGCAGGGTGATCACATTGATGTCGGCGTGGGCGCCGGCGCGGATGTGCGGACCATCCTCCGGCACCGGAGGGTAGTGCAGCAGGCGCAGGATGGAGTTGCCGTCCTCAACCGGCCCGGCGAAGAAGTCCCGCTCCAGGCCCAGATAGTGGGCGATGGCTTCCAGGACCTGATTGCCCAGATCGTCGAGGGACCGGTAGAGCCAGGAGACGTCAGGCTGGAACCCCGGGACTTCCGTTGGCCAGACATTGGGCGGCATGACCCGGGAATAGGGATGCCCTTCCGGCAGGTCGCGGCCCACATGCCAGAATTCCTTCAGGTCGAAGTGTGCGTTATCCTTGGCGGTCTCGACCCCGAAGGCCGTGTAACCCCGCTGACCACCAGTTCCGGAAACATACCTGGACTTGGTCGGCTCCGGCAGGGCGAAGAAGGCCTTGGTGTCAGAGATCGCGCGGCCCAGCCGCCCGTCATCCAGCCCGTGTTCGGAAATCACAGCGAAGCCGTATCGCTTGAAGCTCTCGCCAAGCTTCGAGGCGAAGCCGTTGAAGTCGGAGGTGAAGGCCGAGAACGGAACGGGCTCGAACTTGTTTTCGGAGGATTGGGTCATGTCCTGAATCTATACCGACAGGACCGGCCGCGACAAACGGAACGCAGCGCCGGTGGCCATGGCCTTCCCCAATTTCGCTGAAGCCGCCTGCCTGTCATCAGGCCCCCATTTGCAATTGCTGCAGTGCGGCGTAGGATCGGGCATGGCTGACAAAACCCGCAAAGACGCCGCTGAGGCGCTGGCCGGTCGTCTGTTTGACGGCATGACCATCATGGCCGGAGGCTTCGGCCTCTGCGGCATTCCCGAACACCTGATCGCCGCCATCCGCGACAGCGGCGTCAAGGACCTGACCGTTGTTTCCAACAATTGCGGGGTCGACGGCTTTGGTCTCGGCGTCCTGCTGGGCGCCGGCCAGATCCGCAGGATGATCAGCTCGTATGTGGGCGAGAACAAGCTGTTCGCCGAGCTTTACCTGTCGGGCAAGCTCGAGCTGGAATTCAACCCGCAGGGCACATTGGCCGAGCGCATCAGGGCGGGCGGGGCAGGCATCCCCGCCTTCTTCACCAAGACCGGCGTGGGCACCCTGGTGGCCGAGGGCAAGGAGATCCGCAACTTCGACGGCGAGGACTATGTGATGGAGCGCGGCCTGACCGCTGACCTGTCCATCGTCAAGGCCTGGAAGGGCGACGCCGAGGGCAATCTGATCTACCGGAAGACCGCGCGGAACTTCAATCCGATGATGGCCACGGCCGGCAAGGTCTGTGTGGCGGAAGTCGAGCATCTGGTTCCAGTCGGCGATCTGGACAAGGACAACATCCACACGCCGGGCATCTACGTGGACAGCATTGTCGAGGGCGCTGCCTTCGAGAAGCGCATTGAACAGAGAACCACCCGGCCGGCGGCCGAGAAGGCGGCAGTCTGATGGCCTGGAACCGGGACGAGATGGCGGCCCGCGCCGCCCTGGAACTGCGCGACGGCTTCTATGTCAATCTGGGTATCGGCATTCCGACCCTGGTGGCCAACCACATTCCGGACGGCATGAGCGTGACCCTGCAGAGCGAGAACGGCATGCTGGGCATGGGGCCTTTCCCCTTTGAGGGGGAAGAGGACGCCGACCTGATCAACGCCGGCAAGCAGACCATCACCGAGCTGCCCAGCTCTTCCTATTTCTCCAGCGCCGACAGCTTCGCCATGATCCGCGGTGGGCATATCGACCTGTCCATACTGGGCGCCATGCAGGTGGCGGCCAATGGCGACCTGGCCAACTGGATGGTGCCTGGCAAGATGGTCAAGGGCATGGGTGGCGCCATGGACCTGGTGGCCGGCGTCAAGCGGGTGGTTGTGGTCATGGAGCACACCGAGAAGTCCGGGGCGCCCAAGCTGGTCAAGGCCTGCAGCCTGCCCCTGACCGGCCAGAAGGTCGTGGACCTGGTCGTCACGGAACTGGGTGTATTCGAGGTCAATCGCGGCAGAACGCCGGTGCGCTTGACGGCGCTCGCCCCCGGTGTCGACCTCGATGAGGTCCGGGCAAAGACGGAAGCCGACTTCGAGACCGCACTTTAGCGCCAGCGCAGAGCCCACGGCCCTAGCATGGCGCCGGCGGCGGTCAGTATAGCCATGCCAAGGCTGTACCAGACCGCGACGAAAGCCAGGGCGTGTTCCGGGCAGTGCAGCCCGTAGACGGTCGCCGCCAGTCCCCCCGCAAACAGCCCCGCCGCGGCGCCGGTCAGGACCAGCTTGGTCGGGGCGAGGCTCCGCAGGGCAAGAAGGGTCATGCCCAGGATCGGCGCGCCCAGAATGACGATGTTCTGGGAACAGACCTGCCATGAGCCTCCCGCCAGGAGCAGCATCCGCTCCGAAGCATCGGTCATCATGAACTGGACTGCGCCGCCCAGGGTGACCAGTGCGAACACGGCGCCGGCCAGGACGAACCCATTACGGGCGCCGCCCACCGGGCGGGCCAGCAATCGGGCGCAGCCATAGCCGGCGAGGGCGATCAGGCCGGTATAGCCTGCCTTGACCCAGAACATGGGAACAGCCCAGGCGCCCATGATGTCTGGCCGGAAACCCAGCCAGCCGGCCACAAGACCCAGGGCGATGACGCAGCCTGCGAGGCCCGGCGTCATAAGCCTGCGCCTGATTGAGGCCACAGGTCCCAGGTCCTGGCTCAGGGATTCAATGAGATCTTCCGTCTTCATGGTCAGGCGCGCCCCTCTGAAAGGGACTTCATCGCCCTGTGCAGGGCGACCTTGGCGGCGCCTTCGCTCATGCCGGCCCTGGCGCCGGCTTCCGCCAGGCTCAGGCCGGTGATTTTCACGTCACGTATCAGTTGTTGCTGCCGTTCCGGGAGTTCGGCCAGGATCCTGTCCAGGTCTGCGCGGACGGCGCCCTCTTCGGCCGAGGACGAATCGGCCAGCCAGTCGACCACGTCATCAATCGGGACATGCTTCCGTATCCGGTTTCGCCGCCAGTGGTCGATCAGCTTGTAGCGGGCGACGGCATAGGCCCAGGCGCTGAAGGGCAGGCTGGCGTCATAGGTCATGCGCCGCCGGTGGATCGCCAAGAGCGTCTCCTGCACAAGGTCCTCCACATCTGCGCTGCCGGTTTCCATGCGCCGCGCGAAATAGCCTCGCAGCAGCTTGCTCAATCGAGTCAGCAGCTCATTCCAGGCGGCCGAATCGCCCGCCTGACCGCGCACCATCAAGGCCTTCAATCGATCCTCGACCTCCGCAGACACGCGGACTTCCTCCCAAGGGGATACGCTGCACCAGCCTTGAAGGTTACATGGCGGCGGCCAAGAATAAATCTGATTTGCCGCGTAACCTGGAATTGCCTGCCGCGAATTCATCTGCAGACCCCGGGCTGACCGGGATCGCCCCAAACCAAACAAGGACCTGCCCCATGAAGACCCTGACAAACGCCGCCGCCGCCGCCACCGTGCTCGCCCTGATGGGCGGCGCAGCCCTCGCCGCAGACATGGCCATGGGCGCCAAGACCCATGCCCCCCAGGAAAAGTGCTTCGGCGTCGCCAAGGCCGGCCAGAACGATTGCGCCGCCGGGGCTGGCACCACCTGCGCTGGCACTTCCAAGGTCGACTATGACGGCAAGGCCTTCAAGGAAGTTCCCAAGGGCACCTGCGTCACCATGAAGACCCCCAAGGGCATGGGCTCGCTGACCCCCAAGGCCTAGGCGCGCTCGCGCGGATCAAGACCATGACCAGAGATCCAACAGCGGGACTGGGCCTCAAGCCGCAGCACTTTGCGGAAGCCCAGGCTGATCCCTCCGAGGGTCTCTGGTTCGAGGTTCATCCCGAGAACTATATGGTCGCCGGCGGGCCAAGACTGGCCTGGCTGGCGGCGATCCGTCAGGACAAGCCGCTTTCCCTCCATGGGGTCGGCATGTCCCTGGCCGCCGACGAACCGATCGACGCCGACCACCTAGCCGCACTGAGGGGTCTGGTGGATCGCTTCGAGCCCTTCGTAGTTTCAGAACATTTGGCCTGGTCGACCCGTCGCGGGGTCTATCACCCCGACCTCCTGCCTTTTCCCCGGACCAGGGCGGCGCTGACGTCCATTGCCGACAATATCGACCGGATGCAGACCGGCCTTGGCCGTCAGGTCCTGATCGAAAACCCATCGCTTTACATGTCCCTGAAAGGCCATGACCTGGCTGAGGTCGAATTCCTGTCCTCCCTCGTGGACCTGACTGGCTGCGGCCTCCTGCTCGATGTGAACAATGTGCAGGTCAGCGCCAACAATCTCGGGTTCGACCCTGCAGACTACCTCGACGCCGTGCCCGCGGCGGCAATTGGCGAGATCCATCTGGCTGGCCACGCCCCAGATCCTATCCAGGGTGAGACCCTGCTGATCGACACGCACGGGGCGCCCATCGCCGCGGAAGTCTGGGCGCTCTATGAGCGACTGGTCGCCAGGATCGGGCCACGCCCCACACTGATCGAGCGGGACGAAAACATTCCGGCCTTCGCCGACCTGATGGTCGAGCGCAATCGCGCCCATCAGATCCTGGTGTCGCATCAGCCTATGGCCACCCATGTCTGAACTCTTTCACGACGCCTTCGAGCGCGCTCTTCATGGGGACGCTTCGGCCCTCAATCCCTGGTCCAGTGACCCTGCTTCAAGCCGGAACGGACTTCAGGTCTATCGCAATACGACGGCCAAGGGCCTGGCCGACGCCGTCATCGCCCAGTTCCCGACAGTGACCTCGGTCACTGGCGAGGCCTGGATGGCCGCCGCCGCCAGGACATTCTGCGCGGCCCACCCGCCGACCTCCCCCCCGCTGGCGACCTATGGCCAGGCGTTCGCCGACTGGCTGGAAGGGCCCGCGCGGGAGCATGAACTCGCCTACCTGCCGGACCTGGCCCGCCTCGATCGGCTGTGGACGGAATGCCATACGGCCGCAGACGATCCGGTACTTTCCCCTGACGCCCTTCAGGCCATCGTCCCGGAAGACTTTCTGGCCTTTCGGCTGGCGCCGCGCGCATCCAGCCGGTGGGCGACCTTTGCCTGGGCGGTTCCGACCCTCTGGCAGGCCCTGCGCCGGGACCCAGGCCTGGAGGCCTTTGACCTCGAGGACAGGGCGGAGGCCCTGTTGCTGACCCGCCCCGACCTTGAGGTGGAATTTGCGGTCATTTCTCCGGGGGCTGCAGTCTTCCTCAACGCCTGCCGCGAGGGCCAGTCCATGGCTGCAGCCGCCCAGGTGGCCCTGACGGCCGCACCCGATCTCAACCTTCAATCGACCTTTGCGGCCCTGATCGCCGCCGGGGTCTTCACCCATCTTCAGGAGATCGCGCCATGATCGTCCGGCTCTACCAATCCTTCGTTGCCCTGGCACACAGGGTCATAACGAACGACCTCATCGCCCTTGTGACCCGGTTCGGCATAGCAGGCGTCTTCTTCATGTCCGGACGGGCCAAGGTCGATGGCTTCCTGAACATTACGGATGGGACCTACAGTCTGTTCCAGGAGGAGTATCAAGTGCCCCTGCTGGATCCCGGTCTTGCCGCGCACCTGGCGACCTATTCCGAGCACCTGTTCTCGATCCTTCTGGTGCTGGGCCTCTTCACCCGGCTTTCCGCCCTGGCCTTTCTGGGCATGACGGCGGTCATCGAGATCTTCGTCTATCCTGACGCCTGGCCAACCCATCTCAGCTGGGCCGCCCTGTTGCTCTATCTCATCGCCAAGGGCGGCGGCCGGTTCAGCCTGGACCGGGTTCTGAAGGTTCCCTGAAACCAATTTTTCTGGCCAACGTATAAGACCTCAAGCGGCCCCCGCCGCACTGGAGCCCTTCAATGTCCCGTTCCCTTTTCGCCGCCACCACAGCCATCGTCCTGCTGTTCGCCGAGGCTGCCCCTGCTGCTGGCGCCCTCAAGACCGCCGTCTTCGCGGGCGGCTGCTTCTGGTCGGCCGAACACGATATCGAGCATGCGGCAGGCGTGGTCTCCGTCGACGTCGGATATGCCGGCGGTACCCGGAAGAACCCGTCCTATGAGGACCACGAGGGTTTCCTGGAGGTGGTTCGCGTTACCTATGATCCGGCCAAGACCAGCTATTCGCAGCTGGTCGGCACCTTCTTCCGCCATATCGATCCGACCGACCCCAACGGCCAGATCTGCGATCAGGGCCCAAGCTATCGTACGGCGGTGTTTGTGGCCGATCCGGCGGAGCGGGCCGCTGCCGAACAGGTTCGCGCCCAGGTCGCCAAGACCCTGGGACGAAGTGTCGCGACCAAGATTCTGCCCGCGTCACGCTTCTGGATGGGTGAGGGTTATCATCAGGACTATGCCCGCAAGAACCCCGCCCACTACAACCTCTACCGGGTCGGATGTGGTCGTGACGCACGGATCAAGGCAGTCTGGGGCGGTCGTTAAGCGCTCAACAGCCTGATTTCCGCAAAGTTTCACCTGGGCGGGCGCCTAAGGGCGCTGCCTGCCTGCGTGTCTTTCGTGCAGCACTGTCAAGAAGCTTTGCTCCTGTAACAAAACCGTCACCCATCTTGTCATTTTTCGGGCTATAGGGCGCAATCGTCCGAACGGGGTCCGGAAAGACTCAGGCCGTTTCCGGATAATTGATGGAGGGGTTCCATATGTCACTTTCTCGCAGGCTCGCCCAAGGCGTAGCCCTCACGGCGCTGCTGTGCGCCACGTCCACGGCAGTCTACGCCCAGGAAACATCGTCGTCCGTCAGCGGTTCGGTTACCGCCAACGGCAAGGCTGTCGCCAAGGCGACCGTCACCCTGGTTCACACGCCTACCGGCACCCGCGCAGTCACCTCGACGGAAGCCGGCGGCGGCTTTGACCTCCGTGGTCTCCGCATCGGTGGTCCGTACACGGTGACCATCAATGCGTCGGGCTATCCGGCCAAGACCTTCAACAACGTTTTCCTGCAGGTCGGTCAGACCTTCAACATCGACGCCGACCTGGCCGAAGTTGAAGAAGTCGTCGTCACCGCCTCTGCGGCCCGCAACAACGACCAGGGCCCCAAGACGGTTCTGAACGCCGACGCCATCTCGGCCGTTGTCACCGTCAGCCGCGACCCCCGCGATCTGGCCCGTCGCGACATCCTGGTCTCCCAGGACCTTTCGGGCGGCCGCACCGGCGCCAACGGCGGCGGCATTTCCATCGCCGGGTCCAACCCGCGCTTCAACCGCATCGCCGTCGACGGCGTGTCGGCCCAGGACAATTTCGGTCTGGCCCAGGGCGGTCTGACCACGGCCCGCGGCCCGGTCAACCTTGACGCCATTGAGCAGTTCGCCGTTGCCGCCGCCCCGACCGATGTCGAGAACGGCGACTTTGTCGGTGGTTCGCTGAACATCGTCATGAAGTCCGGCACCAACAGCTTCCACGGATCGGTCTTCACCAACTACCTGAATGACGGCCTGGTCGGTAAGAAGATCGAAGGCAACCGCATCAAGACGGTGCAGAGCCAGACCAATTACGGCGCCTTCCTCTCCGGCCCGATCATCAAGGACACCCTGTTCTTTGCGGCGTCCTATGAGAACTATGAAACCGTCGACACCACCCCGAACGGCGCCCCGGGTTCCGGCGCGGCCAACATCTTCCAGAACGGTCTGACCCAGGCGACCATTGACGGTGTCGTCAACACCTACAACACCAACTACG
Organism: Alphaproteobacteria bacterium PA2; assembly: GCA_002256425.1. Classification (NCBI taxonomy): domain Bacteria; kingdom Pseudomonadati; phylum Pseudomonadota; class Alphaproteobacteria; species Alphaproteobacteria bacterium PA2. The sequence goes on along the minus strand of NKIZ01000001.1, from coordinate 3,302,144 downwards.
CCTCCAAGTTCGCCCTGGGCACGGTTGCGACGACCCAGCCCCAGACCGACAAGAAGTATTCGGCCAAGGTCGACTGGAACATCACCGACAATCACCGGGCCAGCCTGACCTATCGCTACGCTGAGTCCTCCTCGATCCAGCGCACCGACCTGGGCAATACGACGGCGTCCCTGTCGTCGCACTGGTACAAGCAGTTCAACTCCGACGAAGCCACCACCCTGGAAATCCATTCCAACTGGACGGATCGTCTGACGACCTTCTTCAAGGCCACGACCCGCGACTACAACAACATGCAGCTGCCGCCCAGCGGCCAGAACTATGCCGACGTGACCGTCTGTACGGCGCCGACCTCGGACGCGACCCTGACCAGCTGTAACTCCCTGTTCAGCTCGGTGCGGTTCGGCCCGGACCAGTTCCGTCACGCCAATGAGCTGCGCGAGCAGGAAAACCGCTACCAGTTCCAGGGCGAGTATTCGATCACCAACCACCTGTTCAAGGCCGGTGTGACCGCCCGCCAGGCCAAGCCCTACGACCTGTTCGTGCCTCAGTCGCGCGGCCTTTACTACTTCGACTCCCTGGCTGACTTCGCCGCGGGCAAGGCCAGCAGCCTGACCTATCAGAACTCGGTGACCGGCAATCCGCAGGACGCGGCGTTCAAGACCACCTACTGGACCTATTCCGGCTATGTGCAGGACACGATGAACATCACCGATGACCTGAAGGTCGCGGCGGGCGTTCGTATCGACACCTTCGACTATCCGGACAAGCCGATCCTCAACCCGAACTTCACGGCGCGGAACGGCTTCTCCAACCAGAAGACCATCGACAAGACCGTCATGGTCATGCCCCGCCTGTCGGCGGAGTGGAAGGCTTCGCCTGAGATGAAGTTCAGCGGCGGCCTCGGCCTGTTCGCTGGCGGCACCCCCGACGTTCTGACGGGCGCGCCCTTCTACAACACCGGCTATGCGACCACCTCGATTGTCATCAATCGTACGGCGACCGGCTTTGCTGAAACCACGGGCACCCCGGGCTTCACGAACACGGTGGGTTCGGCTGGTCTTGACGGCCTGACCACTCAGGCCAATTTCGGCTACCAGATGCCGACCCTGATCCAGCAGCTGCAGCAGGGCACCCTGGGCGGCGCGGTCACCATTCCGCCGCTTGGTGAAGTCATCGCCCTGTCCCCCGGCTTCCAGCTGCCCAGCACCTGGAAGCTCTTCCTGTCGGGCGAGTGGTACGTGCTCGACGGCTGGCGTCTGACCGCCGACCTGGTCGCCACCAAGACCAACCAGGACCTGACCTATTATGACAACCGGGCCCAGCCCCTGGTGGTCAACGGCGTCCAGCAGTTCCTGCCCGACGGTCGCATGCGTTATGACGGTCTGGGCGCAGTGGCCGGAAAGTCCTCGGCCAACCTCGGTTCGAACCGCGACATCATTGTCGGCAACACCAAGAAGGGCTCGTCCTACACCGCCGCCGTCAGCGCGTCGAAGTCGTGGGATTGGGGCGGCGACCTGACCGTCGGCTATTCGCACCAGAAGATGGAAGACTCCAGCGCCGGCATGTTCTTCGGCACCACGGCTGGCTCGCTCTATGCTGGCGTCATCGCCGGCCTGGATCCGAACCGTGATGAACTGGGCCGCTCGGTCTATGAAGTGGCCAACCGCTTCAAGGCGGAGTTCGGTTATCGCAAGAAGTTCTTCGGCGATAATGAGACCCGGATCAGCGTCTTCGCCGAGCGTCAGGACGGTCGTCCGTTCAGCTTCACCATGTCGGACCGCGCCTCCGGCCGCAGCCCGGTCTTCGGTGTGAACCGTACGGCTCAGCTGCTCTACGTGCCGGACTTCCGTGGCGACACCAACACGGCCGACCTCAATGTCGGTCTCGTGACCTTCGCCACCCAGGCCGACTATGACAACTTCAAGCGCGCCTACACCAACTTCGACCTGCCCAACGGTCAGTTGATGGAGAAGTACTCGAAGACCAATGCGCCGGTCGGTCGCGTTGACATGCAGATCAGCCAGGAGCTCCCGACCCTGATCGACGGCCACAAGCTGAAGCTGCAGTTCGACATCCGCAACGTTCTGAACCTGGTCAACAGCGACTGGGGTCAGGTCGCCGAATACGGCGACACGATCGGTCTGGCCCGGGTCGACTGCGCAGACGCCGCCGGTGTCGCCATTGCGACGACCAGCGCGGCCTGCCCGCGGTACCGCTATTCCAGCGTTCCCACCGTGATCAGCAAGACCCGCAACACCGCAGCCTCCCTGTGGTTCATGCAGATCGGCCTGCGTTACCAGTTCTAAGTCTCCGGACCTGGACTGAAATCATGAGGGGGCGGCCTGGCGACGGGCCGCCCCTTTCTTGTGCGGGGTTGACGCTGACGGCTTCCCCGCCCATTTGCGCGCTTCCCTGATTGGAGACATCAAATGTCCCTGGTTGTTCCCCCCGAATGGGCCCTGCACCGCGCCATGTGGCTGGGTTTTCCGAGCCATGCCGAGCTTTGGGAAGAAGACCTCGAGCCTGCCCAGGCCGAAGTGGCGGCCCTGGCCCGCGCCCTGGCTGGCCCCGGTCGGGAAGATGTGCGCCTGCTGACAGGCAGCGATGAGGGCGAGGCCGCCGCCCGCCGGCTGCTGGGTGATGTGGATGGCGTCGAGATTGTTCCCGGCCGGTTCGGCGACATCTGGCTGCGCGACACCGGGCCAATCTTCGCCAAGCGTGCGGGGGTAGGTGTCGCCCAGGGTTTCCGGTTCAATGGCTGGGGCGGCAAGTACCAGCTGGATCACGACGACACCGTCTCCGCCCAGATCGCCCGGGCGTCAGGCATTGAAATGGCCGTCCAGGACATGGTCCTTGAGGGTGGGGCCCTGGACCATGACGGGCAGGGCACGGTCCTGACCACCCGTCAGTGCCTGCTCAACCCCAACCGCAATACCGGCTGGACCGAAGCCGTCGCCGCTGAGGCCCTGGCCGGGGCGCTGGGCGCCCGCAAGGTGCTCTGGCTGGGCGAGGGTCTGGCCCACGATCATACCGACGGCCATGTGGACAATCTGGCCCGCTTTGTTGCGCCGGGAACCGTGGTCTGCCCCGTCGCCTGGGGTCTGGGCGACGTCAATGTCGATGTCTACAACGCCGCCGCAGCCGATCTGGGCGCAATGACTGACGCGACCGGCGCGAAGCTGAAGGTCGTCCGCATTCCTTCTCCGGGCTGGATCGAAAGCCACGAAGGCGGCGCCGCGCCAGCCAGCCACATGAACTTCATCATCGCCAATGGCGCGGTGATCATGCCCACCTATGACGGTGATCCCCAGGCGGCCTCCTTCGCCGCCCAGGCCTTGCAAAGCCTGTTCCCCGACCGCACGGTGATCAGCCTGCCGTCGGACGCCATACTGACCGGCGGCGGGTCCTTCCACTGCATCACCCAGCAGGAGCCTGCCTGATGGTCCGCACGCTCAAGGTCGCCGCCCTCCAGACCGCCTACGGGATGGATCTGGACGCCAATATCGCAAAGACCATCGACCTGATCCGTCAGGCTGCGGCCCAGGGCGCCCAGGTGATTCTGCCGTCAGAGCTGTTTCAGGGCCCCTATTTCTGCGTCGCCCAGGAGGAGCGCTGGTTTGCAGACGCTCATCCCTGGCGCACCCACCCCTGCGTGACGGCCCTGGCGCCTGTGGCGGCCGAACTGGGCGTTGTCCTGCCCGTCTCGATCTTCGAGAAGGAGGGGCCGCACTATTTCAATTCCCTGGTCATGATCGACGCCGACGGGTCGCTGATGGGGGTCTATCGCAAAAGCCATATCCCCGATGGCCCGGGCTATATGGAGAAGTACTATTTCCGGCCGGGGGATACGGGCTTCAAAGTGTGGGACACCCGCCATGGCCGGATTGGCGTCGGCATATGCTGGGACCAGTGGTACCCGGAAGCCGCCCGCTCCATGGTGCTGATGGGCGCCGAAATCCTGCTCTATCCTACGGCCATCGGGTCAGAGCCCCATGATCCCAGCCTGGACACGGCTGCGCCCTGGCGCCGGGCCATGCAGGGTCACGCCGTCTCCAACGTCATTCCGGTAGTCGGATCAAACCGTACGGGCTTTGAGCCCTGGGAAAACTATCCCGGCGGCGGTCAGGGGTTCTACGGATCTTCCTTCATCGCCGATCACAGGGGCGATCTGGTCGCAGAACTGGGTCGGGATGATGAGGGCGTCATCGCCGCCGAGTTCGACCTGGACTTCCTGGCCAGGCATCGGGCGGCCTGGGGTTTCTTCCGCGATCGTCGCACCGACCTCTACGCCGCCCTGACCCTGCCGCGACCTGCAGACTAGGCGGCGGGCGCGCCGGAAAACCGACGCGCCGCCAACCCGGATCAGCGCAGAACGGTCAGGCCGTTCTTGATGACCGTAGCGTTCCGGGCCTTCACCCGGGCCTCGAACGAGATGTTCTTGCCATCCTTCCAGAGGTCCACCGTGATGGTGTCCCCCGGGAAGACCGGGGCGGAGAACCGCGCCTGGTGGGAATAGATCTGGTCCGGATCAAAGTCGGTAATGGCCTGCAGGACGGCGCGGCAGGTGATGCCATAGGTGCAGAGGCCGTGCAGGATCGGTCGGTCAAAGCCGGCCTTCTTCGCCACGTCCGGATCAGAGTGCAGGGGATTGCGGTCGCCGTTCAGGCGGTAGAGCAGGGCCTGGTCCTCGCGGGTGGTGAAGTCCACCGACATGTCGGGGGCGCGGGTCGGCACCGTGTGGGGCTCAGGCGCGCCATTTGACGGCCCTCCAAAGCCGCCATCGCCCCGGGCGAAGGTGGAGCCGGTCAGGGTGGCGACCTTCTCGCCCTTGTCGTCGGTCCAGATGGTTTCATTGATGATGACGGCGCCCTTGCCGGGGCCCTTGTCATAGGCCCCGGCGGTTCGGCTCTCGGCGGTGAAGGTTCCCGAGGCGGGCAGGGGCTTGTGCAGTTCGACCTTCTGCTCGCCATGGACCACCATCAGGAAGTTGATCTGGCTCTGGCGATGGCCGACGGGCATTTCCGGCGCCGGGCCGGAAGTTCCCCGCATGCCGGAGGCCAGCACGGTGGCGGCGGTCGGCACGACCTTCAGGCCCTTCTCATAGACGAAGCCCAGTTCGGTGGCGTTCATCGGGTCCTGGCCCAGGCCGATGCCCAGGCCATAGAGCATGACGTCCTTGTCGCCATAGCTGAAGGTCCGGGCTGCGGTGCGCTGCTGCAGGATGTCGGGATAATAGATGGGCATGAATGGGATCCTCCAAATGACGGGTCATATCGTTGTATTTATGCCCCAGATTGAACCGGCTTCCGTGATGGAGCGCAAGCATGAGGGGAGCCGATTTGCCGCACGGGCAATGTTCGGCTAGAAGCCCGGACTTCGCGGACCGGCTCCCTGGCTGGATCCCGCAATCCCATTCTCGCCCCCCAGCTTAAAGGCACGTCATGGCGAACGAAAACGAAGTCAGCGGTCAGATCACCGGCAACGTCCTGTTCTATTCCAAGCCCGAGCCCCTGGCGGTCGAGCTGCACAAGGGTCTGGGCGTCAAGCGCATGGATGGTCCCTTCGGCTTCGCCAAGGCCGGGCATGCCGTTCCCCTCACCGTGACGGAATTCAGTCTTGCGGCCCTGACCGGCCCGATCATCTTTGTGGGCGAAGACAAGACCCCCCTGGCGGTCATGGGGCTCAACCCCAATGAAAACCTGTTCCTGCGGGAAGACGGCCTGTTCGAAGCCGGCGTTTATATTCCGGCCTATATCCGCCGCTACCCCTTCGTCTTCGCCAATGACCCGAACGCCCAGCAGTCGATTCTCTGCATTGACCGGGCCGCCGAGTTCATCGTGGAAGGCGGCGACATGGCCTTCTTCAACGAAGACGGAACCGCGACGGAATACACGCAGGGCTGCATCGAGTTCTGCAACAACTACGAAGTCGAGCGCCAGCGGACCATCAACTTCGTCGACATGCTGAAGCAGTGGGACCTGTTCGAAATCAAGACCGCCAGCCACACCCCCCTCAATGAGGATGGCACGGCGGGCGAGCCCCAGATCATTGCGGAATTCTTCGGGATTTCCGAAGCCAAGCTGAACGCCCTGCCCCAGCCCAAGCTGGCCGAGTTGCGCGACAATGGCGCCCTGATGCAGATCTACGCCCACCTGATCAGCCTGGTGGGCTGGGACCGTCTGATCGCCCTTCAGATGTACAAGGTGGCTACGGCCGCCGCCAACGCGGCCTAGGCCGGGTTAGCGGGAATAGACGCTGCGGGTCAGGCAGGAAAAGACCAGCCGACCCGCTTCGTCCAGCAGATCATGCTGGGCGATGATGATGCCCTTTCCGTCGCCCACCGGGTCCTTGCCCATGACGGTCATGCGGCCCCGCAGGACCTCGCCGGCCGGAGGATTGCGCGCCCAGCGCAGGGCGTCGACCCCGAGGCGCTTGGTCTGAGGCCAGGCCATGGACGACGCGGCGTCCAGGCGAGCCCAGATGGCATAGACCATGGCGTCCGGAGCGCCCCGTTCCGCCGGCCAGCCGGGCGCGAAGGCTTCGATGAAGGAGTCCAGGGCGCGGGCGTCGACGCGGACCTCTCCAAGGGGCGCAACCTGGCCGATGGCGATGTCGTCAAATGGGGCGGGCAAGTGCCTGTCTCCGGTGAAATGCGCAGTGATTCGCCATGATGGCGGCCGCCATGCAAAGAAGTCGTTACGTTTGGGCAGACGAAACCGCGACGTCGCCCTATGCGTATCCTCTTGCAACAGCCATATGTCGAAGCTGACGACACGTTCGTGACTGAGGGACCATGACGCCGATCTGGAAATTCGCCGCCGCCGCCGGACTGGCCCTCGGACTTTCGCTTCCCGCGACCGCCGCACCGGTAAAGACAGCCCATGTCGCCCTCGAGCTTGTGGCCCAGACACAGGGGGTGACCCCGGGCGGCCAGGTGGTGGTGGCTCTCACCCAGGACATCCAAACCGAGTGGCACACCTACTGGCGCAATTCCGGCGACTCCGGCGCGCCAACTGAGCTGAAGTGGACCCTTCCGGCCGGATGGTCCGTCGGCGACATTGTCTGGGCTCCGCCCTCCCGTCAGCCGACGGGACCCCTGATGAACTATGGCTATGCGGGCAAGGTCCTGCTGCCCCTGACCCTCACAGCCCCAAAGACCGCCAGGGTTGGTGAGAGGGTCGAACTCAAGGCTCACGTCTCGGTCCTGGTCTGTGCTGATGTCTGTGTTCCGGAAGATGCGGACCTGACCCTGTCCCTGCCCGTGGTCGCGTCAAGTCCGGCCCAGGACCCGGTCAATGGACCGAAGATCGCCGCCGCCCTGGAAGCCGCCCCCAAGCCAGGCTTCGCCAAGGCGGTCTTCACCCAATCGGGCAAGACCCTGAAGCTGGCCGTCTTCGGCGAAGGGCTGAAGGGCGCGGATTTCGCCGACAGCTATTTCTACCCCTATGCCGCCGATGTGATTGATCACAGCAAGCCGCAAACCATCGAGCGCGGCCCCGGCGGCCTGACCTTCACCCTGACCCCGAGCCTTGGCAAGGAGGACGGACCGCCGCCTGCCGCCCTGGACGGCGTAGTGATTGTCGCGGGAAAGGCCTTCGAGATCGCTGGAACCCCTGGCGTCCTTCCGCCCGAGGCCGCAGGCCTTGGCCCGCCGCCCGTCAAGGCCAGCGCGCCGACTGGCGCCGATCTGGGGCTGGTGGCCGCCATCGCCTTCGCCTTTGTCGGGGGGCTGATCCTCAACCTCATGCCCTGCGTCTTCCCGATCCTGGCCATGAAGGCCACATCCCTGGCCAGCCACGCCCATGATCGCAAGGAGGCCCAGGCTCAGGGTCTGGCCTTCCTGGCGGGCTCTGTCCTGACCTTCCTGGCCCTGGCTGGCGCCCTGATCGCCGTCCGGGCCGGAGGATCTGCGGTAGGCTGGGGCTTCCAGCTGCAGTCGCCGCCGGTGATCGCCGTCCTGACCCTTCTCATGCTGGCCGTCGCCCTTAACCTGTCGGGCCTGTTCGAGATCGGGTCGTCCCTGCAGGGGTTCGGGGCTGAGGCCGCCAGCCGCGGCGGTCTGGCCGGCGCCTTCCTTACCGGGGCCCTCGCCGTGGTCGTGGCAGCGCCATGCACGGCGCCGTTCATGGCGCCTGCCCTGGGCTGGGCTCTGGTCCAGCCTCCTGTGACCTCACTGCTTGTCTTCCTGGGACTCGGACTGGGGTTTGCAGCTCCCTTCACCCTCGCGGCCTTTGCGCCCGGCCTCCTGGCCCGCCTGCCCAAGCCCGGCGGCTGGATGGAAGGCTTCCGCAGGTTGATGGCCTTTCCCATGTACGGCACGGCGGCCTGGTTGGCCTGGGTTCTGGCGGTGCAGTCCGGATCTGACGCCCTGGCGAGGTTGTTCGCCGTCGCGGTCACCCTGGCCCTCGGCGTCTGGCTCCTGGGATCAGCCCAGCGCCGGGCTGGACTTGGCCAGCGTCCGGTAAAGACCCTGGTCCTGGGTGCGGCCCTGAGCCTGGCCGCCCTCGCGGGCGCCATCTGGCCCGCCTATGCCGAGCCACCGGTCGCGGGCGCCGCTGACGCCCAGGGATCAGCAATCCCCTATGAGACCTACAGCCAGGAAAAGCTCGCTGAGGTCCGGGCCAGCGGCAAGCCGGTCTTCGTGAACTTCACGGCCGCCTGGTGCGTGACCTGCCAGGTCAATGAAAAGGTGGCCTTCTCCACAGCTAGGGCCTCCGACGCCTTCGCCCAGTCCGGCGCTGTCTATCTCAAGGCTGACTGGACCCGTCGGGATGCGGCCATAGCCGAGGAACTGGCCCGACATGGCCGGGCCGGCGTGCCGCTATACCTGGTCTATCCCGCCAATGGCGGCGAGCCGGTCATCCTGCCCCAGCTCCTGACAGGCGAGATCGTCGCCAAGGCGCTGGCGAAAGCCGCCAAGTCCTAGGGAAAGCCCTTCCGGCCCGGTCGTCCTAGACAGGCGGCTTGGGCGGAGCGGTGATGACCTCAACATTGTCGTTCAGGAGATAGGCCATTTCCTTGAGGGCGGCGTCCCGGCTCTTCCGGTCGTTCGCTGCGACAATGGCGCCGAATTTCAGCGGCAGGTCCTGGGAGATGCCGCGCAGAATGCACTTCAGGTCACCGTCCGTGCCGCGCTTGGCCAGGGTCAGGTGTCCCTGCATGTCCAGGGCGGACAGGGCGTCGACTTCCACCTTGAGGGTCGCGGGCAGGGGTTTGTCATTGCCCTGGAAGGCGCGCATGGCGGACTTCAGCTTGCCGGCCTTGCGGACGATATCCACGAACAGCGGTTCGTGGGAGACGGCCACCGGCTGGGCGGAAATCGCCGTAGGCGACATCGGGCTGGTGGAGGCAAGCCAGAGGAAGGCGAGGGAGGCGGCGGCGTCGCAGGACATGTTGAACCCCGAATGCTGAAAGTCCGTCGCAGACATGCGGACCGGCATTTGCTACCCCCAACATGGTAAACGCAGTATTATTTTTTGCTCAGGCGGTCTCTGCCCATGTCTGTTTCCCAAGCCTGGACCCAACTGGAGTCAAACGGCGAAAAGGCCCTCGACCGGTCGATTTCCAGCCTGTTCCAGAGCGAGCCTGAACGTCTGGATCGACTGACCTATTCGGCCGCCGGTCTGGAGATCGATCTTTCGAAACAGGCATGGTCCCTGGGCGACCTCGATCAGGCGGTCGAGCTCGCCCGGGCATCGGGCCTCGAAGCCGCCCGGGGACGTCTGTTCGGCGGCGAAGTGGTCAATGCGTCCGAAGGCAGGGCGGCCCAGCATATGGCCCTGCGGGCTCCGGTCGGGGCGAAGATGCTGGTTCAGGGTCAGGATATCTCGGCCGAGGTCGAGGCTGGCCGGGCCAGGATGCGCGCCATCGCTGACGGTGTCCGCGCCGGCAAGGTGCGCGGTGCGGACGGACAGGAAATCAGGGCTGTTCTGCACATTGGCATCGGCGGGTCAGATCTGGGCCCTCGCCTGATCTGGGAGGCCCTTCGCCCCCTGAATCCGAAGATTGACCTCAGGTTCGTGGCCAATGTCGATCCCTCGGAACTGGCCTTGGCCCTGACGGGGCTGGAGCCTGCGACCACCCTGGTGGTTGTGGTCTCCAAGACCTTCACCACTCAGGAGACCCTGACCAATGCCCAGGCCGCGCGGGTCTGGTTGCGGGAAGCCCTGGGCCCGGCCGCGGACTCGCACCTGATCGCCGTAACGGCTGCGCCGGATCAGGCCGCAGCCTTCGGAACCCCGCAGGATCGGATCTTCGCCTTCTGGGACTGGGTCGGTGGACGATACTCCCTCTGGTCCGCTGTTGGCCTGTCCTGCGCCATCGCCCTGGGGCCGGATGTCTTTGAAGGCCTGCTGAAGGGCGCAGCGGGCATGGATGCGCACTTCATTGCTGCGCCCCTCCATGAAAACCTGCCTGTGGTTCTGGCCCTGGCGCACATCTTCAATCGCAATGGGATGAAGCGGCCGGCCCGTGCGGTCATTCCCTATTCCCAGCGCCTGCGGCTGTTTCCGGCCTTCCTCCAGCAGCTGGAAATGGAGTCCAACGGCAAGCGGGTGTCAGCGCTTGGCGCGCCTCTGACCCGCGGGTCCGCGACCACGGTTTTCGGCGACGCCGGCACCAATGGTCAGCATGCCTTCTTCCAGGCCCTGCATCAGGGGACCGATGTGGTGCCCGTCGACTTCCTTGCGGTCGCCCGGCCACGGGAAGGTGATCTGGCGGCACATCAAAAGCTGCTGGCCAATGTCATCGCCCAGGCCGAAGCCCTGATGATCGGGCGATCCGAGGAAGCTGTCCGTAAGGAGCTTGCCGGCCGCAGCATGGAACCTGCGGCCATTGACGCCCTGGCCCCTCAGCGGACCTTCCCGGGGAACCGGCCCTCCAGCTTCATCCTGATGGATCACCTGACACCGGAAGCCCTGGGCGCCTTGATCGCCCTCTACGAGCACAAGGTCTTTGTGGAAGGCGTCATCTGGGGGCTGAACAGCTTTGACCAGTGGGGTGTAGAACTGGGTAAAACTCTTGCTGCGGTTGTATTACCGGAATTGACAGGGCAGGTGTCAAAAGTCCATGACCCTTCCACGGCGGCGCTGATCGGGCGCCTGAAGTCATAGGGTAGCGCAGATGGAAGACCTCAAGGGCAAGACAGCCTTCATCACCGGCGGGGCCAGTGGTCTGGGTCTAGCCATGGCGCACGCTTTTGGTGAGGCCGGCATGCAGATCATGCTGGCTGACATTGACGAACCGCCGCTCGCCCAGGCCGTCGCAGATCTTGAGAGCCGCCAGATCAAGGTCTCCAGCGTCATCTGCGATGTGGTCAGCCGTGCGGCTGTGCAGGCCGCCGCCCAGAAGACCATCGAGACCTTCGGCAAGGTGCACATAGTCTGCAACAATGCCGGCGTTGGCGCAGGCGGACCCATCGATCAGGTCAAGCCCTCCGACTGGGACTGGGTCATCGACGTCAATCTGAAGGGCGTCGTCTATGGCATGGAAACCTTCCTGCCCCTGATCCGCGCCCACGGCGAAGGCGGCGCCTTCGTCAACACCGCCTCCATGGCCGGCATGGTCTCGCCCCCCGGCATGGAGGTCTATTCGGCCACCAAGTTCGCCGTCGTCGCCATGTCCGAAGGCTGGAACGGCCAGCTGGCCGCCGAGAACATCCACGTCGCCGCCCTTTGCCCCGGCTTCGTGAAGACCAAGATCAACCAGTCCGGAAGAACCCGTCAGGCCCAGTATGGCGGTCCTGTGAACAATCCGGTGGTGGCCGGAAACCTGGTGGACAGCGGAATCGATCCCGAGCGGGTCGGCCAGCGCGTGCTGGAGTCCGTCCTGGCCAAGGACATGTACATCTTCACCCACCCCGACATGCGCGGCGCGGTCCAGATGCGGTTTGCCCGGATCATGGCCGGCTTCGACGCCGCCGACGGCAGCAAGGCCCTGGCCGGCATGGACTATACGACCCCGGACCTCACCGGCGGGGTCCGTCCGGCGGAAGGGTAGGACGGGGCCTGCCGCCCGACTCGCTTTTTCCGGCGTCCTGGCTTATGAGGGCGTCATGTTCGCCCGCGCGCACCATCACGGCCTCCACCATCCGACCTGCCATGGCGGGATCGGCCGGGGGCGTTTGGCTTAGGCCAGACCCGTCGCGCCGCCCCCCGCACAGCGGATGGGGCGCCAGAACACGCTCCATCCCGAGAACCTTCAAGGGATAGACCAAGATGATCCGAATTGCTGAAATCCTGGGGCTGCGACTTGCCGCCTGCCGTGACCTGGCCTAAGCGCGCGCCATGTCCGATCCCATTCAAAGACCCGAAGCCCGCGCCCCCCGTGGCTTCAATGACCGTCGCGCCAGGGACCTGGCCGCTGAGCGGGTGATCCTCACCAGGGTGTCCGAGGTCTATGAGCGCTATGGATTTGAGGCCCTGGACACGGGCGCCTTTGAGTATGCCGACGCCCTGGGCAAGTTCCTGCCGGACGCCGACCGCCCCAATGAGGGGGTCTTCGCCCTGCAGGACGACGACGAGCAGTGGATGGCCCTGCGCTATGACCTGACAGCGCCCCTGGCCCGTTTCGCTGCCCAGAACTGGGAGACCCTGCCCAAGCCCTTCCGCCGGTACGCCTTCGGCACGGTCTGGCGCAATGAGAAGCCAGGACCCGGCCGGTTCCGGGAATTCACCCAGTGCGATGCTGACACGGTGGGATCGGCCCGACCTGAAGCCGACGCGGAGATCATCGCCATGGCCGCCGAGGGTCTGATGGCGGCCGGTCTTCCAGCCGATGGCTATGTCATCAAGATCAACAACCGCAAACTGCTCAATGGCCTGCTGGCCACCGCCGGCGTGACCACAGACGGCCAGAAGCTGGCTGTCCTGCGGGCCGTGGACAAGCTTGACCGTCTGGGCGCCGACGGGGTCCGGCTGCTGCTGGGCGAGGGCCGCAAGGATGAGTCCGGCGCCTTCACCAAGGGCGCCGGTTTGACCGCCAAGGCGGCGGAATCGGTGCTGGCCTTTGTGGCTGCAGGGGCGGACGGCCGGACCGAAACCCTGGACCGGATTGCAAATGTGATTGGCGGCTCGGCCGAGGGTGATGAAGGCCTGTCTGAACTGGCCCTGATCGATCAGGCCCTGCGGGCCATGGGCGTCGGGGCGGGCCAGGCGGTGTTTGATCCCTCGATCGTCCGGGGCCTGGAGTATTACACCGGCACGGTTTTCGAGGCCGAACTCCTGCTGCAGACCACAGATGAAAAGGGTCAGCCTGTCCGGTTCGGGTCTGTGGGCGGCGGCGGCCGTTATGATGATCTTGTGGCCAGGTTCACCGGGGCGCCGGTGCCTGCCACCGGCTTTTCCTTCGGTGTTTCCCGCCTGGCTTCGGCCCTTCGCGCTGCGGGCAAGGATCTCGGATCCCAGGCCAGGGGCCCGGTCGTGGTGATCGCCTTCAGCCCGGACGACATGGCGAAGTATTATGAAGTCGCCGGCGAGCTTCGCGCGGCGGGCATTGCCGCCGAGGTCTATCTGGGATCCTCAGGCATGCGACCGCAGATGAAGTATGCCGATCGGCGCCTGTCTCCAGCCGCCGTCATTCTCGGCGGCGACGAGATCGCTGCCGGGACCGTGACCATCAAGGATCTCGACCTTGGTCGCGCCCTGGCCGCAGGGGTCACGGACAATGCGGAGTGGCGTGAGTCCCGGCCTGGTCAGCAGACCGTGCCGCGCGCGGACCTCGTTCCGGCGATCCGCCGCATTCTGGAAGGTTAGGTCCATGCGCGTCGAGCCCGCCATTCCTGCCGATCAACTCGCCGCCATCCGGGCGCCCTTTGTCGAAACGGGTGCAAGGCTGATCGACACCGCCATACTGCAACCCCTGGGTCTGATGCTGGATCTGGCCGGGGAAACCCTCCGGGCCCAATTGTTTGTCGTCCAGGCGGAGGGCGGCCAGGAGGCCTGCCTGAGGGCGGATTTCACGGCCCCGATTGCAAAGGCCCATATTGAAAGCGGATCCCCGGCCGGGGATTACTTCTATGAAGGCAAGGTGTTTCGCGCCGCCCCTGATCGTCCTGATCAGGCCGAGGAGTTCCTGCAGATCGGCGTTGAGCGGTTCACGCCGCCTGGCCCGGCAGCGGACGCTGACTTTGAAGCCATCATGCTCGGCTGGCGCGCCGCGGCCATTGGCGGCCGGGGGGACCTGTCCCTCTGGCTCGGGGACGTGTCGCTGTTCTCGGCCTTTGTTGATGGTCTGGACCTGGCTCCCGTCCTCAGTGCGCGGATCAAGCGTGCGGCGTCTCGCCCACGCCTGCTTCAGGCTGAACTCGCCCGGGCGGGAGAAGCGGTCAGCGGGCGCGCAGGCGGAGGTCTGGCTTCCATTCTGTCAGGTCTGACTCCCGAAGCCGCGGGCGCCGCTCTCGAGGAGGTCTGGGCCCTTGCCGGCATACAGCCGGTTGGCGGTCGGTCTCCTGCGGAAATCGCCCAGAGACTGATCCAACAGGCGGAGGGACGGGCTGCCCCCGCCCTGACCCGGGAGCAGGCTGAAGCGATATCCGCCTTTCTGGCTGTGGAGGGTGAGCCGGGCGCCGCCCTCGATGTGATCGGTAAACTGGCTGCAGGGTCGGCCACGGTCCTCCAGGCCGCCCTTGGCGCCTGGCGGGAACAACTGGAGCGCCTGTCCGCGGCCGGGGCTCCTGTCGGGGATGCGACCTTCTCTACGGCCCTTGGTCATTCCTTTGACTACTATGACGGCGTGACCTTCGAAGTCAGGTCTGCGGCCCTGGGTCAGCATGATCCTGTTGCGGTTGGAGGGCGTTACGACGGCCTGCTCAGTCGCCTTGGGGGGCAGACACCAGGCCGGGCGATCGGATGCATGGTTCGCCCCGGCCGAGCCCTTGATCAGGTGATGTCATGAGTGAGCCATTGATCCTGGCCGTGCCCTCGAAGGGGCGTCTGAAGGAACAGGTGGAAGCCTGGCTGCGGGACTGCAATCTGTCCCTTTCTGTCTCCGGCGGCGACCGGGGCTATATGGCCGAGCTGAAGGGCGTGGCGGGCGTCTCGGTCCGGCTTCTCTCCGCTGGCGACATTGCCGAGGCGCTGGAGTGCGGCGAGGTCCACCTTGGCGTCACAGGTGAGGACCTCCTGCGGGAACGGGGTCCCAATATCGACCGGGACGTCCTGCTGCTCCAGGCCCTGGGCTTCGGGCGGGCGGATCTGGTTGTGGCGGCGCCCAAGAGCTGGCTTGACGTCGACACCATGGCTGACCTGGAAGAGGTCGCCCATGACATGCTCGCCCGGACCGGTCGAAGGATGCGGGTGGCGACCAAGTATCTTGTGCAGACTCGGGCCTTCTTCGCCCGCCACGGGCTTTCCGACTACCGTATTGCCGAGTCTGCCGGCGCGACTGAGGGAGCCCCCGCAGCCGGGGCGGCTGAACTGGTCGTCGACATTACGACGACAGGCGCCACCCTGGAGGCGAATGGCCTGAAGATCCTCGGGGACGGCGTGATCCTGAAGAGCCAGGCTCATCTCGCCGCCTCCTGCGTCGCCAGCTGGACCGCTGGACAACTGGACTCGGCGGAAGCCCTGTTGCGCATTCTTGAAGCAAGGGCCTCAGCCCACGCCAGCGCCACCCTGGTCTGGCCAAGTCAGGACGGCGATGAGGGCCTTGCCGCCCGGTTCGAGCAACTGGGCGCGTCACGTCGGCCAAATGGCCTGCTGGTTCCCAACACCCGGGTTGCCGAGATTTCAACAGCCCTGACGGCTGCAGGGCGGGGCCCCGTTACAGTCTCGCGCCCGGACTTCGTCTTTGAAATCCAGAGCCCCGCTGCAGAGACCTTGAGAGCCCGTTGCAGGTAATTTTGACAAATGCGTCAAAAATGTGCGGCTTCGGCCCGGAAATTTTCGCCGATGTCACAATTTTGTGCGGTTTTCACCCATTGAGGGGAAGCGGGCGCATTGACTCGCACTCAGAATTGCCGTTTTCTCAGTCTTGCGAGAGACAAGAACAGCTCAAAGCTTTCAGTCTCCGGCGTTTCGGGGAGGAAACGCCTCTTAATACGAGCCTCGGCTCAAAAAAGCCCGCTGCGATTATCCCCCGTAGCGGGCTATTTTGTGTCCGGAACCGTAAATTGACGCAAGCGTCAAAAACTATTCTTTCCAAAATCCAGACCTTCCCTGACCGGCATGGGCATGTCTGAAGGGCGGGCCATTGTCATCGGCGCCGGGCCGGCGGGCCTCATGGCTGCGGAAGTCCTGCTGGAAGCGGGTGTCTCGGTCACGGTCCTTGATCGCATGCCCAGTCCGGGACGCAAGTTCCTGATGGCCGGACGGGGCGGCCTCAACCTGACCCACAGCGAGCCATTCGAGGCCTTTGCCGAGAAGTATGGATCCGCCAGGCCTCACCTGTCGCCAGCCCTGGCGGACTTTCCGGCGGAGAGCCTGCGCGCATGGTCTGAATCCCTGGGCCAGCCCACCTTCATCGGCTCCAGCGGCCGGATCTTCCCGGTGGCGATGAAGGCCTCGCCCCTGCTTCGCAGCTGGATGTCGCGTCTGACCGATCTGGGCGCGCAGTTCCGCTTCCGCGAGACCTGGACCGGGTGGTCTGCAGACGGGGCGCTGATCTTCGAGACCGAGCCCGGAGAGCGACATGAGACAACCGCCGACGCCGTCGTTCTCGCCCTGGGGGGGGCCTCGTGGCCCAGGCTTGGTTCCGACGGAAAGTGGGTTGAGATCCTCCAGGCCAGTGGCGTCGGGGTGACGCCCTTCGCACCAACCAATGTCGGGTTCAATGTGGACTGGTCCGAGACGTTCGGGACAAGATTCGCCGGTGAACCCCTCAAGGCCATCGGACTCGAATTCCAGGGCAGGACCCTGACCGGCGAGATCATGATTTCCCGGACCGGGATCCAGGGCGGCGGGATCTACGCCCTGTCCCGTGATCTGCGCGAAAGCCTGGAGGCGGGCCGTGAGACGCTCCTGCATGTGGATCTTCGACCGGGCCTGTCCGGGGACGAAATCGCCCGGCGCCTTGGGCGAGTCCGTTCAGGTGACAGCCTTTCCAATCGACTGCGCAAGGCCCTGCGGTTCAGCCCGACAGAGGTCGCCTTCCTGCGGGAAGGCTTTGCCGGAAATCCGCAGGCCCTGTCCCGGGACCTCCCGGGATCCATCAAGGCTGTCCCTGTCCAATTTACAGGTGCGCAATCCCTGGAGCGGGCGATATCATCGGCCGGCGGCGTGCAGTTTGGGTCCGTCAATGCGGACTTCATGCTCACGGCCAGGCCCGGCGTCTTTCTGGCCGGTGAAATGCTGGACTGGGAGGCGCCCACGGGCGGCTACCTGTTGCAGGCCTGTTTCGCGACGGGCAGGGCGGCCGGTCTGGCCGCCCTCAAACACGTCCGGGCCGGATAGGCGTTTCCGGACGGAAACGCCTGGAGAAAGCTACCAGATGCGGACCCGGTTCTCTGGCGCCACATAGTTTGCATCCCCGGGCTTGACGCCAAAGGCGTCATACCAGGCGTCAACATTCTTCAGGGGAACATTGGTCCGGGCGAAGTTCGGGGCGTGCACATCGGTGACCACCAGTTGCCGCACCCGGTCCTCACGGGCCTTTGAGCGCCAGACCTGGGACCAGCCGAGGAAGACCCGCTGATCGCCGGTCATGCCGTCGAGCACCGGCGCCGGTTTGCCCTTGAGCGAAGCGCGATAGGCGTCCAGGGCCAGCAGTACGCCGCCCAGGTCAGCAATGTTCTCGCCCATGGTCTGGTCGCCCTTGATGAAGACGCCGGGCAGAACCTCGGTGGCCGAGTATTGCGCGCCAAACCTTGCGGCCTGGGCGTTGAACTTTGCGGCGTCTTCGGCGGTCCACCACTCCTTCAGGACGCCATCGCCGTCTGACTTGCGGCCCTGATCGTCAAAGCCGTGGATGATCTCGTGACCGATGACCGCGCCGATCCCGCCGAAATTCACCGCCATGTCGCCCTCGGGATCAAAGAAGGGAGGCTGCAGAATGGCGGCCGGGAAGACGATGCCGTTCTTCGTGGGCGAATAGTAGGCGTTCACGGTGGCGGGGGTCATGCCCCATTCCTTGCGGTCCACCGGCTCCTTCAGGCGCACGACCTGCCGGGTCCACTCGAACTTGTTGGCCCGCTGGACATTGCCGTAGAGATCGCCGTCCTTGATCACCAGCTTGGAATAGTCACGCCAGGTGTCCGGATAGGCGATCATGACGCTGAACTTGGACAGCTTCTCAAGGGCCTTGGCCTTGGTCTGCGGGCCCATCCAGGCCAGGTTCTCGATGCGGACCTTCAGGGCCGACTTAATCTCCGCCACCAGGTCCATCATCTTGGCCTTGCTCTCCGGCGGGAAGTAGGTGGCCACATAGATCTTGCCGAGGGCCTCGCCGATCTGGTTGTCCACCAGGGCGACGCCACGCTTCCAGCGGGGCCTCTGTTCCAGTTGTCCGGACAGGATCTTGTCGCGGAATTCGTACCGGGCGTCCTCAAAGGCCTTGGAGAGGTAAGGCGAGGCCTGATCGGCCAGGGTGTAGGCCTGATAGGCCTTGAGGGTCTCAAGGGGCGTCCTGGCGAAAATGCCAGCGATCTTGGGGAATGCGGTGTTCTCGGCGACAATGACCCTGTCGATCTTTCCAAGGCCCGCGCCCTCGAAAAAGGCCTTCCAGGGGAAGCCCGGTGCGAAGGTCGGCAGGGCCGAAGCCTTCAGCGGGTTGTAGGTCTTGTCGTCGTCCCGGCGCTCGGCGAGGGTCCAGGAGACCTTGGCGATTTCGGTCTCCATGGCCACGATGGCCTTGGCGTTTTCGTCCGGCCTGGCCCAGCCCGCAAGCTTCAGCATCTGGGCCACATAGGCTTCATACTTGGCGCGTTGGGGTGCGAACTGGGGCTCCAGGTAATAGTCCCGATTGGGGAGGTTCAGACCCCCCTGGACCACATAGACCGCATAGCGCATGGGGTCCTTCTGGTCGTCGCCGAGATAGACGCCGAAGGCCGCCCCGCCGAAGCCCGTCTGGGCGACACCCATCAGGCGGGCGATGTCAGCCTTGGTCTTGGCCGCCCGGATGGCGGCGAGGTCGGCAGCCATGGGCCTGGCGCCCAGGGCGTTGATCTGCGACTCGTCCATGAAGCTGCGATAGAGGACGCCGATCTTCTGCCTGTCCCCGGTCGCCGCCGTGTCCCTGGAAGCCGCGTCCAGCACCGCGTGCATGCGGTCGACCGACAGTTCCCGCAGGCCGTCAAAGGATCCGAAGCTGGACCGGTCAGCGGGGATCACCAGGTTCTTCAGATATGTCCCGCCGGCATAGCCGGAGAAATTGTCACCGGGGGAAACCGACAGGTCGCGGCCCGCCAGGTCAAAGCCCCAGGGGCCCATGCGCGGCGCGCCCAGCGCGCCTTCAGACGAGGCTGAGGTCGCCGCCAGGGCGAGGACGGAGGCGGCGCATGCCGCAAGCCAGAAGCGTTTCATCTCAGATTGATCCTGTTGGGTTCATTACGCAGACCATGCCTCTCAAGAGGCGAGGTCGCCACGTTACAATTCTGTCATTTGGCGGGTGAAGCGGGGGGCGGTGAAAGTCTGACAACAGCCTTGGCCTGCAAGCGACCGCCTGAAGCTAGATTGAGGGTCAGGGGAAGGGCGCCGCCGGCTTTCAAGGCCGACTTCAGGCCAAACACCATCAGGTGCTTGCCGCCCGGTGCAAAAACCACGGACTGACCGGGAGGCAGGGTCACGCCGGACTCAAGCCGCTGCATGGACATGACTCCGCCATTCATGGAGGTCTGGTGCAGTTCCACCCTGGTGGCCAGGGGGCTGGTGACGGAAATCAGGGTTTCCGGTCGCGGACCTGAATTGGTAATCGTGAAGAACCCTGCGCCAATCGTGCCGAGCGCAGCGGGCCGGCTCCAGGCATCCTTGACGCGAACGCCGCCAGAGGTCGTCGGGCCGGCCCCCGCGGCGGTCGCTATCAGGCAAAGTCCCGCAGCAAGAGCGATTTGTTTCAGCATAATTCCCTCCTTGGCGGATCGAAATCTTCGGCACAAGCATACCTGTAGGCGCCCCGAAGCGGAATCAGGAACGAGACGACCCAGATGGACCCACACGTCACGCCCGACAGCTATCGCGACGTTGTGCTGTTCCTGGTGACCGCCGGCATTGTCGTGCCCCTGTTCCGTCGGTGGCGGGTCAGTCCGATCCTCGGATTCATCGCCGCTGGTCTGGCCCTTGGTCCGCAGGGTCTCGGCGCCCTGGCTCCAACCGTCCCGTGGTTGTCCTACTTTACAATTTCAGGGTCTGCCGAGGTCGCCCAACTGGCGGAGTTCGGGGTTGTCTTCCTGCTGTTCATGATCGGCCTGGAGATTTCATGGGAGCGCCTTCGACTGATGCGCCGCTATGTCTTCGGCCTTGGCGGGCTCCAGGTCCTGCTGTCTACGGCGGCGATCTCGACGGTCGGCATCATGCTGAAGGCGCCTCCGGCCGAGGCGATCGCCATCGGCGCAGCCCTGGCCCTGTCTTCCACCGCCGTGGTCATGCCGATCCTTGCGGAAAACAAGCGCCAGCACGCCCTGGCGGGCCGGGTGACCTTCTCCATCCTGCTGTTCCAGGACCTCGCCGTCGCCCCCATCCTGATCACCCTGGGCCTTCTGGGACGCGGATCGATATCCGAGTTCTCGCCGCAGGACCTGCTGGCCATCGCACCGGCCGCCCTGGCTGTCGGCAGCCTGGTCCTGTTTGGCCGCCTGTTCCTGCGTCCGATGATGAGGTCGGTGGCCCGAGCCAAGAGCGAGGAGCTGTTCGTCGCCGCCAGTCTGCTGATCGTCATCGGATCTGGTCTTGTGGCGGCCCTGGCTGGCCTTTCCATGGCCCTGGGCGCCTTCGTCGCCGGACTGCTGTTGGCCGAGACCGAGTACCGTCACGAGGTCGAAGTCACCATAGAGCCCTTCAAGGGCCTGCTGCTTGGCCTCTTCTTCCTTTCGGTCGGCATAGGCCTGGACATGTCCCTGCTCTTTGCCCACCCCCTGGAGGTGCTGGGCTTCGCCATCGGCCTGATCAGTCTGAACTTTGCAGTGGTTTTCGGCCTGGGACGCATGTTCCGGCTGCCGTGGCGCGCGGCGGCGGAGTCGGCCCTTCTGCTGGCGGGGGGAGGTGAATTCGCCTTCGTCATTCTCACCGCGGCCATGGCCAGCCGGATTGTCGCGCCAGAACTCGGGCAACTGGTTCTGGTTTCGTCGACCCTTTCGATGATGTGCATTCCGGCTCTGGCCAGTCTCTCCCTGAAGGTCGGTGCAAGGAAGGTCACCCAGGGGCTGTCTGAAGCGCTTCCGCCTCCACCTTCCGGGGACGGACCGCCCAGGGTGCTGATCGTGGGATATGGCCGGGTCGGCCGGCTGGTCTCAGAAATGCTGCAGACCCACCAGGTTCCGTGGCTGGCCATAGACAGCGATCCCCGACTGGTCGATTCGTCCCGACGGTCCGGCGGGGAAGTGTTTTTCGGGGATGCGACCCGTACGGAATTTCTCCGCAGGTGTGGCCTGGAAACCGCACCGGCCCTTGTGGTGACCATGGATTCCCCTGAAGCGGCGGAATCCATCGTAGCCACCGCCAGAGGCCTGAGGCCTGACCTGGTCATTGTCGCCCGCGCCAGGGATGCGCGACACGCCAAGCGACTCTACGACCTTGGGGTGTCCGACGCCGTTCCCGAGACCATTGAGGCCAGCCTACAGTTGTCGGAAGCCGTTCTGGTGGATGTGGGCATCCCGATGGGGCTGGTTATCGCCTCAATTCATGAACGCAGAGACCTCTTCCGGAAGGACTTGAATCGACCGGAAGCTCTGGGCGGCCGAATGCGCAGGTTTAGAGGTGAAGTTCGGACCAAGCCGTGACCTTTGGAACAAAATTGAACCCTTTCCGGCCTCAATTGGTTATCAGATCGTTGCTTGGAGCGAGGATTGCTGTATAGCCTCATCCCGTAGTGTAAGCGAGGATGAGGCAAATGACGTTGAGTGTGGCTTCGGCGACACTTCCGCGTCGCTTCGACCTTGATATAAGCGTGCTCGGTCATATGACCGCGGCAGAGGGCAAGAGAGGGCTCTGAATATGAAATTCAAACTTCTGGCAGGGGCCGCCATCGCTGCGGTCTGCGTCGCCACCGGGGCGTCCGCTGCGGATACCGGCTGGTACGGCGCTGTCGACATGGGCTATCATTGGCCCGACAGCTTTTCGCTGAAGTCCAGCAACAACTCTTCGGCTGGCAAGCCGTATGAGTGGGACCTCAACCAAAAGGAAGACTGGGCGGGCTTTGCGCGTCTCGGCTATCGCGTGTCCAACAACTGGCGCGTTGAACTGGAAGGCGGCTATCGCGCGGGTGACGTGAATTCGTTCCGCGGCGGCGCCAACCAGGCCATCATCGGCCTCTGCGCTCCTGGCGTGATCCGCACCGCGGCTTCGCCGACCTGCGGTTCTCCGACGGGCAGCGTCCAGGTCTGGTCGCTGATGGGCAATGTCCTTTACGACTTCATGCCTGACGCCACGATCAACCCGTTTGTCGGCGCCGGTCTCGGCGTCAACCAGATGAAGGTTGACGGCCTGATGGGTCAGTTCTCCACCGTGACGGGCGCCATTACGGCGGCCAACCCGGCTTACCAGAACCTGGCCATCTCCAAGTCCGACACGACGATCGCTTACCAGCTGATCGCCGGCCTGGCCTGGAAGGCGACCGATCGCCTGAACGTGGACATGACCTACCGTTATCTCGGTGGTGCTGACTCCTCCTTCAAGTCGACTGGTTCTCACGCCCTTCAGCCCGGCGTGTTCAAGGGCGACTACCGCGACGCTTCGGCGACTGTGGGCCTGCGTTACTCCTTCGCAGCTGCTCCTCCCCCGCCGCCGCCTCCGCCGCCCCCTCCGCCGCCTCCGCCTCCTCCTCCGCCGCCTCCGCCTCCTCCGCCCCCGCCGGCGTTTGAGGCCAAGCAGTTCATCGTCTACTTCCCCTTCGATCAGGCCATCCTGACCGCGGAAGCCCAGACGGTGGTTTCGGAAGCCGCCAACTACGCCAACGCCGGCCACGCCACCCGCGTGATCGTCGTCGGTCACACCGACTCCTCCGGTTCGCCGGCCTACAACGTCCGCCTGTCGGAACGTCGTGCAAAGGCCGTGGCTGACTCGCTGGTCGGTCTGGGCGTCGGCGCCGGTTCGCTGCAAGTCGACTGGAAGGGTGAGACCATGCTCGCCGTCGCCACTGGCGATGGTGTCAAGGAACCCCTGAACCGTCGTTCGACGATCGACATCAACTTCTGATCGATCGACAGGCGTTCAGCCGAATAACGAAGGCCCGGTCGAAAGACCGGGCCTTTTGTTTTGCGCCCCACCTCAGCCGGCGATCAGGATCCAGACCCCGATGGCGGCGAAGGACGCCGCTGCGGCCCAGCGGATATAGGTCAGGGGCAGTTTCTCTGCGGCAGCCTGTCCAATGAAGACCGCCGGGACATTGGCGACCATCATGCCCAGGGTTGTGCCAGCAGCCACCATGAAGACCTCATGGAAGCGCGCGGCCAGGGCCACAGTGGCGACCTGGGTCTTGTCGCCCATCTCGACAAAGAAGAAGGCGACGACCGTCGTAATGAAGACCGAAGCGCCGGGCTTGTCCCGAGGCGCATCGCCGTCTTCAAACTTGTCCGGAATCAGGGCCCAGGCGCCAAAAGCGATGAAGGCCAGGCCCAGCACCCATTTGGTCCAGGGACCGTCCAGCAGATTCCCCGCCGCGGCGCCGACAGCCGCCGCCAGAAGGTGGTTTCCAATGGTCGCCACCAGGATTCCGGCGATGATTGGCGCTGGCTTGCGAAACCGCGCCGCTAACAGGATGGCAAGGAGTTGTGTCTTGTCGCCGATCTCGGCGATCGCCACGAGACCCGTGGAGATAAGCAGGGGTTGAAGGTTCATATCTGGCTCACGGCGGGATCGGAACAGGACCAATGGCTCTCCGCGCCGCCGATCCCGCCTGGGAACGACACACGAAAGCCAAAAGTCTCGCCAGGCCCGAAAGGCTGGATGCGCCATGTCCCGGAAGCAATTCCGGTCCAAGTTTGTTGACGCACCCTCCGCTGAAACGCGCGGACGGCTACTCCCCAGTGACGCGGTCGGGATATGCCCAATTGCAGGCCGCCACAAGACACCCATTGCGATTCAGCGCCGAAAACTCCCCGGCGACCTTATGCCGCAAGCGGCGATCACAGTCGCGTGATCAAAAAACGGCCCGGAGTCTGAAAGACCAGCTTGATCAAGCCTCAGGCTCTGGCGTTAACTTTTCATTGTCAAAAAACAGACGTGGAGAACTCCCTCAGGCCGTTGACGAGTCATTAGGCTTGGTGCCCCATGATGTTGCGTATCAGGGCGGGGCGCCCACTAGATATAGCGATAAGCCGGTTGGGGAGGGGCCTCGCCGGAAACGTCTGATAAGTATGGGTTTTGGGTCATGAGCGGTAGCGAAGCGGCAGTGCGGGCGATTTCAGAGGCGGCGAAAGCTGGTTCGGAGCGTGCAGAGCGACCGCAACTCCAGTTGGTTCGCAAGGTCGAGGTCGACCGGTCGCGGGATGCCCTGCTGACCGACTTCGGCAAGACCACCCTGGAAGACCGCTATCTTCTGGCCGGTGAGAGCTATCAGGACATGTTTGCACGAGTCGCAACGGCCTATGCCGACGACGCCGACCATGCCCAGCGGATCTATGATTACATCTCCCAACTCTGGTTCATGCCGTCGACTCCGGTCCTGTCCAACGGCGGCGCCAATCGCGGCCTGCCCATTTCCTGCTTCCTGAACGCCGTGGGCGATTCCCTGGAAGGCATTCAGGGCGTGTGGAACGAGAACGTCGCCCTGGCCTCCAACGGTGGCGGCATCGGCACCTATTGGGGCGGCGTCCGGTCCATTGGCGAAAAGGTCAAGGGCGCGGGCCAGACCAGCGGCATCATCCCCTTCATCCGGGTCATGGACAGCCTGACCCTGGCCATCAGCCAGGGCTCCCTTCGCCGGGGATCAGCTGCGGTCTATCTGGACATCCACCATCCGGAGATCGAGGAGTTCCTCGAAATCCGCAAACCCTCAGGCGATTTCAACCGCAAGTCCCTGAACCTGCACCACGGCATTTCGATCTCTGACGAATTCATGGAAGCCGTCCGCGAGGGCGCCATGTTCGGCCTGCGCTCGCCCAAGAACAATGAAGTCCTGCGTGAGGTCGACGCCCGTTCCCTGTGGCAGAAGATCCTGGAGATCCGCCTGCAGACCGGCGAGCCCTATCTGATCTTCTCCGACACGGTGAACCGCGCCATGCCGCAGCATCAGCAGGATCTGGGCCTGTCTGTGCGCCAGTCCAACCTGTGCTCGGAAATCATGCTGCACACCGGCAAGGACCATCTGGGCCACGACCGGACCGCCGTCTGCTGCCTGTCCTCGGTGAACGCCGAGACCTTCATGGAATGGCGCGACCATCCGACCTTCATCGAAGACGTCATGCGGTTCCTGGACAATGTCCTGCAGGACTTCATTGGCCGCGCCCCGCCGGAAATGGCCAACGCCGTTTACGCCGCAACCCGTGAGCGCTCGGTCGGCCTGGGCCTGATGGGCTTCCACTCCTTCCTGCAGATGCAGAACGTGCCCTTCGAGAGCGCCCTGGCCAAGTCCTGGAACATGCGCCTGTTCAAGCACCTGCGCCGGCAGACCGATGCGGCTTCCCGCACCCTGGCCGCCGAACGCGGACCCTGCCCTGACGCCGCCGAGCGTGGGGTCATGGAGCGGTTCAGCCACAAGCTGGCCATCGCGCCGACCGCTTCGATCTCGATCATCTGTGGCGGGACCAGCGCCGGCATCGAGCCCATTCCGGCCAATATCTATACCCACAAGACCCTGTCGGGGACGTTTGCGGTCCGCAACATCTTCCTCGAGCGTCTGCTGGACGAAAAAGAGAAGAACACCCCCCAGGTCTGGGATTCGATCCTGGAAAATGAAGGCTCGGTCCAGCACCTGGACTTCCTGACCCAGGACGAGAAGGACGTCTTCAAGACCGCCTTCGAACTGGACCAGCGTTGGGTTATCGAACTGGCCGCCGACCGCACACCCGACATCTGCCAGTCCCAGTCGGTCAACATCTTCCTGCCTGGCGACGTGGACAAGTGGGACCTCCACATGCTGCACTGGCAGGCATGGGAGCGGGGCTGCAAATCCCTCTACTACCTGCGCTCAAAGTCGGTTCAGCGGGCATCGCATGCCGGCGGTGAAGCCATTGTCCAGGTTGAGGCCGGTCCGTCCCAGCACACCGACTATGACGAGTGCCTCGCCTGCCAATAGGCTGATTTCCACCCGAATCCGGGAGATCCAGCCGGATTCGGGCCTTCTTAACCATGTCCGCGCACAATCTGATTGCACCAACCGCTTGAGTTGGAACAGTGTCCCAGGGTCGCACGTTGATACGGCGACATGAGGAGTGACGGAATGAAGTCGTTGGCTGCCATAGCCATCGTCATTGGGGCGAGCGGGGTGTCACTCGGGCACGCCCTGGCCGATTCTGCATCCCTGCCGAAAAGTGTGGTGTCGGACCTTCGCGAAGCCGCCTTCTCACCCTCGACGTCTGCCGCCGAACCTGCGCCGCAGGAAGATGTCATCAGCCGGTTGCTCGACCTGGCCAATCCCGCGGCGCCTCAATTCAGATGGCGGGATGACTACCTCGCCCGCGCCGTCGCCATGAGTGGCGGAACGGTCGACACCCTCCGGATTTCCCATGGTCAGGTCCAGCCTCCTGTCGGCGCCAACGATCTTGTCGCCACAGACCCCGCCAACCCTGACTATGAAGTTCGGGTCACCCGGGATTGGCCGGGCGCCTTCAGCCTGCGCGGAGAGCGCTTTGGCGTTGATGTAACTCCTCATGCCGGGTTCGGTTTCTCCAACCGGGGCAATTCCGCCGAAGCCGGCGCGACCCTGACCTTCGGTCGCAATTCGCAGTCACTGACCAATGCCCTGGACCAACTGGGTGTTCACGATGGCGCCGCCCTTGACCAGGCAGGGCGGTGGTACGTCTTTGCTGCAGCCAGCGGTCGGGCCATGGGCCTGAACATGCAGAAGGACGACGCGACCGGTTGGGACCGGTCCTGGTCCACGGACAATGCCAGCGCCCTTGTGGGTGACGCCCAGCTGGGCCTCGGCTGGCGTCAGGGCGACATGCAGACCTCCCTGGGTCTGATCCACCGCGAAGTGAAGGGCGATCACGCCATCTGGGGCCAGCAGTTCAAGACCGATTCCATGGTCGCGCTGTCCTTCTCGATCAAGCCCAAGCGTTAAGTCCCGCCAACGCCTGCGGCGATTTCTCCATCAGAACCTGCTTGTGAGCCTGTAACAGCGCGTTAGGCTGTCCTGGTCGAATTGTGGCTCCACACCAAAATTCACAACATCTTGGGGGCCGTCGTTAACTCATCGCTAGATGTTGGAGGCGAACGGTGTCTAAAGTCGATTCCATCAAGCCGTCCTCACCGTTTCAGACCTGCCGGATTTTAAGCCCGTGACCTCTCTTCCTGGCCTGCTCACACCCTCCTTCGCCTACAAGCCTTTCCGCTATCCCTGGGCTCATGACTATTGGAAGAAGCAGCAGCAGGTTCACTGGATGCCCGAAGAGGTGCCGCTGGGCGAAGACCTCAAGGATTGGGCGACCAAGCTGAATGACAAGGAGCGCAACCTCCTTACCCAGATCTTCCGCTTCTTCACCCAGTCTGACGTCGAGGTGAACGACAACTATATGGAGCGCTATTCACGCGTCTTCAAACCGACTGAAGTGAAGATGATGCTGGCCTCGTTCTCCAATATGGAGACCATCCACATCGCCGCCTACGCCCTGCTGCTGGAAACCATCGGCATGCCCGATTCGGAATTCACGGCCTTCCTGGAGTTCCAGGAAATGCGGGACAAGCACGACTACATGCAGAAGTTCGGCGTTGAAACCCACGCCGATATCGCCCGCACCCTGGCCATGTTCGGCGGGTTCACCGAAGGCCTGCAGCTGTTCGCGAGTTTCGCCATGCTGCTGAACTTCCCGCGCCACAACAAGATGAAGGGCATGGGCCAGATCGTCAGCTGGTCCGTCCGCGATGAAAGCCTGCACTGCGAAGGCATTGTGAAGCTCTATCACGCCTTCAACAAGGAAACCGGCGCGGTCACCAAGTCGGTGGCCGACGACATTGTCGACTGCTGCAAGACGGTGGTGGGTCTGGAAGACAAGTTCATTGATCTGGCCTTCGCCGCCGGCGAGGTCCAGGGCATGACCCCAGAGGACATCAAGGCCTATATCCGCTTCATCGCTGACTGGCGCCTGCGCCAGCTTGGCCTGCCTGAGGTCTATGGCGGCGCCAAGGAGAACCCCTTGCCCTGGCTTCAGTCCATGCTGTCGGGTGTCGAGCACGCCAACTTCTTCGAGGCGCGGTCCACCGAGTATTCCAAGGCTGCGACCAAGGGCCAATGGCACGGATCAGACGGCGTCTGGACCGAGTTTGACAAGCTGCTGTCCAAGCGGACCCAGCCGGACACCCTCACTGTAGACTAGAGCATTTTCCGATAAGTGGGACTCGGTTATCGGATCGAAAAATGCTCTACCTTATTGAATTAGAGCCCTTTTCGCCCGATCTGACTGCTGCAGTCAGATCGGAAAGGGCTCTAGGGACCTATCCCCACGGCCCGGGCTTGTGGGCCGTGAAGGGAACTGCCGGCCGTCGTACCCCCGCCATCGCCATCAGAGCCGCGACGCGGTTCTGGGTCGCGGGATGGGTGGAAAACAGATTGTCCGCCCCGGCGCCCGAAAGCGGGTTGATGATGAACATGTGGCTCGTCGCCGGATTGCGTTCCGCATCCATGTTCGGAACCTGCCGGGCATAGGACTCAATCTTCAGCAAGGCGTCCGCCAGGGCCTGGGGATCATCCGAAATCTCGGCGCCGCCTCGGTCGGCCTCGTATTCGCGTCCACGGCTGATGGCCATCTGCACCAGGGCTGCAGCCATGGGGGCGAATATCGCCATGGCGATCGTACCGATCAGGCCAGCAGGACGGTCCCGGTCGCCGCCAAAGAAGAATGCAATATTCGCCAGGGCTGACACTGCGCCAGCTATGGTCGCTGTCACCGTCATGGTCAGAGTGTCGCGATTGCGCACATGGGCCAGTTCATGAGCCATGACACCCCTGATCTCCCGCCGGTCCAGCATGGCCAGCAGACCCCGGGTCGCCGCTACCGCAGCATGCTCGGGATCACGCCCGGTGGCGAAGGCATTGGGCTGGTCTTCGTCGATCAGATAGATCTTGGGTGGGGGCAGATTGGCCCTGCGGGCCAGGTCCAGCACATCGCTCACATAGTTCCGCACCAGGGCGTCAGGATGCTGCAGGTCCACCGGCTTTGCGCCATAGAGACCAAGGACGATCTTGTCCGAGTTCCAATAGCTGATCAGGTTCATGCCCAGCCCGAACAGAAAGGCCATGGCCATGCCTGCAGGGCCTGCAATCATGTAGCCGACCCCGACAAATATCGCCGTCAGGGCCGCCAGAAGCATGAAGGTTCGAATGTGGTTGCGCATGGGTCCTTCCCGATAACCGTCGGTGAGATATGGGAAGGCCGCGCGGGAAGTGAAGGCCCTAGGTCTGTTCGGATGGCTCGGTGATCTGGCCTTCCCACTTGGCAACGACGGCGCTGGCCACGGAATTGCCGACGACATTGGTCGCAGAGCGTCCCATGTCCAGCAGCTGGTCCGCCGCCAGGATGATGCCGATGCCGGCTTCGGGCAGCTTGAAATAGGCCAGGGTGGCGGCGATGACGACGATCGAGGCCTTTGGAACCCCCGCCATGCCCTTGGACGTGATCATCAGCAGGCCCAGCATGGTGATCTGCTGGCCCAGGGTCAGGTCGACGCCATAGATCTGGGCGATAAACAGGGTGGCGAAGGTGCAGTACATCATCGATCCGTCCAGATTGAACGAATAGCCCAGGGGCAGGACGAAGCTTGCGACCTTCTTGGAAACCCCGAATTTCTGCAGGGCCTCGAGGGTGCCGGGATAGGCCGCCTCGGACGACGCCGTAGAGAAGGCCAGGACGATTGGCTGGCGGATGAGACCGATGAGCCTCAAAGCGCTCGGGCCCACAATCATGATCAGGGCCGCGCCGAGCAGCACCCAGAGCAGGCCCAGCGACAGGTAGAAGCCCCCGATGAATTTTACATAGGCGCCCAGAATATCGGGCCCCTTGATGGCGATGACGGAAGCCAGCGAGGCAAAGATGGCGAGGGGCGAAACCGACATCACATAGCCGGTCACCTTCAGCATGACGGTGGAGATCTGTTCAACCAGGTTCAGGATCGCCGGTGCGCGGTCCTCGGTCGCCGCAATGGCCGTGCCGATGAAGACTGAGAAGATGACAATGGGCAGGATCTCATTGTTCGCCATCGACTTGATGATCGATTCCGGCACCAGGTGGGTGGTGATGAACTCCTTGAAGGTGAGTTGGGCGCCGCCCGCCAGGGCGCCTGCCGTGGCTGTCGGGTCTGGCGTAATCCCGGCGCCTGGCTGCAGCCATTGAACCATGACCAGGCCGATGGTCAGGGAAATGATCGAGGCCGAGATGAACCAGAACATCGTCTTGACGCCGACCCGGCCCACGGCCGCCGCGTCTTCCATATGGGCGATGCCGGCAACCAGTGTCGCAAACACCAGTGGAGCGATGATCATCTTGATCATGCGCAGGAAGATCGTGGTGATGATCCCCAGGCCGTCTGCCCAGGCCTTGGCCTGTTCTGCAGGCAGAAAGGCGTGCATGGCCAGGCCGGCGAGAACGCCCAACACCATGGCGGCGATGACGAGACTGGTGAAAAGACGATTCATGAAGGGCCCCAAGCCTTGAACTTTGTCCATTTGTCGCCGGGATCACCTTGCGCGTCCATAGCCTCCTGTCCATGTCCCTGTTGCTGGCCTAGGGTCAGAGTCCCCCGAAGGAGATTTTCATGGACAATTCCAGCCTAGATCGTCGGCAGCTGTTCGGCGCCGTCGCCCTCGCATCCGCCGTCGCCGCAACGGGAGCCGAGGCCCAGGTCGCTGCAGCCCCCACGGCGTTTTCCCCCCAGCCCAAGCCCCTTCCGTTCGACCCGAACACCATTCCCGGCATTTCGGAAAAGCTGCTGACCAGCCACCACGGCAACAATTATGTGGGCGCCGTGAAGCGTCTCGGGTCTATCGAGACCCAGCTGGCTGGGCTCGACATGGCCACTGCTCCGGGCTTCCTGCTCAATGGGCTGAAGCGCGAAGAGCTGATCGCCTGGAATTCGATGATCCTGCATGAGCTCTATTTCGGCGGCCTTGGTCCGGCGAACCGCCCTGGCGCCGCCCTGAGCCGCGCCATCGAGCGGGATTTCGGCAGCGAAGCCAAATGGCGCGCCGAGTTCTCGGCCATGGGCAAGGCCCTGGGTGGTGGTTCCGGCTGGGTACTGCTGACCTACAGCCATCGCGACAACCGGCTGATGAACCAGTGGGCCATGGATCACACCATGACCATGGCCGGCGCCACCCCGATCCTGGCCATGGACATGTATGAACACGCCTACGCCATGGATTACGGCGCCAAGGCCGCCGCCTATGTGGACGCCATCATGGCGACCTTCAACTGGACCCGGGCCGACGCGATCTTCGCCAAGGCGACGGCCTGATTTCGTGAAGTTCGAGGCGCAGCGCAGGCTGCGTCTCGAAATCTGTCAAAAAGTGCGCTATAAGCCGCCATGACAGATGAAATTGAAAACGAAGCGCTCCGGATCTGGAGCCAACTCAACGACGAATACCGCGCCTCGGTCGAGGCCCTTCGATCAGCCCTTAAGACCTTCCTTTCCGGCGGTCCTGCGCCCGATCCGTCCCTGCGGGCCAATGGCGCCTTCACCTATCCCGAGCTTCGCCTTCACTGGGCGCCCGGTCAGCTCTATCCCCGCCTGTCCCGGGCATTCGCCCGCCTGGCCTCCCCGGGCAGCTATGCGGTGACGGTCACCCGGCCGGATCACTTCAAGGACTATCTGATCGAGCAGATCGGCCTGATCCTGTCGGACTTCGACGTGACGATCGAGGTCGCACGCTCGACCCAGGAAATTCCCTTTCCGTATGTCCTGGACGGGTCAGTCGATATGGCCATGGCTGATGTCGGTTCGGCCGATATCGCCCGGCATTTCCCGACCACGGAACTGGCCTTCATCGGCGATGAAGTGGCCGACGGCTTCTATGCGCCGACCCTGGAACAGGCGAGGCCACTGGCCCTGTTCGACGGCCTGCGCACCGACTTCTCCCTGGCCCGCCTGACCCACTATACCGGCGCGCCCGCCGAGCACGTCCAGCAGTTCATCCTCTTCACCAACTATCACCGCTATGTGGATGAGTTCGTCCACTGGGCCTGCGAGCAGCTCAAGGCGCCTGACAGCCCTTACACAGCGCTCTCGGCCGCCGGCCGCGTGGTTGTGACCAGGGATACGCCCAATCCCGAGCAGACCATCGCCGACGGGACATGGCGAAAGCACCAGATGCCCGCCTACCACCTTATGGCGGAAGGCCGACTAGGGGTGACCCTGGTCAATATCGGCGTCGGTCCTTCCAACGCCAAGACCATCACCGACCACCTGGCGGTCCTTCGTCCTCAGGCCTGGCTGATGATCGGCCACTGCGGCGGCCTGCGCGGCTCGCAGACCATTGGCGACTATGTCCTGGCTCACGCCTATCTGCGGGACGATCACGTTCTGGACGGCGTCCTGCCGCCGGAAATCCCGATCCCGCCCATCGCCGAGATCCAGGTGGCCATGGGCCGCGCCGCGGAAATCATCACCGGCGAATCGGGGGATCTCCTGAAGCGTCGCCTGCGCACGGGGACTGTCGTCACCACCGACGACCGGAACTGGGAGCTGCGCTATTCCTCCAGCGCCCTGCGGTTCAATCAGTCCAGGGCCGTGGCCATCGACATGGAAAGCGCCACCATCGCCGCCCAGGGATACCGGTTCCGGGTGCCGTACGGCACCCTGCTTTGCGTTTCGGACAAGCCCCTGCATGGCGAGCTCAAGCTGCCTGGCCAGGCCAACGCCTTCTATGAGCGCGCCATAGGCCAGCACCTGCAGATCGGTCTGGCGACCATGGACCTGCTCCGCAAGGAGGGGAACAAGCTGCACTCGCGCAAGCTGCGCAGCTTCGATGAGCCGCCGTTCCGGTAAGGGCCATGACGCCACATATCGAAACCATCGAGAACTTCCGCGACTTCGGCGGCTATGACACGGCCTGCGGACGAGGCCTGAAGCGCGGGGTTCTCTTCCGGTCCGCCAACCACGCCTATGCCTCCGATGACGACATCGAGCTTCTGGGCGCCCTGGGCGTCAGGGCCATAGTCGACCTGCGCCGACCCATGGAGCGTCAGCGCGAGCCGTCCCGACGGTGGACCGATTTCGACGCCCATGTGGTGGAGAATGACCACGAGCCCGAGGGCAGCGACTGGTCCCACCTGATGGCCGCCAGTCATGAGGTCGACGCCGATTGGTTCCGGGAGGACTCCATCAGCTTCTACCGGGCGACGCCCTATGACCCCCGCTATGTGGATCTGTTCTCCCGGTATTTTCAGGTCCTGGCTGAATCCGAGGGCGCCATCCTGGTCCACTGTTCGGCGGGCAAGGACAGGACCGGCATGATCTGCGCCCTGACCCATCATCTGGCGGGCGTGCACCAGGACGACATCCGCGCCGATTTCCTGGCGACCAATCATGAAGGCCGCATGCAGAAGCGGATCGACTTCCTGGGGCCATGGATCCGCAACACTGCCGGCAAGGTGGTCAGCGAAGAGGCCCTCAAGGTCGCCGTCAGCGTTCATGAGTCCTATCTGGACGCCGCCTTTGAGCAGATCACAGCAACCTCGGGGTCCTTTGACGCATACCTGACCGAAGTGCTGGGGGTGGACTCCCGGCGCAAGGCGCAGATCGAGGCCCGCATACTCCGCTGATTAAATCACCGGCCACTTGTCATTCGCCCTCTGCAAAGGGAGAAGGGGCCGCATTTCCAGAGACGCTTTTTCCGACAGGGACGACCATGCAAAGCTTCCAGCCGCCGCGCCGCATACTGATGGGACCGGGTCCTTCGGATGTCAGCCCCCGGGTGCTGGCCGCCCTGGCGCGACCGACCATTGGTCACCTGGATCCGCAGTTCCAGTTGCTGATGGAAGAGATCAAGGGCGCCCTGGCCCGGCTGTTCAATGCACCGGACCATGCCTGCGTCCCCCTGCCGGCGCCCGGAACGGCGGGCATGGAAGCGGCCATCATGAACCTGCTCGAGCCCGGCGACCGGGCGGTGATCGCCATCAACGGCGCCTTTGGCGGCCGCATGGCCGACATGGCCGACCGGGCCGGCGCCGAGGTGACCAAGGTCGAGTTCGAATGGGGCCATCCTGTTGACCCGGCGGTGGTGGAAGAGGCCCTGAAGTCTGCAGGCCCCGTCAAGGTTCTGGCCTTCGTTCATGCCGAGACCTCAACGGGCGTCCGCTCCGATGCGGCCACCCTCTGCGCCCTGGCCCGCAAGTATGGCGCCCTGTCCATTGTCGACTGCGTGACCTCCCTTGGCGGCATTCCTGTGGACGTGGCGGCCTGGGATGCCGACGCGGTCTACTCCGGCACCCAGAAATGCCTCTCGGCCCCTCCCGGCCTGTCGCCCATCGCCCTGTCCCAGCGGGCCCAGGCGGCCATCACAGCCCGCAAGACCAAGGTCCGGAACTGGCTTTGCGATTTCAACCTGCTGATGAGCTATTGGGGCGGGGAGGGCGGACGCACCTATCACCACACCGCGCCGATCAACGCCCTCTATGGTCTGCATGAGAGCCTTGTGGCGATCTTCGAAGAGGGTCAGCAGGCCGTCCAGGTCCGCCACGCCCGCACCCATGAAGCCCTTGCCGCCGGCATTGAGGCCGCAGGACTGAAATTCCTGGTGGCGCCCCAGTATCGTCTGCCCCAGCTCAACACCATCCTGGTTCCCGATGGAGTCGATGAGGCGGCTGTCCGCAATTACGTCCTCGAAAAGTGGGACCTGGAGCTGGGCGCTGGCCTGGGCCCGCTCAAGGGCAAGGTCTGGCGGATCGGTCTCATGGGCGCTTCGGCCACGCCCTGGCATGTGCGGATCTGCCTGACGGCGCTTTGTGAAGCGCTCGAGGCCCAGGGCTTCAAGGCTGACAGCAAGGCCGCCCTGGCGGCCATGAGCGCCAGCCTGGCCTGAATTCATCGCGGGCTGGCGCGTCGTCACGCCCCGGTTGCCGGTCGCTGACGGCTGGGCGATAGTCTCCCGGATTTTCACCTTCTTCCGGAGCTGACCCATGGCCGCCGACGATCTGAGCGCCCCCAACCTTTCCCGCCGGGATTTCGCCGCCCTGTCCGGCGCCACCACCGTTGTCGCCATGGCGGGTGAGGCCCAGGCTGCCGAAGTCGTCGAGGCTGACGTCACCATCAAGACGGCGGATGGTAATTGCGACGCCGCCCTCTATCACCCGATGGGCAAGGGCAAGTGGCCGGCCGTGCTGATCTGGCCGGATGCGCTTGGTCTGCGCCCGGCCTTCAGGGACATGGGCAAGCGGCTGGCGGCCCAGGGCTATGTGGTTCTTGTCCCCAATCCCTTCTACCGGTCAAGACCGGCGCCGGTCTTTACCGGGCCCTTCGACTTCGGAAACGCTGATGACCGCGCCAAACTGGCCGTGATCCGCGCACCCCTGACGCCGGACGCCGTAGCCCGGGACGCCACAACTCTCGTCGCCTATCTGGACGCCCAGAAGGTCACCAACAGGAAGGCCAAGGTCGGTGTGCAGGGCTATTGCATGGGCGGTCCCATGACCATGCAGACGGCGGCGGCGCTTCCTGCCCGTGTTGGCGCTGGCGGCTCATTTCACGGCGGCGGTCTGGTGACCGACAAGGCCGACAGCCCGCACCTGCTGGTCCCGAAGATCAAGGCCCAGTTCTATTTCGGCGTCGCGGCCAATGACGACAAGGCCCAGCCCACCGCCAAGGACGCCCTGAAGGCGGCCTTTGAAGCGGTAAAGGGTTCGGCCAAGATCGAGGTCTATTCCGACGCCATGCACGGCTGGTGCGTGCCGGGTTCAGCCATCTACAATCAGGTCGCCGCAGAAAAGGCCTGGGGCGAACTGCTCGCGCTCTACAAGGGGGCGCTCGTCTAGGCTCACTTGCGGCGGGCGCGGAAGAAGCTTTTCAGCAGGCTTGAGCTTTCTTCCGCCAGGACGCCGCTCTCCACTGTGGGGCGCCAGTGGCAGGTGGATTGTTCGAAGAACTTCGGACCATTCACCACCGCCCCGCCCTTGGCGTCTTCGGCGCCAAAGACCAGTCTTCCGATCCGCGCGTGACTGATGGCCCCGGCGCACATGGCGCAGGGCTCGAGCGTGACGAAGAGGGTCAGGTCTGTCAGGCGGTAATTGCCCAGCTTCCGGGCGGCCTCCCGTAGGGCGACAATTTCTGCGTGGGCCGTGGGATCATGGTCGGCGATTGGCCGATTTGACCCTATAGACACCACTTCTCCCGTGGTCGGATCGACCACGACGGCTCCGATAGGCGCCTCGCCATTTGCAGCGGCGTCTTGCGCCGCCTGCAGGGCGATGCGCATGGTAAGTTGATCATGGTCCACGATCCCCTACGAACCCCTGACGCGCCTTCGGGTCAATCCCCCGAAGCTGGCGGTGAGCGCATAGCCAAGTCCCTGGCGCGAGCCGGTGTCGCTTCCAGGCGCGAGGTCGAGCGCCTTATCGAGGCTGGCCGCGTGGCCCTGAACGGCCGTGTCCTCACCAGTCCGGCCGTCAAGGTTGGCCCCAATGACATTGTCACCCTGGACGGGGAAGTGGTGGCTGACGCCGAGCCCACCCGCCTGTTCCGCTATCACAAGCCCGTAGGCCTGGTGACCAGCCACAGCGACCCCCAGGGCAGGCCGACAGTCTTTGACGCCCTGCCGCCGGGCCTGCCCCGACTGATTTCCATCGGACGCCTGGACCTCAATACCGAGGGCCTGCTGCTGCTGACCAATGACGGCGGCCTTGCCCGTGCGCTGGAGCTGCCCTCCACCGCCCTGATCCGTCGCTATCGCGCCCGCGCGCACGGCCGGGTCACCCAGGAACGCCTGGACAAGCTGAAGGACGGCGTCACGGTTGAGGGCGTCCGCTATGGCGCCATTGAGGCCATTCTCGACAAGGCCAAGGACGGCCCGTCCGGCTCGAACCTCTGGATCACCCTGACCCTGGCCGAAGGCAAGAACCGGGAAGTCCGCCGGGTCCTTGAATCCCTGGGCCTGAAGGTCAACCGGCTGATCCGCCTCTCCTACGGCCCCTATGCCCTGGCCACCCTGCCGGTGGGCGCGGTAGAGGAAGTCGGGCCCCGGGTCATCCGCGAGCAGCTGGCCGCCTACATCGATCCCGAAAACCTGCCCACAGGCGACAAGACCCAGTGGCGCTCGGCGCCCCTGCCTTCCGGGTCGCAAAGGCGGGTCGGGCCCGGCGCCAAGACCGTGTCCCTGCGCGACCCATCCCTGCCGGTGGTTCCCGTGAAAAAGGAGTACAAGGCTGGCTGGGCAAAGGCCAAACCCAAGACCGGTCATCCGACCAAGTCCCGCCCGTCCAAGCCAGGTCCTGCTGTCATTGGCCGGAACCGGACGGGGGAAGGGCCCAAGAGTCCAGGATCAGCCCGTCCGTCGACCTCCAAGCCCGGGGATCGACCCGCCTCAGCTGCGCCAACAAAGGGCGCGCCAGCCCGTCGCCCGGGCCCTCCGCCAAAGGGCGGCCCAAAGCGCCGCTGATCGGTCACAAGCGAGTTCTGACATGCGCATTGTTTCAGGGTCCCTGAAGGGCAAGGCTATCTCCGCTCCGGAGGGTTCGGCCACCCGCCCCACATCCGACCGGGCTCGGCAGGCCATCTTCAACATTCTCGAACACGCCGCCTGGGGCCCCGACCTGGACGGCGCGCGGGTCATGGATGTCTTTGCAGGATCCGGCGCCCTTGGTTTCGAAGCCATCTCCAGGGGCGCGGCCTTCTGCCTGTTCGTCGAGACCGATGAAAACGCCCGGGGCGCCATTCGTGAGAATGTCGACGCCTTCAGCCTGTTCGGTCAGACCCGGGTCCATCGCAGGGACGCCACCGCCCTCGGGCCAAAGCCTGCAGCGGACGGTTCGGCATTCAACATCGCCTTCCTGGACCCTCCCTATGCAAAGGGCCTGGGCGAACAGGCCCTGCGCTCGCTCGCCGACGGCGGCTGGCTGGAGCCGAAGGCCATCATTGTCTTCGAACGGGGTGTTTCGGAACCCGATTTCCAGGTCGCCGGCTTCGAGGCGCTGGATGTGCGCGACTATGGCGCCGCCCGGGTGCATTTTCTGGCCTACCGGCCTTGACCCTCACCCTGTGTGAGCCCTGATGGTCCGGTCTCGTTACTAGAAGCGAGGTTGGCCATGACCTTCCACACCGTCAGCGAGACTTCCCGGATGTCCGGCGTCTCGGTCCGGGCCCTGCATCATTATGATGAGATCGGCCTGCTCAAACCCGACCATGTGGGCGAGAATGGCTATCGGTATTACGGACGTCAGGCCCTTCTGCGCCTGCAGCAGATCATGCTGCACCGTGAGATGGGCATTTCGCTCAGCGCGATCGGCAGGATCCTGGATGACCCGGCGTTTGATCCGGCATCGGCCCTGCAGACCCACAGGGACCATCTGGCGGCGGAAGCCCTCCGCTATCAGGTCCTGCTGGAAACCGTGGACCGCACCCTCGCCCAACTCAAGGGAGACGCGGACGTGAGTAGCAGGGATCTCTATCGGGGCTTTGACCCCAAAAAGCAGGCCGAGCACGAGGCCTGGCTCGAGAAGCGCTATGGCCAGGGAGTGAAGGCCGAAATCGAAGGTTCGAAGGCCAGGATGAAGGACTGGAAACAGTCCGATCACGTCGCCGCCCAGGCCGAGGTCGACCAGATCGAAGCCGACATGGCGTCTGCCCTGACGAATGGCTTGCCTGCCGATTCAGAGGCGGCGCGGGCCATTGCCGGGCGGCTGCATGCCTGGGTCGCTCGCGCCTGGAAGCGTCCGCCGGATCGGGAGGCCTTCATCGGCCTTGCCGCCCTCTATGCCGAGCATCCAGAGTTCAGGGCCCGTTATGAAGGTCGGGCAGAGGGTCTGACGGAATATCTCGGTCTGGCCATGACGGCTTATGCCGAACGCAGTCTGACCTAGCGGCGGCCGAACAGGCGCTCGATGTCGGCGAGCTTGAGTTCCACATAGGTGGGGCGGCCATGGTTGCACTGGCCTGAGTGGGGGGTGGCCTCCATCTCCCTCAGCAGGGCGTTCATTTCCGTGGCCGTCAGCCGCCGACCGGCCCGGACCGAGCCGTGGCAGGCCATGGTGGAACAGACGTCTTCCAGCCGTTCCTTGAGGGCCAGGGCCTGCCCGTTCTCGGCAAGATCGTCAGCAATGTCCCGGACGAGGCCCCGAACGTCGGTCTCGCCCAGCAAGGCCGGAGTTTCCCTGACCAGCAGGGCGCCAGGGCCGAAGGGTTCAATAATCAGGCCCAGGGCCGCCAGTTCATCGGCCCGTTCGGCGACACGTTCAGCTTCAGCCGGATCAAGCTCGACAACTTCGGGCAGGAGCAGGACCTGACGGGTAACGCCCCCCTGGGCCATTTCGACCTTCATGCGCTCATAGACCAGACGCTCATGGGCCGCGTGCTGATCCACAAGGATCATCCCGTCCCGGGTCTGGGCAACGATATAGGTCTCGTGGACCTGTGCCCGGGCGGCGCCCAGGGGAAAGTCGATCGGGTCGAAGGGCGTCGGCGCCCCGGCTTCGGCAAAACCCCCCGGAGCCGGCTCGGCTCGGGCGGACACTTCGCTCAGGCCCGGCAGGTCTGCTGCCCGGCCCTGGGGGCTCACGGTCTGCCAGCCCCCCATGGCGTAGGCCGAAAAGCCCTGGGGAGATGGACCCTGTGGGGCAAAGCCATAGCCGGGACGGGCATGGGAAAGGACGTCGTCGGCCACCGAGGTCGAGGCCCTGTGGCCTGCGCCGGCCAGGGTATGTCGCAGTCCGCCGACGATCAGACCCCTTACCAGGGCCGGATCACGGAACCGGACCTCTGCCTTGGCCGGGTGAACATTCACGTCCACCTGATTGGGATCGAGGTCCAGATAGATGGCGACCAGGGGATGGCGGTCCCGGGCCAGGAAATCGGCATAGGCGCCGCGCAGGGCGCCCTGCAGCAGCCGGTCCCGGACCGGCCGGCCATTGACGAACAGGTACTGGTGGGCGGCATTGCCCCGGTTCAGGGTGGGCAGGCCCGCAAAGCCCGAGAGGGCCACGCCGTCGCGGACATAATCCACCGCCAGGGCGTTGTCGGAAAAGTCCCGCCCCATAATGGCTGACAGGCGCGCCAGTCGTCCGTCGGGGCCCTTGGCCTCTGCTGGCAGGCGCAGGGTGCGGCGTCCGTCAATGTCGAGGCTGAAGGCGACATCCTCATGGGCCATGGCCTGCCGCTTGATCTCTTCGACAATGGCCTGGGACTCAGTCCGCTCGGACTTCATGAATTTCAGTCGGGCGGGGGTGGCGTAGAACAGGTCGCGCACCTCGACCCGGGCGCCGTGGGGGCCAGGAAAGGCCGCGGGAGCCACTCTGGAGACCGCGCCGCCATCCACCTGGATCATGAAGGCGTCCGCCGCTCCGCGGGCTCTGGAAGCTATTGTGAGCCGGGCGACAGATCCGATGGAGGGCAGGGCCTCGCCCCGAAAGCCCAGGGTGAAGATGTTCAGCAGGTCATATTCGCCGGCGGCGTCCGGGCCGAGCTTGGAGGTGGCGTGCCGCTCTACCGCCAGGGGCAGGTCTTCGGGGCCCAGGCCCGCGCCATCATCCGCCACCAGGATCCGCGACAGACCGCCGCCGTCAGCCTGGACCTCGACATGCTTCGCCCCTGCGTCCAGGGCGTTCTCCACCAGTTCCTTGACCGCACTGGCGGGCCGCTCCACCACTTCGCCGGCGGCGATGCGGTTGACGGTTTCCGGGGGAAGGCGACGAATGGGCATGTTGTGTCCGACTTTCGCCGCACTATAGGGCCCGCCGCGATAAGTGGGAACCGGTTATCGCGACAAGCGTGCCCTAAGCCTTTGAATCAGAGCGCAGTTTTACCCTTTAGACGATTCCGTCTAAAGGGAACGCGCTCTAGGACGATTCCAGACAGCGGACGCG
Organism: Alphaproteobacteria bacterium PA2; assembly: GCA_002256425.1. Classification (NCBI taxonomy): domain Bacteria; kingdom Pseudomonadati; phylum Pseudomonadota; class Alphaproteobacteria; species Alphaproteobacteria bacterium PA2. Next base: position 3,260,902 of record NKIZ01000001.1, on the reverse strand, counting down.
CCAGATGAAAAGGTGACCCATGACCCGGACGGTATTTGTGGCCAGCCTTGCCCTGGCCCTTACCCTGAGCTCGGCCGCCAGGGCCCAGGTCGACCTGCAGCCGGTCGACCCAGACGCCACCCTTGTGGAGGAACTGGTAGTGACCGCCCGCCTGCCGGGGCCAGCCTGGTGGCGGGTCATGGACGGGGACACCACGGTCTATGTCCTGGGTACGCCGTCCATCGCCCCCAAGCGTCAGGCCTGGAACACTGTAATCTTCGACCGGCGCCTGCAGGGGGCCACGCAGGTCATTCTGCCTTTCAATGGACTGAAGGTTCGTCTGGCCGGCGCGCCAGGCGCGGCCTTCAGCTATCTGAGGCTCAAGTCCAGCAAGCCCTTTGAAGAGGGTCTGGAGGGCGCCGCCCGGTCACGGTTTGTGGCGGCCAGAACAAAGGTCGGCCAGCCCGCCGACCACTACAAGATCCGCCATCCGCTGGCGGCGGGGCTGACCCTGATCAATGACTATCGCGACAAGACCGGCCTGACCACCACAGACCCCACCAAGCTGATCGCCTACCTGGCCCGGCGCAGCAAGGTGCGGGTGGTGCAGAGGGCCTACGACCTCGGCCCCCTGCTGGGCCAGATCGCCAAGACGCCGCAGTCCGCCGGACAGACCTGTCTGGATGAGGCCATTCAGGACGTGGAGGAGGGCCCCGGCGGCGTCCTGGCGGCTTCCCGCGCCTGGGCGGACGGCGACGTCATGGGCGCCCTGGCCGCGGAACGCACCTATGAGCGCTGTCTCGCCGCGACACCGGGCGCCCTGGCTTTTGATGGCCGCGTGAAGGGCGACATGGTCGCCGACATCACAGCCGCCCTGAAAACGCCGGGTCACGCCATAGCGGTGGTGCAGTTGCGCCCCCTGCTTTCACAGGGGGGCGTGCTGGACAGGTTGAGATCAGCCGGATTTGTTGTGAAGACCCCCGGCGAGGACTAGCCCTGACCCCTAGAGGCCCGGCAGCTTGAACCGGCTGGACTTCTCGCGGGCGATGATCACCGGCTTGTCGCCGATCAGGGCCTTGATCTTTGCGTCTTCAGCGGCCGGGTCGATGGGTGCGGGCACATTGTCGCCGTCGGCGGCCGAAACCAGCGGGGCCTGCTGTCCCTTCTTCCAGAACATGACCTTGTCCGAGAAGGATCTGTCCTTGTGGGAGATGTCGCCATTCTCGTCGTCGACGACGAAGCGGATCAGGGGATCGGCCTTGTCGGCGCCAGCCTTGGTCACCAGAAGGGCTTCACCGCCGGAACGGTCTTCGGCCTGACGGCGGCCCAGCAGGGCGGTGCGGGCGGCGCTTTCCGGCTGCAGTTCCTGCGGGCGGGGCTCGCCAGGAGCCGGTGGGCGCAGGGCGTAGTCCGGCGGCACCACCAGCGGGGCCTTCGAGACAACGCGGAATTCATCTGGGACGACCTTGGCCATGCCCAGGGCCTGCTTTCCCGAGGCGCAACCGGCGAGGCCGACAGCACCCATGATGGCGGTGGCGATGATCACTTGGTTCAGACGCATGAACGCAATAGCTCCATTTGACCGCCCCCGGCCGGGATGCAGATGGGATAGCGCAAACCAGAGCCGACGCCAACGCTTTCGAGCGGGGGCTCAGTCCGCCCCGGGTGCGTCCGGTTTGTGAAGCAGGGAATCCAGCAGCAGGAAGATCACGCCGATGGTTATGGCGCTGTCGGCCAGATTGAAGATCCACGGAAACATCAGGCTGGTGGCGTCGAAGAAATCCACCACGGCGCCGAATCGGATCCGGTCGATGGCGTTGCCGATGGCGCCGCCCATGACCAGGCCCAGACCAATGGCCAGGAGACGACGGTCAGCTGTCCGCAACATGGAGCCCAGGAAGATCGCCACGGCCATGGCGAACAGGGTCAGGGCCCAGCGCGCCAGATCGTGATGGGCGCTCAGAAGGCCGAAGCTGATTCCCTTGTTCCAGACCATGGTCAGGTTGAAGGGGCCAAACAGGGGACGGGACATGCCCTCCAGCAGGCCGAGATTCAGGAAGGCGGCCTTGCTCGCCTGATCAGCGATCAGGATCCCTGCCGCCAGAACCAGACCCATTCCGCCGATCCGGGTTCCGACCGGATTAGCCACGGGCGGCGTCCCAGGCGGCGACGGCCTCGGCGTCCCGCAGGGACAGGTCCGGATAGCGGGCGTCCTGTCCAACCTCGGGCAGGATGCGCCAGGACCGGGCGCACTTGCGGCCTTCGGCCTTCAGGGGCTCTACAGTGACGCCCGGCGACTCAGACAGGCGGAAGGCCGAAGCTGGTCCCTCGCCGGCGACCAGAGTGGCCTGGCTGGTGCGGAACAGCTCTGCGGCGTCGAGGCCGTCAAAGGCCGCCAGCAGGTCAGCCTGGCTGATATGCACCCGGGGGGCGGCTTCGAGGGCGGCGCCCATGCGCTTCTCACGACGTTCGATTTCCAGGGCGCCAGTCACTACGGAGGTGACGGACTGGATCTTCGCCCAACGCCCGGCCTCGGCCGGATTGGCCCAGCTGGCCGGGGTCTCCGGGAAGACGCGCAGGGAATTGGACACAGCGTCCGGGTAACGGGTCGTCCAGGCCTCTTCCATGGTGAAGGGAACCAGGGGGGAGAGCCAGATGGTCAGGCGTTCAAAGACGGCGTTCATGACCGTCCGGGCGGCCCGGCGCTTCAGCGAGGTCGGCTGGTCGCAATAGAGCGCGTCCCGGCGGATGTCGAAGAACAGGGAGGACAGCTCCACCTGACAGAATTCCATCAGGGGCCGGATCACGTCCTGGAACAGGAAGGCGTCATAGGCCGTGCGGACCTGGCCATCCAGCTCGTGCAGACGGTGCAGGATGAACCGCTCCAGGGGCGGCATGTCTTCCAGTGCGACCTGTTCGGACTCATCAAACCCGGCCAGGGCGCCCAGCAGATAGCGCACCGTATTGCGCAGCTTGCGATAGGCGTCGGTGGTGGTGTTGAGGATGGTCTTGCCGATCCTCTGGTCGTCGGAATAGTCGACCATAGCCACCCACAGACGGATGATCTCGGCGCCGCTCTCGCGGATGACGTTGGCCGGGTCCAGGACATTGCCCTTGGACTTGGACATCTTCTCGCCGTTCTCATCCATGGTGAAGCCATGCGTCAGAACGGCGTTGTAAGGCGCGCGGCCCCGGGTGCCCGAGCTTTCCAGCAGGCTGGACTGGAACCAGCCACGATGCTGGTCCGAGCCTTCCAGATAGAGGTCGGCGGGCCAGCGGGTGTGCTCGCGGCCTTCCAGGGTGAAGGCGTGGGTCGAGCCTGAGTCGAACCAGACATCGAGGATGTCTTCGATCTTCTCATAGGCCTCGGGATCATGGTCGCCCAGGAAGTCGGTGACCGGCCGGGCGAACCAGGCGTCGGCGCCTTCCTTGTTGATCAGGTCGATGATCCGTTCATTGACCGCCTTGTCCAGCAGGGGCTGACCGGTGGTCTTGTCGACGAACATGGCCAGGGGCGCGCCCCAGGCCCGCTGACGGCTGATCAGCCAGTCGGGGCGGCTCTCGACCATGGAGCGGATGCGGTTACGCCCGGCTTCAGGATGGAAGGCTGTGGCGGCTATGGCGGCCAGGGCCGTCTCGCGCAGGGTCTTGCCGCCGTGGGCCGGGGTATCGATCGGCTGGTCCATGCGGATGAACCACTGGGGCGTATTGCGGAAGATGACCGGCGCCTTGGACCGCCAGGAGTGCGGATAGGAGTGCTCGGTCCGTCCCCGGGCCAGCAGGTTTCCGGCCTCGATCAGCTTGTCCATCACCGCCGGGTTGGCGGGGCCGAACTTGCCCGACTTCTTGCCCTCGGTTTCCAGAACCTTCAGGTCCGCAAACAGGGCGACGTGGGGATAATAGGCGCCGTCCGGATCCACGGTTTCGGGGATGGTCGGATCAACCCCCAGGGCTTCCAGGTCGGCCCGGCGCTTGAGCCAGATCAGGTAGTCGTCCTGGCCGTGGCCAGGCGCAGTGTGGACAAAGCCCGTGCCGGCGTCGTCGGTGACATGGTCGCCTTCCAGCAGGGGCACCTTGAAGCCGTAGTAGGAGTCGAAGGTCGCCAGGGGATGGGCGCAGACCATGCCGGTTGGATCGACGGCGTCCAGTCGGGTCCAGGCGGCGATCTTCGCGGATTTCGCCACGTCATCGGCCAGCTTGTCGGCGACGATCAGGCGGTCGCCAGCCTTGGCCCAGGGTTCGAATTCCAGCCCCGTCTCCATGGCCGAGACCTCATAGAGGCCATAGCTGATCTTTTCCGAGAAGCTGATCGCCCGGTTGGCCGGGATGGTCCAGGGGGTGGTGGTCCAGATGACCACGCTGGCGTCATTGGGGCCTTCGACGACCGGGAACTTCACCCAGACGGTCGGGCTGTTGTGGTCGTGATACTCCACCTCGGCGTCGGCCAGGGCGGTGCGCTCAACGGGGCTCCACATGACCGGCTTGGAGCCGCGATAGAGCTGGCCGCTCATCATGAACTTGTGGAACTCGGCGACGATGGTGGCCTCGCTGCCATAGTCCATGGTCGCATAGCGGTTGGCCCAGTCGCCCAGGACGCCCAGGCGCTTGAAGCCGTCCATCTGCACGCCGATCCAGTGGTCGGCATAGGTGCGGCATAGGGAGCGGAACTCGGCCTTGGAGACCTCGTCCTTGCGGCGACCCTTGGCGCGCAGCTCTTCCTCGATCTTCCACTCGATGGGCAGGCCGTGACAATCCCAGCCGGGGACATAGTCCACGTCATAGCCCAGGGCGAACCGCGAACGGACCACGAAGTCCTTCAGGGTCTTCTGCAGGGAGTGGCCGATGTGGATGGCGCCATTGGCGTAGGGCGGGCCGTCGTGCAGGACGAACAGGGGCGCGCCGCGGCCCTGACGGTCCTTGCGGATGGTGTTGTAGAGATCCGCCGCTTCCCAGCGGGCCAGGGTCTCGGGCTCCTTCTGCGGCAGCCCCGCCCGCATGGGGAAGGGGGTGTCGGGGAGGAATACGGTTTCGCGATAATCGCGTGTGGGCTTGTCAGCGTCGTCGGCCATGGGACTTTCCAACCGGTCTCGGAGAATGGGGTGCGGGAAACCCGGCGCGCGCTGGAACTATGTCCGACGGCGTCACGCCGGGCGACGAATTCGCTGACCTGTCCGAACCAAAATCATGGCGGGGCTGTAGCAGAGGCCGGGCGGGAACCCAAGCCCTAGCGGTTTTTCGAGGCCGTCAGCAGGGCCCGCGCCTCGTCGGCGTCCTTGTGGATCTGGGCGGTCATGGTCTCCAGACCGTCGAACTTGGCTTCGTCCCGCAGGAAGGCTACCAGGTCGGTCTCGATGACCTGGTCATAGATGTCTTCATCGAAGTCGAAGAGCCAGACCTCCAGGCGAGGCGCGATCTCGCCCTCAATGGTCGGATTGACGCCGATGTTGGCGACCCCGGGAACCTCACGGCCATCGGGCAGGCGGGTGCGGGTGGCGTAGACGCCGAAGCGGGGCCCGACATAGTCGGCCAGGGCGACATTGGCGGTGGGAAAGCCGATGGTCCGGCCCAGCTGCCGACCCCGTTCGACGGGCCCGCGAATGGCGAAGGGACGGCCGAGGATCTCTGCCGCCTCATCCGGCCTGCCTTCCCGCAGGGCGGTCCGGATCGCGGTTGAGGAATACTTGGAGCCCGCAGGCCCCGCCGGCTGGGCGATGGAAACCCCAAAGCCCATCTCGGCGCCATAGGCGCTCATGGATTGGGGACTGCCGGTGCGGCCCTTCCCGAACGAGATGTCGAAACCGACACTGACGTGACTTACCCCAAGGCCGTCGTGCAAAACCTTCTGGGCGAAGTCCCGATCGCTCAGATGTTCCATCTCGAGGTCGAAGGGCAGGATGTAGAAGATGTCCACGCCGAGGTCGGCCAGGGCCTTGGCCTGCTGGTCCAGGTTCATGAGGCGGAAGGCCGGGGCGTCGGGCTGGAAGATCCGGCGGGGGTGGGGATTGAAGCTGATCACGCCCAGGGGGGCGCCGGTCGCCCTCGCCGCCTCTGCAGCCAGGGCGATGACGCTCTGATGGCCCTTGTGTACGCCGTCAAAATTACCCAGAGCCACCGAGGCGCCGCGATCGGCGTCGGCAAGTTCCTTCCAGCTTCGGACAATCCGCATGGGCTCAGCGGCCTTCAGCTGGTGTCCGGCGGGGAGCCATGATGACGGCCTCGCCTTCGACGACGGTCTTGCCGTCGACCTGGCAGGTGGTGACGAAGGTGACATGGCCCCGGCGCTCATCCAGGGCCGAAACCGTGACCGTGGCGACGACAGCGTCGCCGATCTTCACCGGGCGGCGGAATTTCAGGCTCTGGGACAGATAGATTGCGCCGGGCCCCGGCAATCTGGTGCCGATCACCGCCGAGATATAGGCGCCCGACAGCATGCCGTGGGCGATGCGGCCCTGGAAGGGTGTAGTCCGGGCATAGGCTTCATCCAGATGGACCGGATTGACGTCGCCGGAGACGGCGGCGAAGGCTTCGATATCGGAGGCGGTGACGATCTTGCTCATCTGGGCGCTCTGTCCCAGGCTCAGATCCTCGAAAAACAATCCCTGCACGGTCACCCCCGAATTCTCTTCCGCTTCATACCGTCTGGCGCGGCCTGACGCTACCAGGCCAGATCCGCCATGGCGTAGGTGGCGCGAGCCCCGGCCTGGTTCAACAGACCATTCACGGCCTCAAGATTGAGCCCGTCAGGCCCCAGGGTCTCGCCGCCATGAATGCCGCTGGCGATGAACAGGACGTCCAGGCCCTGGTCATTGGCGCCCTTGATGTCCGTTGGCAGGCCATCGCCGATGCAGAGGACGCGGCTGCGGTCCACCGGGCGGCCCAGCAGGCGTTCGGCTTCGACCAGACAGAGGTCATAGATCGGGGCGTGGGGCTTGCCTGCCATGAAGACCTCGCCGCCCATCTGTTCGTAAAGTTGGGCCAAGGCGCCGCCGCAATAGATCAGCTTGTCCCCGCGCTGGACGACAATGTCGGGGTTGGCGCAAATCATCGGCATGCCCCGGGCTACGGCGACTTCGAAGCGGGCGCGGTAGTCCTCCGGCGTCTCGGTCTCGTCATCATAGGGGCCGGTGAGGGCGATAAAGGCAGAGTTTTCCAGATCGGCGAATTCCAGGCCAAGGCCCGTATAGAGGGTCTGGGCGCGCTCTGGACCAATGGCCCAGGCAGGGCCTGGCGCCCGGGGGGCCAGCAGGGTGCGGGTTGCATCGCCTGAGGTCACAAAGGCCTGCCAGGTTGCGCGGGGCACACCCAGCTCGTCCAGCTGGGAAACTACAGCCGCCGCCGGTCGGGGGGCGTTGGAGATCAGCACCATGGGGCCGCGCTCGGCGCCCCAGCGGGCCAGGGCCGCGCAGGGCTCGGGGAAGCTTTCCCGGCCATTGTGGATCACCCCCCAGACGTCAGAGAGCACCACATCATAGCGGTCAGCGAGGGCGGACAGTCCGGAGATCAGCGTCGTCATGGAGGGGCGGTAGCCGCCGGGACGCCGGGGGTCAACCGCGGCGCGCGACCCGCTTGCGCGTTGCGGGGCGCATGAAGTCAGATGGCGGCGTGGTTTCGGCCAGGACGGCGTCGCGGATTGGCCGGGGTTCGCCGAACAGGTGACCCTGGCCATAGCCGATTTCCAGCTCGAGAATATCGACGATCTGGCGCTCGGCCTCGACCTTTTCCACGATGATCTCGACGCCGTACCGCTGGGTCAGGGCCGAGAAGTCCTGGGCGGCGAGGTCCGGCAGGGACTTCAGGATCAGGCCTTCGTCGGTCTCAACCAGCTGGTCGAGCAGGAACTGGGCGCCGACCTTGATGAACTTGACGTCCGAGCGGGCCAGGTCCTGGAAGTCGAGGTCCAGGTCGATGATCTTGTCCAGGCTGAAGCGGAAGCCCAGATCGGCCAGCTTGCCCATATTGCGGGCCTCCACCGAGCCGCGGGTGTCGAAGGCGGCCTGGCCGAATTCGAAGATCAGGGCGCCGGCCAGATCACGGTTCTCCGACAGCAGTTCCAGGAACTGCGGGAAGAAGGTCTCATCCCCCAGGCTGCCCATGGAGACATTGCAGAAGATGCCGATCTTCTTGTCGGTCTTGGCCAGGCGGCGAACGATCTGCACGCAGCGGAAGAGCAGCAGGTTGTCGATAGCGGTGACCAGGCCTTCAGGCTCTGCGACGGTCAGGTATTCCGCCGGCATCATCACCCGGCCGGTTTCGTCCCGCAGGCGGGAGAAGCTTTCGTAGAAGACGGTCCGGCGCTGGGGCAGGTTCACCACCGGCTGGAGATAGAGGTCGACCCGGTTGTCGGCCAGGGCCTGGCGAACGGTTTCCAGCAGGGCGACGGACTGGCGGTGGTTGCGGTCGAAGTCGCGCGGGGCGCCCGATACGGTGGGGTTCGAGAGCCGCTCTTCCAGCTTCTGGCTCATGCGCTGGACGAGGTCTTCCAGCAGGTGAACCTCGCTGGTCAGTTCCTCTGACCGGCGCTGGGCGTCGACGGTGGTGATCTCGACCACTTCGGAGACACGCCTGTCCATGCGCTCCATCTGGTCGATGACAATGCGGTGGGCTTCGCGGATGGCTTCCAGCTCGCCGCGCAGGGCCGTGGTCTCGAGGGCCCGGCTGATCAGTCCGTGAAAGGCGAAGCAGAGCCCGAGGGCGCCGACCATGGCCGCAAGACCCGCACCCCAGCCACCCCCGTTGCGCCACAGCAACAGGGCCAGGATCATGGCCAGTATGACATAGCTGGCCGTCAGCAGAGGCAGGGTTAGGCGTCGCATGTTTCGCCGATCCGAATCAGCGATCAGTATCGTCTACGGACCTTGGTCAAGTCGACCCAATTAGACGAAAACGCCCCGCTGCCGGGCCTTATCGGGTCGGAATCGGGGTCTCGCCGCGATAGTCGTAGAAGCCGCGACCCGATTTGCGGCCCAGCCAGCCAGCTTCCACATACTTGGTCAGCAGGGGGCAGGGTCGGTACTTTGAGTCGGCCAGGCCCTCGTGCAGGACGTTCATGATCGACAGGACGGTGTCCAGACCGATGAAGTCGCCCAGTTCCAGCGGACCCATGGGATGGTTGGCGCCCAGCTTCATGGCGGTGTCGATGGCGTCGACCGTGCCGACCCCTTCATAGAGGGTGTAGATGGCTTCATTGATCATCGGCACCAGGACGCGGTTGACGATGAAGGCCGGGAAGTCTTCGGCATTGGCCGTGGTCTTGCCCAGTGACTTGGCGAAATTGACTGCGACCTCGTAGGTCGCGGCGCCGGTGGCGATGCCGCGGATGATCTCCACCAGCTTCATCAGGGGCACGGGATTCATGAAGTGCAGGCCGATGAACCGGTCCGGGCGGTCCGAGGCCGAGGCCAGGCGGGTAATCGAGATGGACGAGGTGTTCGAGGCCAGAATGGTTTCCGGCTTCAGATAGGGGGTCAGGGCCTTGAAGATCGACTTCTTGACCTCTTCGTTCTCGGTGGCCGCCTCGATGGCCAGGTCCGTGGAGCCCAGGGTCTGCAGTTCAGGGGCGGCCTTGATCCGGGCGATCCCGGCGTCCATGGCCTCCTGTGTGATGATGCCGCGCACCACCTGACGGCTCATATTGCGCTCGATCTGCTTGAGGCCGGCTTCGATCCGGTCTGCGCTGACGTCGTGCAGGTGGACGTCATAGCCCCCAAGGGCCACCACGTGGGCAATGCCCGAACCCATCTGACCTGCGCCGACAATGCCGACCGAGCGGATATCAACCATGCGACCAATGCCTCAAGAGGGCGGCCCATCTCGCCGCCTGTGACAGTTCTCTAACATAGGCGGAGGGGCCGTCGCCAAGGATTTGCTGCAACGCAGCGGAAAGGAGGCGCCGGACTGTGTCCTGGGCGCCGCGCCGCCACCGGGATTACGGGCAAAAAAAGAGCCGGGCCCAAAGACCCGGCTCTCTCAATCTGGTCTGGAAAGGCCTCAGACGCCTGCGGCGGCCAGGGCTTCCATCAGTTCAGGAACAGCGGCCTTGTAGTCGGCGACCAGGCCGTAATCGGCCACCTGGAAGATCGGCGCATCGCCGTCCTTGTTGATGGCGACGATGACCTTGGAGTCCTTCATGCCGGCCAGGTGCTGGATGGCGCCGGAAATGCCGATGGCGACATAGAGTTCCGGAGCCACAACCTTGCCGGTCTGGCCAACCTGATAGTCGTTGGGGGCATAGCCCGCGTCGACTGCCGCGCGGGACGCGCCGACGGCGGCGCCCAGCTTGTCGGCCAGGGGTTCGATGACCCGCTGGAATTCCTCGGCCGAGCCCATGGCGCGACCGCCGGAAACCACGATCTTCGCGGCGGTCAGTTCCGGACGGGCCGACTTGACCAGCTGCTGGCTGACAAAGGTCGTCTTGCCTGCGCCCGGACCAGCGCCGATGGACTCTACCGAGGCCGAGCCGCCTTCACCGGCCGCCTTGAAGGCGGTGGCGCGGACGGTGATGACCTTCTTGCCATCCGAAGACTTGACGGTCTCGAGGGCGTTGCCGGCGTAGATCGGCCGGACAAAGGTCGAGCCGTCGACGACTTCGACGATTTCCGAGATCTGGGCGACGTCCAGCTTGGCGGCGACGCGGGGGCTGAAGTTCTTGCCCTGCGAGGTCGCCGGGGTGAGGACGGCGTCATAATTGGCCATGAGCGGCGTAATGACGGCTTCGACGGCTTCAGCCAGGCCCTGACCCAGGGAATCGCTTTCGGCCAGCAGGACCTTGCGGACACCGGCGATCTTGGCAGCGGCGTCGGCGACGCCCTTGGCGCCGGAGCCGGCCACCAGGATGTCGACGTCTCCCGACATGGCCAGGGCGGCGGTTACGGTCTTGTGTGTGTTGTCCTTCAGGGACGCATTGTCGTGATCAGCGACGACGAGAACGGCCATTAGAGAACCCCCGCTTCAGTCTTGAGCTTGTTGACCAGATCAGCGGCCGTTTCGACCTTGATCCCACCGCCACGCTTCGGCGGCTCGGTGACCTTCACCACGGAGAGGCGCGGCGCCATGTCGACGCCAAGGGACGCCGCATCGGTGACATCCAGCGGCTTCTTCTTGGCCTTCATGATGTTGGGCAGGGAGGCGTAGCGCGGTTCATTGAGCCGCAGGTCCGCCGTGATGATGGCCGGAAGGGCCACGTCCACGGTCTGGATGCCGCCGTCCACATCGCGGCAGACGGTCGCCTTGCCAGCCGAGAGTTCGATCGAGTTGGCGAAGGTGGCCTGGGGCCAGTCCAGCATGGCCGACAGCATCTGGCCCGTGGCGTTGTTGTCGCCATCAATGGCCTGCTTGCCCATGATCACCACATCGGGATTTTCCTGGGCGATCACGGCCTTGAGCAGCTTGGCGATCGCCAGGGGCTCAGGATCGACATCGGTCTGGATCAGGATGGCGCGGTCAGCGCCCATGGCCAGGGCCGTGCGCAGGGTTTCCTGGGCCTGGGCCGGACCGATGGAGACGGCGACGACTTCCGTCACGACGCCTTTTTCCTTCTGGCGGACTGCTTCTTCGACTGCGATTTCGCAGAACGGGTTCATCGACATTTTGACGTTGGCGAGATCGATGCCGGTCTGGTCGGCCTTCACTCGCGCCTTCACGTTATAATCGATCACCCGCTTTACCGGGACGAGCACCTTCATGACTTGCCTAGCGCCTCAAATTGCATTGCAACAAATTCGACGGGTTGGGGCATAACCATTTGAGCGGCGTTTGCAAGCGCGCCGCCATATATGTGTTACGTGAATTTCAAGGCAGGCGCCCGCGGGGCGCCGTGAATCTACGGCAAGACGGACGACATGAAGCTGACCATCGAACGCCAGACCAAGATCATCTTCGGCGTTTTCCTGGCGACCACCTTCGCCATTTTCTTCGTGCAGATTGTCTGGATCTGGCCCGGAGAGCGTTGCGAAGAGGCAGGCAAGTGGTGGGACTGGCGCACCCGGGAGTGCGCGACCCCGATCGCGATTTCCTCGATAACCGGCCGCATCATCAAGGACGATGCCGCGCGGGATGCCGCCAAGGCCGAGGTCGCCAGACTGAAGGCCGAAAAGGCTGAAAAATAGGCTCAGCGCGTCGCGCCGGACTTCCAGAAAACGTCGCCCTGGCCCGATGCATTGGCGGTGCGGGCAGCCACAAACAACAGGTCCGACAGCCGGTTGATGTATCGCTGGGCCGCGGGACTGACCGATTGCCCAGACTCAGCCAGGGCTACAACGGCGCGTTCAGCCCGTCTGGCGATGGTGCGGGCGAGATGCAGCCCTGCTGCGGCAGGTGTCCCGCCAGGCAGGACAAAAGATGTCAATGGCGGAAGGTCAGAGTTGAGCTGGTCGATTTCGGCCTCAAGTCGCGCCACCTGACTGTCGAGAATGCGCAGGACCACGCCTTCAGCTTCATCAGCCCGGGCGGGCGTCGCCAGGTCTGCGCCAAGATCGAAGAGTTCATTCTGGAGCCGGCCCAGGACCTCGTCCAGAACGGTTCCCGAGGTGTGGAGCCTGGCCAGGCCAATGCAGGAATTGGTCTCATCCACATCACCATAGGCCGCAACCCGCAGGTCGGTCTTGCTGACCGTCTGACCGTTGGCCAGGCCTGTAGTCCCGCCATCGCCCGTGCGCGTGTAGATGCGGTTCAGGGTGACCACGGCCTAGGCCCGGTTCTGGAACCAGAGGGCGCCCATCAGCAGGGCGACGGCTATGGCCTGCATCAGCACCCGGAGGCGCATGAGCTTGTTGGAGTTGGATCGACCGAAGTCGCCGCCCCTGAACAGGGCGTAAAGGCCCATGAACAGGACCAGGGTTACGGCCGCCAGGGAAATGGGGATCAGGAAATTGATGATGTTCAACATGGGGCGATAATAGACCCTCCTGACTGAAATTGGGATTCAGGAAATGCGCCCTACTGGTCCTGACCCTCAAGGGTTCGGGACCGCCGCCATGTCCAGATATAGAGCCCCAGCGGCGCCAGGATGAAGGCGATCGCGGCCAGAGCTGTCGCCGCGCCGGAGAATCCTTCGCCCACTACAGCCAGGGGCGCGCCCTTGCCGGACACCACGATCAGCAGGGCGAGGGCGACATTGAACAGGCCCTCGCCGACGATCAGGCCTGAGACCATCAGGACGCCGAGGCGGCGGGCCGCCTCGCCGCGCGGCTTTCCCTGGGCGTGGCGATCATAGGCCCATCCAGCCAGGGCGCCGAGAACCACGGGGAAGGTGACCGTCGAGGGCAGGTAGATGGCGATTCCCACGCCGAGGGGGGGCAGGGACAGGGTTCGGCCATCGGGCCTGTTGCGACTGGCGGCGCGCAGGCCCTCATCGACCATGACCAGTATGGCGCCCAGAGCCCCGCCAATGGCGATGAGCCCCCAGTCCAGCCGCCCATCGATCACGCCTGTGGCGATGGTGGAGATCAGCGTCGCCTGAGGCGCCGGCAGGGGATTGGCGGAAATGGCGTGACCATCAACACCGGCGAAGCCGTTCGCCTTGTTGAGCAGGTCCAGAATCGGCGGAATGACCGCCGACCCCGCCACAACCCCCAGCAAGAGGGCGACCTGCTGACGCCATGGGGTGGCGTCCACCAGCTGGCCGGTCTTCAGGTCCTGCAGATTGTCATTGGCGCTGACCGCGACGGCCAGCAGAATGGCTGTGATCAGAAGGGCGAAGGCCACAAGGGGCCTGGCGTCGCCATCAATGATGAAGGGCTTTGCTATGGCCAGGGTCAGAAGGGCCGCCCCCAGAACCGCCAGAATGGCCATCCCGGAAACCGGACTGTTGGATGAGCCGATCAGCCCGGCCATATAGCCGCAGACTGCTGCGACCGCGAAACCCGCCACCACTACATAGCCCAGGGCGCCCAGGGTCAGGGGCAGGGCGGAGAGGGATCCGCTGGAAACAAAATGGGCGACGACCCAGGCGATTGGAATCAGGCATGCCAGGGAAATGACCCCGACCCAGGCTATGGGAATATCCTGTTCAACCCGCGGCAGGGCGCCGCCGGCGGGGGTGTTGCGCAGGCCCTGTGCGGCAATGGCTGACTTCAGGCCCAGCCAGACCGGCGCCGCCAGCTTGCCCAGGGTCCAGATGGCCGCGACGCCGATGGCGCCAGCGCCGATGAAGCGAACCTTCTGGGACCAGATTCCCTGGGCCAGATCGGCCGCGGGGCCGGTCCCTGGCGCCAGATGAGTGAGGACAGGCACAGCTATTCCCCAGGCGATGATCAGGCCTGTTAGCATGGCCATGCCCACGGCGATCCCCATCAGGTGGCCTGCGCCAATCAGGGCAAGGGACATGGCAGCGCCCAGTCCCGTGGCCCCGCCCGTCGCCAGGCGGAAGTATTTCGAAACTTCCGCCACGAAAATCCCGGCAGCCGTCGCCAGGGCGAAGCCCGCCGAAGCCAGGGTTCCGATCAGAATGGCGCCCAGACCTGCGCGGCCCTCGTCCGCCGCGGAGTCGCCGTCTCCCCGGCTTGCGGTTCCAACACGCAGGACCTCCGCGGCCGCGACGCCTTCGGGGTAGGGGAGGGTCGATTGGGTCACCAGGGCACGGCGCAGGGGGATGGTGTACATGACCCCGAGAACGCCGCCCGCCGCACAGATGGTGAAGGAGGTCCAGAATGGAAAACCGGTCCACCAGCCGATCATCACAAGGCCTGGCAACACGAAGATGATCGACGACATGGCCCCCGCCGCTGACGCGACGGTCTGGACAATGTTGTTCTCATAGATGGTCGAGGATCTGAAGCCCTTCAGCAGGGCCATGGAAATGACCGCAGCTGGAATGGAGGAGGCGAAGGTCAGACCCACCTTGAGACCCAGATAGACATTGGCCGCCGTGAACACGAAGGTGATCGCGACGCCAAGGAGCAGGCCCCGGACGGTGAGTTCTACTCTGCCAGCGCCTGAGCCAGGGTCCGAAACAGGCGAGGTCATGGGGCAGGGCTCCGGAACAGGTTGATCGTACTTCCCACCCAGGCCTTCAGGTCGTCCCGCAGGGGTGTCGGCGTCTTGCCGTGGCGGACAAAGACCATGTCGAGGTCTGGAACCACGACCGTATACTGGCCCTCATGCCCGTTGGCGGAAAACGATCCGGGCCCGCCCAGTCCCAGCCACCAGTGCGCGCCGTAGGGGCCGTCCGTGATCCCGTCCTGTTGCCAGGTGGGAATGCGCGCATAGTCCGCCCAGTTGGCTGGCAGGATCTGTCGGCCTTCCCACTGGCCGTCCCGAAGGTAGAGCAGACCAAAACGTGCGAAGTCGCTGGCTGTGGCGAAACAGAAGGACGACCCGATGAAGGTGCCCGCCGGGTCAAATTTGGGAACTGGGCTGGTCATGCCCAGCGGCTCGAAGAGACGCGTTCTCATGAAGTCCAGGAAGTCATCGCCATAGGAGTCGAGGCGTCGGGCCAGCAGGCGGGAAACGATGTTTGTGGTTCCAGAAGAATAGGACCAGAAGCTGCCCGGCGCGAATGCCAGGGGCTTTGAAGCAGCATAGTGCGCCACGTCCTGCTTGCCCTCGCCCCACATCATGGCGATCGTGTCGGAAGCCTGGTCGGCTTCATAGACCTCGGCAAAGGTCAGGCCGCTGGACATGCGGAGCAATTGATCTGTGGTTATGCCACCCCGGGGATCTCCCGGTGTCCGCCACTCCGGGACATCGGCTGGCGCCTCGATGTCCAGAAGGCCATCGCCGACCACAAGGCCGGCAAGGGCATGGGTGATGCTCTTGGCTTTTGACCAGGACATGCAGGTCGCGTCCGGGCCGTGGCCGGGTCCATAGCGTTCATAGATCAACCGCCCGCCTTGAATGACGACGACAGCATGGGTCTCCCCGAAATCGGCGAAGCCCCGGGTCATGGCGGATTCAAACCCCGTCCGGTCGAGACTTGCGGGTAGATCGCCCGTTGGCCATGCGGCAGTTGGCCAGGATAATCCGTGGGGTTGCTTGGGTAGGGGCGGCAGGGTGCTCATGGCTTGAGACTGACCCGGCCCAACCAAATTGTCACGGGGTCGCGGCGCAGCTCGACAAAACGGCTTGTTCCACACGCCCGACGTGCGCGACAATGATGTTCAAGCAAGAGACTGATTGTCCCGGACCGAGATGCTGGAATTTCTGACCCTGGTCGAGCACGCGGCGCTCTATCTGTCCCTGCCGGTCATTTGCATCTGGTCATTGGTAAGAGGCTCCCCCGAGACCAAGTTTGCGATCTGGGGGGTCATGTCTCAGTATTATGTCGCAAATTTTCTGAAGTATGTTCTCCATTTTCCAGATAATTCAATATCAATGCGATCAATTAGTTTCCTTATTGATCTAATTACAATCCTGATAATCATCAGGAGCGCGAAGAGTTTATTTTTGCTAATTTTTGCTGCCAGCGTAACTCTTACCTGGATAGCAACGGCGACAATAATGCTGAACGGAGGAGAGCTTTTCTGGTCATCCATGTTTACATCGGAGTTTTTCACCTGGCTTGCGCACTCCTGCTTCGCCTTGGCCCTGGTCTCGGACGACCGGTTTCCCAACGCCCATTGGCGCGATGTGGCGAAGCTCGCTAGATTCTGGCGATGACCAATACTGACCCAAGCCCGCTTTCTATCCGCCAGGCGACGACGGACGACCTCGCCGCACTTTCGGCCCTGATGAAGCTTTCCATCAATCACCTCCAGTCTGAATTCCTCACACCGGAGCAAGTGGAAGCGTCACATGAAATCATGGGGCTCGACACCCAGCTCATCCTCGATGGCACCTATTTCCTGGTAGAGTCCGGCGACCAGATAGCCGGGTGTGGCGGATGGAGCCGTCGCGCCACCTTGTTTGGCGGCGACCAGACACCCGGCCGGAATGCCGCCGTTCTGGATCCGTTGACCGACGCCGCACGTATCCGCGCCATGTACACTCACCCGGCCTTCGCCCGGCAGGGCGTCGGAAGCCTGGTGATCAGGACCTGTGAAGCCGCAGCGGCGGCCGAAGGGTTCAGGCGGGCTGAAATGGCCGCCACCCTGTCGGGTGAGCCGCTCTATCTGGCCATGGGATATGAGGTGCTGGAGCCATTCGACGGACAGACCTCCCGGGGGGTGGTCGTTCCCCTGAAGCGCATGGGCAAGATCCTGGCCTAGAGCCCGCCGCGATAAGTGGGAACCGGTTATCGCGACAAGCGTGCTCTAAACCTTTGAATCAGAGCGCAGTTTTACCCTTTAGACGGGTCCGTCTAAAGGGAACGCGCTCTAGAGCCCGCCGCGATAAGTGGGAACCGGTTATCGCGACCAGCGTGCTCTAAACCTTTGAATCAGAGCGCAGTTTTACCCTTTAGACGATTCCGTCTAAAGGGAACGCGCTCCAGAACGAAAAAGGGCGACCCTCGCGGGCCGCCCTTCCTCGGGGATTCCAGATCCGAGGATCTAGAAGGTGTAGATGATGCGGCCATAATAGTAGCCGCCATTGATGCCGAAGGGCGAAATGGTCGGATACTGGGTCACATAGGCGTTCTGGTTTGTCTCGAAGTACTTGGCCCGCAGCGTTGCGTTCACCTTGTTCGGGTATTTGTTGAACAGGTTGTTGGCGCCGATGGTGACCTTGACCGAAGGGATAACCTTGTAGCTGACATCCAGGTCGGTGATCAGCGTCGGCTTGATTTCGGTCTTGTAGTAGTCCTTGCCATCAAGGCTGCCCAGGCTGGAGGACTTCCCGAACAGGGACTCCTTCAGGCTGACTGTCAGACCAGACCAGTTCCACACGGCGCCGCCGGTGAACTTGTACTTGGGCGCCGCAGTTTCCAGGAAGGCCAGGGCGGACTGGTCGAACAGGGAGACGCCGGCAGCCAGCTGGGTGGGCGATGCCGCAATCTTGGTCACCTTGGTGTCGGTGAAGTTCGCAGTCGCCGTCCAGTCGATGCGGCCATAGGTCTCCAGGGCCGTGCTGTAGGTCAGCACGAAGTCTGCGCCGCGGGTCCGGGTGTCGAGGCCGTTGGTGAAGATGTTGATGCCGGTCTGGGTGACGGTGGAGTCCAGAATATTGCCGTTGGCCTTGATCGCCGCCGTTACGGAGGGCGAATTGATCGCGCCGCCCGAGCCGAACAGCGAGCCTGAGCCCACAATGCGGTCTTCGATCTTGATCTGGTAGATGTCCAGGGTGGCGGTCAGACCACCAACCGGGTGTGCGACGAAGCCGAGGCTGAGATTGGTCGATTTCTCGGGCTTCAGGCCGTTGACGCCGACCAGCTTGGCGGCCGCAGAGTTCGGCGGAAGCTGAACAAAGGCCGAAGTCGGGGACACGTTGGTGGCGGAGTAGAACGATTCCGCCAGGGTCGGCGCCCGGAAGCCTGTCGACGCCGTCGCCCGCACCGCCAGCATGTCGTTGAAGTCATAGCGACCGGTCAGCTTTGCGACGGTGGTGTTGCCGAAGTCGCTGAAGTCTTCAAACCGAAGGGCGGCGTCGAGCAGCAGTCCTTCGACAGGATTGCCCGCCAGGTTGGCATAGACCGCATAGTTGGTGCGCTCGTGCTTGCCGGCGTCGGTAGCGAGGAAGCCCGGATAGGACTGTGAGCCTTCCTTGTAGGTTGAGCCCGCATCCCCGGGTTTGATCTCGTAGGTGTCCTTACGGTATTCAGCGCCATAGGCGACGGTCAGAGGACCGGCCATGCCGACATCATATTCCTTGGAAAGGTCGACCGTTGTGGACCACTGGCTGGCGATGAAGTCGCCGGCGTGGAAGTCCGTCGGCGAGAAGCCGTTGCTGGTGGCCGTGGACGTGTCGACGTAGAGCGAGGCATTGAGCGAGTCGAGGACGTTTACTGATTCCACGTCCTTGCCGTAGGTGGTCGCTACATCGAAATTCCACCCACCGGCGACGCCGCTTGTGCCCACCGTGAAGGCGTAATCATCCTCGATGATGGATTCCTTCGGGCTGAAGCCCAGGGGCCTCGGGCGGACGCCGTTCTTGCCGACGACGCGGGAAGGGACCCGGTAGTTTTCATAGGCCTGGCCCATCTTATGGCCATAGGTGCCGAAGGAGTAGATTTCGAGGTTATCCGAGACCTTGTAGCCGGCATTGATGGCCACGGTGTTCAAGCGATACTCGGCGTCGCCCGAGATGCGGTTCATGTAGGGGTAGCCCGGCGCATTGGCCAGGGCGGGATAATTGCCCAGTCGGTTGCTGGAGGTGGTGTTGTAGGGGGTGTTCAGAACCCGGGGATCCACGTCGCCGCGGAAGCTGAAGTCATGATACTTCGACTGGAAGGTGACGTTCAGATAGGCGTTCTCGATCGGCTCGATGCCGATATTCGCCGAGAAGTCACCGGTGAGGCCGCCCTCATCGAAGTACTGACCACCGCCCACGGCGATTTCGCCGCCGGATGTGCCCTTTTTCTGGATGATGTTGATGACGCCGGCGATGGCGTCCGTGCCGTACTGGGCGGCCGCGCCTTCAAGAAGGACTTCGATGTGGTCGATCGAGGCCATGGGAATGAAGTTCAGGTCGGCGGATGCGCCGCCTTGGAAGGCGCCGCCGAGAACGGCGAGGTTCGCCGTGGTGTGGCGACGCTTGCCGTTCACCAGAACAAGCGCATGGTTCGGAGACAGGCCGCGAAGGCGGGCGGAAAGGGTCAGGTTGGCCGTATCACCGCCGAAAGCCTGGGCCGTGAAGGACGGCACGACATTGGCAAGGCCGATACGCAGATCGGTTTGACCTGATTGCTGCAGGGCGGTGATGCCCACCACCTGAACCGGCGCCGGACTGTCTTCGACCTTCAGGCCGGTCTGACGGGTGCCGGTGACGATGACTTCATCTACGGTGCCTGCAGGCGCGGCGGCGTCATCGGCCAAGGCCTGGCCAGCCAGCAGCATGAACCCCGCGAGGGAGGCCCCGCCAAGAAGTTTGAGTTTATTTCTTTGAGTCATAAAGTAAGCCCCTCTACCGCCGACCTTTTTGGTCGCTTTCGTGTTGTTCAGCCCAACATTGAGAGCTGATTGTGAAGTCTTCGAGCTGTCTCGGGGAGCATATGAGCGACCTAACGGAATTCATCCGTTGAAGCCGTCCGCTTCGCGCAGGATTGCGCAATGCAGCAAACTCAGAAACGCCCAGATCCAGTCATACGTGCGTCTATTTCCCCGCAGAAACGTGGACATATCCGATCGATAGCCAACGGTTCTCCCGGGCCGGTTCACGGTCAACACGGAAAGTCTGTTGCGACGCAAAAAGGGGGCATGGCCAAAAAATCAGCCGTCTGATGCCAAAAATATCAGCGTTGAAATCTGAAATTCGCTTCAGGCGCGATCTGAACTGACTGCGCAAACTCTATGGAAGCGTAGATGGATACTTGGAAGGATTGCCTAAACTCTGATCGTTCAGAGTCTAAAATCCGGGCGAAGCGCTGCAATTTTGTGCGATTCAGGTTCCGGGTGTGGGCCAGGGGAGACCTTCGTGGACCAAAGTCGCAGCCCGTGACGCAACCGTTATGAAACTGATCAAACCCAGGAGTTCCGAATGCGAGTCTTGCCCGCCATCCTCAGCTTAATCCCACTGGTCTGCGCTGCTCCGGCGATTGCGCAGGTGGTTCATGTCGGATCTCCGACCGCCGCCATCGCATCAGCCACCGTCGTCCCCGGCGGCTACACCGTTGTCTATGTCAGCGGTCAGACCCCGCCGCCGCTCAATGCCGGCGCACCGGCAGGGACTCCCGTGGAGTTTGGCGACACCAAGACCCAGACCATTGGTGTCATGAAGAAGATCCAGGACGTGCTGAAGGGCCAGGGTCTGACCATGGGCGACGTCTTCATGATGCGCGTCTATCTGGTGGGAGACCCCGCCAAGGGCGGAAAGATGGACTTCGCCGGAATGATGGAAGGCTACAGCCAGTTCTTCGGCACGGCTGACCAACCGAACAAGCCGGCCCGCGTCACCTCCCAGGTTGCGGCCCTGGTTGCGCCTGGAATGCTCGCCGAGATCGAAGTCCAGGCCGCCAAGAAGCCCTAACTGATCAGCTTCGTCACCTCGTCGCGGTCCTGGGCTGAAAGAGTCCAGCTGGCCGCGGCGGCGTTGGCGTGCACCTGTTCAGGGCTGGTGGCGCCGGCGATGACCGAAGAGACCGCCGGGTGGGCCAGCAGCCAGGCAAAGGCCAGTTCCAGAAGGGTATGTCCCTGGTTGCTCGCCCAGGCTTCAAGCTTCTCCACCCGATCCAGATTGCGCTCACTCAGCGCCGCCTGACCCCGCGCGCCCCAGGCCGCCAGCCGGGTGCCTTCGGGCGCAGCTTCACCCCGTTTGTATTTGCCTGTGAGCAGGCCCGACGCCAGGGGGAAGAAGGGCAGGAAGCCCAGACCGAAGTGGTCGCAGGCAGGAAGTACTTCCTTGGCCGCGCCACGCTCGAGCAGGCTGAACAGGTTCTGGGCGCTGACGAAGCGGTCCAGCTTCGAAGTCCGGGAAATCCATTCTGCGTCGGCAATCTGCCAGCCGGTAAAGTTGGAATTACCCAGGTAGAGAACCTTCCCGTCCCGCACCAGGTCGTCGAGGGCGCGCAGCGTCTCTTCAATCGGGGTGTCCGCGTCCGGCACATGCATCTGGTAGAGATCGATGTGGTCCGTCTGCAGGCGCTTCAGGCTGGCCTCGACGGCGGAGACGATATAGCGGCGCGATCCGCCCTTGAGATAGGCGCCTTCTCCCATGGGGTTGGCGAACTTGGTGGCGATGACGGCCTTGTTGCGCTTGCCCTTCAGGGCCTCGCCCAGAAACACCTCGGACTTTGATCCCCCATAGATGTCAGCCGTATCAAAGAGGGTGATCCCGGCTTCAAGGGCGGCATCCACGACCGCCTGGGTCTGGGCCTGATCGATGCGCATGCCGAAATTGTTGCAGCCGAGGCCGACCGCACTGACCTTCAGGCCACTTGTTCCAAGACGACGAAGTTCCATCCCGCGATCCCCTGAGCTGATTTTGACAGCACCATAGGGCCTGACCGCTGGCGGTCCAGCAGGATCAGAGGGCGCGGGCCAGCCTCAGGGTTTCAGCATTCTCAGCCGCTGCCCGCCGCAGATTGATCTCCAGATCATCATCTTGCGCTTCGAATGGCGAGGGAATGGCGTCGTGCAGTTCCGCAGAGGCTTCTGCAGGCATTTCGAAGGGCGAAGGCATTGATCTGACTCCCGAACTTCTGCGCCCGCAATATCCACCGGGCCGACAAACTTTACGGTTTGTTAATCCCGTGGGGAAGGGCCGTCCGACTGGTGTTCACAGACTCTTGACCAGTGAGAGATTCCGGCGCGCGGAAGGGGCCTTGCTGAAAAAGCGTCTTGGCGCGGGTCGCATATCGGCATTTAGATAGCAGGGAACACCGCTGCGGACTGAACCGCCGAATTTCCGGCCAACGGAAATCGTCATCTGTCCCGAATGTCTGCGGTGACCCGAGGGGGAGACGGACTTTGCAGCCTACGCGTACCGAAGGCCCGGACTACTATCACAAGGTCGTGGATTGCCAGTGGGCCTGTCCCGCCCACACGCCGGTTCCGGAATACATCCGGCTGATCGCCGAGGGCCGTTATTCCGACGCCTACATGATCAACTGGAAGTCCAATGTCTTTCCCGGTGTCCTGGGACGGACCTGCGACCGCCCCTGTGAGCCGGCCTGCCGCCGCGGGCGGGTCGAGGACGAGCCCGTCGCCATCTGCCGCCTCAAGCGCGTGGCTGCAGACAACAAGGACGACATTTCCAGCCGCCTGCCGCCGCCTGCCGCCAACCGCAATGGCAAGCGCATAGCCCTGGTCGGCGCCGGTCCCGCCGCCCTTACCGTGGCAAGGGACCTGGCTCCCCTTGGCTACGACCTGGTGGTCTATGACCGCGACGCCAAGGCCGGCGGCATGATCCGCAGCCAGATCCCGCGCTTCCGTCTGCCGGAAGAAGTGATCGATGAGGAGGTCGGCTACATTACCGGCCTGGGCATGGATGTTCGCCTGGGTCACAGCGTTGACAGCCTGAAAGACCTGCTGGCCGAAAACTATGATGCGGTCTTCATCGGCACCGGTGCGCCGAGGGGACGGGATCTTGACCTTCCCGGCCGCGCTGAAGCGGCGGCCAACATCCACATCGGCATTGACTGGCTTTCCAGCGTCTCCTTCGGACACATCGAAAAGATCGGCCGTCGGGTCATCGTCCTGGGCGGCGGCAATACCGCCATGGACTGCTGCCGCACCTCCCGCCGTCTGGGCGGCGAGGACGTCAAGGTGGTGGTCCGGTCGGGATTTGAGGAGATGAAGGCCAGTCCCTGGGAAAAGGAGGACGCCCTTCACGAGGACATCCCGATCCTGAACTTCCGGGTGCCCAAGGCCTTCACCCATGAAAACGGCAAGCTGACCGGCGTGGTCTTCGAAGTGGTCGAGGCCCAGTACGACGACAAGGGTCGCCGCCGTCTGGTGGCGTCGGGCGAACCTGACGAGCACCATGCTTGCGATGACGTCCTGGTCGCCGTGGGACAGGAAAACGCCTTCCCGTGGATTGAGCGGGACATCGGCCTCGACTTCGACGAATGGGGCATGCCCAGGGTCGACGAAGTCACCTTCCAGTCCACCCGCCCGGGCGTCTTCTTTGGTGGCGACGCCGCCTTCGGCCCCAAGAACATCATCTGGGCTGTGGCCCAGGGCCATGACGCCGCGGTTTCCATCCATCGCTACTGCCAGGGCGAGGACGTTCACGATCGGCCGCCCCCAGGCTTCTCCCTCACCTCCCAGAAGATGGGCATTCACGAGTGGAGCTATGACAACGACGTCTCCAACGACGCCCGGTTCCGGGTGCCGCAAAGGGACAAGGTCGAGTCCCTGAAGGACGTGAGGCTGGAGGTCGAACTGGGCTTTGATCCCAAGCTGGGCTTCGCCGAGGCCCAGCGTTGCCTGAACTGCGATGTCCAGACCGTGTTCGCCGAGCCCCTGTGCATCGAGTGCGACGCCTGCGTCGACATCTGTCCGGTGGACTGCATCACCTTCACCGAAGACGGTGAGGAAGAAGATCTGAGGGGAAGGCTCAAGGCGCCGTCCCTGCACCTTGACCAGGACCTGCTGGTCTCAAGCAAACTGAAAACCGGACGGGTGATGGTGAAGGACGAAGACGTCTGTCTGCACTGCGGACTGTGTGCAGAACGCTGCCCGACCGGCGCCTGGGACATGCAGAGGTTCACCCTGGAAATGACCCATGCCACGACCATGACGGGAGGCGGTGCATGTCAGGCTCGCTGAACCTCACCAACGACTTCGTCGTCAAGTTCGCCAATGTGAACGGCTCGGGGTCTGCCAGCGCCAACTCCATGTTCGCCAAGTCCGTCCTGCGGATGGGCGTGCCGGTGGCGGCGCGGAACATCTTCCCGTCCAACATTCAGGGCCTGCCCACCTGGTACGAGGTGCGGGTGACCGGCGATGGCCATCTGGGCCGGCGGGGCGGGGTGGACCTGATGGTCGCCATGAACCCCCAGACCTGGGATCGCGACATCGCCGAGATCGAGCCCGGCGGATATCTGTTCTACGACTCCACCAAGGCCATGCCGGAGAGCAAGTTCCGGGAAGACATCACCGTGGTCGGTGTGCCCCTGACGCGCATCTGCAACGAGGTCTATTCGGTTCCCCGGGAGCGCCAGCTCTTCAAGAACATCATCTATGTGGGCGCCCTGGCGGCCCTGCTGGGCATCGAGATCGAGGTTATCGAGACCCTGCTGTCTGAGCAGTTCGCCGGCAAGGACCGTCTGATCAAGGCCAATTTCGAGGCCCTGCACATGGGTCGCGACTATGTGAAGGCAAACCTCAAGCCCCTGGGTCTGCAGGTCCGCCGGGCCGACGCCGTGGGCGACCGGATCTATGTGGAAGGCAATTCCGCCGCAGCCCTTGGCGCGGTCTATGGCGGCGCCACGGTATGCGCCTGGTATCCCATCACGCCCTCCACCTCGGTGGTTGAGGCCTTCATGGACTATTGCGCCGAGTTCAGGACCGACAAGGAAACCGGTCAGGCCAAGTACGCCATTGTCCAGGCCGAGGACGAAATCGCCTCCATCGGCATGGTGATCGGCGCCGGCTGGAACGGCGCCAGGGCCTTTACCGCCACCTCCGGACCCGGCGTTTCCCTGATGACCGAGTTCATCGGCCTTTCCTATTTCGCGGAAATCCCGGCGGTGATCATCGACGTCCAGCGGGGCGGACCCTCCACCGGCATGCCGACCCGGACCCAGCAGGCCGACCTGATCGGTGCAGCCTATGCCGGTCACGGCGACACCAAGCATCCCATGCTGTTGCCGCAGGATCCGGGCGAATGCTTCGAGATGGCGGCCCTGGCCTTCGATCTTTCGGACCGCCTGCAGACCACCATCTTCCTGATGCAGGATCTGGACATCGGCATGAACGAATGGCTCACCGAGCCCTTCAAGTGGGACGACAGCCGCAATCTCGATCGCGGCAAGGTCATGACCTATGAGGAGCTGGAGGCCGGGGTTGATTTCGGTCGCTACAAGGATGTGGATGGCGACGGAATTCCCTACCGCACCTATCCCGGCGTCCACCCCTCCAAGGGCGCCTATTTCACCCGGGGCACCTCGCGCAATCCCTATGCACGCTACAGCGAGGAAGGTCATGTCTATGTGGACAACATGCAGCGCCTGCTGCGGAAGTTCGAGACCGCCAAGTCCCTGATCCCGGCGCCCGTCCTGCGGAAGTCGGGCAAGGCGACAAGGACCGGCGTGATCTATTTCGGATCTACCACCCCGGCCATGCATGAGGCCCTGGAAATCCTTGAGGCCAAGGGCATGCACCTGGACGCCCTGCGCGTGCGGGGCTTCCCCTTCAGCGACGAGGTCTATGATTTCATCGCCGCCCATGACCGCGTCTTCGTGGTCGAGCAGAACCGTGACGCCCAGCTGCGCACCCTGATCGTCAATGAGGGCGATGTGGACCCGGGCAAGCTGCCGCCCGTCCTGCACTATGACGGCACCCCGATCACCGCCCGCTTCATCGCCGCCGAAATCGGCGCCCGCCTTGGCGCCGCCGCGCCGCGTTCCCCTGTTCCGGAGGCCGCAGAATGACCTATCTGCTCAAACCCCGCCTGCATCACCCCAGCCTTGCGGCCAACGAGCTGGGCTTTACCCGCCGGGACTATGAGGGCTCGGTTTCGACCCTCTGCGCCGGCTGCGGACACGACTCGATCTCTGCGGCCATCATCCAGGCCTGTTATGACCTGAACCTGCCGCCCCACCGGCTGGCCAAGCTGTCGGGCATTGGCTGCTCGTCAAAGACGCCGGACTACTTCCTGGGCGCCTCCCACGGCTTCAACACTGTCCATGGCCGCATGCCGTCCGTGCTGACCGGCGCCAATCTGGCCAATCGCGAGCTGATCTATCTGGGGGTCTCCGGCGACGGCGACAGCGCCTCCATCGGCCTTGGCCAGTTCGCCCACGCCATCCGTCGCGGGGTCAACATGACCTATATCGTCGAGAACAACGGGGTCTATGGCCTGACCAAGGGTCAGTTTTCAGCCACCTCCGACAAGGGCTCCAAGTCCAAGAAGGGCGTGGAAAACCACGACTCGGCCATCGACCTTGTCAGCCTTGCCCTGCAGCTGGGCGCCACCTTCGTGGCCCGGTCCTTCTCGGGCGACAAGGCCCAGCTGGCGCCGCTGATCCGCGCCGCCCTGGCCCACAAGGGCGCGGCCTTCATCGACTGCGTCAGCCCCTGCGTGCAGTTCAACAATCACGCCGGCTCGACCAAGAGCTATGACTATGTGCGCGAGCACAATGAGGCCGTGAACCGCCTCGATGTCATCGCCAAGCGCGCGCCGATAGAGGTGGACTATGCCCCGGGCACAACCACCACCGTGACCCAGCATGACGGATCGGTCCTGGCCCTGCACAAGCTGGCCGAGCACTATGATCCTACCGACCGGATCGCCGCCATGACCTATCTGGCCCAGCGCCAGGCCCAGGGCGAGGTGGTCACGGGCCTGCTCTATGTGGACCCGGAAGCCAGCGACCTGCACGACTCCCTCGACACCGTTGAGCGGCCGCTGAACAGCCTGGGCGGCCCGGACCTGATTCCGGGCTCCTCGGTCCTCGCCAAGATCAACGCAGACCTCCGCTAGGCGCCGGCATGCTCACCTGGAAGATCGGCGCCGTCACTGTCACGCGCATTGTCGAGATCGAACTGCCTGTGCCTTATTCCGAGGCGCGGCCCTTCCTGCTGGAAGCCCGTCCGGAGGTGCTCAAGACCATTCCGTGGCTCTATCCCAACTACGTGAACGAGGACGGGTCCCTGCGCCTGTCCATTCACGCCCTGCTGGTCGAGGCGCCGGGTCTGAGGCTGGTGGTGGACACCTGCATCGGCAATGACCGACCCCGCAGCCTGCTGGGCGGCCAGGCCCTGGCCACGGACTTCCTGACCCAGCTCGAGGCCGCCGGCTGGTCCCGGGAGAGTGTCGATCACGTTGTCTGCACCCATCTCCACGTGGACCATGTGGGCTGGAACACCATGCAGGTGGACGGCAAATGGGTCCCGACCTTCCCGAAGGCGAAGTACCTGATCGGGGCCAGGGAATATGCCCACTGGAGCGCCCACGAGGACGCTGAGCAGCAGGTCATCCTGTCCGACTCGGTCCAGCCGATCTTTGATGCAGGCCTGGCTGAACTGGTCGAGATGGACCATCGCCTTTCGGCCGAGGTCCGCTTGATCCCGACGCCGGGCCACACCCCCGGCCATGTGAGCGTGATGATCGAGTCCGAGGGTCAGGTCGCCATGATTACCGGCGACGCCGTCCATCATCCCTGCCAGCTGGCCCACCCGGACTGGTCGCCGCCCTTTGACAGTGACGGTAAGGCCTCGGCGGTCATGCGCCGCCGGATGTTCGAGGATACGGCCGACAAGCCAATCCTCGTCATCGGCACCCATTTCGCCGCCCCGACGGCCGGCCATGTGGTCCGCGACGGCCAGGCCTATCGGTTTGATGGGTTTGAGGGTTAAGTCCTTCCCCTGACGCTTTGAGACTCGGGGGTAAGGAATGCTGATCCTGTTGGGGGTCGCCGTTGTGGTGGCCGGCTTCGCCGCGGGTTTCAATCCCCTGCTGGTGGTCATGGCCTCGGCCTTCGCCACAGGTCTTGCGGCGGGCCTTTCCCCGGTCGAGGTACTGAGCGCCTTCGGCAAGGCCTTCAACGAAAACCGCTATGTGAGCGCCGCCTGGTTGATCCTGCCGGTGATCGGCATGCTGGAGCGGGCAGGCCTGCAGGAAAGGGCGCGGGATCTTATCCGTGGCCTGAAAGGGGTGACCTTTGGCCACCTGATGGTGGGATATCTGCTGTTCCGGCAACTGACCTCAGCCCTTGGCCTGACCTCCATCGCCGGTCAGACCCAGACTGTTCGGCCCCTGTTGGCGCCCATGGCGGAGGCCGCTGTGGAATCCGACGGCGGCGAACTGGTCGACAGCGACCGCCAGAGGGTGAAGGCATTTGCTGCGGCCACCGACAATATCGGCCTGTTCTTCGGCGAAGACATCTTCATGGCCATCGGCTCCATCCTGCTGATGGTCGGCTTCCTCGATCAGAGCGGGGTTCGGCTCGAGCCCCTGGACCTGTCGCGTTGGGCCATACCCACCGCCATCGCCGCCTTCGCCATCCACGGCGCCCGGATCCTGATCTTCGGCCGTCGGCTGGCCCGGAGGGCGGGTGCATGATCAAGCTGGGGTTCGTCTACATTCTGGCCGGGCTGGTCTTCGCCGCCTATGCCCTGCTCAGCGCGCGGGACCAGACCAATCCCCGGCGCTGGCGCAACGCCCTCTTCTGGGGCCTGCTGGCCGCCAGCTTCCTGGCCGGGGACCACTTCGGTGATCTGGGCAATGGCGTGCTGGTTCTTGTCCTGGCGGTGACAGCGGGGGTCGGGAAACTGGGTCAGGGGACCGGCGGCGTCGCCCTCCTGGCGGACCGGCAGGCCTCGGCCCTCAGGTTCGGAAACCGGCTCTTCCTGCCGGCCCTGGTCATTCCTGCGGTGGTCCTGTTCGGGACCCTGGTGGTCAAGACCTGGAAGCTGGGAGAGGTTCCCCTGCTGGATCCGAAACAGGCGACCCTGATTTCCCTGGCCGCCGGCGCCCTGCTTGCCGCCGGGGCGGCCTTCGCCCTGTTCCGTCAGCCCATGATCACGCCTTTGCAGGAAGGGCGTCGGCTGATGGATCTGGTAGGCTGGGCGGCCCTGCTGCCCCAGATGCTGGCGGCCCTGGGCGCCCTCTTCGCCCTGGCCGGGGTCGGCAAGGTGGTGGGTGATCTGGTGACCACCTGGATCCCCATGAACACGCCCTTCATGGCGGTGGCGGTTTACTGCATCGGCATGGCCCTGTTCACCCTGGTCATGGGCAACGCCTTCGCAGCCTTCCCGGTCATCACCGCTGGAGTCGCCCTACCGTTCCTGATCCACAGGTTTGGCGGCGATCCCGCCGTCATCTGCGCCATGGGCATGCTGTCAGGTTTCTGCGGCACGCTGATGACCCCCCTGGCCGCCAACTTCAATGTTGTGCCCACCGCCCTGCTGGAGTTGAAGGACCGCTTCGCGGTCATCCGCGCCCAGACCCCCACCGCCCTGCCGCTCCTTCTGATCAACATGGTCCTGATGTATGTCTTCGCCTTCCGTCCTCACGGCTGAACTTGCTGCAAAGCTTGCGGGTATCGCCCTGGGTCATGTGAACCAGGAATACCCCAACAAGCTCGATCATATGATGACCGGGCCACAGGATGTTCGGGGCCCCCAGGCCCTGCATCCGATCTTCTATGGCAGCTTTGACTGGCACTCCTGCGTCCACAGCCACTGGCTGCTGGCCAGCCTCCTGCGTCTGCATCCAGGCATTCCCCAGGCGGACGCCATACGCACCCTGTTTGACGGCGCCTTCACCCCTGAAAAGGTCGAGGCCGAGCGGGCCTACATGTCGGCGGATTCCGCCCGGGGGTTTTCGCGGCCCTATGGCTGGGCCTGGCTGCTCAAGCTCCACAGCGAGCTGGTGGTGCATGACGCGCCCTGGGCTGCAAACTTCGAACCCCTGGCGTCCGCCTTTGCTGATCGGTTCAAGACCTTCCTGCCCCGCTGCGACTATCCGATCCGGACCGGCGTCCACTCTTCGACCGCCTTCGCCCTGGCCCTCAGCGCCGACTATGCCCGGGCCGTCGGGGATCAGAACCTGCTGGACCTGCTCACCGCCAAGGCCATGGCCTGGTATGGCCAGGATCAGGCCTGTCAGGCCTGGGAGCCATCCGTAGATGATTTCCTGTCCCCGGCCCTGATGGAGGCCGAATGCATGCGCCGATTGATGGGGGAAGGAGACTTTCCGGCCTGGTTTGATCGCTTCCTGCCTCAGGCGGCTGCAGGGTCGCCTGGAACCCTGTTCACCCCCGCCCGGGTCAGCGACCGCACGGACGGCAAGATCGCCCATCTGGACGGCCTCAATCTCAGCCGGGCCTGGTGCTGGCGGTCCATCGCTTCAGGGCTGGCGGATGACCATCCCGTACAGACTGTTGCGCGTGCGGCGGCGGAGAAGCATCTCCAGGCCAGCCTGCCCCATGTGGCCGGTGACTATATGGGCGAGCACTGGCTGGCGAGTTACGCCCTGTTAGCGCTGAGCGAAGTCTAGGCCGCTGGCTTGGCGGCCTTCATCATTTCCACGACCTTCAGGTTCCGCGCCGGGCCGATATAGTCCGGCGTGCGGACAAACTGCCGCTCGTCGCGGATGATGCGGCTGATCCGGTCGGCCAGGCTCTGGCCGGATATCGGACGAGCCAGGAACTGGTCAGCGCCGGCGATCAGGCATTCGCGGACGTATTTGTCCTCGGTATGGCCACTGGCGATGATGATCGGCACCATATTGCTGGGATTGTTCTCGTCCTTGCGCAGGCGGCGCACAAAGGTGGGGCCATCCATAACCGGCATTTTCAGCTCGGTTATGACCAGATCAGGGCCGTAGCTCTCGATATTACGGAGGGCGTCCTCACCGTTTTCCGCCAGCTGCAGACTCGGGAATCCCAACCCGCGCAGGACTGTCGCAACAATGCTGCGCATGCCCTGGTTGTGATCGACGATCAGCACTTTGACGTTTTGAAAAGCGGATGACATTTCGGCCTGTCGGTCGGGGACTAGAGGCTAACCCTAACCGGCTTTTGTTGATAAGAGATTGCAATGCCTGATGGTGACAATCTGTCGCACCCAGATTTTTCAATGATCATGGTGAATTCGCCGTTCACCATCTCATAGGCGTTATGTAGTTCAAGTCTGTAGTACTGAAGTGTTTCTTGAATTACGAAGTATTCACGCGACACTCACGGATGGGCCAATCCGGGATTTATCGCGACGACAAGCAGTGACTTTCCTCGACGCCAGGAGCTGCCGCTTCGGTCGCCCCTGCGGCGGCTGAAAATGAGACTAAAACCAGAACATGGCCGCTGACTTATCTCCTGTTCCCGGATAGACCCGGTCCTGTGAATGCACCCGCCGCCCTCCTGGATATTGCCGTCTGTCTGGTGACCTTGCCGGGCGGACGGTCCGCTGTCGCCGATGGGGGGCGCGTTCAGTCCCTGCGAATTCCTGATGCCCGGGACCTCTTCGACCGCGGTCCGGTCATCGTCGCCCATGCAGGCATGACCGCCAAGCGGCTGGGTCTGAATGCGCGCCCGCGCTCGCCTCGCCTGTTCGACGCCCTTGAACTCTTCGCATTCGTTCGCCCTGCGACCTTCTGCGCGCCCTCGGCGGCAGGTCTGGCCCTAGCCCTGGATCTGGCGGAGCCGCGAGGGGCCGAAGCCCAGGCCGCCAGCCTGATGGACAGCGTCAAAGCCCTGCTTTCCGAACTCGCCACCAGTCCAACCCCCTCCCGGGAGGAGGCCCTGGCCATAGCCGAGACCCTGGCCCGTGGCGGATGGTGCTGGGGCGCCCTGGTGATCGGCGCCCTGCGGTCCCAGCCGGTTGGCAACCAGTTCCGGACCTCGGGGCTGGATGTCTGGACCCGGGTCAGTGAGTGGGAGGATCAGGCCCCCCTGGGGGAGGCCGGGTCAAAGCCCTTTCCACCCGAAGCGGCGGCGGCGCGTCTGGCGGAGTTGCTGACCGCGGCAGGTCTGGACGAGGCCCGTCCCGCCCAGGCGACCTTTGCGGCTGAAGCCGCCTTCGCCTTTCAGCCCCGTGAGCGGGAGGGCGAACCCCGGATGATGCTGGCCGAAGCCGGCACCGGCATTGGCAAGACCATGGCCTATCTTGCGCCGGCCTCCCTCTGGGCCGAGGCCAATGGTCCTTCGGTCTGGGTCTCGACCTATACCCGGGCCCTGCAGAGGCAGATCGAGCGGGAGAGCCACGCCCTCTATCCTGATCCCAAGGTCCGGGCTCGCAAGGCGGTGGTCCGCAAGGGACGGGAGAACTATCTCTGCCTGCTGAATTTCCAGGACCAGACCAATGCCGCCCAGCTGGGCTCGGCCGACCTGATCGGCATGGGCCTGACCGCCCGGTGGGTGCGGGCGACCCGGGATGGCGACATGACCGGCGGAGATTTTCCAGCCTGGCTGTCTGGCCTGTTCGCCGTGCCGCCCGCCGCCCAGGCCAGCCCGGGCAATCTGGTGGACCGCCGCGGCGAGTGCATTCACGCCGGCTGCGCCCACTATCGGACCTGCTTTGTGGAGAAGGCCATTCGCGGCTCCCGCCGGGCCGATCTGGTCATCGCCAACCACGCCCTGGTTCTTACCCAGGCCGCCTTTGACGGCGCCCGGGCGGCGCGGGGCTCCAAGGCCGATGGCGAGACCACCCAGCTCAAGCGGATCGTCTTTGACGAGGGCCACCACCTCTTCGACGCCGCCGACAGCGCCTTCGCCGCCGCCCTTTCGGGTCAGGAAGCCGCCGAACTGCGCCGCTGGATCCGGGGTCCCGAGGGCCGCGGCCGCCGTGGCAGGGGGCTTGAGACCAGGCTGATGGAGACCCTGGGCGACCGGGACGACGCCCGGCGCGCCCTGGTGGACGCCACCCGCGCTGCCGCCGCCCTGCCTGGCGAAGGTTGGTCCGGTCGCGTGGCGCCGCCCAATGGCGAGGTCAATCCCATAGGCGCCATCGAGCATTTCCTGGTGGCGGTGATCGAGCAGCTGCGGGCCCGCGCAGCGCCCTCCGATGTGGGCATGGAGTGCGCCGCCCGCCCGGCCCTGGACCTGGTGCGTGATACGGCCCGGGAGGCCGCCGCCGCCCTGGCCAGCGTCGAGGCGCCCCTGCTGGCCCTGGCCCGGTATCTGGAAGACGTCCTCGACGACGAGGCGGCCACCCTGACCCAGACCGACCGGGCGCGGATCGAAGGCGCCCTGCGGGGTCTGGACCGGCGGGCCCGGATGGTCCTGCCAGCCTGGCGGTCCATGCTCCGCGCCATAGACGAGGACGCCGAGGATGACCCTGATTTCGTAGACTGGTTCGACGCCACCTTCCTCTATGGGCGGGTGGTCGACGCCGCCTGCCGCCGCCATTGGGTAGACCCGACCGAGCCCCTGACCAATGCCGTCATCGCGCCGGCCCATGGGGTGCTGGTGACCAGCGCCACCCTGGCGGACTCGACCCTGATCGACCCCTTCGCCCTGGCGGAAATGCGCACCGGCGCAGCCCGGCTGCCAGAGCGCCCCAAGACCCTCAGGCTGGCCTCGCCCTTTGACTATGCCTCAAGGGCCCGGGCTTTTGTAGTGACGGATGTCGGGCGCGATGACGCCCGGCAGGTCGGTGCGGCCATGCGCGAGCTCTTCCTGGCGGCGGGCGGTGGCGGCCTGGGCCTGTTCACGGCGATCCGGCGCCTGCGGGCTGTCCATGAGCGGATTGTCGCCCCCCTGGCGGACAAGGGGCTGGCCCTCTACGCCCAGCATGTGGATCCCCTGGAGGTCGGCGCCCTGGTCGACATTTTCAGGGCCGAGGAAGACGCCTGCCTGCTGGGGACAGACGCGGTCCGGGACGGTGTGGACGTGCCCGGACGCAGCCTGCGCCTGCTGGTGTTTGACCGGGTGCCCTGGCCCCGTCCTGACATTCTGCACAAGGCGCGCCGGGTGCGGTTTGGCGGCAAGTCCTATGACGACGCGGTGGCCCGGGGGCGTATCGCCCAGGCCTTTGGCCGCCTGATCCGCCGGGCCGACGACAAGGGGGTCTTCGTCATTCTGGACGCCGCTGCGCCGACCCGCCTGTTCTCCAGCCTGCCCGAAGGGGTCGAAATCCAGCGGGTGACCCTGGTGGAAGCCATAGAGGCGACAGCGGCCTTCCTGGCCCCTTAGGCTGCCCGCAGGCTTTCAAACAGGTTGGCGGGATAGGGGGAGGCATAGGCCCTCACGCCCAGCCTTGTGCGGATGTCCTCCACCGAAAGGTCCCAGAGCTCCGGCCAGTTTACAGGCAGCAGGGGCGGGGTTTCGCGGCCATGGGTCCAGGCCGACAGGATCACATCCAGCATGAGGCTGGCGGGCGCCATGGGGTTGAGCGCCATCTTGGTCAGAACCATGGCCAGGAACATGGCCGAATAGTTGTGGCCGAACTGGCCGGCCTGGAAGCCCGAGATCGCCACCTCGTGCAGGCCGGTGGTCTGATAGCCCGCCGTAATGTGCCAGAGGTCGTGGCACTGCAGGATCCGGGCGTTCAGATAGTCCAGGGGCGGCGGCAGGTCGGCCAGGCCCAGGGCGTCGCGATCCAGAACCTCAAGGTCAAAGCCATTGCTGACGATCAGGTGATGAAATTCAGCGCCCAGGGAGCCTTCAGGTGCGCGGGCCATGGCCTCGAGGGTGAACTTCTCAGGGAAGCCATCGGCTGCCGCATCGTTGACCCCTGGATAGGTCAGGGCGGCGGCGACCGCGGCGGCCCTGAAATCAGGCGCCAGACCACCGGACAGAGCCGCAGTCCTCTGGGTGATGAGGCCGGCATCGCCGCCAGCGGTCTGATCGCTGACCAGGGCCCAGAAGTCGGGCCAGAAGGCGTCGGGAATTTCCACGGTCTCGCTTTCGGCCGCCAGGTGTGGAGCTGCCGGCTCCCGGCCAAGCCACCCCTTGGATGACCCGTCATAGATCTCGCCAAGTCGTGAGGGCGCGGCGGCGGCGGCGTGAAGCCAGAGGGCCGCCAGATCCGGGAGGGCGGCTGTGTCTCCAGCCTTCACCGCCGCGGAAAAACGCTCTGCGTCGCCAGGCGCCCCGCCTGTGCGGGCCAGGTTTTCAAAGCGTGACCGCATGGGACGTTCCTCAGGCCTGACTCTTGGAGAAGAGATTGATCACCAGAACCCCAGCGAGGATCAAGCCCATGCCCGCCATTGCGGGCAGGTCGGGCTTCTGGCTGAACCAGATCCAGGCAATGGCGGTGATGGCGATGATCCCCACACCGGACCAGATCGCATAGCCGACGCCAACCGGCACGGTCTTCATGGCATGGGAAAGACACCAGAAGGCCAGGCCATAGCCCAGGGTCGTGATGATGGCGGGGATCGGGCGGGTAAAGCCCTCCGACGCCTTGAGGAAGGTGGTGGCGACCACCTCGGCCATGATGGCGATGCTGAGCCAGACATAGCCGTTCATGGGGTGTCCTACTGCTTGTTCCGGTCGCGGCCGAAATTGGGCTCGGCGCTTTCCTGGCCGGCGGCGATGATGCCCCTGCGGATTTCGCGGGTGCGGCTGAACAGTTCGAACAGCTTGTCCGATTCCCCCCAGCGGATGGCGCGGCTGAGCGCCTGCAGGTCCTCGGTGAAGCGGCCGAGGATTTCCAGGACAGCATCCTTGTTGGCCACGAAGACGTCCCGCCACATGGTGGGGTCAGACGCGGCGATACGGGTGAAGTCGCGGAAACCGCCGGCCGAATACTTCATGACCTCGGCCTGGGTGACCTCTTCCATGTCGGCCGCAGTACCGACAATGTTGTAGGCGATCAGGTGGGGCAGGTGGCTGGTGACCGCCAGGACCAGATCGTGATGGGCCGCGTCCATGCTTTCGACATTGGCGCCAAGGGCTGACCAGAAGGCGCTCAGCTTCCCTATGGCGTCCTGATAGGGCGCGTCGGTCCGGTCCTGCGGCGTCAGGATAACCCAGCGCTTGTCGAAGAGTTCGGCGAAGCCGGCGCTGGGGCCAGACTGTTCGGTCCCGGCGATCGGGTGTCCCGGAATCACAAAGGCATGGGCCGGAGTGGCGGCCAGCAGGGCTTCGGCCACGGAGCCCTTGACCGACCCCACATCGGTGACGATGGCGCCGGGCTTGAGGCCGCTGGCGGCCTGCAGGGCGGCGGGGCCCATGGCCAGAACCGGAACGGCGAAGACCACCAGATCTGCATCCGCCACGGCCTGCGCCACATCGCCGGTGACCAGATCGGCATAGCCGAGGCGGCCAATTTCCGCCCGGTGTTCCGCACTGGCGTCAGCGACCGCCACAGTTCCAACGGCGCCGGCCGCCCGGGCGGCCCGGATCACTGACGAGCCGATCAGGCCGCACCCAACGACGGCCATTTTCTGGAAGATGACAGTCGACATGGGATCAGGCCTTCATGAAGTCGGCCAGGGCGTCGACGACCGCGCGGTTGTGCGCCTCGAGCCCGATGGTGATCCGCAGGTGGTTGGGCAGGCCATAGCCCGCCACAACCCGCGGGATGATGCCCCGGGAGGACAGATAGTCATTGGCGTCCAGGGCCGTCTTGCCCGGCGTCGTCGGAAAGCCGATCAGCAGGAAGTTGGCGGCTGAGGGCACCACGTCCAGCCCCAGGCCGCCCAGTTGCTGGGCCAGCCAGGGCCGCCACTGGTTGACCAGGGCGATGGAGCGCTCTTCGAAGTCCCGATCTCCCAGCGCCGCTACAGCGGCCAGCTGGGCCGGGATGTTCAGGTTGAAGGGCAGGCGGATCCGGTCAACGGCGTCCGCCATTTCCGGCGGCATGTAGGCCCAGCCGACCCGCAGGGCCGCCAGGCCGTGCAGCTTGCTGAAGGTGCGGGTGACCACGACATTCTGGAATTCGCGCACCATGGAGAGGCCGTCCTCAAAGGTCGCGTCGTCGACGAACTCTGCATAGGCGCCGTCCAGCACCAGTATGACGCTGGGCGCCAGGCCGGCGTGCAGACGGCGGACCTCCGAGCCGTTGATCCAGGTGCCGGTCGGGTTCCCCGGATTGGCGATGAAGACCAGCCGGGTGCGCGCATCCACGCATTTCAGGATCTCGTCGACGTCGATCCGGTAATCCTTTTCCGGCGCCATGCGGACCTCGCCCTGGCAGGCGCGGGCGCCGATGGCATAGGCGCCAAAGCCGTATTCGCCCTGGACGATGTTGTCGCCGGGTTCAAGGAAGGTCTGGTTCAGCAGCTGGAAGATCTCGTCAGAGCCGCAGCCGAAAAGCAGGCGCTCGGGCTCAAGGCCGTAACGCTCGTGAATGGCCGCCCGCAGGATGTTGGAGCGTCCTTCCGGGTACATATGCAGCTGGCTGATGGCGCCGGCGAAGGCCTCCTGGGCCTTGGGACTGGAGCCCAGGACATTTTCATTGGCCGACAGCTTCAAGGGATTTTCCACCCCCTCAATCTTCGCTTTCCCAGGCGTATAGGGGGCGATGTCCAGGATACCGGACTTCGGCATCGGGCGGTCGGCGTTGGCGCGGTCGAGGTTAGGCTGATCAGACATGGCGGCGCTTATAGGCTCGGGAACGGCCCGGGGGTAGGGGGTGCGATCAGGCCGGATGTCGGGGCAGGTCAATCCGCACGCACAGGCCCCCGAGGCCGGAGGGCGTGAATTCCAGCCTGCCGCCATGGCTCGCTGCAATGGCCCTGCAGACGGCCAGGCCAAGGCCGCTGCCGCCCTTGCTTTTTTCCCGGGCCTCATCGGTCCTGAACAGAGGCTCGCCGAGGTGACCGAGGTGTTCAATCGCGACCCCGGGGGCCGTGTCGTCCAGCTGGATCACGATCCGGTCGGGGCCGACTTCACTCCGCAGACTCGCCCGGCCGGGTGCGCGGGTATGGCGCCTGCTGTTTTCCAGCAGGTTGAGCATGAGCTGTTCGATCCTCTGGGGATCCCAACTGGCCTCGACCGGGGTGTCTGGCCTGCGCCAATCCAGGGTGATCTCTGCGCCTGCCAGGCGGGGCCTGTGCCGTTCGACGATCTGCCCCAGCAGCTCGACAACATCCAGGTCCTCAAAGGTGCAGCTCAGGGCGTTTAGGTCTGACATGGACAGGACATGGAGGTCTTCGACCAGTCCGTTCAGGCGGGCAAGCTCCTCCTGAAAGGACTCCAGCGCCTGCCTGGAAACCGGCCTGACGCCATCAATCAGGGCGTCCAGTTCGCCGGTCAGAATGGTGAGTGGCGTTCGAAGTTCATGGGCGATCTCGGCCAGCCAGCGGCGCCGGCCTGATTGCTGGCGTTCCAGCTCCAGGGCCATCTGGTTGATGTCACCGATCATCTCCACCAGTTCCTGGGCGCCGGAGGGGGCGATCCGTGTTGCGAAGTCGCCCCGCGAAATCCGGTTTGTGGCCTGCCGCACGGCCAGCAGGGGTTTCGCCAGAGCTCTGGCGGCGAATACCGAAACCCCGATGGCCAGGATGATCAGGACGGCGCCCATCAGGGCGATTCGGCCATATTGCTGTCGCAGGAACTCGGCGTCCACCGGCGCCTCGCCGCCCGGCGGCTGCAGGAGTTCAACCTTTGCAATCGTCTGTCCGTTCACGACCACCGGGGCAATCAATCCCTGATCCCCTGGCTGGGGGCGATGACCGGCGACCCACACACCCTGGGGGGTCAGGAGGGCAAGACGTCTTTCGAAGCCGTCGGCCCTGGGCGGAGGTGGGCCAAAGGGTGGCGGCCCGAACGGGGGCCCTTCCGGGCCCGGTCGTCCGGGCGGGCTGAAGGGCCTGTTCTGATCGTCCATCATCTTGCGGAAAAGCCCGGGTCGCTCAACCATGGCCTCCAGCCCCCCGATCTGCGGAAGGGCGATGGCGGTGTAGGCGGCAAACTGCTCGAGTCTCGCGGCGTCCCGGGCGGCGACATAGGCGCCGAACCCGGTCTTCAGGCTGCCCATCATCAGGGCGCCCATACCCACGACCGTCGCCACCGCGAAAGACGCCAGGACAAGGACAATGGTGTGGAACAGACGAACGCGCACCTGCAAACCAATCCCTTCCGCCCTGAGCCGCCCAGCTTTCGCCGCTTTTGCACGACGAATGTGGAGACATGATGGGCAAGTCCATTAGCGCCGACCATGCCGGGAACGCCAGAGATGGCGCGGGTCGACAGGTCATGGTGGTGGAGGACGACCCCAAGATCGCATGCCTCCTGGCGGACTATCTGGAAGACGCAGGCTTTACCCCCAAGCTCATTGCGGATGGCCGACTGGTGGCGCCTGCCGTCAGGCAGGCCGAGCCTGCGGCGATCCTGCTTGACCTGATGTTGCCGGGCCTGGGCGGCCAGGACGTCTGCAGGGAGGTAAGGCGGTTCTCATCGGCGCCGATCCTGATGCTGACCGCCCGGGTTGCTGAAGCCGACCAACTCGCGGGACTGGATGGCGGTGCTGATGACTATATCTGCAAGCCCTTTCGACCAAAGGAGGTGATCGCCAGGGTGCGCGCCGCCATTCGCCGTGCTGAAGGCCGCCTGGTGGTCGAAGCCCGCCCCTACCTGATCGACGATGAGGGGATGCGCATACTCTGCCGGGGCGTCTGTCTGGGACTGACGCCTCATGAGTTCCGCCTGCTGAAACCCATGATGTCCAGGCCTGGCAGGGTCTTCACCAGGGCCGACCTGCTTGATCTGATGTCTGCAGATTTTCGGGACGTCACCGACCGCGCCATCGACAGTCACATTAAGAATATCCGTCGAAAAATGTCCGCATTCGCCCCGGAAATCGGGCCGATTGTCTCGGTCTATGGCGTCGGATACCGCTTCGATCCGGTAACCTGAATTCCCAGTTAGCCGCCTTCATCCATATTGCGTCCACAAACCGCCCCTAGGCGTGCCTTCGATCCGGTCACCAGCGTGGCGACCAAATTGGAGGCGACAATGAACCCAGGCGAGCACTTCACCTTCAACGATGAGTTCTTCCCCGACCAGATTGGCGCCAACAGCCTCAGGCCTGGCCCGATTTCGGCGACGACGAGCGGTCTGACGGCCGAAGCTTCGATCTCTGTTGAAGGTGCGCCCAGGCCAGCACCGCCACCGCCCCAGCCCGCGCCCGGTCCTTCGCCGTCGCCCTCGCCATCGCCATCGCTTGGCGGCGGCGCCGGCGGCGGGCAGGGCGGCCCTCGGGTGCAGGAGCCCATCTTCCGGACCGTAGACGGGTCAGGAAACAATCTGACCCACACCAACATGAATGCGGTCGGCGCTGACTTTGTCAGGATCGGACCGGCGAACTTCGCTGACGGCGTGGGCAGCATGTTCACCGACCTGCCCAATGCCCGGGATATCTCGAACATCGTGGTCGCCGGCCACGGCGATGAGGTCAACGCCGAGGGCCTGTCGGGCATGATGTATGCCTGGGGTCAGTTCCTGGACCATGACCTCGACCTCGCCAGGACAGATGGCAAGACCCACATCGACATCACCATTCCGACAGGAGATCCAGATCTCTCGGCCACCAAGATTTCCATGACCCGCACGGTCATTGACCCGGCCACCGGCGTCGATGGAAAGCCCGCGGCAGCCGTAAACTCGGTGACCGGCTGGCTGGACGGATCACAGGTCTATGGTTCGGACGCTGCGACGGCCGCCAGCCTGCGCACCGCCGATGGCCACATGCTGACCTCTGCAGGAAACAACCTGCCGATCGTCAATGGCGGCTTCGCAGCCGGCGATATCCGGGTCCAGGAGAATCCCGACCTGACGGCGCTCCAGACCCTGTTTGTCCGCGAACACAACTACCAGGTCGACCATCTGAAGGCCCTGCACCCGGACTGGACCGGCGATCACCTCTACCAGCAGGCCAAGGCCATCGTGACGGCGGAAATCGCGCATATTACCTATTCAGAGTTCCTGCCCCACCTGCTCGGACCCACCGCCATCAGCGCCTACAAGGGTTATGACGCGTCGGTGAACGCCACCATCAGCGAGGAATTCGCCGGTGCGGCTTTCCGGTTCGGGCATTCCATAGTTTCGGCCAATCTCCAGAAGGTGGGTGAGCAGGGCCAGGATGTCGGGCCGGCTGTGACCCTGAAGGACGCCTTCTTCCAGTCCACCAGCGACTTTGTCGCCGATGGCGGCGCGGACGGCCTGCTGCGACACCTCTCCGGCGATCTCTCCAACGCCATGGATGTCCACATCGTCGATGACCTGCGGAACTTCCTGGACGTCCCGCCTGTGGCCATGGATCTGGCCGCGATCAACATCCAGAGAGGCCGTGACCTGGGTCTGGGCACCTTGAACGAGACCCGGATCGCCCTGCATCTCAAGCCCTATGCTGACTTCAGTGAGCTGACGTCAGATCCCACCACGGCCGCCGCGCTCAAGAACGCCTATGGCAGCATAGACAAGGTCGACCTCTGGGTCGGCGGTCTGGCTGAGGATCACCTGCCTGGCGCCATGATGGGCCAGACCTTCCAGATCATCATCGGCGACCAGTTCGAAGCCCTGCGGGACGGCGACCGCTTCTGGTACCAGAACCAGGGCTTCGATGGTCAGACCCTCTCGCAGATCCAGCACACAAGTCTGTCCGACATCATTCTGCGCAATACCGACACCCAGCACATCCAGGCTGACGCCTTCGTGTACTATGACCGACACGGCGGATTGGCGTCCGGCGGTGAAGCCGAGCACCCGGAGGCGCGCCAGTTGATCATCGGGTCAGATGGCGCAGACACCCTTGTCGGCGGGGTAAACAATGACATCCTGGTCGCAGGGCGGGGCGTCCAGCTTCTTACCGGCGGCGCCGGCAAGGATGACTTCCAGTTTGCCGGTTCCGATGTCTCGGCCAGGATCACCGACTTTCAGGTCGGTCAGGATCATCTGACCTTCGACCATTCCGCCCAGGGATTGAGGATCCGCCAGGTGGGCGCAAACACCGTGATAGATCTCGGCACGGATCACATCACCCTGGTGGGTGTGAACCCCCATCAGTTGTCGATGACGGACTTCGTCTTCCGGGGTTAGGCTGCCGGGTTGTCGAGCGCCGCCGCCGCTGCGCCGATGACCCCGGTCAGTCGGCCAGGCGCCCTGGCCAGGCGCTCGTCCTGGGGCTGGTAATAGCCGATCAGGGCGAAGAGCTTCAGTCCGCCGGCCTCCGCCAGGAGGTCGGCGGCGACCCCGTCACGGCTGAGTGCGTCCTCGATGGCCGACGCGGCCAGGGGGGAATCGGTCACCCAATAGGTCAGATCGTCCCCTGTGGGTTCGACTTCGATCTCTGCGGCCGCCAGGGCGGTCAGGGGGCCCCAGCCATTGAGGCAGGGCAGGGCGGCGAAGACCTTCATCTTCGGCTCGGCCAGCAGGCGACCCCACCAGGGCGTTTCGCTGGAGAGCGCCAGGACAGCGACCCCGCCAGGAGTCCGGGCGGCGGCGATGGCGTCCTCCGGCCTGGCGACCGAGACCATGCCTGGCGCTGCGCCAAAGCGGGCCCGGGCGAACTCGACAGACCGTGCCGGGGTCCTGCCGCCATAGACCGCCACGTGGAATGGCCCCTGGCGCGAAAGACTGTCACCTATGATTTCCCGCCAGACCCTGGTGATCAGGCTCGGCGTTGCAGCGTTCCTGGGTTTGGCCAGCAGGCTCCGCAGCAATTGCGCTTCCCGGCCCGGCCGCAGCCCGAACTTGCCGCCATCCCCCGCCGCAGCCTTGGCTGCCGCGACCTGCCTCGCCAGACCCGCCCGCTCATCGATCAAGGCGAACATCTGGCCATCCAGCACGTCGAGCCGCGCGCGGATGTCGTCCAGTGATGGCGCGTCTGTGTCCGGCTTCGCCATATTCTTCCCCGAAAACTGAGGGTTGGCGGATATGTCATTGCGGCGCGAGGCGCAATAGCCGCGGTTGCGGGAATAAAGTTGCGTCGGAAACCAGTTGGCCCTGTCGGACTGTCAGAAAAGTC
The DNA here is from genome assembly GCA_002256425.1 of Alphaproteobacteria bacterium PA2. Classification (NCBI taxonomy): domain Bacteria; kingdom Pseudomonadati; phylum Pseudomonadota; class Alphaproteobacteria; species Alphaproteobacteria bacterium PA2. The sequence continues at coordinate 3,217,934 of NKIZ01000001.1, read as the reverse complement.
TCGGCGCGGGACCGATGGGGATCTGACCCAGAAAGGTCGCCCCGTCCTTGAAGGTGAGGGTCGCCTGGGCCGCGGGATCAGATCCTGGGGGCAGGCCTGCAGACGCGCTTCCAGGGATGACGCCCTGGCTTGTCAGGTCGCTCAGGGCCTCCGGGGCCTTGCGAAGGGTGACATTGATCTGCCCTGCCAGTCGCCCGTCCTGTGACAGCGATAGCTCTCCAGGCTTGGCCTCAATCATGGCGGAGCCAGCCGACGCCCTTGCCGATCTCAGATTCGCCCGGCCCCCTGCTGCGGCCCACGCCCTGACAGCCCGCGACCAACCCGGGCCCTTCAGGGCGTCTGCCCTGGACAGTATGGCCTCCAGCTCAAGATTCACCGGCTGGTTCCCGGCAATCCTGCCCAACAGGCCGGGGGGATTTGCCCGTCCATTGGTCAGCCGGAACAGTATCGCGCCCTGTCGATCGGGTCCCGGACGCAGATGCAGCTCGAATTTGTCGGCGCCGGAAAGGACAAAGGGCTTTTCCCGGCCCGTAAAGCGGAGGTCCAGCCCTTCCAGGGAGAAGCTGGGCGGCCGCACGGCAAGTCCATGCAAGCTGGCGTGGATTGGTGTTCCTGTGATGTCCACCGGTCCGCCGGCTGGACGGAGAAGGGTCAGCCCCTCAGGGGCCGCGAGCACCCAGTGGCCCGGCGCATGCATGAAGGCTTCGGCCTCCAGCCGCCTGGATTCGACCCCCCAGCCGCCAGGAGCCTGGCCTTTGAAATCAGTCACGACGACGCTCAGCCGGAACGGATAGCCGCCGACTGTTCTTTGGGACCATTGCAGGTGATGGCCGCTGGCTTCGAAGCTGGCTACCAGACTGTCCATGCGGCGAATGACCTCGGACCGCGCCGTCAGCCAGGCGCCTGACCAAAGGGCGACGGCGATAGCCAAGGCGATATAGGGACCGTAGAGTCCCCAACGCCGGGGCCTGGGCGCAGTCTCTCCCGAAGGCGGTGGCGTAGCGTCAGGAGCAGAACGGCGGAACATGGCGTCTGAGCATTGGGTCTTTGGCTATGGGTCGCTGATGTGGCGCCCCGGCTTTGCGTTCGAAGAGAGATGTCCCGCCACCTTATACGGTCGGAGACGCGCCTTCTGCATCTATTCCGTCCACCACCGGGGCACTTACGAACGGCCGGGCCTGGTGCTGGGCCTGGCGCCCGGGGGGTCCGTTCGCGGGGCGGCCTTCCGCATAGCCCGGAAGGACTGGGACGAAACCTATGCCTATCTGCGGGACCGGGAGCAGCCGACCGAAACCTATGTCGAGGCCCGGGTTCAGGTGCATCTGCCCGGCGAACGCAGGATCAACGCCCTGACCTTCCTGTCTGACGTCGCCCACCCGCAGTGGGCAGGTGCGCTGACCCTGGAGCGTCAGGCCGAGCTGATATCCGGCGCAGTAGGATTGTCCGGGCGCAATGAGGACTATCTCAGCGATCTGGTGGATCATCTGGCGGCGGAGGGCATCCGCGATCCTGCCATGATCCGTCTCAAGGCCCTGGTGGAAGGTTCGACCTAAAGGCCCATCAGCTTTTCAGACGCCGTGTCGATCCGCTCCTGCAGGATGCGCATGAACTCGCCGCGCTTCAGGCCCGGCGGGATCGGTTCCAGGTATTCAAAGACGATGGTTCCGGGATGGCGCATCAGGCCATGAGCCGGCCAATGTGTTCCCGAATTGGTCGCCACCGGGTGAACCGGCAGGTTCAATTCGCGATAGAGGGCGGCGATGCCGGGCTTGTAGGTCGTCTCTGCTCCCGGTTCGCCGCGGGTGCCTTCCGGGAATATCAGAAGCTGGCGGGGGGAGCGTCCGAACTGGACCAGGGCGTCCTTGACCATCTTCTTGAGGGCTGCGGAATGCCCGTCCCGGTCAACGACAATGCTGCCCATCTTCAGGGCAATCCAGCCGAACAGCGGAATATAGGTCAGCTCCTTCTTCATCACGAAGAGGACCGAAGGAAGGGCGCCGAACTGGGCGAAGACGTCCAGCATGCACTGATGCTTTGGCGCGACAATAGCCGGGCCTGTGGGCATGTGTTCCCGACCGCGGATCTCGACCTTCACGCCGCATATGATCCGGACAAGGAAGTTGATGCCGGCGCTCCAGAACCGCAGGGCCCGCACCGTCCACAGGGGAGGCAGCAGCAGGAAGGGCATCATGGAGAGCGAGAAGATCAGCGACCAGAGATAGAACAGGACCGCAAAGATCAGGGATCGGACAAGGGTCAAGGATCAGCCTTTCGCCGGTGGGCCGAGGGCGCGGATGGTTTCGCGACCCAGAATGGCCAGATACTTCGAATACTCGACGATCATCAAGCGGGCGGACTTCGAACTCCGCCACCAGCGGTGGGCGTTGAAGACGGAAGTGGCCACAGGATAGGCCTGCAACTTCGCTTCAGGCATGGCCGAACGCAGTTCAAGCATGGCGCGGGGCATGTGATAGTCAGCGGTGACGACGATCAGGCTGTCATAGCGCATGGCCCGGGCCCACTCGGCGGTCTCCCGCGCATTGCCCACCGTGTCTGCAGCCGTAAAGCCCAGATCCACGCAGCAGTCATAGATCCGGCGGGCGGCCTTGCTGACAGCGCGTATGTCCTCGCGACTGGCCTCCCGGTTGACCCCTGAGACCAGCATGCGTCGGGCCCGGCCGGCCTCGAGCAGGTTCACCCCGGCGCCGATCCGCGCGTTCGAGCCTATGCCGGTTAGCGCCACCACGCCTTGCGCCGGGACGGGCAGGGGGGCAGGCGTGGACCTTTCCACCCGGTCGGCGAAGGTGACCAGACCCACCGCCCAGATGGCGGCCATCAGCAGGAGGGCGGCCAGGGTCTTCATGTGATTTCCAGGATCATGCGCTCCGCCGTCAGGCGGGCGGCGATGGCGGCGACAAGAGCGGCGACAAGGGGACAGGGCGCCACGGCCAGCAGGTCGGACCAGATGATCGGGATGGCCGGCGTCAGACCGCCGCCGCCTCCGGCAAGGCGCAGGATCGCCCCGACCCCTGCCGCGCCAATGGCCCCCAGAGCGCCTGCCCAGGCGGCCAGCTGTGCAAACCGGGCCTGAAACAGCCGGGCGATATAGAGATTTTCCGCGCCGGTCAGGTGCAGCACTTCCACGACCTCGCGCCTGGCCAGCAGACCCGCCCGGGTGGCGAAGGCGACAATGGCGCCTGCGGACGCCGTAATCAGGATGAAGACCCCGCCGCACACCCAGCGCAGCACCCCCGCGGAACGGGCTATGTCCCGGGTCCAGATGGAGTGGTCGTCGATGATGCCGTCTATCCCGCGCGCCTTGAGGGCTGCAGCCAGGGTGGCTGAAGAGGCCGGCCGGGCATTGTCGAGATCGACAGCTACCAGACGCGGGATCGGCAGATCCTCAAGGTCGGTAATGTCCCCCAGCCAGGGTTCGACCAGGGCCTCTGCCTTTTCCCGCTCCAGGGCGCGGGCTTCGGTGACGCCGGGCACGCCGGCCAGGGCTTCCGCCGCCCGGGCTGCAGCAAGGTCCGGGGTTTCATTTGCCCGGGGCCTGACAATGATGGTCGCCTGGCTGTTGAGTTGGTCGGACCAGCCCTTGACCGCCCGATTGGTCGCCAGGACTGTGAGGGCCATAAGGCAGGCCAGGAAGCACAGGGTCGCCACAACGAAGATCAGGCTTCCGTCCCGGTTATCGGATTCCGGAAGGAAGGGCGCGGGCCGCCAACGTCGGGCAAAAGCGTCGCTCATCGGCCTGATCCCGACGCGAGCCGTGTCAGACGTCCGTCTTGCAGATGAAGCACCGGCATGCCTGAGCGCTCCACCATGGCCTGGTCGTGAGTGGCGATCAGCACGGTGGTCCCCAGCCGGTTCAGTTCCGAGAACAGTTTCAGGATTCGCTGGCTCATCTCGGTGTCGAGATTGCCCGTCGGCTCGTCGGCAAGCAGGATTTCCGGCCGGGCGACCACAGCGCGGGCGATGGCGAGCCTCTGCTTTTCGCCTCCGGCCAGGGTGGGCGGCATGACATTCATGCGGTCACTCAGGCCTACCCAGGTCAGCAGTTCGGCCACGTCATTGCGGTAGGACTCCGGCTTTCTGCCGGTGATACGCAGGGGCAGGGCTGCATTGTCAAAAGCTGAGAGATGGTCCAGCAGCCGGAAATCCTGAAAGACAACGCCAACCCGCCGCCGCAACAGGGGAAGGTCCCGGGCCGAAACCCTGGAAATCTCATGCCCGAAGAGCTCGATCCGGCCTGAAGTCGGCTGGGCGGCCATGTAGATGAGCTTCATGAGCGAGCTCTTGCCCGCTCCGGACGCCCCGGTGATGAAGTGAAAGGACCCCGGCTTCAGCGCGAAGCTGATGTCGCTCAAGGTCTCGTCATTCCGACCATAGGCCAGCGAGACATTGTCGAACCGCAGGACCTCTTCCGCGGCGAACAAGTTGTCGATCACCCTGGCCAATTGTAACGGTCCTGCTCCTCAGACACGGGAAGATTGCGTCCATAGCACAAATGCAGAGCGGGCTTGCGATTCTCTCGCAGGCCTCCGCCCCCGGAGTCCGGGGAGCCTGTTGCGCGCACCTGAACACGGATTGCCGACACAGCCCGGGAATTTCCTGCGCAACCTAGGCAAATCTATGGGAAATCTGCGAATCTGGGGTCGCATCTTTTTTGCGAACACCCCTACACTGGTCACTCCATGATCCTGACCTGTCCCAAATGCGCCACCAGTTACACGGTCGACGCGTCGAAGATTCCGCCAGAGGGGCGCACGGTGAAGTGCGCCAGCTGTGGGCATCGCTGGTCAGCCCAGGCTGTGTCCCTTGCGGTGGATGGTGACGACGTCTTTGCGGCGTCGGTGGCGACTCCGGCGCCGCCGGTTGACGATATCATCGCGGTCGAGCCGCCAGCCCCGGAAACCACGGACCTTTCAGAAGCCGAAGGTCCCGAGATTCCAAAGGTCTATCGGGCTAAGAAGGCTGATGAGCGCAAGGTCCGTCAGGCGGCGGCCACCGGAATAATCTGGGCCGGCATGGCGGCGGCGCTTGTCGTCATCCTGGCCATGGCCGCCGTGTTCCGGATCAATGTGGTCAATCTCTGGCCAAAGAGCGCAGCGGCCTATGCGTGGGTTGGCCTGCCGGTCAACAGTCTGGGCCTGACCATCGAGGGCGTTCAGGCCAAGCCGTCGCTCCAGGACGGACACGCCGCCCTTTCCGTTTCCGGTGTGCTGCGCAACGTCAAGGACAAGGCGATCGAGGCGCCGCCACTGCGGGTCAGCCTGCTCAACAAAGCCGGCAAGTCGGTCGCCACCAAGATCGCCCAGCCCGGCGACGCCATTGTTCCTGCGGGCGAGACCCGGCATTTCACCATCGCCATTCTGGATCCTCCCCTGACAGCCAGTCAGCTGGAGGTCGCCTTCGCGCCTGAGGCGGCGCACAAACCCGCCCATCGGACCGCCAGGGAAAAGGCCGCAGCAGCGCCTGCCTTGCGTAGCCACGCCGAAGCCCCAGCGCATGGCGCCGAGGCGCACGGTTCTGAGGCTCATGCCCCGGAAGCTCATGGTGCGGAAGTTCACGCCCCCGCTGGTCATGCACCGGCCGGCCAGTCCGGCCCTGCGCCGGTCGAGGTAAAGCCCCTTCCCGAATCCTCACCTTACGCCCTGAACCCCCATGGCTGACGCCCGTACGCCGACGGTCCTGCTGACCGAGCAGGAGGTGGCTGAGAAGGTCGCCGAGCTCGCCGCCCGGATCGCACCCCGGATTGACGATGAGACCGTCGCCGTCTGCCTGCTGACCGGCGGCATCTGGTTTGCGGCGGACCTGACCCGCGCCCTGGCGCGGATTGGCCGCAATGTGCGCTTCGACGCCCTCTGGCTCGCCTCCTATGGCGACGAGCGGGCGAGCCTTGGCCGGTGTGAAGTCCGGGCTGACCTTCAACGACCGCTTTCGGGCCGGCGCGCCCTTATCATTGACGATGTGGTTGATACGGGCCTGTCCCTGTCAGAGGCTCATCGTCTGGTCCGCGACGCGGGCGCCAGCGAGGTGCTGACCGCCGTCTTCGCATCCAAGCCCTGGCCGACGAAGAGGGCCATCGAACCCGATTTCAGCGCCTGGGCTGCGCCCGCGCGTTTTCTGGTGGGCTACGGGATGGACGCCGCCGGCGCCCAGCGCGGCCTGCCCTATGTGGGCGCCCTGGACTAGGTCTTCAGAGCCAGTCCGGCACAGCATCCTTGCCGAGCATGTCCTCATAGGTCGGCCGGGGCCGCACGACGGCGTACCGGTCCCCCTGGACCAGGACTTCGGGAACCAGCAGGCGGCTGTTGTACTCACTGGACATGACCGCGCCATAGGCGCCGGCGCTCATGAAGGCGATCAGATCCCCTGCCATAAGGGGTGGGAGGGCCCGCTCCCGGGTGAAGGTGTCCCCGGTCTCGCAGATCGGCCCTACAACGTCATAGACTTCGGCCGGGCCGGGGCGGACGGCCAGTGGCTTGATGTCGTGATAGGCGTCGTACATGGCCGGACGGATCAGATCGTTCATGGCGGCGTCCAGCACAGCGAACTTCCGGCCTTCGGGGCGCTCATGAACATGCAGCACCTGGGCCACCAGGACACCGGCGTTGGCCGCGATCATCCGGCCCGGTTCAAAGGAATAGGCGACATCCAGTCCGCCCATGGTCTGGGCGATCATCCTGGCATAGTCAGCAGGGGAAGGCGGGGTCGGCTGATGGAAGTATGGCACGCCCAGTCCCCCGCCGAGATCCAGCCGTTCGACGTTAAGTCCCTCGCCGCGCAGGCGCTGGACAAGGCCCTTCATCTTTGAAAACGCTGCTGACATGGGAGCCAGGTCGGTAATCTGGCTGCCGATGTGACAGGTCACGCCCACGGGCTTCAGACCGGCATTGTTGGAGGCCTGGGCATAGAGGCGTTCGGCCTCCGAAAACGAAACCCCGAACTTGTTGTCCGCCTTGCCCGTAGCGATCTTGGCGTGGCCGCCCGCCGAGACGTCAGGATTGACGCGGATGGCGATGACCGCCCGGGTTCCCAGGCTCTGGGCGACCTGAGAGGCCAGGTGCATTTCCGGCTCGGACTCGACATTGATCTCCGAGACTCCGGCCTTGAGGGCGAAGGCCAGCTCCCCGGCTGTCTTGCCTACGCCGGAAAAGACTATCCGGTGGGCTGGAATTCCGGCGGCCAGGGCCCGGCGGATCTCGCCTTCGGAAACCGTATCGGCGCCGGCGCCCTGGCGGGCCAGGGTCTTGAGTACGGCCAGGTTTGAATTGGCCTTCACGGCAAAGGCGATCAGCGCCTCGCCGCCATTCTCCCCCTTCAGACCTTCGGCGGCCAGGGCGTCGCGCAGGACCCCATAGTGCCGCTCGAGGGTGGCGCTGGAATAGACATAGACCGGAGTACCCACGGATTGGGCAATCTCGCGCAGGGGCACGCCTTCACAGGCAAGCTCGCCGTCGATCGGCTCGAAGTGGTTCATTGCGGACCGGGCGTCGCGGGACCAGGTTCGGCTGCAGAGACCGATGGCGAGGGGTCGGCATTGCGGTTGCGCGGATCAATCGTGCGCGAGGCCTTCATGGGATCGGCTCCGACATCGACGCCTGTAGCCGGGCCGGGCCGCTCCAGGGCGCCCAGCTTGCCGCATCCGGCTACGCAGAGAGCTGCCCCCATGCAGATAAGGGTAATGACCTGACGCATCATTTCAGTTTGTCCTTCCAACGCGCAGCCTGGGCGCGGACCTGATCCGGGGATGTGCCACCATAGGACCTGCGGCTGGCGGCCGAGGCGCGGGGGGTCAGCACCTCATAGACATCGGCGGTAATGCCCTGCGACAGGGCCTGGAGGTCCGCCAGCGGCAGTTCCGACAGGTCGCACCCAAGGGCTTCAGCCCGCTTCACGGCCTGACCCGTGACGTGGTGCGCGTCGCGGAAGGGCATGTCGAGGGTGCGGACCAGCCAGTCAGCCAGATCCGTCGCCGTCGAGAACCCGGCGCCAGCCGCATGGGCCATCCGCGAAGGAACCGGTTCCAGATCATCAATCATGCCCGCCATGGCCAGGAGGGACAACTCCAGGGCGTCAAAGGCCTCGAAGGTCGGGACCTTGTCCTCCTGCATGTCCTTGGAATAGGCCAGGGGCAGGCCCTTCATCACAACGGTCAGCTGGGTGAAGGACCCGAGCAGCCGGCCAACCTTGGCCCGGATCAGCTCGGCCGCGTCCGGGTTCTTCTTCTGCGGCATGATCGAAGAGCCGGTGGTGAAGGCGTCGGATAGGCGGATGAAGCCGAATTGCGGGGTGGTCCAGATGACAATTTCTTCGGCCAGACGCGACAGGTGAACACCGCACAGGGTAGCGGCGCCGAGGGCTTCGAGCGCAAAGTCGCGGTCTGAAACGCTGTCGAGGGAATTGGCGGTCGGACGGTCAAAGCCCAGGGCCTGGGCGGTCTGGTCCCGGTCGATCGGGAAGGGCGATCCCGCCAGGGCGGCGGCGCCCAGGGGGCTCTCGTTCATCCGGCGGCGGGCGTCCGAGAACCGTCCGGCGTCCCGACCGAACATTTCCACATAGGCCAGCAGGTGATGGCCGAAGGTCACCGGCTGGGCCGGTTGCAGGTGGGTGAACCCCGGCATCAGGGTATCAGCGTGGGCCTCGGCCTTGCGGATCAGGGCTGACTGCAGGGCCTTGAGCTGGCTGATGGTGCGGTCACAGGCCTCGCGCACCCAGAGGCGGAAATCCAGGGCGACCTGATCATTGCGGCTCCGCGCCGTGTGCAGACGTCCGGCCGTCGGCCCGATCAGCTCGCGCAGGCGCGCCTCGACATTCATGTGAATGTCTTCGAATTCCTCGCGGAATGGAAAGGTCCCGGCGGCCATTTCGGCCTCGATGGCGGTCAGGCCCCGCTGGATTTCAGCTTCATCTGCCTTGGAGATCACGCCCTGCTGGCGCAACATGGCCGCGTGGGCGCGCGACCCTGCCAGATCCTGGCTTGCCAGCCGCCGGTCAAATCCGATGGAGACGTTGATCGCCTGCATCAATTCAGCGGGTTTTGCGCTAAAGCGTCCACCCCACATGGCCTGCCCGTCAGGTTGGCCGTTCGAGTCATGCGAGGAGTCGTTCGTCATATGAGCCAGGATCACGAGGCGGAAAAACCCAAGGCCAGCCCTTTGAAGTGGGCCCTCCGGGGCGTCGCCGGGATCGGCGTCGCGGCCATTCTCTACATCATAGGGCAGGCCGTCATAAACCCCCGACAGGAAATGGGGATCAAGAGCCTCGCCAAGGGCGAGATGTCCAAGCTGGTCCTGCCCGTTTCAGCCGGGGCGCCGCCCGCCACGAGCTTCCTGGACAAGGACGGCAAGCCCACCCGGATCGCGGACTTCCAGGGCAAGGTTACGGTCGTGAATATCTGGGCCACTTGGTGCGCGCCCTGCGTTCTTGAGATGCCGACCCTCGACGAGCTTGCCGGCGCCTACAAGGACAAGCCTGTCGCTGTGGTGGCGGTGTCACTGGACGGGGACCGGCAGAAGGACAAGGCGGAGGCCTTTATCGGCAGGTTCGCGAACCTTGCCTTCTATCATGACCCGAAAATGAAGCTTCCCTACGCCCTGATTCCGCCGAGTTCGGCCATGCCGACGACAGTCATCTACGGCAAGGATGGCGTTGAGAGGGGCAGGATCATGGGGCCGGCCGAATGGTCCAGCCCGGACGCCAGGGCTGTCATCGACAAGCTCCTGGCCGAATAGTCGAGGAGCCGTTCAGGGCTCGGGGTTGTGGTCCATGGGCGTCAGGCTGCGCATGAACCCGATCAGGGACGAGCGCGAGTCCTGCGGCAGTTGTTCAAAGGCCGCGAGCAGTTCCAGGGCGCCAGGGGTGCGCATGCGGCTCAGAACATCGACCTCGCCCTGGGCTTCGGCCCCGGGCGCATCAAGGACGTCCATAAGGTCCACCACGCGACAGCGCAGCGCCTTGGCGATCTGTACAAGGCGTGAGAACGAGATGCGGTTGGCGCCGTTTTCGTATTTCTGGATCTGCTGAAAACTGACCCCGCACTGATTGGCGAGAGCTTCCTGAGATAGTCCGATGGTTCGGCGACGAATGCGTACGGCTGCGCCGAGCGCAACGTCCATCGGGTCCGGCGTCTTGTTCGAGGGCGACGTCACCTGGGGGTTTCTCCTTCTGCGGTACCCACGCAAGTCCGGCGCGGCCGCCGAAACTCTCCAATGATGTGCACTTAAGTCGAAACGCCCAGACTTGAAAAGAGTTTCAAAAGAACAGGTCATTTGTGATTTCGGGCTGTGAAAGGACACTCTAGCTACAGTGCACTCAATATGAGTACACAGGAACTGGAAGAAGTCTGCGGCTCACAGGGCAAAATCCGGCACTGCTCTATTCCACGATGTCTCAAAGCTGGGTGTGCGAAATGTCACTCCAGTTGAATCTGAACGGGCGATGAATGGTCTCGATGGAAAGATCGCAACAGAAGTTTGTTCAGGACAAAAACACACCCTCATTAGGTGTATTGTCATGACGAGGGAGGCAGAGGTGTATTCTCCGTCAGTTTTGGCCGAATTAGCCCGTTAGTTTGCTGCCGTGGCGACCTCACGCGCCACTTGGTGGAACTTCAAAATGCACCCCTACAAATCAGATTCAGTGCGGCATGCAATGCGCGCTTCGCCGCTGGATTGAGTGGTCGGACCCAAACGCAGGACAGGCTTGTGGTCGAATCATGTGGAGGCCCTCCGCCGGAAAGCGCTGCATGGCCGGGAGCTTGCACCGACAGCTATCTCGCGCTCACCCGCTCCTGGCGGTAATCGGTCAGGGGTTCACCATCCCACGCTGTGTCGTTTTGTCGCGCCCAAGTTGCGATGGGTCTGGCGCGAAAATTGCCGGTGGTGATGAACAGTCAGGCGCAGACAGACCCTGACGGTTCCCGGACCCATTGCGGTCGTCGCCCTGGAGGACTGAGCAATCCTGGTCCACGCGGGAAAATCGTCGCCAATCCTGTTCAGGGGATTGCTCCCTGCAGGGCGGGCTGGGCTAGACTTGGGTCAAACCAGGAATGGACAGCCGGACAGCAAAAATGACCACCATGAATGACCGTACCCCCATCATAATCGGTGTTGGCCAGGCTGCGGAGCGCCCTTCGGATCCGAACTACAGGGCCCTCTCTCCTGCGGACCTTGCTGGAGAAGCAGCCCTGGCCGCCATTGCCGACGCCAGGGCTGGCGGCGCGCTTGCGGCCTCGATCGATACCCTGGCCGCTATCCGGCAGTTCGAGATTTCAACGCCGGGCGCCAAGCCGCCCTTTGGCGCCTCCAATAACTTCCCCCGATCCGTGGCCCGGCGCATTGGCGCCAATCCCCGCCGCGCAATACTCGAGATCACGGGGGGGCAGGGCCCGCAGAGACTGGTTGGGGAATTCTGCGCCGCTATCGCTGAGGGCCAGGCTGAAACCGTCCTGCTGGTCGGATCTGAAGCCATGTCGACTGTGCTGCACCTGCAGGCCAAGGGTGAAACACCAGACTGGTCCGAGACGGTCGAAGGCGACATGGAAGATCGCGGCTATGGTCTGGACGGCATGTTCACGGCGGCGCTGATCAAGCACAGGATCCGGGGCGCCATTCCCTGCTATGCACTCTTCGAGAACGCGCGCCGGGGTCGGGTGGGCAAGTCCCGGGAGGCTTACGCCCGCGACATGGGCGAGCTTTTTGCGCCCTTCTCCGAAGTCGCGGCGCAGAATCCGTTCTCCGCAGCGCCCACCGCCAGAAGCGCCGCAGAACTTGTCGAAGTGACCGAGCGCAACAGGATCGTCGCCGATCCCTTCACCCGCATGCTGGTCGCCCGGGACCAGGTCAATCAGGCTGCTGCGGTGCTCATAAGTTCTGTCGGCGCCGCCCGGGCCATGGGCGTACCCGAAGATCGCTGGGTCTTTCTCCACGGACAGGGCGACGCCAATGAGCTCACGCCAATGGAGCGGCCAGACCTTTCGGCGAGCCCCCAGTCCATCGCCTCAGCCAGGCTGGCCCTCAGCCTTGCCGGGAAATCGGTTTCAGAGATCGCCATCTTCGACTTCTACAGCTGCTTTCCGATCGCGGTCTTCAACATGCTCGATGGCCTTGGCCTTGAACCGGATGATCCCCGGGGTCTGACCCTTACGGGCGGGCTCCCGTATTTTGGCGGCGCCGGAAATGACTATTCCATGCACGCCATCGCTGAGGCCATTGGCATACTTCGCCTGCGGCCAGGTCTGTTTGGGCTGGTTGGCGCCAATGGCGGTATGCTGTCCAAGTATTCCACCGGCATCTATTCCACGCAGCCTGCCGACTGGACAAAGCCGGAATTGCGCAGGGGCAAGGTCGCCGACGCCCCCGTTCTTGGGCTTGAAGTAGAAGCGGCCTCGGGCGCAGGGCGGGTCGAAACCTATACCATCCTGCCCCATCGTGACGGGGACGTGGTGGTGGTGATCGGGCGTCTGGCTGACAATGACCGACGCTTCGCCGCCATGGCCGAAGAAGGGGATCTGGCTACCCTGGCCGAGTCCCGGTCCCGCGATCCTCTCGGCCGAACCATTCTGGTGCGCACCGATGAGCAGGGTTTCAACCGCTTCTGCTACGCGGACTGAAGCGCCGCCCGCCAGGCGCTGACGGCCTCAGGGATTTTTTCCAGGTCCCTCAGGATCAGGATGTCGGCGGATTTCACCCGGCCAAGACTTTCCGAGGCGCCTCCCGCCCAGATCGCAACGGTTTGCGGCAGCATGCCCCGAAGTTCGATCAATCCCTGTGTCACACGATTGGCGGCAAGGGTCTTTGAGAACGAGAGCGCAACTATGTCTGCCCGGTGGGCCCCCGCAGCCAGGGCGATGTCGGGCACAGGAGTCTGTGGCCCGAGGCTAATGCAGGCGCAGCCGCTGATCGCGAACATGGCCTCGGCCATCAAGAGACCGATGGTATGAGGCTCAAGGGGAAAGGTCGTCAGCAGGACCCTTGGGGCGCGGGCCTTGCGCGGCGTCGCAGCGATCGCTGTCCGCAGGAGACGCGTCATGATCTCGCTGAAAACATGCTCATGATGGATTTGCAGCTTGCCCCTGGCCCAGGCCTCGCCAACGGCGACCGTCAGACCTGGAGCGGTCGTCAGGACAAAGCTCTTCAGGCCGTCACGCCCCAGGGCTGTCGCCAGCCAGGCCTCAAACCTGTCGACATCATTATCCACCAGAAGGCCCAGGGCATGCTGTACTTCCTCGGACTCTGTGCCGGCGGAGTCAGTGGAAAGGACCACCAGTTCCTGCAGATCCAGATTCAGGATCTTGCCGGGGCGGTGGCCAACGGCGATCAGGCGACGAATGAGTCTGAGCTTTTCCAGATCTTCTGCTGAATAGACCCTGTCATCCTGGGCGTCCCGTACAGGGGCCGGGAAGCCATAGCGCCGCTCCCAGACCCTCAAGGTCTCTTTTGGTATGCCCGTATCGCGCTCAACCGAGGCGATCGACAATTGCCCATGACTACCCGCGACGACGATGGCCGGGTCAGCCCCACCGGGCACAATCTGTTTTGTCCTGGACAAACTGCCCAAAAACCCCAAGATTAGACGGCATTTCCAGTCCGGGTTCGGGATTTGTCCATGACATTCTCCCGTATACCCAAGAGCCGGCTCTTCCGTGACAACAGTTTTCCAAGCCACCATAGCAGATAATGGGCCCGGTAAAGAACCTGGACCTTACAGATTATGACAGTCCGGGCGACCTACGCCGCCGCCGTATTCGGCGCAGGCGGCATCGGACGGGCCTTGACCGAGCGCCTGATCGCCAATCCCAGAATTTCCAGGGTGTGGTCCATATCCCGGCGTCCACCGCAATTTCATGATGCCAAGCTGGCCACCCGCCAGATCGATCCAGCCGACGAAGCCTCGCTTTCAGGCCTTGCAGACGAGCTGAAAGACAGTGGAGACACCCTCCGTCTGGCGATTGTGACGAACGGGGTCCTGCAGGATGCCGTCACCACGCCCGAGAAATCCTGGCGGGCCCTGGATCCGGTGGCCCTGGCGCACAGTTTCGCCGTCAATACGATTGGGCCTGCCCTGATCGCCAAGCACATCCTGCCACTTCTCCCGCGCCAGGAGCGCAGCGTCTTCGCCGCTCTCTCCGCCCGGGTCGGCAGCATTTCAGACAATCGACTGGGCGGCTGGTACGGATATCGGGCGTCAAAGGCCGCCCTCAACCAGATCATTCACACCCTGGCCATCGAACTGGCCCGCAGCCATCCCATGGCCCTGTGTGTCGCGCTCCATCCAGGAACAGTGGAGACGGCGCTTTCAGCCCCCTTTTCGGGTGGTGAAGGCGCAAGGATGTCGCCCCAGGCCTCCGCTGAAGCCCTGCTGAATGTGCTGGCAGGGCTCGAGGTCAAGGACTCCGGCGGTTTCTTCGCCTGGGATGGCCAGCAAATCCCCTACTAGCCGGGGCCATTGGCGGCGTTCAACCTGCCAGCTGCGCGACCTCTGCATAGGACCATGCGATCTCATGGGCGCCGGCCGCCCTCAGGGCCGCGTCATGACCTGGCCGGATATGGCCGCCGGCGCAGAGGCCGATCACCCGTGCGCCAGCCGCAGAGGCTGCGGCGACCCCGGTGGGGGAGTCCTCGATCACGATCACCCGGTCGGGGCTGACGCCGAGGCTCTTCGCCGCATGGAGGTAGATGTCCGGGTGAGGCTTGCCCCGGGCCACATGGATGGCGGCGCTGAAGATCCTGTCATCCTCAAAGTGGCTGCGCAGGCCCAGCTGGTCCAGATGCTCCATGATCCATTGCGGACTGCTGGAAGAGGCGATGGCGCGGGTCCGGCCGCCCAGGCTGGCCAGGAATTCAGACACCCCGGGAACCGACGCAACTGGTCCCACCGCGCCTGACGCCATGATGGCCCTGATGCGCTGGTCAAGATTCGGGTCAGGCGCCCGACCCCAGAGCCTGTGTATGGTCGCGCGGCTGTCCTGCTGGTTTCGCCCCAGATAGTGCTCGAGCACGTCTTCGAGGCTGGTGGGCATGCCGGTCTCGGTCAGGGCCTGGGCCACGGCGAGGCTTGAGGGGATTTCGGAGTCGGCGATGACGCCGTCAAAGTCGAAAATGATCGGCAAGTCGGTCAGCTGCGCCAGCGCAGGGTCACGGCCTCAACGGGATTTTTGAAGGGCCGCCTGGCCTCCCGGCTTGCCGCCCATTCCCGTTTCAGCTGCTGGTACCACTTGGCCTGTTTGTCTGCATCGTCGATCCACAGAAGGGACGGGTCGTATTTCAGGCCCTCGTTCTGCAGGTTCACCATGTCGCCGTCCTGATGCAGGAAGACACGGATCATCCGCCTGAACCAGGGCGCCAGCAGGCTGGCCACCCAGTGATCGGTCCAGACGATCTGGGTGATGCGGGTCTTGCGGTCATGGACAGGGGTCAGGCAGGTCAGGGCCAGGACCTGGTACTTGCCGACAATTACATGCTCCCACCTCTGGCCAGGCAGGGCGAAGGTGATCTCGGTCTGTGGATCGCCGCCCAGCAGGCGATAGAGCCGGTTGCTCTTTGAGGGCGGATGGCGGGTCATGCAGAAGCCCCGCTCAGAAGGCGCGAAGGCCTTGGCCTTATCATGCTGGCCCTTGGCCTTCCGCGACCACCACTGGCCATGGACATAGGGCGCATGGGTCGGGTCCATCAGGCCGACGACGGCGTGATCCATATGGGCGTCGAAATCCATGCGGTCGATGAATTTTGGCGCGCCTTCCGCGCCCTCGAACACGGGCGGGGGTTCGGGCGGCTCGCCATCAAAGCGGGGATCGGCGCTGATCCAGATGAAGACCATCCCCTGGCTCTCGGCCGTCGGGTAGCGGCGGATGCGGATCCGGGCAATGTCCAGATCCTGATCGTCCACCAGGGAGGGAATGGCTGCGCAGGCGCCGTCGGTGCCGAACCGCCAGCCATGATAGGGACATTCCACGGACGAGCGACCGTCGGGCTCTTCCGTCAGCCGTCCAGCCGACAGGGGCGCGGCGCGGTGGGGACAGATATCCTTGACCCCATAGACCTTGCCCTTGCGGTCCCGGCCCAGCAGGACAGGCTCGCCCAGGAATTCGTAGCGCTGGAGCTTGCCGGGTTTCAGGTCCCGGGACAGGGCGGCGAAGTACCAGATGTCATACAGGAAGCCGCGGCCGAACCGGGTGTCGGCGCCGGGCGGATTGACGATCTTGGTTTCACCATCAGGCATGAGGGCAATCTAGTCTGACCCAGGCTTCAGGGGAAGGTGTCGGCTAGAGGCGGAACAGGGCGGCTGCCGCAGGGCCCAGGGACAGGGTTTCACCAGACAGTGCCGCATCCCCGGTGGAAAGTTGAAGCATTCCTGCGGCCGACAGACGTGGGTCTGAAAAAGAGACTGACCCTTCGCTCATGTTGAAAACGCAAAGCATGGTCTCATCCCCTTCTGTCCGGGTGAAGGCCAGGACCGGTTCCGGCGTCTCGATCAGGGCGGTTGCGCCCCGGGTCAAGGCCGGGGAGGCCTTGCGCAGGGCGATCATCCGGCGGCTGAAGGCCAGCATGGAGTCCGGGTTAGCCTCCTGGGTCGCCGCCGACATGCCCCTGTGCTCAACCGCCCTGGGCAGCCAGCCTGGAGCCGACTCGTCTTCGGTCCAGGGCATTGGGGTACGGGCGCCATCGCGGCCCTTGGCCACAGGCCAGTAGAGGTCGCCGACAGGGTCGCGCAGCTGGGTGCGGGTGAGACTCTGACCTTCGGGCAGGCCCAGCTCCTCGCCCTGATAGATCAGGGTCGCGCCCTTCAGGGTCAGCAGCAGAGTGAACATCAGCCGGGCGACGGCCTCGGTCCCGCCGAAGCGGCTGACCGTGCGGGGAATGTCGTGATTGCAGAAGGAGATGCAGGGCCAGTGATCCGGGAAGCGCTCCAGGGTCTGCAGGTGTTCTCGGAACACCTTCGCCTGCAGCCGACGCGCCTTGAGCAGGACGAAGGTATAGGCCGAGTGCAGGCCTTCTTCCGGGGAGCAATAGGCGCCGCAGCGCTCTTCCTCCTCGGAGAATTCGCCGAAGACGAACCGATCGCCGCCGTTCCGGCCATTGTGGGCGTCCACCCGTCGCCGGACCACGTCCAGCAGGGGAATGTTCTCAGGCAGGTTGGAGTCGAACAGGTGCTGCTGCATGTCCCCGGCGTGGGACCAGTGGTGGCGCTCCCGCTGGGCGGCCGGAATGGCTGGATTGTCCCGCAGGGCCTCGTCGTGCAGGAAGCAGCCGGCCACATCCAGCCGGAAGCCGTCGACGCCACGGGCCAGCCAGAAGTCCAGAACCTTGAGGGCTGCCTCCCGGGCATCCGGGTTGAGCCAGTTCAGCTTGGGCTGCTGGCGCAGGAACTTGTGGTGATAGTGCTGGCGACGGGCAGGCTGATAGGACCAGGCAGGGCCGCCGAAGACGGACAGCCAGTTGTTGGGCGCCGTGCCGTCGTCGGCCGGATCAGCCCAGACATACCAGTCGGCCTTGGGGCCTTCCGGCCCGCCATCCCGGCTTTCGGCGAACCAGGCGTGTTCGTCAGAGGTATGGGCCAGGACTTCGTCCAGCATGACCTTGATCCCCCGCCCGTGGGCGTCGGCGATCAGGCCGTCGAGATCGGCCAGGGTCCCATAATCGGGGTGGACACCTTCAAAGTCGGCGACGTCATAGCCCCAGTCCCGGTTGGGCGAGGGGTGGATGGGGGAAAGCCAGATGGCGTCGACGCCCAGGCTCTGGATGTAGTCGAGCTTCGAGCGCACGCCAGCCAGGTCGCCGTGACCGTCGCCATTGGAGTCGCAGAAGCTGCGGACATAGATGTGATAGACGACCGCGCCCTTCCACCAAGGCGCGGCCGTCATGTCTTAAGCCTCGTCCGGGCGGCTGATGATCTTTGACGCCAGGCCATAGGCCACGGCCGCCTCAGCGCCCATCCAGAAGTTCCGCTGGGTGTCTGCCAGGATCTTCTCGTAGGTCTGGCCGGTTTCCTTGGCGTAGATGCGGTTCATCCTCTCGCGCATCTTGACGATTTCCTCGGCCTCGATGGCGATGTCCGAAGCCTGACCGCGCACGCCGCCCGAGGGCTGGTGCAGCAGGAAGCGGGTATTGGGCAGGCAGAAGCGGTTTTCCTTGGCCGCGCCCACAAAGATGCTGGCGCCGGCGCTGGCCACCCAGCCGGTGCCGATCATCTTTACCTGCGGACCGCAGAACTTGATCATGTCGTGGATGGTGTCGCCGCTTTCCACGTGACCGCCCGGCGAGTTGATGATCACCCGGATCGGCTTTTCAGCGTCGTCATTAGCCAGGGCCAGGAGCTGGGCGGTGACCCGCTCGGCCAGGCGCATATTGATCGGGCCGAAGATCAGCACGGTGCGCGACTTGAACAGGGCGTTCTGGACCGGCCCCGCCGTCATCGGCATGTCCGGTTTGGGCTCGCCCTCTTCCTCGTCTTCGTCCAGCCGCCAATTGCGCATGGTGTCTTTGCTCCGCGTATCCATGGAAGGGAACCTGATGTGCGCCGCCGCGCACTGCAAGGGGGCTCCCCGAAGTTGGTCGGGTTTTACTTGGAGCCCGCCGTTGCAATCAAGCGCGCATAGAAATCTACGCACCGATCCAGATTCTCCAGGGTGAGGTACTCATTGGTCCCGTGGATCATGGCCGTGTCCTTCAGGCTGAGGACCAGGGGCTGGAACCGGTATATGTCCGAGGCGATGGGCTGCATGGACCGGCTGTCCGTACCGGCAGTGACCAGGCCCGGCGCCACTGGCGCTTTCGAGACTGTACCGGCGACTGCCGCAAGGGTCTTCCAGGCGTCAGAGGTGGTGGACGACACTGCTGAGGGTTCACGCGGCGCGGTGGGCCAGGAGAGTTCGACGGCAAGATCGCCGACGGCGGCCTTCGCCCTGGCCATGACCCTTGCGGAGGTGTCGCCGGGCGCTATGCGGTAGTTGATCTGGGCCGTAGCGTCCTGGGGCAGGACATTTTCCTTGGGGCTGCCCTTCAGCATGGTGGGCGCGATGGTGGTGTGCAGCATGGCCGCCCCGGCCGGTGTGGCCGCCATCTGCTTCAGGATCACGGACTTGAAAAGCCAGGTATTGGCCACCGCCATCCGGATCGGCAGCTTGCCCAGAGGCGCCAGAGCCTTGAGCATTTCCCCGCCGGGTCCGGACAGATCCAGGGGGAAGGGATGATCGGCGATGGCGGTTACGGCGCGGGACAGGGTCACGACCCCGCCGCCATCCGCCGGCGGTGCTGAAGAGTGCCCGCCAGCCGCCTTCGCCGTGACCTGGAGGGTGCCATAACCCTTCTCGGCAATGCCGATCAGGGCGGCAGGGCCTCCCGTGATCGGATTATCGGCGACCACCACCAGGCCTTCGTCCAGGACCAGGTGAGCCTTCACGCCCCGCGCCTTCAGGGCTGCAGATGCGGCTTCGGCGCCCTCGCCGCGAACTTCTTCATCGTGGCCGGAAACCAGGATGATGGTCCGTTTGGGCGCAAAGCCTGACTTCATCAAAGCCTCGATGGCCTCGAAGGTGGTGACCAGTGAACCCTTGTCGTCGATGGCGCCACGGCCCCAGACGGCGCCTTCAGCAATTTGTCCGGCGAATGGTGCGTACTTCCAGTCGCCTTCGGTACCGGGAGTCACCGGGACCACGTCCTGGTGCGCCATCAGGATGATCGGGTCGAGGGCGGGATCTGAGCCCTTCCAGGTGTAGATCAGGCCATGGCCTGCCACGACCTCGCGGGTCATGGCCTTGTGGGTGGCGGGATAGGTGGTCTGCAGCCAGGCATGCAGTCTGTCCCACTGGGCCGGGTCGTCCTCCGTCCGGTCCTGATGGCTGACGGTCTGGATCTGGATGGCCTCGGACAGATGCCGGGCGGCCGCCGCCCTGTCATAGGTTATGGATGGGGCGACAGTGACATCGCTCTCGGTTGCGGCAGGCTTCAGGCCGATCGTCCGCACGGCGACCACGCCTGCCACCAGTGCGCCGGCGCAGACGCCGACCAGAAGGATTTTTGCTGGGGTCTTCATGGGGCCGCCTCCGTTTGGGTCTGCACTACCACATCGACGCCCTGGCGCGATCTGGCCATTCCTTGTCGTAGGCCTCTCCTCCGACCTGACCCTGGCTGGCCGCAGCCAGCATCTGGCCCGCACTGGGCAGGGTTTCCGGGTCAATGAAGGCTGCAGGGTTCCAGACTTCGCCCCGCATCAGGGCCCGGGCGCACTGGAAATAGACGGTGTCGACCCTGATGACGATCACCGACCTTGGCGGCTTTCCCTCCATGACAAAGCTGTCGAGCAGGTCCGGGTCGACTGAGACAGAGCCCTGGCCATTCACCCGCATGGCGGTGTTCGAGCCCGGCACCAGGAACATCAGGGCCACCCGGGGATCGCGGACAATGTTCCTCAGGGAATCGATACGGTTGTTTCCCCGCCGGTCGGGCATGAGCAGGGTCCGCTCGTCAGCAATGCGGACCACGCTGCCCCTGTCGCCCCGGGGGGAGCAGTCCAGGCCCTCCGGCCCGCTGGTCGCCAGGGCGCAGAAGGGCGAGGCCTCGATATAGGCGCGGTATTCCGGATTGAGATGATCTAACTCCTTGAGAGCCGAGGTCGGCCCGACAGCGCCATAGATTTGCTCAAGGCCTTCGATGCTGGTGATCACGGTCATGTTTTGTCTCCCCGAGCCTCATCCCTTGAAACGGTTTCGTCTCAAGGGATGAGGCTCAATCTCAAGAAGTTGGAGCTTGGTTCGATCCGATAACCGGTTCCCACTTATCGGACCAAGCTCCGGACCCGATCAAACCCAAGCCTTGACCTCCCGTCCACCCCAACGGCAAATGACATCCAACAATCAAACGCGCGTTTAAGAGGAAACATCATGGGCGAGCTCTTCGATCTGACCGGCAAGGTCGCCATCATCACCGGCTCCACCAAGGGCATCGGCAAGGCCATCGCCGAGCGTATGGCCGAGCACGGCGCCAAGGTTGCGATCTCCTCGCGCAAGGCCGGCCCCTGTGATGAGGTCGCAGCCGCCATCAACGCCAAGCACCCAGGCGCCGCCATCGCCTGCCCGGCCAACATCTCGTCCAAGGATGACCTTCAGCGACTGGTGGACGAAACCCGCAAGGCCTTCGGCAAGGTGGACATCGTGGTCTGCAACGCCGCGTCCAATCCCTATTACGGCCCGATGAGCGGCATCAGCGATGACGCCTTCCGCAAGATCCTGGAAAACAACATCATCGCCAATAACTGGCTGATCAACATGACCGCGCCGGAGATGGCCGAGCGCAAGGACGGCGCCATCATCATCATCTCGTCCATTGGCGGCCTGCGCGGCACAGGCGTCATCGGCGCCTACGCCATTTCCAAGGCGGCGGACATGCAGCTGGCCCGCAACCTCGCCCAGGAACTGTCGCCCAGCAATATCCGCATCAACTGCATTGCGCCCGGTCTGGTGAAGACCGACTTCGCCAAGGCCCTTTGGGACACCCCGGCGGGGGAGGCCCGGGCCAGCACCGGCACCCCCCTGCGCCGCCTGGGCGAGCCCGACGACATCGCCGGCGCGGCGGTCTTCCTGGCATCGAAGGCCGGCAGCTGGATGACCGGTCAGACCATCGTCGTCGACGGCGGCTCGACCAGCTGATTACGGATGGGCGGCGCGGGAGAGATCCCGCGCCCGCGCCAGCCGCTCTATGCCCAGGTCCAGGGTCGCATCGGCCTTGGAGAAGCAGAGCCGCAGTATGTGGGTGACGTGATCGGCCTCATAGAGCGCCGAGACCGGGATGGCCGCCACCCCGGCCTCCTTAACCGCCCGCAGGGCGAAGTCCCTGTCGCCTTCGGTGACGCCGGAGGCCGCCAGATCAACATTCAGGAAATAGGTGCCCTGGCTTGGCAGGACTGCAAACCCTTCCCGGGTCAGGCCCGCGCTCAGGCGATCCCGCGACGCCTGTAGCTCGCGGGGCATGGCGGTGAACCAGTCCCCGGGGTCGTCCAGGCCGAAGGCGACCGCGCTCTGCAGATTGGGCGGGGTGGTGAAGGTCAGGAACTGGTGAGCCCTGGACAGGCCATGGGTCAGGGCCGGCGCTGCGCACAGGAAGCCGACCTTCCAGCCCGTCAGACCAAACATCTTGCCGGCGGATCCGATCTTCACCGTCCGCTCCCGCATGCCGGGCAGGGCGATCAGCGGCGTGTGGACCGCGCCATCGAACACCACCTGCTCCCAGACCTCGTCGCAGATAGCGAGCGCGTCATGGGCGATGCAGAATTCCGCCAGCAGTTCCAGGTCTTCCCGGGGCAGGACCACGCCGGCTGGATTGATGGGGTTGTTCAGGACCACCAGCCGGGTCCTGTCGCTGAAGGCGGCCTCCAGCATGGCCCGGTCGAACCGCCAGTGGGGGGGCTGAAGGGTCACCAGGACAGGCGTGCCGCCGGCGCGGCGGATCAGGGGCAGATAGGCGTCATAGACCGGCTGGAAGACCACCACCTCATCGCCGGGATTGACCAGGGCCAGGAAGGCGGCTGCCAGGGCCTCGGTTGCGCCGGAGGTGACCGTGACCTCGCTCGCCCAATCCAGGTCCAGCCCCTGTGCGCGGGCATAGTGGCCGGCGACGGCCTGGCGCAGTTCAGGCAAGCCCACCATGGGCGGATACTGGTTATAGCCATTGAGGACGGCGTCCGCCGCCTTCTGCCGTATGGCCAACGGCCCTGGCGCGTCCGGAAAGCCCTGACCCAGATTCACGGCGCCAAGGGTTCGGGCAAGGCCCGACATTTCCTCGAACACCGTCATCGGCATGTTGGCGTAGACGGAATGAACCATGGCGACTCTCCCTTGCGGTCTTGCCTAGCACGGCGCCCATGGCAATATCCAAGCATGGAAGTACGCCCTTACGAGCCCAGCGACGCCGATGCCTGGAAAGCCCTCAATGAGGCCTGGATCGGAAAGTTGTTCAAGATTGAACCAAAAGACCGGGAGGTCCTGGATTTTCCGGAGAAGAACATCCTCGAGAAGGGCGGACATATCTTCATGGCCCACCAGGCAGGCGCCGCCGTGGGCTGCGCCGCCCTGATCAGGATGTCAGATGGCGGTTATGAGCTGGCCAAGATGACCGTGGATGAATCCATGCGGGGGACAGGACTGGGCCGGGCCCTCATGGAGGCCTGCATCGCCAAGGCTAAGGCCCTGGGCGCCGTGCGTCTCTACCTTGAAACCAATTCAAGCCTGGCGCCGGCCATCGGTCTCTACCGGGCTGTGGGCTTTGTGGACATGCCCACCCAGTCGACCCCCTATGCGAGGGCCGACGTCTTCATGGAGCTGAAGCTCTAGAAGCTATTCTTCCTTGACGCGACGCTTGCGGAAGCTGGGGTTCAGCACCTGCTTGCGAAGGCGGATCGACTTGGGCGTAACCTCGACCAGTTCGTCTTCTTCGATATAGGCGATGGCCTGTTCCAGGGTCATCCGGCGGGGCGGGGTCAGGCGGACAGCTTCGTCCTTGCCCGAAGCGCGGACGTTGGTCAGCTGCTTGGCCTTCATTGGATTGACGTCGAGGTCATCCTGGCGGGAATTCTCGCCAATGATCATGCCCTGATAGGTCTTCTCGCCGCCGCCAACGAACATGGTTCCGCGGTCTTCAAGGTTCCAGAGGGCGTAGGCCGCTGTCTCACCATCAGAATTGGAGACCAGAACGCCCTTACGGCCGGCGTCGATGGCGCCCTTATAGGGTTCGTAATGGCTGAACACCCGGTTGAGCACGCCCGAGCCGCGGGTGTCGGTGAGGAATTCGCCCTGGTAACCGATCAGAGACCGCGAGGGAGACATCAGGCTGATCCGGGTCTTGCCCGCGCCCGACGGGCCCATGTCCTTCAGTTCCGCCTTACGGGCTGACAGCTTTTCGATGACGATGCCGCTGAACTCATCGTCCACGTCGATCATGACGTCCTCGATGGGCTCCAGGCGGGCGCCGGTCTCTGGATCGGTCTGGAAGACCACCCGGGGGCGGCTGATGGAGAGCTCGAAGCCTTCGCGGCGCATGCCTTCGATCAGCACGCCCAGCTGGAGTTCGCCGCGGCCGGCCACTTCATAAGCGTCCTTGTCGGCAGTTTCCGTCACCCGGATGGCGACGTTGGACTGGGCTTCCTTCAGAAGACGGTCACGGATGACCCGGCTCTGGACCTTGTCGCCTTCGCGGCCGGCCAGGGGGCTGTCATTGACCGATACGGTCATGGAAATGGTCGGCGGGTCGATCGGCTGGGCCGGCAGGGCCTCGGTGACTTCCATGGCGCACAGCGTGTCGGCCACGGTGGCCTTGCTCAGGCCGGCGATGGCGACGATGTCGCCAGCTTCGGCGTCTTCGATGGGCTGACGCTTCAGGCCGCGGAAGGCCAGGACCTTGGTGATGCGGCCGCGTTCGACTTCCTTGCCGTCATAGGACAGGGCCCTGATGGCCAGGCCGGGGACAGCCTTGCCGGATTCAATGCGACCGGTGAGCAGGCGGCCCAGGAAGGGGTCGTTCTCGATGAGAACCGACAGGATCTGGAAGGGTTCGTCCCTGCGGACGATGGCCTTGGGCTCAGGCACGTGGCGGACGATCAGATCAAACAGGGGCGCCAGGGTGTCGTTGGGCTTGTCCATGTCCAGGGTCGCCCAGCCATTCTTGCCCGAGGCATAGATGTGCGGGAAGTCCAGCTGCTCGTCTGTTGCGCCCATGGCGGCGAACAGGTCGAAGGCGTCGTTGAGGACCCGGTCGGGGTCGGCGTGGGCCCGGTCGACCTTGTTGAGGCAGAGAATGGGGCGGAGGCCCATCTTGAGCGCCTTGCCCAGAACGAACTTGGTCTGGGGCATGACGCCCTCTTCGGCGTCCACCAGCAGGACGCAACCGTCCACCATGCCGAGGATCCGTTCCACCTCGCCGCCGAAGTCGGCGTGGCCAGGGGTGTCGATGATGTTGATCCGGGTTTCGCCGGCTTCACCGTTCCACAGAACACTGGTGCACTTGGCGAGAATGGTGATCCCCCGCTCCCGCTCCTGGTCGTTGGAGTCCATGGCGCGCTCGACCGTCGCCTCATTGGCGCGGAAGACGCCGGACTGGGCGAGGAGCTGATCCACCAGGGTGGTTTTGCCATGGTCGACGTGTGCGATGATGGCGATGTTGCGGAGGGACATGGATTTCTTATCTTTTGAAGGGCGCGCG
The DNA here is from genome assembly GCA_002256425.1 of Alphaproteobacteria bacterium PA2. Classification (NCBI taxonomy): domain Bacteria; kingdom Pseudomonadati; phylum Pseudomonadota; class Alphaproteobacteria; species Alphaproteobacteria bacterium PA2. Next base: position 3,192,738 of record NKIZ01000001.1, on the reverse strand, counting down.
CTTGTTAGTTGAGCCTGCGGGGTTAAGCCAGCGACTTCTCGCCGCAGATGACGCATTTTCCCTTACGGACTTGTGCGATGCGGCGCACGTTCATACCTGACCCATGCCCCGCGCGCCATGGATTATCCCGGAAAGGCGCGATTTACGGCAACAAATTCATCCAATCAGGAAATTAACCCTTGAACTTTTGTGCAGTGCACTCTAATTATGTCCTCGTGAGGCGTCGCTGATGCCTCTGCCCTTCCTGGGCGTTTCCTCCCTAATGAACTGCCGCGTCCTCGGGCGCGGCTTTTTTTTGTGCCCTATGCCTGGCTTCAGGCGAGGCCCACGGATTTCCAGTCCTCGGCAGCCAGGCTTTGCGAAAGCCGGTCCAGATCGGCCTTCAGGCGCCCAAACCCCTCGGTGAGTTTCAGACAGGTTTCGTCCAGATAAAGGGCGCGGCTGATTTCGATCTGCAGGGCATGAACCCTGTTGTGCGGCTGTCCGTAGTGTTCGGTGGTATAGCCGCCGGCATAGGGGATATTCCGCGCAACCCGGTAACCCAGGCCAGCAAGTTGACCCTCGACGCGGGTCGTGAGCGCCGGGTGGCATGAGGCGCCAAAGCGATCGCCCAGGACAATATCTACAGGGTCGGCCGCGCTGGCCAGTCGTCCAGCCGCTGCAGGCATGGAGTGCCAGTCCAGCAGGATGGCGAAACCATGGACGCTTTTCGCCCGCGTGATCAGTCCGGACAGGGCGTCGTGATACGGCGTATGCACCTGATCAATCCGGGCCTGGGCCTCTGCGAAGGTCAGCTTCCGCGCATAGATCTCCAGGCCTTCCGAGATCAGGCGCGCCACGGCCCCAAGCCCGGCCGCCACCCTGGGCGAATGTTCGCGGACAAAGGCGGGCAGGGGCTGATCAAACATGCCGGGGTCAAGTTCATAGGCATGGCGGTTGACGTCCAGATAGGCGCGGGCGGCCAGGGCTGTGATCAGAGCTGCGCCATGGCCAGGGGCGGAGTCCATCAGCCGGTCGACGAAGGCGTCCTCTGACCGACGGATATCCAGTCCCGAGAGATGGGCGCCCATGTCATCGGGATAGATCCGGCCGGAGTGCGGCGAGCAGAAGACAAGAGGGGTCGGTGGATCGATCGAGCCAGCCTGAGCATAGTGCACACTGTGCAAGGGGCCCGGATGCGCCAGCGCCATTTCCAGCGGTTTTTCAGTCTGGGGGCCAGCACTCATGACATTCATATGACCCCGCGTTTGTCGCCGAGGTCAAACTGCCGTGTCCGGCCGATTGGTTCATGGTGAATTTACCCCTAGGGCGCTAACCTCGCTCACTGCCATTCCTGACTTTGGAGCCCCCATGCCCCGGATCCTCCTCGCCGAAGATGACGATTCCCTCCGAGGATTCCTGGCGCGGGCCCTGGAACGTGCGGGCTATGAGGTTACTTCATGCGCAGACGGCGAAGAGGCCGTCGCCGTGCTTGACCAGGACTGGGACCTGCTTCTGACCGACATCGTCATGCCCGGGATGGACGGAATCGAGGTCGCGCGTCTGGCGGCCGCCAAGCATCCGGGCCTGCGCATCATGTTCATCACCGGATTTGCAGCTGTGGCCCTGGCCGCCAATGAGTCGGCTCCCCTCGGCGCCAAGGTGCTGTCCAAGCCCATTCACCTTCGGGAAATCGTCTCTGAAGTCGAACGCATGATGGCCGCGGCTTAAGCCACCTTGCGCCGGGGCTCCGGCCCCGTTATACCGCCGCTCCCGCTCCCGAAAGGGAGACCGCAGGTCGGACGTGTAGCTCAGCGGGAGAGCACCTCGTTGACATCGAGGGGGTCACAGGTTCAATCCCTGTCACGTCCACCATTCTTCTTTCAAAAACAATCAGATAGATCCTGGCGGCAGCTGGGGGGCATTGATCGTCTGCAGCCGTCTCCGGCGCCCTGTCGTCAAACTGTTGCAAGGGCGCCGCACCGTAAACCTAATCACAGCTTAATGCGGCGGGACCTTGCGCGAAGCGTGGTTCTCGGGTTCTGTTGTACCTGATCAAGTGGCCGACCTCCCAGTTCAGTGGATGACAGCGGACCCTTGAGGGGAGGATTTTATGTCTAAAAGCAATTTCCTGTGCGGCGGGTCTGTTCTCGCCGTCGTGCTCGCCATGGGCCTCAGCAGCCAAGCACTTGCGGCTGACGACAAGGCGGCGGACGCAACCGTATCCGAGGTTGTCGTCACCGGCTCATTCATCGCCGGTTCTTCTGAAAAAGCGGCTCAGCCGGTTGACGTCTTCGGCCAGCAGGAACTGGCCAAGCAGGGCGCGCCCAGCGTCGTCCAGCTGGTGAAGACCCTTACCGCAGCCCAGTCTTCGCTCGGCGAAAGCAACCGCTACAACGGCGGCGCCGGCACGGCCTCCATCAATCTTCGTGGTCTGGGTTCCTCGCGCACCCTGGTCCTCATGAACGGCCGTCGTCTGGCCGACACCACGGCTGCAGCCTTCCAGGGCGGCGGCGCGGACCTGAACTTCATGCCCACCGCGGCCATCGGCCGTATCGAAATCCTCAAGGACGGCGCCGCCGCGACCTACGGCTCTGACGCCGTCGCCGGCGTGGTGAACTTCATCACCCGCAAGGACCTGAACGGCTTCGAGTTCAACGCCAACTACGGCTTCATCCAGGACTCCAGCGGAGACTGGGACGCCAGCCTCGCCTATGGCCACCAGTTCGATAACGGCAACTTCCTGATCACCGCCGGTCTCCGCGACCGCGGCCGCCTGGCTGTTGACGACCGTGACTTCGCCCGGGTGCCTTTCGAATCCGTTTTCTACGGCGGCTGGTCCGGCTCTGCGAGCCCCGGAACCTATGGTACGGCGACCGGCGCCACCCTCTTCCGGGACAATGGCTGTAACGAACTGGGCTCCCAGCTCCTGACGGGCGGTCTCAAGCCGACCACCACGGCAGCCGGCAATGCGGCCCTGTGCCGCTATCAGTTCACCCACTTCAACGACCTGGTGAACGAAGAGCATCACTATCAGCTCTATTCGGAACTGAACTTCGACCTGTCTGACAATATCGGCTTCCACGGCGAAGTGGCCTGGAACCGCAATGCCGTTCCGGATCAGCGTATTTCGCCGGCCAACCTGACCACCCAGTTCCCGACCCCGACCATCAATGGCGGCACCTCGGGCGCCTCGGTGGCCGCTGGCTTCAATGGCCAGTCGCGTTACTTCATCCCGGCCACCAATCCTGGCCTGATCGCCCTGCGCACCAACTGCGCAGCCCCTCTGACGGCCGCCCAGTGCGCCGCCATGGCGGCCGGCGTCACCACCAGCCAGGCTTCCTGGCGTCTGATCGGTGTTGAAGGCCACCCGCTGAATTCCGACGGCGCTGACCACCAGGACATCGAGCAGACCCAGTACCGGATTTCCGGCGGGCTGCACGGCAAGTTCGACGGCGGCATGCTCGACGGCGTCAAGTGGGACACCGCCCTGACCTTCATGGAAAACCAGGGCATTGTGACCACCAATGACCTGCTGGTGAACCGCATCCAGCGCGCCTTCAACGGCCTTGGCGGCCCCGGCTGCGATTACCGGACCGGCACCCCCGGCGTTGGTAACTGCAAGTGGCTGAACCCCTTCTCCAACGGCATCGCCGCCAGCGCGATCACGGGCGCTACCAACCCGTTCTATGTCGCGTCTGTGGCCAATGACCCGCAGATGAAGAACTGGCTCTACGGCACCTACACCAACGTCCGCACCAACCAGATCCTGGTGGCTGACGCGGTGATCAGCGGTGAATCCAAGATCGCCCTTCCCGGCGGCAATATCGGCTGGGCGGCCGGCGCCCAGTGGCGTTTCGAGCGCAATATCGATGACTGGTCCGACCTCGGCGACGTTCAGGCGACCCCGTGCGTTGACTCCATCGATGGCCAGCAAGGCAAGTGCACGGACCCGACCGGACCCTTCGTCTTCTTCGGCGCCCAGGGCGACTATGATGTCGACCGCCGCGTCGGCGCCGTCTTCGGCGAACTGAAGCTGCCCATCCTCGACAACCTCGAGGTCAGCGCCGCTCTCCGTCACGAAGACTTCGGCGGCCGGGTCGGAACCACCACCAATCCCCGTCTGTCGGCTCGCTGGCAGGCTCTGGACTGGCTGGCCTTCCGCGCTTCGGGCGGCACCACCTTCCGGGCTCCCGGTCAGGCGGCTCTTACCCCTGGCAGCACCAAGGGCGTTCGTCAGCTGGGCGGCCAGTACCGCGCAGCCGTGACCCAGAACAATCCGGGTCTGGAACCGGAAACTGCCAAGACCGGCAACTTCGGCGTCCTGGTCAACTATGGCGGTTTCTCGGCCTCGGTTGACTACTGGACCTTCGACTTCCGCAAGGAACTGATCACCGAAGACGCCAGCCAGCTCTATGCCGCCATCAACGCGGCGAACTGCGCCAAGCCGGCCTTCGCAGCCCGGTTTGTCTTCGTCGGCGCCTGCTCGCAGGCCAACGTTCTGGTGGAAACCATCAAGATCGTGAACGGTCAGAATACCAAGACCTCGGGTTACGACCTGCGGGCTCAGTATGACTGGGACAACTTCTTTGGCTTCGACTTCCACGACACCCGGGTTTCGGTTGGCGGTGAAGCGACCCTGCTGAAGGAATACAACCGGACCGCCACGACCCTGCTGGAAGATCCGTCCGTGATCATCGCGCCTGCGATCGACCGCGCCGGCAAGCACGACCTCACCGGGGAATTCTATTCCTTCCCCAAGGTCCGTGCGAACGGCTTCGTGAACGTCGCCGGCTCCAACTGGAACCTGCGTTATCAGCTGCTCTATCGTGAAGGCACCACCCTGGCTGGTCCGGTCTGCCTTGGCGACGCCAGCGCCGGTGCGACGGCTGACTGCCGCTACAACTACTCCAGCGGTGTCTATGAGAGCGTCGGCAAGCTGGAAGACTTCTGGCAGTCGGACGTGACCCTCAGCGTCGACCTGCCGCTGGACTCCAAGGGCACCCTCAGCGTCCAGAACCTGCTGGATGCTGATCCGCCCTTCGCCCAGAGCTTCTACAACTACGATGTAACCAACGGTAACCCGCTCGGCCGGGTGATCAAGGTTGGCATCAAGAAGCAGTTCTAGGCCCGATCAGTCGGACTTAAGGATCAGGGGCGCTCTTCGGAGCGCCCCTTTTTCTTTGCGCGCTTTCTTTTTTGCGTCCTGGCCCTAGAGCACGCAGCGATAAGTGGGAACCGGTTATCGCGACAAGCGTGCTCTAAGCCTTTGAATTAGAGCGCAGTTTTACCCTTTAGACGATTCCGTCTAAAGGGAACGCGCTCTAGGGCCGGCTGCGTTTGGGCAGGGCCGCGACCTCTTCCGGCGAGACCTTGGTCATCCGGTCCACCACGCAGCGCTGGGGTCCGATGGGCGTCTTGACCAGCACGGTGGCGTCCATGGCGGAGCAGACCCAGGACGAGCCACGGTTCTGCAGGGCGATCTCCCAGGCCCAGTCGACGTCCGGGCAGGGACCCATCAGATCGAGGCGATAGACCTCCTTGCGGTTGACCCGCAGATAGACCGTCTTCTCATCAGGGGCGCTGAAGTTCTGGATATTGTCAGGTCGGAAGCAGGCCCGGGGCGCCGGCTTGCTGGCGGTCTCGGCCGCTGCGACTGGCGTTGTCAGGGCCGCAGTGGCCAGCAAGGCCAGCAGGGTGCGGGAGAAGGTCATCCCAGTTTCCTCCAATTACACGACGTCAGGAATGTCAGCCCGAATATTGGTCGGAATACGACCACGCCTTTCCTCTCGCCGTCGGAACCGGTCGGGGTCGATCAGGGCGGCGGCCTCGGCTGAAAGGGGCGATGGCGCCCCGATGACCAGGGCGGCTACATGCTCGCCCATGACCGGCCCGAAGGAAAAGCCATGGGATCCCAGGCCGCACAGCAGGTAAAGCCCGTCCCTGGCTGACGGACCGGCCAGGGGCAGGCTGTCGGCGGTTGTTGCGCGCACGGCCGCCCGGTTCTGAAGTTCGCCCCGCGCCAGCCGCCCCGCCAGGTCCGGACGCGCCAGGCCAAGTGCTTCCAGATTGCGGGTCTGATCCCCGGGCCGGACGTCCTTCTGCCCATCGCCCCGGTCGTGGGTCGCGCCGAACAGCAGGCCGTCAATCGTCGGGACCAGATAGCCGCCCCAGGCCGCCGCCCCCACCGGCTCGTCGGTCTTCACCCATGTCGCCTGGCCCCGCACGGGCCGCAGATCCAGGTCAGGCGCCAGGTTCAAGCTGTCCTGCCCGCCGGCCAGGATCACGGCCTCGAACTCACCAAGGCTTTCGCCGGCGTCACCAATCAGCCGCCATCCCTTATCAACCTGCTCAAGCACCGCCACTTTCTGCTGCAGGCAAGGGGCAAGCCAGGCGGTCATTACGGCCTGCGGGCGGATGACCAGGGCGCTGGCCAGGTTCAGACCAGACAGGGCAGTCGGTTCGCCGAGCTGGTCTGAAGACTGGTCGCTGGTCAGGATTTCAAGGTCGCCGGGGGCGAAGAGGTCTGAGGCTGCAACCTTCCCAAAGCGCCCGGCGTCGCGCTCGCCCACGGCCAGCTGCAGGACACCCTGATCAATGACGGCGCCGGCGGTCTGGCGGTAAAGGTCGCGGGACCGCAGGAAGGCCTGGGTGGTCAGGCGGGCCACCGGGCCCAGGCCGGCGTCCAGGCGGGGTGTCACAAGCGCCGCTGGATTGCCCGAGGCTGCGGCGCCCGGTCCCCCGAAATCAAAGACCTGATGCCTGGCCCCAAGGGCGGTGAGGGCGCGGCTGACTGAGGCCCCGGCAATTCCCGCGCCGATGATGGCAATCCGCGGCATGGATCCGACCACCGGCCCTTCGCCGGGCATGATGGCCTCCAGCCGCTCGCGTTTCCGCCCGAAGCCCGGCCGTTTCTCCACCGCAAAGCCTGCCGCCTGCAGCCCCCGCCGCACCTGCCCCGCGACGGTGAAGGTCGCCGCAAGTCCTCCGGGCGACGTTCGGGCGGCGACAAGAGCCAGCACCTCGTCGCTCCACATGGCCGGGTTCAGGGCTGGCGAAAATCCATCGAGGAACCAGGCGTCGGCGCGGCCCAGCCAACCCTCCAGGGCCTGGGAGACCTCCATGAGGGCCAGGTCGATCGTCACGCCCAGCTCTGGCATCTCAATGCGATGTCGCCCGCTGCGGGTCCGCGGCCATTGGGCCAGTAGCTCTCCGGCCAGGTCAGACAGTTCCGGCCACCGGCTGAGGGCTCGGCGGGCCTCCTCCTGCGACATGAGATGGGCTTCAATTGAAAAGACCGAGAGCCGCCCCTGATCGGGCCGGTTTGCTCGCCAGAGGTCCAGCAGGGCCAGAATGTTCAGGCCGGTCCCGAAGCCCAGCTCCCCGACCACATAGTGCTGGCGGCCGCTCCACCCCCGGGGCAGGTCGCAGCCCTGCAGGAAAACCGTCCGCGCCTCACTCAGTCCGTCCTCGGCCGAGAAGTAGACATCCCCATAGAGGCGCGACCTCGGCTCGCCCTCTGGCGACCAGTCGAGAAGGGTGTCGTCCGCGCTCATGGCTGACCCATGGCGCCATGGGCTTCAAATGAAAAGGGCCGCCCACAAGGAGCGGCCCTTCCGGTCGTGAAGCCCTGTAAGGGCTAGTGCTTGGCCGGAGCCATGGATTCTGCAGCGGCCTTGGTGGCGTCCGCAGCCTTGGCGGTGGCGTCTGCCGCGCCGGCGACGGCGCCCGCAGCGGCTTCCGTAGCTGCAGCTGGCGCTGCGGCGGCGTCCGAGGCGGCCTTGGAGGCGTCAGCGGCGGCGTCAGCAGCGGTCTGGGCGGCGTCCGTCGCGGTGGCGGCGGCTTCGGTCGCCGTTTCGGCAGCAGCTTCAGCGGCCTTCTCGGCGGGCTTGCTGCATGCGGAGACGGACAGGGCGGCCACGGCGACGCCGGCGACCATCAGCTTGCGAAGAATAGACGTGTTCATGTGCTTGTTCCTGAAGGAAACGAAGGTGGGGCGCCGCTCCCGATCCGCCAATGGCGGGGCGCGAGGGCAGGAGGACTATGCGCCGAAGAAACGGCGGCACAAGTCACCTTTTCACGGTTTCGTGATCACTTTTTTCATCCCCGCATGGGCCCGCCTGCCGGGGCGCCGTCCTGAGTTGCAGCCCGGTCCCCTAGCCCAACTCCGTGACCTTGCTATAGCTAGGTGAGGGAGACACACGATGACGTCCACGGACAACAGCCGCCTGCGGCCCCGGTTGATCGCCATACCGCAGAGGGGCGGCGAGACCACGGCCTATGAGTTCGGGCCGGCCGATCGTCCCATCGACATCGTCTTCTCCCATGCCAACGGCTTTAACGCCCGGACCTACCGTTCCATTCTCGAACCCCTGGGCGACAGCCTGCGGGTCCTGATAGTCGACCAGAGGGGCCACGGCCTGTCGCATCTGCCCGCCGACGCCAGCCAGCCGCGGGATTCCTGGCGAGATGTGGGGGAGGACCTCACCGCCGTCATTGACGCCCTGGACCTGGAAAACGCTGTCCTGGCCGGACATTCCATGGGCGGCGCCTCGAGTCTGCTGGCCGCCGCCGCGCGGCCGGAGCGGGTGAGGGCCCTGGCCCTGTTCGATCCGGTGATCATGTCGCCGGACGTCCTGGCCGGCATGAACCGCGACAGCCTCAATGACAGCCCCCTGGCGGTCGGCGCCCGCAAGCGGCGTCCGTCATTTCCCACCAAGGCGGCGGCCGTCGAGGCCTATCGCGGACGCGGCGCCTTCCGGTCCTGGTCCGAAGCCATGCTGGTAGATTATGTAGAGGATGGCTTTGCCGACACCTCCGACGGCGATGTCGCCCTGACATGCGCCCCTGCCTGGGAGGCCTCGAACTTCACCGCCCAGGGCCATGAGCCCTATGCGGCCTTTGACCTCCTGAACATTCCGATCCGCATTCTCCGGGCGGAGAACGGCTCGACCTGCCGTCTTGAAGGACCCGAGCCCATACTGACCAGGTCCGGCAAGGTCATGGTCGAGGTGGTCCCCGGAACCAGCCACTTCCTGCCCATGGAGCGGCCCGACCTGGTGGTCGAGGTCCTGCGCAATCTCTAAAGACCGAGGCCAGGCACAGCCTTTGTGTTCATCTCGGCCATGGCTTCCGGGCTGATGTCCACGGCCTTGCGGGCGTCCAGGTCAAAGCTGATGGTCACCGCCTCGGTGCTGCCCCAGGGCTTGCCGCTAACCGGATCCACCATCCAGTGCATGACCCGGCGGATGCGGGGCGTCACTTCCGCCAGGGCTGAGCGGATCTCCACATGATCCCCGGCCCGGGGCCAATCATGGTGGACGATCCGGTATTCCAGGACAGCGCCGCCGATCCGCTTCGGGGCCTCACCGGCCGCCAGAGCGGGGCCGGGCCGGTCATTGCCGAACAGGCGCGAGACGCCGTCTGAAATCCGGCCCACCAGCATTTCCCCCCGCATCCGCCCGAAGACATCCAGCTCGGTTGCCTGGATGGTTCCAAGGCCTATGCGCTGGAGCCCAAGGGCCTCGGCCCGGGCCAGGCTGGCCATGGTGGTTACCGGCGAGAGATCGATACTGCGGGCGGCGGCATGGGCGGGAACCGGCGCTGTGATGGTTGCGGCGGCCTCCAGCACCCTCCTTGGCCAGGGGAAGGGTTTAAGGTCACCGGCTGTAACGTGGGAAACCACCGTCTGGAAGGTGGCGGCCGGCTCGCCTGACAGATGATGCAGCACGATCAGCAGGCGGGCGTCGGTCTCGCCCATCTCGATCACCGAGCCCTGGGCGGTCAGGGACATGCCGGCCCGGGCCTCCCGCAGGAAGCGCATGTGCTGCTCGCGGACCACCAGGGTCGCGCCGGCCTCGGCGGAAAAAGCCTCCGGCATGCCCAGAACCCGGGCCAGGCCCCCCAGGGCCTCCAGCGACTTGGCGACCCAGAACCTGACGTTCAGGTGGCCCATTTCGTCGCTTTCCCAGGTGTTGGCGCCCCCGCTCCAGACCTCGACCGCTTGCCCCATCACCGCACCCCCAAAATCCTGCACGGCATCGTGTAACCAATATCCATTGTCATACGAAGCGTTGATAGTGATGGTCGTCAGCCTCCGCCCTGACCGGGTAGACTGGGGCATGATCAGGAAGTTCGGGGGAGAACGGAATGGCAGACAAGAAGTCGGTCACCAAGGTGCTGACCTATCGCCACACAGTGGTGGTGCGGATCAGCCACTGGCTGAATGTCCTGGCCATATGCCTGCTGCTGATGAGCGGCCTGCAGATCTTCAACGCCCACCCCGCCCTCTATTGGGGACACAAGTCGACCTTCGAAGAGCCCTGGCTGCGCATGGGCGCGGTCACCCAGGGTGAAACCACCATAGGCGTCACCAAGATCGGCGACCTCGCCTTCAACACCACCGGCCTGTTCGGCTATTCCGGCAAGGTCGGCGCCCGCGAACCCCGGGGCTTTCCATCCTGGGCCACCCTGCCGAGCTATCGCGCCCTGGTCTATGGCCGCCACTGGCACTTCTTCTTCGCCTGGGTCTTCGTCCTGAACGGCGCCTTCTATGTGATCGGCAACCTGCTGAACGGCCATATCAAGCGCGACCTTCTGCCCACACCCGACCAGCTGACCCGCAAACACCTGTGGCACGAGATCATCGACCATGCCCGCCTGCGCTTCCCCAAGGGGGAGGAGGCGCGGCGCTATAACGTCATCCAGAAGTTCACCTATCTGGCGGTGATCTTCGGGGTCCTGCCCCTGATGATCCTCACCGGCCTGACCATGTCGCCGGCGGTCAACGCCTGGCAGCCCTGGCTGGTGGAGGTGTTCGGCGGCCGCCAGTCGGCCCGGACGCTTCACTTCATCTGCGCAGGCCTGATCGTCCTCTTCATCGTGATCCACGTCGCCCTGGTGTTCGTGGTGGGCTTTTTCAACAGCATGAGATCCATGATTACCGGCCGCTACGCCATCGAAGTCGAAGGAGACGCCGCATGACCGAAGTCCTCCACCGCCGCGGCTGGATCAAGGGCGTCGCCGCCAGCATGGCCGGCCTCTGGCTCGCCGCCTGCGACAAAATCAATGACAGCCCCGGCGTCCAGAAGACCCTGCTCAAAGCCGAAGGTCTGAACCGCCGGGTCCACAGGGCCCTGATCGACCGCAAGGCCCTGGCCAGGGAATTCACGGCTGCGGACATTTCGAAGGACTTCAAGGCCAATGGCTCGATCAGTCCCGGAGACAAGGCCTATCGCGAGCATCTCACGGCGGGCTTTGCCGACTACCGGCTGAAGATTGACGGCCTGGTGGACCACCCCATGGAGCTGACCCTGGCTGAAATCCGCGCCCTGCCGTCCCGCTCCCAGATCACCCGGCACGACTGCGTGGAGGGCTGGTCCTCCATCGGCAAGTGGACCGGCGCCCGCCTGGGTCCCCTGCTGGACAAGGTCGGCCTGCAGAGGGAGGCCCGCTATCTGGTCTTCCACTGCTTCGACACCCTGGGCGAAGCCATGGACGGGTCAAACCAGTACTATGAGAGCATTGACCTGATCGACGCCTACCATCCCCAGACCATACTGGCCTACCGGATGAATGACGCCGTCCTGCCCGTCGCCCACGGAGCCCCCCTGCGCCTGCGGGTCGAGCGCCAGCTGGGCTACAAGCAGGCCAAGTACATCGCGCGGATCGAGGCTGTGTCGGACTTCAAGTCCATCGGCGGCGGCAATGGCGGCTTCTGGGAAGACCGCGGCTATGAGTGGTACGCCGGGATCTGACCGTCAAACCCCGGCCTGTCAGGAGTCCCTGAATTCCACCTTGGTCGGCGCCTTGGCCAGGGTGACGCTCACTGCCCCCTTGGCCAGCTTGACGTCGTAATAGGGATTGCCCTTTGCCACGGGCAGGGGCGCTTCCTTGCCGTCGGCATAGCGCAGGGTTCCTGATCCCGCGCCGACAAAGCTGACGCCGGTCAGCTTGGGGGCGGCGAAACTCAGCACGCCTGCCACTGCGGAAATTCCCTTGCCCGCCTGGGCGACGGACAGTTCCAGATCCCTGGCCGTGATCTGCTGGCTCAAGGGCAGCAGGGGCACGACCTCCAGGGCGACGCCCATCTTGGTTCCGGGGGGCACGTCCATCTTCAGGGTGGCGGTCTTCAGCTGGGCCAGGGTCGGCAGGGTCCGGGCGCGACCGTCAGGCCCCAGCAGGATCGGCGTGTGGCGGCCGTCCGCCTCGATGATGTCGCCCTTCAAACCTGCTGCAGGCTTGCCATCCATCCGGAACTGATAGTTCAGGGTGAACCGGTTCCGCTCGGCCGGCGGCAGGGCCAGGTACTTGTCCAGATAACCGAACACCTTGTTGAGCGGCACTGGCGGCTTGGTCTCTGCCTGGGCCAGCTGCGGCAGGGCGGCCAGGGCCAGACCCAGCAAGAGGTGACGACGATCCATGGGGCGCTCCGGGTGTGTGCTCGAAGCCTAGCGACCTAGTGGGAATGTGTGGCGTTAATTCGGCGTCATATCAGCGCTTCAAACGCGTCCAATCCGGCGCGGGTGCCGCCAAATACGATTGATTATGCCCATGGAAACAAGGCGAAACTTGCAGGCGTTGCTATCATAAGAGATTCGCGGCCATGATTGCCAAATGGACCTTACTGACCCGTCATGGTGGATAACGAATTTTTCAGCGGAGTGGGCAGTCGTTGCTGGTGCCCCCGCGCTCTTTCTGCTTGCCATCTTCATCGTTGGCGTTCCGGGGTTCGTAGTGCTGCGTGCGCACTACCGAGAACGAATTGAAACGCTGTCCGCGTCAGTAGCCCAGAAGCAAGGCGTCATTGACGACTATAAGGACAAGCTTGGAGGAGGTTCCCCTGGCGATATCTCTAGTCTTGTCGCGGACCTGAGAGGCTCGGTGGCTGAAATTCAGCGCATCGTGAACGCCCCGCAGCGGCGCTTAAATGGTCCCGCGAAGACTTTGTTCGTGGAGCGACTTAGAAGCGCGGAAAGCCTCCGCAGCTTTCGCGTCATAGTCGGGTATGCGCCAGACCGAGAATCGACACGATACGCATCAAGTTTGGGAGCCGCGCTCGAAGAGGCGGGCATAAACTGGAGGCTTGAGGTGGGGCGGCACGATGAGGGGGAGGTTGGGCTTTTCCTATATCTTCCCTCATCTGGCGAACGATCACCGCAGGCTGCTTCCTTGGCTGAAGCACTCGCCGCCGCTGGCATACCGTTCACCGAGACAGCAGATCAGGCAAATCCCCCCGGGTCTCCATGTTATCTCCACGTTGCGCCCGAGTACGCCTAGTCTTCCACTCTCAGGGCGGTAACGCCCATCGCGATGAGACTCTGTATCAAAAACGCCCTGGTGCATCCGCCGTGGGTGATCTTGTTCCGCAAATTGGCCTCTTTCTCGCTGATTTCGAGCGCGGCCACCTTGTCGATCAGACGGTGGGTGTCTCATGCGAACATTGCCCCGGCAGTGGCCAGTCAGCCCGATTTGGAGCTCGATGAAATCATATCAGCGCTTCAAACGCGTCCACCCGGCGCTCCAGCTGCTTCATCCCCGCCGCCCAGAAGGCCTTTTCCCGGGGATTGAGACCAAAGGGCTTGAGGGCTTCCACATAGGTGCGGGTGCCGCCGGCGGCCAGCAGGTCCTCATAGAGCGGGGCGAAGGCGTCGGGGTTTTCCTGGCGAGCCTCCATCAGGCCGCGGACCAGCAGGTCGCCGAAGGCGTAGGCATAGACATAGAAGGGGGCGTGGGCGAAGTGGCTGACATAGGCCCAGTAGTGCTCGTATCCGGCGTTCAGCTTGACCGCCGGGCCCAGGCTCTCGCCCATGACCTCCAGCCACAGGGCGCTGATGTCGGCAGGGGCCAGTTCACCCTCCAGCCGGGCGGCGTGGAAGCGGGTCTCGAACCGGTGGAAGGCGATCTGCCGGACCACGGTGTTCAGGCCATCCTCGATCTGGCCAGCCAGCAGGCCCAGGCGCTCTTCCTTTGAAGCGCCCGCCAGCAGGCGTTCAAAGACCAGGCCCTCGCCGAAGATGGAGGCGGTCTCGGCCAGGGTCAGGGGGGTGTCGGCCAGCAGGGTGCCCAGGGGCGCGCACAGGGTCTGGTGGACGGCGTGGCCCAGCTCGTGGGCCAGGGTCAGGACGTCCCGGCGCTCGCCCATATAGTTCATGAAGACATAGGGGTGGCGGTCGGAATTCACCGGATGGGAATAGGCGCCCGACTGCTTGCCGGCCCGGGGGCGGGCGTCGATCCACGGATTGGCGAAGAAGGTCCGGGCCGTGTCGGCGAATTTGAGCGCCAGGTCAGCAAAGCTGTCCAGCACCATGGTCTGGGCCTCGCCCCAGCTGTAGGTCCGGGGCTGACCGGTCTCGAGCGGCGCATTGCGGTCCCAGTAGTCCAGGGTCTTGCGGCCCATCACCTTCGCCTTGAGGGCGTAATAGCGGTGGCTGACGCTTGGATAGGCCTCGACCACGGCGGCCTCCAGGGCCTCGACGGCGTCGGCGTCCACTTCATTGGCCAGGTGCCGGGCCGCAGCGGGGCTGGCATAGCGCCGCCAGCGGTCCTCCACCTGCTTTTCGAAGGCCAGGGTGTTGAGGGACAGGGCCAGGACCGATGTCCGGGCCTCAAGGGCTCTGGCCAGACCCTGGGCGGCCTGCTTGCGGCGCTCGGCGCTGGGGTCGGACAGGCGGTTCAGGGCCTCGGGCAGGGTCAGGTCTTCCCGGCCCACCCGGGCGGAAAGTTTGGCCAGGGTCTCGTCGAACAGCCGGGTCCAGTTGGCGACGCCGGGGCCGCGATCGATCAGCAGGCGCTCAAGGTCCGGGGACAGCTCGTGGGGCCGCGACAGGCGCACCCGGCGCATCCAGGGCCGCCAGCGGGCGGCCGGCGCGTGGGCCTTGAAGGCCTGCTCCAGCTCATTGTCGTCCAGCTGGTTGAGCTCGAGGGTGAAGAACAGGCTCTCGGCGGCGATCTGGGCCGAGCGGGTCCGCAGGTCAGCCTCGAACTTGGCCCATGCCGGATCGTCCCGGGCGGTCGATGAGGCCAGGGACGCAAAGGCGCCGACACTCCAGAGGCCGTTGGTGGCCTTTTCGTAGAGGCCGATCCCGTGGTCCAGCATTTCGCCCAGATGCAGGGGATCGGCGCGCATGGCCAGGAACCGGCCCTTGAGTTTGACCAGCTCGTCATTAGCCGATCTGGCGGCGACCAGGTCGGCTTCGATCCTGGGATCGTTCCGGTCGGAATAGAGGTCGTCCAGGCGCCACTCGGGCAGGGTCTCAAAGGTCGTAGGAGCGTTCATGCCCCGCATCTAGCGGATGCCGCCCCTGACCGCCAACCTCCCGGCGCCCATTTTCTGGCCAGCGCCTACTTTCCCGCCAGCGCCTACTTTCCCGACTGATAGGGCGCTGAGGCGTTCTTCAGGATGACGTCGTGGGTGGAGTCGGCGATCCCCGACAGGATGAACTGCACGGCCATGGCGCAAAGGATCAGGCCGAGAATTCGGACAATGACCGTCAGGCCGATCTTGCCCATCAGCTTGGAGATCAGCGGGCTCGCCCAGAAGGACAGCATGGTGGAGATTGCAACGGCGACGAAGACGCCCAGGCCGATGAAGGTTCCGGTCAGCCCATAGGCCTTGGCTTCACTGGCGTAGATGATCACGGTTGAGATGGCGCCAGGCCCGATCAGCAGGGGCATGGTGAAGGGCACGATCATCCGCTCGAATCGCTTGCGGGCGCCGGCCCGGCCGTGGAGGGGGACGCCGTCATCCTCAAGGGCGAAGGTGGCGGAGAAGTCATCCCGGGCCATTTCCAGACCCAGCAGGAAGAGGATGATCCCCCCGGCGATCCGGAAGGCCGGCAGGGAAATGCCGAAGAAGGCCAGAAGGCTGAGACCCGTGAAATAGAAGAAGGTCAGGAAGAGCAGGACGACGACGGCCACATAGACCGCAATCAGCCGGGCATCCTTGTTGCGCACGCCGCTGGTCGCCGCGGCGAAAAGGGGCACATTGCCGATCGGATCGATCAGGGCGAACAGGGCGACGAAGAAGTTGACCGCAAAGTTTTCGGGGCTCATGGGAGGTCCTTAGCCTAATTTGAAACCGGCGCCGACCTTCAGCGAAGGACCGTGCGCGTTTGTCGGGAGACGCCCATGACCCTGGTCGCTGCAGAACTGCGCCTGAAGGCCGATCCCCGCCTCATCGTCCCCCTGGACTTCCCGACTGTGGACGAGGCCCGCCAGGTGGTCGACCTGCTGGGTGATTCAATCAGCTTCTACAAGGTCGGCCTTGAACTTTTCGCGACAGGGGGCATGGACCTGGCCCGCGACCTGAAAGCCCAGGGCAAGCAGGTCTTCCTCGACTGGAAGCTCCACGACATCGGCGCCACCGTCCAGAAGGCCGCTGCGGTCCTGGCCGATACCGGCGGCGACTTCCTGACTGTTCACGGAGAGCCCCAGGTCATGGAGGCCGCCGTGCGCGGCAAGGGTCGTTCCAGCCTCAAGATCCTGGCGGTGACCGTGCTGACCAGCCTGTCGGACAAGGACCTGATCGAGATGGGCTTTTCCGAGAGCCCCCGCTCCCTGGTGGAGCGCCGGATCCATCAGGCCCTGGCGGCCGGTTGTGACGGCGTCATCGCCAGTCCACAGGAAGCGGCCATGGCCCGGGCCATCGGCGGCAAGGATTTTCTGGTCGTCACACCGGGGGTTCGTCCGGACTGGGCGGCAAAGAATGATCAGGCCCGGGTGGCCACACCTGCCGAGGCCCTGGCCTCTGGCGCTTCGCACATTGTCTGCGGCCGGCCGATCACGGCCGCCAACGATCCAAAGGTCGCCGCTCAAAGGATCATAACGGAAATGGCCGGAGCATAGCTCCGGCCATCCATAGTCCGAGGTGATTCAGGTTTAGGGCTAGTGGCCGCCGCCGTGGCCGCCGCCGCCGCAGGAACTGCACCCGCCGCCGCCGCCGTGACCACCGCCGTGGCCGCCACCCTTGCCGCCGCCATGGCCGCCATAACCACCGTGACCGCCGCCATAGCCGCCGCGTCCGCCGATATTGATGCTCACATTGGAGCTGGATGACGCATAGGCGTGGGAAGACGCATAGGCGTTTCCGCCACCGCCGCCGCCGATGACGACCATGCCGCCACCGCCGCCGCCGACATAACCGTCAGGAATTGGGCCGACGCCGCCTTCGGAATACATGAAGCCCTGGCCCAGGGTGATTTCCCCGGAAGACCGGGTGCTCACGGCGTCACAGGCGCCGCAGCCAGTATTGCAGCGCGGGGCGCCATAGTGCTGTTCAGCGCCGCCATAGCTGCGGACATGGAAGGCCGGTCCGCTGGCGCCGCAGCCATAGTCGCGGGGCTGCTGGACCGGCGGGGCATAGCGGTCCTGGGGCTGATTGCAGCAGCCGTATCCGCCGCCATTGTAGTAGCGGGTATCGTCCACATAGGACTGGACCGCATAGCCGCCGCGATAGACCGACTGGTTGTCATAGTCCGCGCCGTAATAGACGACCGGCGCCGGGGCGGCGTAGCGGTCCTCGTAATAGCCCTGATAGGCCGAGCCATAGGTGCTGTAGGTCCGGTTGGACATGGTGCGGCCGTAGGCGCTCTCATCATAATAGCCCCGACGGTCTCCGCCACTGCAGCAGGACGGCGGAGGAGGGGGAGGAGGGGCGCAGCAAGGCGCAGGCTCAATATAGACCGGCGGCGGCGGGGGTGGGGCCACGCAGCAGGCCGAGGGCGCCACATAGGTCGGCTCAGGATAGGCCGGGCTCATATATGAAGGGCGGCCATAGGATGACTGTCCCGCATAGGCCGCGCCGGACGACTGATAGCTGCTGTAGCCATTGTCATAGGCGTAATAGTCATCGGCGGAGCGCACGGGGACCGGCACGTAGCGTGCGCCGCCGCGATCCGAGATGGCGTTCCAGCCCGGGCCTGCGCCGGCAAGGTCGCTGTTCTGGTAGGGCGCCATGGACCCGGCCATGGCCATCGAGGCGGTCAAAGCCGCTGCAAGTCCGAGGGACCCGCGAATAATCCAACCCATAATTTCCGCCTCCTAACGTGGAAGCCGGGAAACTATGCACAAAATACCGCAGGGGCGAACGCTTGCGCCTAATGGGCGAGGGGCGCTCGCCCAATCAGGCGTAAGGCTCAGAAGTCGACGGCGATGCCCTTGCGCTCCCAGTCCCCGTATCGGGTCGGCTCAAGGCCAGACGGTCCGCCGTTTTCTGCATCCCGCTCGATCTTCTCGGCAGCCTCCCGACGAGCCTGGGCTTCGGCCAGGGCCCGCTGGGCTTCGGGAGTCAGGACCTTGCGGGGAATGTCATCGTCACGATCACGCATGGCTTCAGAATAGGGGAGTTCCAGCGGTTTCGCCAGCATGGCCCTTGCATTCGGCGTCCTGAGCGGGCACCCCCACCGCCGTGACCGAAAACCCTGAAGACATAGCCGGCCTGCCCGCGCGCCGGGCCGCCCTCGATCTGCTGACCGCCGCCCTTGCGCGCCGGGCCGGCATTGAGGAAGCGACCTCCACCCCCGGCTTCGCCAACCTGTCCCCCCGCGATCGCGGCTTCGCTCATGCCCTGGTGCTGGCCACCCTGCGACATCTGGGGCCTATCGACCGGGCGCTGGAAAGCAAGCTCAAGAAGCCGCCCCCTGACAGGGTCCTGAACATACTGCGTCTGGGCATGGCCCAGGCCTTTGTCCTGAACGCCCCGGCCTATGCCGCCGTGAGCGCCAGTGTGGATCTGGTGGGCGACTCCGGCGCGACCCGGAATTTCAAGGGCCTGGTCAATGCCGTCCTGCGCGGATTCACCCGTGAGCCGCCGGATTTCACCGATCCCGAAGCCTTTGCCCCACCCTGGCTGTTTACGCGCTGGCAGGCCGCCTATGGCCGCGAGTCCGCCCTGGCCATGTCCAGGGAAATCGCCGCCGAACCCGCCACCGACCTGACGCCAAGGGACCCCCTTGCCCAGCCCGAGCTTGAGCTTGAGGCAGAAGTTCTGTCAGGCGGGACCTGGCGCACAGCCCTGCGCGGCGATGTTTCAGCCTGGCCGGGTTTTGCCGAGGGCGCCTGGTGGGTCCAGGACGCCAGCGCCGCTGCGCCTGTCCGCCTGCTTGATCTTCGGATCGGTCAGACCGCCCTGGACCTCTGCGCAGCCCCGGGGGGCAAGACCCTGCAGATGGCCGCTGCAGGCGCCCAGGTGGTCGCCGTCGACCGCTCGGCTGCACGCCTCAAGCGGGTTCAGGCCAATCTGGAGCGCATGGGATTGAAGGCCGAAGTGGTCGCCGCCGACGCGGCCCAATGGACTGACAGCCGGCAGTTTGATGCGGTTCTGCTGGACGCCCCCTGCAGTGCGACGGGCACCTATCGCCGCAATCCTGATGTGCTGTGGGCTGCACGCCCGGGGGATATCGCCGCCCTGGCCGAGGTCCAGGCCCGGATGCTGGATTCCGCCGCCAAGCGCGTGAAGTCCGGCGGCCTGCTGGTCTATTGCGTCTGCTCCCTGGAGCCGGAGGAGGGTGAGGCCCAGGCCGCCGCCTTCCTCAAGCGGACCCCCGGAATGACCCGGGCGCCCATGAGTGCCGGAGAGGGCGGGGCTCCGGCGGCAAGCCTCCTGGCCAGCGGCGATCTGCGCATACTGCCGCATCACCGACCCGGCGGGACCGACGGCTTCTTCGCCGCCCGCTTCCGCAAGACCGCGGAATAGGGTTGGCGCGACGCAGGGCCGGGGTTAAGTCGGGAATATGACCTCCAGGCCGCCCATCATCTCGCCCTCGCTTCTTGCTGCAGATTTCGCGCGTCTCGGGGAAGAGGCCCGGGCGGTCGAGGCGGCGGGCGCTGACTGGCTGCACATTGATGTCATGGACGGGCACTTCGTCCCCAACATCACCATCGGGCCAGACGTGGTGAAGGCGCTGAAGCCCCATGTCGGCATCCCCTTTGATGTCCACCTGATGATCGCTCCGGTCGATCCCTATCTCGAGGCTTTCGCCGCCGCCGGCGCTGACATCATCAGCGTGCACCCCGAAAGCGGTCCCCACCTGAACCGGACCCTCAAGCGCATCCGCGAACTGGGCGCCAAGGCCGGCGTGGTCTTCAATCCGTCAACCTCTCCCAATGTCATCGAGTGGATGATGGAGGATGTGGACCTGATCCTCGTCATGTCGATCAACCCCGGCTTTGGCGGGCAGAGCTTCATGCCGTCACAGCTGGAAAAGATCCGTCGGCTTCGACAGATGATCGACGCCACCGGCCGGGACATTCCCCTTGAGGTGGACGGCGGCGTCACCCCGGTGACGGCCAGACAGTGCGTCGAGGCTGGAGCTACAGCCCTGGTGGCCGGAACAGCAGTCTTCCGCGGCGGACCCTCTGCCTACGCCGCCAACATCGCCGCCCTGAAGGGCGATTAAGGGGAAGGCAGGATGGCGGGGGGGCGTCTTGCACTGACCCAGCTTCCTGGCGTGACCTACGCCCTGGCCCTTACCCATGCCCTCAGAGGATGGTTCCGGCGCGATGGGGCCCTGTCCCTGCTAAATCGCTGGCTGATCGCCCGGCCTGCGCCAAGGGGCGTTACGGACCTGGTTCCTGTCGATCCCCGCCCCGCCAACCTTGTCCACGGACGCGCAATTCTCTCTGGCCGCTTTGAACTGGGCGGCTCGGTGCTGGACACCGGAACCCTGGGAGACCCCTGGGACCGTCCCAGCCCGTCCATGGCCTTCGCCAGGGCGCTGCACCGGATGGAATGGTTGCCCGACCTGCTGTCTGCGGGTCCGGAGGCCCGGGCCGAAGCCCTTCGGCTTGTCCTGGACTGGGCCAGGGTCTTCGGGAAGTGGAACGCCTTCTCCTGGGGCGAGGCGGTCCTCAGTCGCCGGGTCTACGCCCTGTCCTGCGCCCTGCCGGAGGTCCTGCTCAAAGCCGCTCCAGCCGAGAAAGCCCAGATCCTCTTCGACTTTGCACGGCAGGCGCGATATCTGGCTTCCAGCATGCACAAGCCCCAGCGGGCGGCGGAACAGGCCATTGCTGTCGCCCTGGCGGGATGCGTTCTGTCGGGCAAGGTCGGCGCTGGCCTGCTGCGCAAGGGTCTGCGCCGTCTGAGCCCGGCGCTGGCGGCGACGATTGAACCTTCTGGTGGTCATGCGACCCGCAGTCCCCAGGCCGCTCTGGAATTGATGTTCGACCTGCAGACCCTGGCGGGCGCCCTTCATCAGCGGGGGCAGCCACCACCGGCGGCCATGATCCGCGCCATGGAGGATCTTCATCAGACCCTTCAGTTCTTTATGCTGAAGGATGGTCGGCTGCCCGAAATGCAGGGGGGCGAAGCGTGCCGGCAGGCCTATGTCGCCGCCGCAGAAATCGAGCCTCCAGGGTCGGACCTGCCCTCGGGCCGCAATGGATATCAGCGACTGGATGGCCGTGGTCTGCAGATCATGGTCGATGCAGCGCCGCCTGCGGAGGGAGCCTGGAGCCTGGGGGCCTGCGCCCAGCCTCTTGGCCTTGATGTCCTGGCGCACAGTCGTCGCCTGATCGTCGCCTGTGGCTGGTCGCCAGACGCCCTTGGCCCGCAGGCCCTGCGTCTGGTGGACGCCGGCTCAACCCTCTCGGTCGGTGACGGCGCCTGCGGCGCCCCGCTCAGCGGGTTTCCGGCCGAGATTCTCGGGTCACGGCTGGACAGCGCCTATCGGGAGGTCGATGTGCGCCGTCACGAGGCTGAAGGCGGGATCTGGCTGGACCTGCATCACGACGGCTGGGCCCGCCGATATCATCTGCGGCACGAGCGGCGTCTGTTCCTGGACATAGAGGCCGATGAGCTGCGCGGCGAGGATCGCCTGACCCCCCTGGGCGACAACGCCGCCGCCCAGGCCAGCCGTCGCTTTGTGCCCTTCACCCTGCGGTTCCATCTGCATCCGACGGTCCGGGCCAGTCTGGCCAGGGATGGCCGCAGCGTCGTCCTGCAGGCCGCAGACGCCCCGGTGGGATGGCGCCTGCGGTCAGATGCCCAGGATATCTCGGTAGAGGCTTCGGTCTATTTTGAAGGCCTGCGGGCGCGGCGCAGTCAGCAGGTTGTCCTGAAGGGGCAGGCGCGCCTCGACGCCGGGGCCAGGGTCCGTTGGAAGCTGGCTTCAGATGTCCCTGCCGCGCCGCGGATGGAGCCCCTGTCAGAGGCCTGAAGTCGCAGTCTGCGGCTGATAGGCGGTTCCCTCGATCCGTAACTTGCTCTAGAGGCTCATCGACCGCGTGTGACTGGCGATGAAGGTGGGCGACCACCGGGGAGCAGGCGGGCCATAGACGCCGCTCGCCTGGGCACTTCTTCTTTGATCCCGTCAGGAGAACGCCATGCCCGCCGCACCCGATTTCCCCAAGCCAGCCGACCGCGCGCCCATCAAGCGGGCGCTGATTTCCGTCTCTGACAAGACCGGCCTGATCGACGCCGCCCGCGCCCTGGCCAAGGCAGGCGTCGAGCTGGTTTCCACAGGCGGAACCCGGGCGGCCATTGCTGCTGCAGGCCTTGAGGTGCGGGACATATCGGACCTGACCCGGTTTC
Organism: Alphaproteobacteria bacterium PA2; assembly: GCA_002256425.1. NCBI lineage: Bacteria > Pseudomonadati > Pseudomonadota > Alphaproteobacteria > Alphaproteobacteria bacterium PA2. Next base: position 3,170,231 of record NKIZ01000001.1, on the reverse strand, counting down.
CGGAAATGATGGATGGCCGGGTGAAGACCCTGCACCCCATCGTGCATGGCGGCCTGCTGGCGGTCCGTGATGCGCCGGAGCATGCCCAGGCCATGGCTGACCACGGGATCGGCGGCATCGATCTGGTCTACGTCAATCTCTATCCATTTGAGGCCACCATCGCAGCCGGCGCCGACTTCGAAACGGCGGTGGAGAATATCGATATCGGCGGGCCGGCCATGATCCGGTCTGCGGCCAAGAATCACGGCTATGTCGCAGTGTGCACCGAGCTGGCAGACCTGCAGGAAGTGATCGCCGAGCTTGAGACGTCGGGAACCACCGGCATTGCCCTGCGCAAACAGCTGGCTGCCCGGGCCTATGCCCGCACGGCTTCCTATGACGCCGCCATTTCCGCCTGGTTCGCCCAGGCGATCTGCGATGTCGCGCCGCGCCGCCGGGCCTTTGCGGGGACCCTGGTCCAGACCATGCGCTATGGGGAAAACCCCCATCAGTCCGCCGCCTTCTACCGCGAGGAAAATCCGCGCACTGGCGTCGCCACCGCCCGCCAGCTGCAGGGCAAGGCGCTGAGCTATAACAATATCGCCGACACAGACGCCGCCATCGAACTGATCGCCGAGTTTGATCCGAAGACGGCGCCGGCTGTGGCCATCATCAAGCACGCCAATCCGTGCGGCGTCGCCCTGGGGTCTGATCTCAAGACCGCCTATGAACGCGCCCTGCAGTGTGACCCGGTCTCGGCCTTTGGCGGGATTGTCGCCGTCAACACGCGCCTCGACGCCGCCGCCGCCCGGGAGATGATCAAGATCTTCACCGAGGTTGTGGTCGCCCCCGAGGCCGACGAGGAAGCCATCGCCCTGTTCGCCAGGAAGAAGGACCTGCGCCTTCTGCTGACCGGCGGCCTGCCGGACCCCCGCTCGGCCGGCGACGTCTTCAAGCAGGTGGCCGGAGGTTTCCTGGTCCAGAGCCGTGACGCCTCGCATCTGACCGCGGCGGACCTGAAGATTGTCACCAAGCGTCAGCCGACGCCGTCAGAAGTCGCCGATATGCTGTTCGCCTTCACTGTGGCCAAGCATGTGAAGTCCAACGCCATCGTCTTCGCAAAGGACGGCCAGACCGCAGGCATTGGCGCTGGCCAGATGAACCGCCGGGATTCAGCTCGCATCGCCGCCATCCGGGCCGGCGAGGCCGCAGAGACCGCCGGTCTTCCGGTCAGCCTGGCCAAGGGATCAGCCTGTGCGTCCGAAGCCTTCTTCCCCTTCGCCGATGGCCTGATCCAGGCAGCCGAAGCGGGGGCTACGGCGGTGATCCAGCCCGGCGGCTCCATCCGCGACGCCGAGGTCATCGCCGCCGCAGACGAGGCCGGCGTGACCATGGCCTTCACTGGGGTGCGGGTGTTCCGCCACTGAGTCCCGTCTTTCGCCACCTGGCGAAGGCGGCCCCTGCCCAGAACAGTTCGATCAGACCAAACGGCCAGGCGCCCTGCAGGAAACCGTAGAGCGCCGAGGCCAGGTTTGCGGCCATGAAGCCCAGGGTCCACCAGTTGCTGCGGGGCTCCATCACATAGCAGAGCAGGCTCGACGACACCGAAGCCAGGCCAAACAACGACAGGGCGTCGAACTGAAAGTCCCCCATTATTTTGCAGCCTTGCGCAGGCTGGGGGCGTCCAGATCCAGATCGGCGGCCGGGATGATTTCGAGATTGTTCGTCCGGGTCTTCAGGTCAGAGGCAAAGGTCTTTGCGTCGCCGGCAATGATGACCGAGACGCTGTCCGGATTCAGATAGGTTCTGAAGAAGGCCTGGACCTGATCAGCGCTCACCGCCTCAACCTTGTCCGCATAGGCGTTCAACTCGTTCAGCGGGATATTGAACAGGGCAAGGTTGCCAAGGATGTCCGCCAGGCCGTCCGTGGTGGCCAGGCTTCTGCCATATCCTCCGACCAGTGAAGACTTGCGGGCCTTCAACTCGTCGGCTGTCGCCGGGGTGGTCATCAGGTCACGCATCTGCTCGCGGATCAGGTCCAGGACCTGTGCGGCGGATTCGTTCTTGGTCTGGGCCGAGGCGCGGAACTGGCCGGTGCTCTGCTGGGCTGCCAGACGGGAAGACGCACCATAGGAGAGGCCCCGCTTGATGCGGATTTCTGAATTCAGGCGGGCCGAATAGCCCCCTCCGAGGACGGTATTGGCGACCAGGCCGGAATAGTAGTCAGGACTGCTGCGGGGAATGCTGGCCTTGGCGACCGTCACCGACGCCTGACCGGTACCCGGAAGATCAATGGCGACAGCCCTCTGACCCGGGTTCGGCGCGATCACCGGTTGCTGTGGCAGGACGCTCTTCGGACGCGCCCAGTTTCCGAAGGCGGACTGGGCCAGGGCGAACCCCTTTTCCGGAGTGATGTCGCCCGTCAGGACCAGGGTGGCGTTGTCGGGCCTGAAATAGGTCTGGTGTATCTTCCGGAGATTTTCCGGCGTGATCTTCTGGAGGGACACCGGGGTCCCGCCTGAGACGTGTCCAAACGGGGTTCCCGCGAACAGGACTGGCGCCGTGGCGAAGCTGGTCAGGGACCCGGGCTCCTGCAGGGAGACCGAAAGGCCGTCCAGGGCCTGGGCCCTTTGGCGGTCCAGCTCTTCCTTTGCGAAGGCAGGGTTTCGCGCCACGTCCGCCATCAGGGGCATGGCCTGGGCCAGCTTGCCGGGCATGACGTTCAGGGTCACTGAGGCCGATTCCTGGCCGCCCCCGGAGCTCAGAACGGCGCCGACCGACTCGGCGGCCTTGGCAATGGCCTGGGCGCTTTGGGTTCGCGTGCCTTCCGTAAGCATGCCGGCCGCAAGATTGGCGGTACCGGCCAGGCCGGCCGGGTCAGCCCAGGCGCCTGCCCGGACGGTCAGGTCCGCAGTCACAAGGGGAAGGTCCGATGATCTGGCGACAATCACTCGAAGTCCATTGGCCAGGGTCTTCTCCACCGGCCTGGGGAGGACGGCGGCTGCCGGCGCAGCGACCTGGGGTGGCGGCGTGCGCTGACCTTCCGGCGCCAGTGCAGTGACCGGGCCATTATAGGCGACAGACGCAACCTTCGGGGCGGGCGGATCCTGGTCCGTCGCATCCTTTGGCCTGGCGTCCTCGGCCTGATAGCGGATGGTCATGCGCCGGTCGTCGGCGAGGTACTTGCGCGCCACCTTCTGGATGTCGGCGGCGGTCACGGCCTGCAGGGCGGCGAGGGCGCTGTTGGCCTGACTGGCGTCGCCCTCAGTCAGGAAGGCATAGCCCAGGGCGAAGGCCCTGCCATCAATGGTTTCCCGCTCGCGCAGTTTGCCCGACACCAGCTCTGCCTTGGCTTCTGACAGTTCGGCTGCGGAGGGCGGGGCGTCGCGCAGACGCTTGATCTGGGCCAGCAGGGCCTTCTCACCCTCAGCCACCGTGTGGCCGGAGGCCATGATCGAACCGACCATGAACATGCCCGGCTGCTGTGGCAGGTCGGCGGTGGAAAAGATCTGGGCCGAGATCTGCTGCTCATAGACCAGGCTGTCATAGAGCCGCGATGACTTGCCCGAGGACAGAATGGCGTCCAGGACCCGCAGGGCCGGGGCGTCAGGATCCGCCGCCTTCGCGCCCAGCCAGGTGATGGCGACCGCTGGCAGGGGCACATTCGGTCCGTATCCGTCATAGACTAATGGGCCGGTCCGCGCAGGTTCGGCGGTTGTGACCCGCGCAAGCGGGACCTCAGGGTTCTTCAGGGGGGCGAGATACCTGTCGACCCAGGCCTGAAGCTGGGCTTCGTCAAAGTTTCCGACCACAATCAGGGCGGCGTTGTCCGGTCGGTAATAGGCGTGGTGGAAGGCCCTGACATCATCAAGGGTCGCCGCATCAAGTTCTTCGATCGAGCCAATTCCCGGCCGCTTGTAGGGGTGAAGCTTGTAGGTCGCCTTGGGCAGGTAAAGGGCGAACAGACGGCCATAGGGGTCAGCCAGAACCCGCTGGCGCAGCTCTTCCTTCACCACATCCCGCTCGGACTTGAAGTTGGCTTCGTCCACCACCAGCGAGCCCAGGCGCTGGGCTTCAACCCACAGCAGGCGCTCCAGGTGGTTGGCCGGAACCACCTCGTAGTAGTTGGTGAAATCATCCCAGGTCGAAGCATTGTTGAAGCCGCCCACATCCTCGGTGAAGCGATCCATGCTCTCGGCGGGCAGATCGCGCGTCGCCTTGAACATCATGTGCTCGAACAGGTGGGCGAAGCCGGACCGACCGACCGGATCGTCCTTGGATCCAACGCCATACCAGACCTGGATGGTCACATTGGGTGTCGACGCATCCCGGGAGGCAAAGACCTTCATGCCATTGGGCAGGGTCCGCTGTGAAAACTGGATGGGCGGAATCCTGTCCGGCGCCGCCGGCGCAGAGTGGGCCACGGAGCCGACAAGTGAGAGGCCAAGGGCAGCGGCGGCGATTCGGGCGACGAGCATTCCGGCAATTCCTGATCTGGTTTGCGGTCAGCCTAGCATGCAACCACCCGGGCTCTGCAAACCCCGTTCAAGGGCATGTTTTCGGCGTCAGGGCCCGATATGCGGTAAATAAGCACCGCGGTCAGCCTGACTATGGTTGGCATGACCTAACCATTTTGACTTTTGTGCGAATTTGGCCGGGGTGTTAAGCCGTTGTTAGGTCGGCGGGGCGGAAGGGTAGGGTCATACATCCCACGTCTTCGAGGCTGCTAATGTCGTTCCGGATTGCACAGGCCACCAAGTGGTTCGGGTATTTTCTCGTCGCCGCCATATTGATCCTCTGCGCGATTTCCTACGCAGCCATGGATCAGGTGCGGATTGGCAGCACGTCCTATCAGAGCATATCGGACTCGAAAGACCTGGTTGCGGACATCTTGCCCCCGCCCCTCTACCTGGTCGAGGCAGACCTTGCAGCCCAGCTCATCGTCGCCCATCCGGAAGCGGAGCTTACTGAAGCCAGCGCGAAGCTTGCCCAGCTCCACAAGGATTACGAGACCCGCCTGGCTTTCTGGAAGGAAACCAAGCCTCCGGCCGAAATTGCGACCCTTCTCTTCGGGGCGTCCAATGACGCCGCCCAGAAATTCTGGACCACTGTCGAAACCAAGCTTCTTCCCGCAGCCCGGGCTGGCGATACCGCAGCCATCGCCGCCGCTGGTGCAGAAATCGACGCCGCCTACCTGGCCCACCGCAAGGCGGTGGATGAAATGGTTCCCCTGCTGGCCGCAAACGTCGATGAGCAACTGGCCGAATCGAAGCAGGCGGTTCTTTACAGCCGCATCCTGCTGATCGGCGCAGGCGTGCTGATCAGTGTCATCGCCTATCTGGGTCTGCAGGTTCTGAAGGGCCGGATCGTGGTTCCGATCCAGGGTATCTCCAAGTACATGGGCGAGCTGGCCTCCGGCGACTACAACAAGAAGGTTCCCTACTTCGATCGCGACGACGAAGTGGGCGACATGGCCCGCTCGGTGGAAGTCTTCCGGGTCAGCGCCGTGGAACGCCAGGACCAGCGCAAGGAACAGGACGCCCTGCGTGAATCGGCCGAGGCCGATCGCCGCCGCCACGAGCGTGAGCTGGAGCAGGCCGATCAGATCCGCACCGAAGTTGTCCGCCAGCTGGCCGACGGCCTCTCGCAGATCGCGAACGGACACCTGACGATCCGCCTGCAGGAATCCTTCCCGCAGGAGTACGAGCAGCTCCGCGCCGACTTCAACGACGCTGTCGAGGCCCTCGACAATCTGATCGCCAATATCGGCATGTCCACCGCCGGCGTTGACAGCGGAGCGACCGAAATCGCCCACGCCGCAGACGACCTGGCCCGCCGCACCGAGCAGCAGGCCGCCTCACTGGAAGAGACGGCCGCCGCCCTCGACCAGCTGACAGCGACGGTTCGTCAGACGGCCACCGGCGCCCAGGAAGCCCGCCAGTTCGTGGCGGAAGCCCGGGCCGGCGCCCACAAGTCCGGCGAAGTCGTCAGCCAGGCCGTGGAAGCCATGGGCGAGATCGAATCCTCGTCCAAGCAGATCACCCAGATCATCGGCGTCATTGACGAAATCGCCTTCCAGACCAACCTGCTGGCCCTCAACGCCGGTGTTGAAGCCGCCCGTGCCGGCGACGCCGGTCGCGGCTTCGCGGTGGTCGCCTCGGAAGTCCGGGCCCTGGCCCAGCGCTCGGCCGACGCCGCCAAGGAGATCAAGGGCCTGATCCAGGCTTCTGAACGCCACGTCGGCAACGGCGTGAACCACGTCAGTGAAACCGGCAAGGCGCTCAGCGTGATCGTTGAGCAGGTCTCGCGGATCGACTCCCTGATCACCGACATGGCCGGCTCGGCCCAGGAGCAGGCTTCAGCCCTTGGCGAGGTGAACATCGCGGTCAATCACATGGACCAGATGACCCAGCAGAACGCCGCCATGGTGGAAGAGACCACGGCTGCAGCCCACACCATGCGCAGCAATGCCAACGAACTCTCCGCCCAGATCGGCGGGTTCCGCACCAGCAGCATGGGCCCGGTCAGTCGCAAGCCCTCTGGCCAGGCTTCCCACCATAATGAGGCCCGTTCTGAGCCTCGCGCCGCAGCGCCCCGCACCATGGGCGCCCTGGCCCTCAAGGAAGACGTGGACGGCTGGGAAGAATTCTAGTCCCTGACCTGAACGATCCAGGACAGTAACAGGATCAGGCGGGCGCTTTCGGGCCCCGCCTTTTTCTTTGCCTGACGATGAAGCTGGCCCCGTTAAACTGACGTTAGGCCGAAACAGCGTCTGAGTTCCCGGTTATCTGTCGCCCGAGGCTTCGATCATGAACGTCCGCCTTTCCCAGGCCGCCCTGTCCCTGGGGATTTTCCTGTTCATCGGCAACTTCATCCTGGCCATTACCTTCTATTTCTCGACGGAACAGACCCGGGTCGGGGGGACGGCCTATCGCGAGATATCAGCGCTGAAGGACCTGCGGGCAGATGTCCTGCCGCCGCCGCTCTACCTGGTGGACGCCCACAACGCCGTTCTGGAAGTCCAGGCCCGACCATCCCGTGTCGCCAACCTGCAGGCCGACCTTGAACGTCTGCATGAAGACTATGACCAGCGGCTCGCCTTCTGGAAGACCCAGAACCCCCCAGAGGATCTCTCCAGGGTGATGTTTGGCGCCTCTGATCAGGCCGCCAGGCAGTTCTGGTCGATAACCGAGTCCAAGCTTTTGCCAGCCGCCAGGGCCGGTGACACCCAGGCCATGCTGGCCGCCGGAGATGAGATCGAGATCGCCTATTCGGCCCACCGCAAGGCGATTGATGAGCTGGTCCCCCTGATCTCTGCAGCTCGGGACAGGGCTGAGTCAGGGACCCTGGCAGAGCTGAACGCCAGCCGGACATTGATGCGATCCATGCTGTTGGCCATGACCCTGGTGTCCATGGCCGCCCTCTGGCTGCTGTTCAGGCGGGTCATCAGGCCCATTCAGGGCATATCGGCCTATACGGAAAACCTGGCCGCCGGGAATTTCCAGATCAAGGTCCCGTATCTTGGCCGACACGATGAGGTTGGCGAGATCGCCAAGTCGCTGGAAGGATTCCGGCTGGGAGCCATTGAACGTCAGGCCCAACGCCGCGAACAGGAAGAACTGCGTGAGACCGCGGCGCGGGAGCGGGAAGCCTATGAGGCCATGACCCATGAGGCCGATGAGGTCCGACGCTCCGTGGTGGCCAAACTGGCGCGCGGCCTGGCCAACCTCTCCAAGGGTGGTGTCGGCGCGCGGCTGGATGAGGTCTTTCACGGCGAATATGAACAGCTGCGCCTGGACTTCAATTCAGCGGTCGACGCTCTCGAGGCCCTGGCTTTTGAGCAGAAGATCCACGAGGAATCCCTTGAGGCTGCTGATCGTCTGCGCTCCGATGTGGTCAGGAAACTGGCCCAGGGCCTGGCCGAGGTCGCTGCAGGCCGGCTGACCGTACGTCTGGTTGAATCCTTCCCGTCCGAATTCGAACAATTGCGCCGTGACTTCAACGCGGCTGTAGAAGCCCTCGACAGCCTGCTTTCCACTATCGGCGACTCTACCCGGAACGTGGATCGGGCCGCCCACGACATCGCCGTAGCGGCCGACGAACTGGCCCGCCGCACAGAACAGCAGGCCGCCTCCCTGGGGCAGACCTCCACCGCCTTCGAGGAGCTGACGGCGACGGTCAGCCAGACCTCCAATGTGGCCCAGGAGGCTCGCCAGTTCGTGGCAGAGACCAAGGAGGGCGCCAACAAGTCCGGCGCCGTTGTGCGGCAGGCCATCGCGGCCATGGGCGAGATCGAGGCTTCGTCCAAACAGATCAGCCAGATCATCGGCGTCATTGATGAAATCGCCTTCCAGACCAATCTTCTGGCCCTCAACGCCGGAGTCGAAGCCGCCAGGGCAGGCGAGGCCGGCCGCGGCTTCGCCGTGGTTGCATCCGAAGTGCGGGCCCTCGCCCAGCGATCGGCCGGCGCCGCAAGGGAGATCAAGGATCTGATCACCACCTCCGAGGGCCAGGTGGGCAATGGCGTGAACCATGTGAACCAGACCGGCCGGGCCCTGACCGAGATCGTGACCCAGGTCACGCGCATTGACGCCCTTATCACCAACATTGCAGCCTCGGCCCAGGGCCAGGCGACATCGCTCAACCAGGTCAGTGTCGCCGTCAGCCACATGGATCAGGCGACACAGCAGAACGCCGGCATGGTCGAAAAGACCACAGTGTCCGCCCATGCCATGCGTCAGGACGCCCACGCCCTCGCCGAGCAGATCGCCGGCTTCTCCACCAGCCGACCGGGCCGCCAGGGCGCCAATCCGAGCCAGCCCAAGGATCTGCAGGACTTTGCATCCCGGCCAAGAACCCAGGGCGCCCTGGCGTTGAAGGAAGATGCGAACGCCTGGGGCGACTTCTAGGCCGATGGGTGTGGCGAAACGCCGCGCACAACTCAAGCCTGTGGATACCGCATTTTACGGGTGATTAATGAAATCAGTCCCACCTAGCACGCTCAGGCGCGTTGCGTTTCCCAGGGACTGAATTCTGATGATGAAGTCGATTAAGTCGAAGGTCTTGATTGCCGGCGCGGCAATGCTGGTGCTCAGCGCCATTACCGGCGGCTGCGGCGTCTACGCGGCGCAGCAGCTCTCAGGTGAAATGGCGACGTCCGCCAGGGTCTCGAGCCTTCTGCGAAATCACATGGAAGCCGACATGATGCACGACGCCATGCGTGGCGATGTGCTGTCCTCCCTGCTGGCCAGCAATCCGGCGATGGGAATCGACCTCGCGGAAATCAAGGCGGACGCGGCTGACCACGCCCAGACCTTCCGGGCTTCCGTGCGGGCCGGGGAGGCCCTCGCCGATGAGGACCTGGAAGTCACCCTTCACGCCCTTGACCAGCCCATTGAAGACTACGCCAAGGCGACCGATGACATGGTCACCCTTGCGGGCTCCGACCCGGCCGCCGCCGTCGCCGCCCTGCCGAAGTTCATCGACAAGTTCCATGATCTTGAAGGCCTGATGAGCAACGCCTCCGACAAGATCGAGGCGCGCGTCGCCGAAGAGACCAAGAAGGCCAATGCCATTGCGGCCACGGCGCAGACTATCATGGTTTCAGCCCTGGTCATCAGCCTGCTGGGCGTCGGCCTGATGCTGACCGCCGCCACAAAGGTCCTGGTGGCGCCCCTGGTTCGCCTGACCGAAATCATGACCCGGCTCGCTTCAGGTGACGCCTCGGTCAAGATCCCCTTCACGGACCGTCCCGATGAAATGGGCGAGATGGCCAAGTCCGTCGAGGTCTTCAGGGTGAATGAAGAGGATCGCCGCGCACGTAACAAGGAACAGGCCGCCCTGCGCGAAGCCGCGGAACAGGAGCGGCAGAAGCATGAATCCGAGATGCAGGTCGCCGAGGCCGAGCGCAATGAGGTCATCCAGCAGCTGGCGGATGGCCTGTCCCATGTGGCCGCCGGCCGCAATGACGTGCGACTTCCCAACGCCTTCCCGCAGGAATACGAAAAGCTGCGTCAGGACTTCAACGCCGCGGTCGCCGCCCTCCAGAAGCTGGACGCCGAGCACAAGCAGCATGAAAAGTCCCTGGTGGCCGCTGATGAAATCCGCGGCGATGTGGTGCGCAAGCTGGCCGAAAGCCTGTCGGCCGTTGCAGGCGGCCATCTGACGGTCCGTCTGCCCGATCCCTTCCCGTCCGAATATGAACAGCTCCGTCAGGACTTCAACGCCGCAGTTGAGGCCCTCGACAGCCTGCTCTCCACCATCGCCGTCTCGACGGTCAGCGTCGACGCCGGCGCCAGTGACATCGCCAAGGCCGCCGACGACCTTGCCCAGCGTACCGAGCAGCAGTCAGCCTCTCTCGGCCAGACAGCTGCAGCCTTTGATGAGTTGACCGCCACCGTGCGTCAGACCTCACTGGTCGCCCAGGAGGCCCGCCAGTTCGTGGCGGAGGCCAAGGAAGGCGCGCACAAGTCCGGCGAGGTAGTCGGTCAGGCGGTCAACGCCATGGGCGAGATCGAGTCCTCGTCCAAGCAGATCACCCAGATCATCGGCGTCATCGACGAAATCGCCTTCCAGACCAATCTGCTGGCCCTCAACGCCGGTGTTGAAGCCGCCCGGGCCGGCGACGCCGGTCGCGGCTTCGCGGTGGTCGCCTCGGAAGTGCGGGCCCTGGCCCAGCGCTCGGCCGACGCCGCCAAGGAGATCAAGGGCCTGATCCAGGCCTCTGAGCGCCACGTCGGCAACGGCGTGAACCACGTCAGTGAAACCGGCAAGGCCCTGGCGGTCATTGTCGATCAGGTTTCCCGCATCGATGCGCTGATCACCGACATTGCAGCCTCCGCCCAGGAACAGTCCGCCGCCCTCAGCCAGGTCAATATCGCGGTCAACCACATGGACCAGGCGACCCAGGAGAACGCCGGCATGGTGGAAAAGACCACGGCCTCGGCGCACTCCATGCGCAACAACGCCAACCAGCTCCGCGAGCAGATTGGCGGTTTCAGGATCAGCAACGCGCCCCAGCAGGCCGGCCAGACGCGGCAGGAAAAGGCTCCAGCCATCCGGGAGCCCGCATATCCCGCCACGCAGACCCGGACCATGGGCGCCCTGGCCCTCAAGAGTGACATTGATAACTGGGAAGAATTCTAGACCCGGACAGGTCACAGATCAGGCTGGTCTGGCCCGCCTCAGGGTCAAGTTCAGCCTCCCACCTCCCGGCCAGACCCGGGAGGACCCCGTCAGGATCCGGTCCACGCCGTGAAAGGCAAGCCGGGCCTGACCATCCAGCACACAGACATCGCCCGATGCGAGCCTCAGGGATCGCGTCGGGTCTGATCTTTTCTGGCCCCCGATCCTGAACATGGCCGTGTCCCCCAGGGACACTGAGACCACCGGGAAGCGGAAATCAGCTTCGTCCTTGTCCTGATGAAGTCCCATACGGGCGTCGGGGCCATAGACATTCACCAGACAGGCGTCTGGCCCTGTCACCGGGTCTCCCAGGTCGGTCCAGAGGTCCAGGAGGATACGGGGAATGTCCGGCCATGGATCTCCCGTGACCGGATGGCGATCCTGATAGCGATAGCCCGAGGCGTCCGTGCACCAGCCCAGGGCGCCGAGATTGGTCATTTCAACACTCATCGGCCGGCCGCCAGGGGTCACAGGGCGATAAAGGGGCGACCGCACCAGAAGCGCCTGGATTTCAGCGACAAGGGCGGCCTGCGCCCCGGGTGTGAGCCGCTGTGGAAAAATCCGGAATCCGTCGCTCGCTGAAAGGCTCATGGTCAGCCATATTATGCACATGAACCAGGCCCTGCGCATGTCTCCTGGCGCAATCCGGACATTGACCCCCGGGGAGCGCGACCTCGCCCGGGAGGTGTTTGGCGAAAGCCTGGACGCAGGCAAGGTTGCCATCTTCGCCCTGCCGGTCTGGAACCGCGCCTTTGTGACGGGCGCCCGCCTCATCTTCTGGCCAGCCGCCAGCGCCTGCCGGGACTTTTCCACGGCATCCCTGCATCTGCGGAGCGTGTTCGTCCATGAGCTGACCCATGTCTGGCAGGCGCAGTCGGGGGTAAACCTGATTCTCGCCAAGCTGCGGGCCGGCGACGGACACAGGGCCTATGCCTATGATCTCAGCGCCCCTTGTGAATTTGCCGGCCTGAATATCGAGCAGCAGGCCATGATTGTGCAGCACGCCTTTCTGGCCCACCATGGGGCGGAAACGCCCTTTGAAACCCGTGTTTATTCAGAGGTCCTGGCGACTTGGCCTGGATCAAATTTTACAAATCCACACCAGGTTTAGGGGCATTTCCCCTTGCGGCGGCCGCCATCAGCCCCATATCGCGACTCGACGGCGGGCGGCTCACAGGCTAACCGCCCGAGACCCTGATCGAACCGGGGGTCATGACGAGAAATGGAGCGCTTGATTTCAAGGCTCTGCAACGCGTGGCCCGCCTCAATGGAGCGAATAGAGACTCAATCATGAGCAAAATTATTGGCATCGACCTCGGCACGACGAATTCGTGCGTCGCCATCATGGACGGCAAGACGCCCAAGGTGATTGAAAACGCTGAGGGCGTTCGGACGACGCCGTCGGTTGTGGCCTTCCTGGAAGACGGCGAACGTCTCGTGGGCCAGCCCGCCAAGCGGCAGGCCGTCACCAATCCCGCCAACACCCTGTTCGCGATCAAGCGCCTGATCGGCCGCAATGCGAATGACCCGCTGGTCGAGAAGGACCGCGGCATGGTGCCCTACGACATCGTCAAGGGTCCCAATGGCGACGCCTGGGTCAAGGCCCAGGGCAAGGACTATTCGCCCCAGCAGGTTTCAGCCTTCATCCTGCAGAAGATGAAGGAAGCCGCCGAGCAGCACCTCGGCGAAAAGGTCGAGAAGGCCGTCATCACGGTTCCCGCCTATTTCAATGACGCCCAGCGTCAGGCCACCAAGGACGCCGGCAAGATCGCCGGTCTCGAAGTCCTGCGGATCATCAATGAGCCGACTGCCGCGGCCCTGGCCTATGGCCTGGACAAGAACGACGGCAAGAAGATCGCGGTCTATGACCTGGGTGGCGGCACCTTCGACGTCTCCATCCTGGAAATCGGCGACGGCGTCTTCGAAGTGAAGTCGACCAATGGCGACACCTTCCTGGGCGGTGAAGACTTCGACATGCGCGTCGTGGAATTCCTGGCCGAAGAGTTCAAGAAGGAAACCGGCGTCGATCTGCGGAATGACAAGCTGGCCCTGCAGCGCCTCAAGGAAGAGGGCGAGAAGGCCAAGAAGGAACTGTCCTTCACCACCACCTATGAAGTGAACCTGCCCTTCATCTCGATGAACGCCTCGGGCCCGCTTCACCTGAACATCAAGATCTCCCGCGCCAAGCTGGAATCCCTGGTGGAAGACCTGGTCAACAAGACCATCGGCCCCTGCGAGCAGGCGCTGAAGGATGCGGGCCTCAAGAAGTCCGACATTGATGAGGTCATCCTGGTCGGCGGCATGACCCGCATGCCCAAGGTCGTGGAGATCGTGAAGGCCTTCTTCGGCCGCGAGCCCCACACCGGCGTGAACCCCGATGAAGTCGTGGCCCTGGGCGCCGCCGTTCAGGCCGGCGTTCTGCAGGGCGACGTTAAGGACGTCCTGCTTCTGGACGTGACGCCTCTGACACTGGGCATCGAAACCCTGGGCGGCGTCTTCACCCCCCTGATCGAGCGCAACACCACAATTCCGACCAAGCGCTCCCAGACCTTCTCCACCGCCGATGACAACCAGTCGGCCGTGACCATCCGGGTCTTCCAGGGTGAGCGTCCCATGGCGCATGACAACAAGATCCTGGGTCAGTTCGATCTGGTCGGCATTCCGCCGGCGCCGCGCGGCGTGCCCCAGGTCGAGGTCACCTTCGACATCGACGCCAACGGCATCGTCAATGTGTCGGCCCGGGACAAGGCCACGGCCAAGGAGCAGTCGATCCGCATCCAGGCCAATGGCGGTCTGTCTGACGCCGACATCGAGGCCATGGTCCGTGAAGCCGAGGCCAACAAGGCTGACGATGAGAAGCGCAAGGCCGTGGTCGAGGCCAAGAACCATGGCGAAGCCCTGGTCCATTCCACCGAAAAGGCCATGGCCGACCATGGCGACAAGGTCGGTCAGGCCGAGAAGGATGCGATCACCGCCGCCATCGCCGATCTGAAGTCGGCCCTGGAAGGTGATGACGCCGAGTCCATCGCCGCCAAGACCCAGACCCTGGCCCAGGCTTCCATGAAGCTGGGTGAAGCCATGTACGCCGCCCAGCAAGGCGGCGGCGAAGGCGACGGCGCTGATGTCGGCGCCGATGATGTGGTCGACGCCGAGTTCGAAGAAGTCAGCGGCGACGACGAAAAGAAGTCGGCCTAAGGGCTTTCAGGCCGCGACAGGATCACCCTGTCGCGGCCGATTTCATACGCCCGGACCAAGTCCGTGGTTGTGGCGGCGTTGAAAGACCCCCACCTTCAATTCCGAATTCCTCAGAGACCTGATCTTCAATGCGGGACTATTACGAAATCCTGGGTGTGGGGCGCGACGTCGATGACGCAGCGCTGAAATCCGCCTTTCGCAAGCTCGCCATGGAGCACCACCCGGACCGCAATGCGGGCAATCCGGACTCTGAAGCCAAGTTCAAGGAAATCAACGAAGCCTATTCCATCCTTTCCGACGCCCAGAAGCGTGCGGCCTATGACCGGTTCGGCCATGCCGGGGTCAATGGTCAGGGCGGCGGCCAGGGCGCTGGCGGCTTTGGCGATGTGAACGACATCTTCTCCGAGGTCTTTGGCGATGTGTTCGGCGACATGTTCGGCGGACGCCAGAGGCGCAGCGGCCCGGCCCGCGGCCAGGACCTGCGCTACGATCTCGAGATCAGCCTGGAACAGGCCTATGCCGGTTCAGAGGTCGAGATTGTGGTCCCGGCCTCCATGACCTGTGAAAGCTGCGAAGGGTCCGGCGCCAAACCCGGCACCAGTCCGACCGTCTGCGGAACCTGCGGCGGCGCCGGACGGGTCCGCGCCAGCCAGGGCTTCTTCTCCATCGAGCGCGCCTGTCCACGCTGCGGCGGCGCGGGCCGGGTCATTGCCGACCCCTGCACCACCTGCCGCGGCCATGGGCAGGTACGCAAGGAGCGCACCCTGCAGGTCCGCATTCCGGCCGGCGTCGATGACGGAGCCCGGATCCGCCTGGCGGGCGAGGGCGACGCGGGCGCACGGGGCGGCCCCAGGGGCGATCTCTACATCTTCCTGTCTGTCCGGCCTCATGAACTGTTCGACCGTGATGGTCTGGACCTGCTCTGCACCGTACCCGTGCCGATGACCGTCGCGGTCCTCGGAGGCGAGATTGACGCCCCCTGCCTGATGGGGGGCGAGAACTGCGACGGCGAATGCAAGATCGCCGTCAAGGTTCCTGAAGGCGCCCAGACGGGCAAGACCGTCCGCCTGAAGGGCAAGGGCATGCCTTCCCTCCGGTCCCGGGAGCGCGGCGATCTGGTGGTTGAGCTCTTCGTGGAAACCCCGGCCAAGCTGAACGCCCAGCAGAAGGCCCTGATGCGGGAATTCGCCGAACTCTGCGGCGACCAGCAGCATCCGAAATCGGCCAATTTCCTCGGCAAGGCCAAACGGTTCTGGGAAGACGTCACCGGGGTCTGATCCCGGCGCGCGGCGGAGATTTTTCCCGCGAACTTCCCAGGCGGTTGGCTATAGTCCGGCCAGGATCAGCGCCCTGCATCGGGCGCGATGTGTGGGAGGATTGTCCATGTCTCTTAAGGCTCTGGCCCTGGCGGGCAGTCTCGCCATCGCGACACCGGCTCTGGCTGCGGATTATTCCAAGAGCCTCGTGCCCGGCTATTCCGACGTCACCGCGGAATACATCCAGATCCCTGGATATGCCGCCCCCAGTACGCCAAAGGGCCTGAACACCGCCACCTTCCTGCGTCTGCGGGCTGCTGCGGATGGCGACGCCCCCAAGGCCGCCAATGCGGTCATTGTCGGCCTTCCCGGATTCTCATCCACCCCTGCCCACTGGCTCTTCCTGGCCAGCCAGCTGGTCCACAAGGCGCAGGCCCGCGACTGTGAGGGCAAGCCATGCCGGGTCGAGGTCTGGGTCCTGCAAAGGCGCGGCGCCAATCTGGCGGAGACCACAGCCCTGACCGCGGCCCGCAAGGCCCGCGATCCCAAGGTCGCCCTGGACTATTACCTCGGCCCCGACGCCCAGAGGCCCTCGACGATTCAGGGCGCCCCCGGCCAGGTGGGAACCGCCACCGAGATGGCCAAATGGAAGGCCCTGACCCCGAACGACCTCAGCTTCATGGCCGACTGGGACTTCCAGACCTATGCCGGCGATGTTGATCAGATCATCGGCCTGATTTCCCAGAAGACCGGCAATCGCAACATCTTCCTGGCCGGACACAGTCAGGGCGGCGGCTTTGTCTCCAACTATGCGGCCCGGCAGCAGGCCGACGGCAAGCGGGCTGTCTCCAAACTGGCCGGCCTCGTGTTTCTGGACGGTGGACCCTCGGCCGGAAACCAGCCTGCGCCAACGGCTGCTGATCTGGACGGCTATTTCGCCCATGTGAAGGATCTGCGGACCGGCAAGGTCCCGGTCTATACCGACGCCTCTGGCTTGCTGGGCGCCGTGGCCGGCCCCAATGCGGCGGTCAGCCAGTCGGTGACGGGGATCTATTATGCCTTTGTCGACCCCAAGGCGGAGTCCATCTTTCCCCTGCGGGTCCAGGGCATGCCTGACATGCCCGGAAGCGGATTCCTGAAGGCCATCCGCACCACCTGGCTGGCCCGGGCCGGAACCAGCTTTGACACCGATCCGGTGCCTGGCGGCGGCGTCCAGATGCCGGTCCTGCAGTTTCTGGGGCAGGGCATGGGCTATCTGGATTTCAAGCCGGTCCCCGGAACCGAGGACAAGTGCGACCTGACGCCACCTGCGCCCATGGCTGGCCCCATGCGGGCCATGGCGCCGCCGCCGCCAAAGTGCGCGCCATCGGCCGCCATGGTCGATCCGAACAAGGTCTATGACTGGGTCGAGGGCGGTGGAAACGGCGGATCGTCCATTGACGGGGGCAAGGCGAAGCTCTGGATGGAGAGCCAGGGCTTCGCGCCTGCAAGGTCCAATATCCGTCCGGTGAAGGTGGTGTTCAGCCAATCGGGCGAGCGGGTCATCGACGCCTCGGACATGGTGGCGTCCAACTGGTACGCTTCCGAGCGGTGGGATTATGACGCCAACTTTGTCGGCCGCTACAAGGTGCTGAAAGTCGATCGTGACGGCGTGAAGCTGGATCTGGACAAGAGCGCCATCGCCAATGTCCCGGTCTATGTGGCGCGCCAGGGCTTCACCCAGGGGACCGGCGGCAATCCCTTCCCGGGGGTCAGCGACTATACCGAGATCAACAAGACCGGGACCTGGCAGACTGAAGCCGCAAGGGCGGTGACCCCCTTCGACCCGAAGATCAACGTAGCCATCCTGCGCCATACCGACTTTGTCTCGGCCGATGATTCGACCCCGGACAAGGGACGGCCAGGGGATGCCGGCAACTCCGCCGTCGCCAACACCCTGATCGACTGGGTCCTGAAGCGGTCCAAAGGGGTGGCGACCACGCCGACACCCAGGGCCCTTGGGGTCGTCACGCGCTACTAGGAGCGACTTGCCCACAGGCCTGAGCCCCTCCCGCTGCTTGCGGGGGGTGGCGCCCTGCTGTGGGGGCGTTAACCTGTTTCCTGACCATGACCGCCCACGATCCTTCCCTGACCACGGCAGCGGCCGACTCCGCCGGCGCCACGCCGGTGATGGCCCAGTTCTTTGAGGCCAAGTCCCGGCAGCCTGACGCCCTGGTCTTCTTCCGGATGGGCGACTTCTACGAACTGTTTTTCGAGGACGCCCAGAAGGCGTCCGTCGCCCTTGGCATAACCCTGACTGCCCGCGGCAATCACGGCGGGGCGCCCATCCCCATGTGCGGCGTGCCGGTCCATGCGGCCGAGGCCTATCTGGCCAAGCTGATCCGGGCGGGGTTCAAGGTCGCCGTCTGCGAGCAGATGGAAAACCCGGCTGAAGCCCGCAAGCGGGGCTCCAAGTCCATTGTCCGGCGGGATGTCACCCGGGTGGTGACACCGGGCACCCTGACCGAGGACGGCCTGCTGGACGCCCGGGGCGCCAACCGTCTGGCCGCCGTCGCCTGGCGGGCCGGGTCCGCTGCCGTCGCCAGTGTCGAGCTCTCTACTGGAGAGGTCGAGGTCTGGGCCGTAGCCAGGGAGAGTCTGGGCTCGGCCCTGGCGGCTCTTGGTCCCTCAGAAATCCTGGTCCCTGACCGGTTGTTCGCCGACGACGGCCTGAACACCCTGCTGCGGTCGGTGGGCGGGCTTGTCCAGCCCATGCCCTCAGCCCTGGCCGAACCCGGCGCCGCAGAGGCCCGCCTGAAACGGTTGTATGGGGTCGATACCCTGGACGGCTTTGGCCAGTTTTCCGGGGCCGAGGTTTCAGCCCTTGGCCTGATCGCCGCCCACCTTGAAACCACCCAGGCCGGCAAGACCCCGGCCCTGAGCGCGCCCCGCCGCTCGGGCGAGGCCGATGTCATGGCCATCGACCCGGCCACCCGCACCAGCCTGGAAATCGAGCGCAGCCTGTCCGGCGCGCGGGAAGGCTCATTGCTGGCCGCCATCGACCGGACCATGACAGCGCCGGGCGCCCGGCTGCTGGCGGCGAGGCTGGCCCGGCCCCTGCTGGATCCGGCGGCCATCGACGCCCGGCTGGATTCCGTCGCCTGGTTCCTGGAGCAGCGCCCCTTGCGCGCCGACCTGCGTGACGCCCTCAAGGGTCTTGGCGACATGGCCCGGGCCCTGTCCCGGCTGGCTCTTGGCCGGGGCGGCCCCAGGGACCTTGCGGGTCTGCGCAGCGGCCTTTCCGTCGGCCAGACGATCTGCGCCCAGTTTGCCCGGCCCAGGGGCCCGCTGACGGCTGCGCCGCCGCAGGAGATCACGACAGCCCTGGAGGCGCTGGACGCCGCCAGACACCCTGCCCTGGCGGATTTCAAGGCGGTTTTGGATGCAGGTCTGGGGCAGGACCTTCCCCTCCAGGCGCGGGACGGCGGCTTTGTCGCCGGCGGTGTCCGCGCCGAGCTGGATCAGGCCCGCGCCCTGCGTGATGACAGCCGCCGGGTCATACTGGGTCTCGAGGCCCAGCTGGTGGCTGACAGCGGGGTGGCCCTGAAGATCCGCCACAACGCTGTGCTGGGCTATTTCGTCGAGACCACGGCCAAGGCGGCCGAGCCCCTGATGAGCGCGCCGCTCAACGCCACCTTCATCCATCGCCAGACCCTGGCCAACCAGGTGCGGTTCACCACGGTGGAACTGGCCGAGCTGGACGCGAAGATCGCCCAGGCCGCCGAGCGGGCCCTGGCCATGGAAGCCGCCATATTCGAGGCCTGGCGTGAGGCCGCCATCGCCGTGGCTGACCAGATCCAGGCTGCGGCCCAGGCGGCCGCCACCCTGGACGTGGCCTCGGCCCTGGCTGAGTGGGCGCAGGACGCCGGCGCCTGCCGTCCGGTCCTGGATGGCTCCACAGCCTTTGAGGCTGTCGGCGCCCGCCACCCGGTGGTGGAGGCGGCCGTCAGGCGCAATGGCGACGCCTTCACCCCCAATGACTGCCGCCTTGATGGGCAGGGCATCGCCGGGGCCCGACTGGCCATAGTCACCGGCCCGAACATGGCGGGTAAGTCGACCTTCCTGCGCCAGAACGCCCTGCTGGCCATCCTTGCCCAGGCGGGCTGCTTCGTGCCGGCGGTCAGCTTCCGTCTGGGGGTTGTCGACCGTCTGTTCAGCCGGGTCGGCGCCGGAGATGATCTGGCCCGGGGCCGGTCGACCTTCATGGCCGAAATGGTGGAGACCGCCGCCATCCTGGCCCAGGCGACGCCGCGCTCACTGGTCATTCTGGACGAAATCGGCAGGGGCACGGCCACCTATGACGGCCTGGCCATTGCCTGGGCCTGCGCCGAGGCCCTTCACGAAACCAACCGCAGCCGGGGATTGTTCGCCACCCACTATCATGAGCTTGCGGTCCTTGAGGACCGGCTCGCCTATGTGACCAACCTGTCCCTCAAGGCCAAGGAATGGAACGGCGACCTGATCTTCCTGCATGAGGCCGGTCCCGGTCCGGCGGACCGGTCCTACGGGGTCCAGGTGGCCAAGCTTGCCGGAGTTCCGCCGGCCGTGGTGGCCCGGGCGCGGGAGGTTCTGGACCGGCTGGAGCGCGAAGCCGGCGCCCCCGCCCATCTTGAAGACCTGCCGCTGTTTTCCGGCGCCGCGCCAGCTGCACCAGGGCGCACCGGGCCCAGTCCGGTTGAAGTGGCCCTGGCCGACCTCGACCCGGACGGCATGAGCCCCCGGGAGGCCATGGCGGCGCTCTACCGACTTAAGGGTCTCGCCACGTGACCCAGAAGATCCTGATGGTGGATGTGGACGGCGTCATCGTCCATCCGGTTCATCAGGGTGGCTGGGCGGCCCAGATCGAGGCTGATCTCGGGATCACTAGGGCTGACCTGCAGGCGAATCTCTTCGTCCCACACTGGCCATCCATCATTCATGGGCGAGCAGACCTGCAGGGGGTGCTGGACGATGTACTTCACCAGATCGCGCCCCATCTGAACGCCAGGGTGCTGATGGACTACTGGTTCCGGAACGACGGGCGGCTGGACGAGGCCCTGCTTGAGGATCTGGCGACTCTGCGGAGCCAGGGGGTGGCCCTGCATCTCGCCACCGTCCAGGAACACCATCGCGCCGGTTATCTGTGGAACACTCTTGGCCTGAACGCCCGGTTCGACGCCATGCACTATGCTGCCGATCTTGGCGCCGCCAAGCCTGACCTCGCCTTCTTCCGGGCCATTGAGGCGAGGACCGGCAGGCTGTCACAGGATCACTTCCTGCTGGACGACCGGCAGGACAATGTGGACGGGGCCCTGGCGGCCGGATGGTCGGCCGCCCTCTGGGATGGCAGCCGGCCTCTGGCCGAGGTCTTCGTTCCCTAATTGGCCTTGGGCGGCCTTGCGCTGAGCTCCATGATCAGCTTGGTCAGCAGGTACAGCCGCGGCGTGACGGACTTCAGGTCAATCCACTCCTTGTCTGTGTGGAAGTCGCCGCCCACCGGACCCAGGCCATCCAGCGTCGGTGTGCCGGCTTCATGGGCCAGGGCGGATTCCGAAGCGCCGCCATTGCCGCCGGTGCCGAGGGTCAGTCCGATTCCGGCGTAGATGGCCTTGGCGCGCTCCGCCAGGGCGTCGGTCATGGGGTTGTTGGGCAGGGGCGGGAAGGACGTTTCCCGGGTTACGGTCACCTTGGTGTCGGGAATGATTGTGGTCTTCGATGACTCGCGCAGGAGGTTCTCGACCCGATCCAGATCCGCCTTCTGGCGGACGCGGACATTGATCTGCGCCCGGGCATCTTCGGGGATGATGTTGTAACGGCTGCCGGCCTGAAGAATGGTCAGGTTGGCCGTCAGGCCTTCTCCGGAGTGTGGCAGGGTGTCGACCACGGCCAGTTGATGGATCAGTTCTACGGCGGCGTTGCGGCCATCCTGCGGGGCGACGCCTGCGTGGGCAGGGCGACCCTTGACGTCAATGTCCATTGTGGCGCTGCCCTTGCGCCACACCGTCACCAGGTCGGGGGCGTCGCCGGGTTCGAGGTTGAGCTCCACATCGTGCGACTTGACCAGCCGGTCGATCAGGGCCCGGGTCCCGGGCGATCCACGCTCCTCGCTGGATTCGATCAGGAAGGTCAGGGTGCCAAAACCCTTGAAGCCCTGGTCCTTCAGGATCTGCAGGGCTGTGATCGCCTGAATCACCCCGCCCTTTTCATCCCCGACGCCCGGGCCGGTGATCCGGTCGCCATCCTGCTTGAACGACCAGTTTGCGACGGTGCCAGGACCAAAGACCGTGTCGATATGGCCGATCAGCAATATGCGGGTCTTGCCGGTCCCCTTGAGGGTCGCCACCAGGTTTTCCGGCAGGCCGGGGGCCTCGGCGGGTACGACCTCAATGGCGGCGCCCAGGGCCTTCAGCTTCGGGATCAGGATGGCGGCGACCTTGCGACCGCCTTCCACGTCGCCCGTCCCGGAGTCGATATTGACCACGGATTTCAGCAGTTCCAGCTGGGCTGGGCGGGCGGCCTCTGCGGCGGCCCAGATCCTGGCGTCCTTCTTCGGCGCCGGTGCGGCCTGGGCCGTGGTCGCCAGAAGTCCAAGTGCTGCAATCCAAGCCAGCTTCGCCCGCGCCATCTTCTTCACTCCGGTTTTCGGAGGGGGACCATGGCCGACACTTACGCCGCAGTCTAGGGACGCTTCCAGGGCCTGAGGCGCTGCACCGGCGTCGCCAGCCGATAGTCCACATGGCGCTTGTCGAAGTTGGGGCCGTAGAAGGGATCATTGTCGAGAACCGGACCCCAGCGGCGGCGCATATAGGCGATCTCGTTGCGGAAACGGCCAATGACCTCGGGCTCCAGATCAGAGCCACGGGAAGCCGATTCCAGGTGGTACAAGGTGGCCCGTGGCGTCCAGATCAGCTGGTAGCCCAGGGCGCCGATCCTGAGGCACAGGTCCACGTCGTTGAAGGCGACGGCCAGGTTGGTCTCATCAAAACCGCCGGCCTTCAGGAAGACATCCTTGCGCACCGCCATGCAGGCGGCGGTCACGGCCGAAACGTTCCGCGCCAGCCTGAGATGGTTGAAATAGCTCTTCGAAATCGAGCGGGCCCCGGCATAGAGGTGTCCAGCGACAGCATCCTCGCCCTCCAGTCCCCCGACTCCGAGGACAACGCCGCCGTGCTGCACCCGTCCATCTGAATAGAGAAGACCCGCCCCGACGGCGCCAACCTCGGGCCTGACGGCCTGGGCGATCATCTCGCCCAGCCAGTTTGGCTCGATCACGGCCACATCATTGTTCAGGAACAGCAGGGTCTCGCCCCTGGCATGACCGACGGCCATGTTGTTGATCGCTGAATAATTGAACGGTCCCGGCGCCGGAATGACGCGGACACGCTTGTCCCGGGCCAGTCGCTTGAGCAGGGCATGGGTCTCGGGCTCGACACTGTCATTGTCGATGATGATGACTTCAAGGGGTCGGTATCTGGTCTGTTTCAGAACGCCCTGCACACACTGCTTCAGCAGTTCGGCCCGGTCGCGGGTCGGGATCAGGACCGACACCAGGGGGGCGGGCGACGGCAGGGGGCGTTTGACGCTGAGATAGGCCGGCGCATTGGTCAGGGGGGCGACGCTCGCGCCCTTGACGCCGGTGCGTTCCAGATGCTCGGTCACCGCCTTGCGGGCGGCCTCCAGGCACTGGTCCAGAGCCGACTCCGAGAATGACTTCGCCGCCGTTCTCTGGCGCCAGTGGTAGAGGATGGCGGGGATATGACGGATCCTGTCGGCCGGCACGCCCTCGGCGATGCGCAGGGCCAGGTCATAATCCTGGCTGCCTTCAAATCCCAGACGGGCGCCGCCGAGGTGCAGGACACGCTCCCGCCGGGCGACGCACAGGTGCTTGACCATGTTCTGCCCGAGCAGGAGTTCGGGGTTCCAGCCGGTCTTGAAGTGGGGATCGAACCGGCGGCCGGTCTCGTCGATCTTGTCCTCATCGGAATAGATCAATTCCACAGTAGGGTCGGCCAGGATCTCGGCGGCGACCTCATAGAGGGCGTGGGGCGGCAGGATGTCGTCATGGTCCATGAAGGCGACAAAGTCGCCGGTAGCCAGGCTCAGGGCCGAATTGGTGGCGGCGCTGATGTGACCATTGGTCCTGCGACGGAGAATCCTGATCCGCGGGTCCTGCGCCGCCTGATCCTGCAATATCGCCCAGGTCTCTTCACCGGGAGACGCATCGTCGGCGATGCAGAGCTGCCAGTGCGGATAAAGCTGGGCCCTGACCGAGGCGATGGCGGCGATCAGGAATTCCGGCGTTGTGGCGTAGACCGGCATGATCACCGAAATCTGTGGCGGCGCTGCTATGGCGGCCACGCGTTCGGCAATTTCCCGACGATCCGCTTCGCTCAGGGTGTCATTGTCCTGGATCCAGCGGTCATACTCATAGGCTGTCAGATAGTGTTCTTCGAGAACCGCCTGGATGAAGACCGCCGCCATCCGGTAGCGTGAGGCGCGAACGGCCAGCGCATGCATGGGGCGGTGCAGCCAGGGGCGTTTGCGGATGGAGGCGAGCAGGCTGACGGCCACAGGCCGGATGTGCTGCCACAGGCGTTCCTTCAGCGGCACATTCT
The DNA here is from genome assembly GCA_002256425.1 of Alphaproteobacteria bacterium PA2. Classification (NCBI taxonomy): domain Bacteria; kingdom Pseudomonadati; phylum Pseudomonadota; class Alphaproteobacteria; species Alphaproteobacteria bacterium PA2. The sequence continues at coordinate 3,145,984 of NKIZ01000001.1, read as the reverse complement.
TCTGGTGCAAGCGAGCATTCCGTTGATGACCCGCGACGCCGTCAGGTCTGAGCGAGAAGCTGGTCCAGATTCTTGATGCTCGTGACCGGCGAAGCGACGCCGCCTTCCATACGCATGACCTTGTTGCAGTACAACCGGATCAAATCCATGTCGTGGGACGCCAGGACCAGAATACCGGCCCGTTCCACAAGGCTGAGCAGCCGCTGGTGGGCAATCTTCTGGAATTCGGCGTCGCCGACCGCGATCCATTCGTCCATCAGCAGGACGTCGGCGTCTACGGCTGTAGCAACTGCGAAGGCCAGGCGGGCCGCCATGCCTGCGGAATAGGTCTTGAGCGGCATGGCCAGGAAGGGACCCAGGCCGGTGAACCGGCCGATCTCTTCCATCTTGGCGTCGATTTCCTTTGTGGTCAGGCCGGCGATCCGGCCACGCAGGCGGATGTTCTCGAGGCCGGTCGCAGAAGGGTCAATGCCAAGGCTGAGATCCAGCAGGGGGGCAATGCGGCCCTTGACCTCGATCTGGCCCTCATCGGGTTCGTAGGCGCCAGACAGGGCCCGGAGCAGGGTGGTCTTGCCTGAGCCATTGTGGCCGATCAGGCCCAGGCGGTCGCCGGCCTTGAGGGTCATGGACAGGCCGCTGATGGCGGTGACTTCTGCTGTGCCGTGGTGGGCGCTGCTCAGCCGTCCGCCGATCGCCACCCGGGCCAGATGTTTCTTCAGGGACTTTGCGTCGACTCCGTAGACCGGGAAACGCAGGGTGAGGTCCTTGACCGTAATGGAGACCGGAGGCGCCTTCATAGGTAATGCACAATCCGGCGACGGGTGAGGGCGAACAGGGAGAAGGTGACGCCCCAGCCGATCACCGCCATCACCACCAGGACGACATAGGTATGCATTGCCGGCTGGGCGCCAAGCAGGGGCCCGCGGATCGCATCCAGCATGTGGAAAAAGGGATTGTAGATCAGGACCAGCTTCAACATCGGGCTGTTGAAATCCGGCTTCCAGAAGACCGGGGTCATGAACATGGAAAACTGCATGACCGAGGTCACGATCTGCGGGATGTCGCGGAAACGCGCCGAGGAAATGGCGACGGCCAGGCTCAGCCAGGAGACATTGAGCAGGGTCAGGGCCAGGCCGGCGATCGCCAGGGGCAGGTTCATGGTCCGCCAGTAGCCGAACCAGATCAGGACGGCGACGATGATGATCAGGTGATGCAGCAGGGTCACCAGATTGCGCAGCAGGGTGCGCCAGACAAAGGTGAACATGGGCAGGGAGGTCTGGCTGAGCATGCCCGAGGCGTGGACGAAGGTCTCACAGCCCTCGATGATGACCAGGGAGATCATGCCCCAGAACACAATGCCCAGGGCGACAAAGGGCATGGTCTCCTGCAGGGAGATGTGCTGCAGCTCGGAATAGAGAAAGCCGATCCCCAGAACCATGAAAGCCATGGACAGGGTGATCCAGAACGGCCCGAGAATGGAGCCGCGATAGCGGGAAATCACATCATGCGACGCCAGGGACCAGGCCAGACCCAGCTTGGGCACGGAGGCCCTCAGGTCGGCGTAAGCCATGGCGAATTCATGTAAGCTTCCACGGCCTAGAGCGGGGGGAGCCCGGCGACAACCGAGGACGGCGCCCGACGGGTTTCCAATTCCACGCCGGACCCAAGCCGTTCGCCAAGAATCGGGGTCTTGTCATTCAACTGTCACAGGACTGGGGCGTGGTTGACCCCAGCTTATGGAGAATCGGCTTGCCGACGCCATCCCGATACAGTCTGCCGATATGGACAGCCCTGGCCAGCGCCGGGTGCGGTGCGGCGGTCATTGGCGCCCTGGCGTTCCTGAAACTCCTTGATTTCGATTCGGCCATGGCCGGGGCGACCCTGATCCTGGCTGCCGGCGCCCTGATCGGTTTTGGGGGCGCTTCCAGCATTGCGATTCACGATGACCAGGCGATGCCTGCCCGGGAAGGTGAGCTCAGTCGCGATCCGCCCTACGCCGCCCTTGTGGACGCCTTGCCGGACCCGGTTCTGTTTGTAACGGCGATCGAGCCCGATGACCCGACGGGGCGTCGTTATGTACTCGCCAACAGGGCGGCGCGTGAGGTTCTGAACCTCAGCTCCGGGGCGGGACTGCTGGTTACAGCAATACGTGATCCCGAGGTGCTGGAAGCGGTTGATGAGGCCCTGTTCGGCCAGGTTCCGGCGACCGCGCTCTACGATCAGGGCGGCGCCCAGGACAGGGTTCTCAAGGCCTTCGCCCAGCCGCTCGGCGGCGAAGAGGGCGGCATGATGAGCATGGTTCTGGTGCTGCGCGATGAGACAGACATCCGCCGGGCCGAGCGGACCCGCGCCGACTTCCTTGCCAATGCCAGCCATGAGCTGCGCACGCCTCTGGCCTCCCTTTCCGGGTTTATAGAAACCCTCAGGGGCCATGCCCGTGCCGACGATGCGGCCAGGGAGAAGTTCCTCGGGATCATGCAGACCCAGGCTGACCGCATGAGCCGGCTGATCGACGACCTGCTGTCGCTCAGCCGCATAGAGCTCAATGAACACATCGCGCCGGCTGGCGAGATGGACCTTGCTTTGGCGGTCCTGGACGTTCTGGACTCCCTCGGTCCCCTCGCCAGGGAGGGTCGGGTAAATCTGAAATCGGACATACCGCCGCCAGGCAGCGCCGTAACCATTGGCGATCGCGATCAGCTGGTCCAGGTGGTCCAGAATCTGGTGGACAACGCCCTTAAGTACACGCCACCCGATGGGGTGGTCACGGTTCGCCTGCTCACCGACCTCAGCGCCATGGATGCCGCTGCCCCCGTAATGGAAGACAGCGCGCGGCTGGCCCTGCTGACGCCCGACCATGGACCGGCTCGCTATCTTGTGCTCCACGTCTCGGACTCCGGACCGGGACTTGCCCGGGAACATCTCCCGCGATTGACCGAGCGGTTCTACCGGGTCGAAGGCCAGAAAAGCGGCGCTCGCCCCGGCACAGGGCTGGGCCTCGCCATTGTAAAGCACATCCTCAATCGCCACCGGGGCGGCCTGGTGGTGGAGAGCGTCGAGGGACGGGGGGCGACATTCACCGCATATGTCCCAATGGCCCTGGGTGACCACCGGAGTTTGTGACAAAACTGTCGCAAAACTGTCGTAGAGGCTCAGCACTGGCGCACTAGAGCAAGGGCTGAAGTGGCCGAACCCTGACGAGTACTGGATCAAAAGGACGACATGCTGACCTGGGTCGCACTCCTGGCGCTCGCCCTGTTTTCCGGGGCTACGTTCTTCGCCGCCCGCCGCAAGGCTCTTGCAGCGGTTGGCGGTCGTCCGGTCGCCCTGCATTCCCTCCCTGGATATTACGGCGGCTATGTCGCCATCTGGGTCGCTGTTCCCGCCGCCTTGATCCTGCTGCTGGCGGCCGGTTTTGGCGGTCGGCTGGAAGCGGGTCTGTTGAGGTCGGCGGATGTACCGGCGATCAAGGGAATGGATTCCCAGCAGCAGGACGTGTTCTTCAACGACGCCGTCACCCTGTCCCTCGGCGGACAGCCCAGTGAAACCCTCTATGAGGGTGCGCAGAAGCAGGCCCTGGATGCTGCGGTCAACAAGGCCGCCCATCTCCGCGATCAGATTACCTACAGCGCCCTTGGCGCCGCCCTGGTACTGGCCTTCGCCGGGGCCGCCTTCGCCCTGCCGAAAATCCGGCCTGATTTCCGCGCCCGAAACAGTGTGGAAACCTGGATTGCAGGGCTCTTCATACTCTGCTCGGTCACAGCCGTCCTGACGACGGTGGGGATTGTCGGGTCCCTGGTCTGGGAGAGCTGGCGATTTTTCCAGTCAGTATCACCGATCGACTTCCTGTTTGGCATGGACTGGGATCCCCAGATCGCCATGCGCACCGACCAGTACGCCTCCAGCGGCGCCTTCGGCGCCGTGCCGCTGTTCATCGGCACCTTCCTGATCATGTTCATCGCCATGCTGGTGGCGGCGCCGGTTGGCCTTTTCTCTGCGATCTACCTGTCCGAATACGCCAGCCCTCTGGCTCGGGCCGTTGTGAAGCCCCTTCTTGAAATTCTCGCCGGGGTGCCGACCGTTGTTTATGGCTTCTTCGCCGCCCTGACAGTGGGGCCCCTGTTCCGTGAATTCTTCAACGCCATCGGCGCCATGCTGATCGGCGGAGGGCTGGACGGCCTGGGGGTTTATCTCAGCCAGGTGCAGAATCAGATGGCACTGGTGGCCGGGGCGGTCATGGGCGTCATGCTCATCCCCTTTGTTTCCTCTCTGTCAGATGACATCATCAACGCTGTGCCCCAGTCCCTGCGGGACGGCAGTCTCGCCATGGGCGCGACCAGGTCCGAGACCATAAAGAAGGTCGTCCTGCCCGCCGCCCTGCCTGGAATCATGGCCGCCATGTTGCTGGCGGTTTCCCGGGCTGTCGGTGAAACCATGATCGTGACCATGGCTGCGGGACTTCAGGCCAACGCCACCATCAATCCGCTCGATACGGTCACGACGGTTACAGTCCAGATCGTCACCCTGCTGACCGGCGACCAGGAATTCGACAGTCCCAAGACCCTTGCCGCCTTTGGCCTTGGGCTGACGCTGTTTGTGGTCACCCTGACCCTGAACATCATCGCCCTGCGCATCGTCCAGAGATACCGGGAACAGTATGACTGACGCCACCACCCCCGCTGCGGTGACCCTTCGCCAGACCGTCGAGGCTCGGCTCAAGGTCCGACATGCCCAGGAAAAGCGTTTCCGGGCCTATGGCTTTGCAGCCATAGCCTTCGCCCTGTCCTTCCTCGCCATCCTGCTGGGGCGGATCGTCGCCCAGGGCTATACGACCTTCCAGGAATACAGCGTCTCGATTCCGGTTTTTGTGGATCCGGCGCGGGTTGATCGCAACGACATCAGCGGAACCAATTTCGACCTGCTCATCGCCGATCAGGTCCTGGCGCGGCTGGGGGTCAAGGATGATGACTTTGGAAGCAAGTCCTCCAAGGTCATGGATATCCTGTCCAATGACCTGGGCTTCCAGGTGCTTGAAAAGGTCAGGGCTGACCCGAGCCTGATCGGCAAGACGATTTCGGTCACCGGGCCGGTACGGGCTGACGGCGCGCTCTATTACAAGGGCGAGATCAAGCGTTCGAGCCCGGAGGACGAGCGCAAGCTCGACAATACCCAGCTGGATTGGCTCGACAGGATGAAGTCCACCGGCATGGTCTCGTCCGGCTTCAATTCCGGCTTCCTGACCAAGTCCGACTCGACCGAGCCCGAACAGGCAGGCGTCTGGGGCGCAATAGTCGGGTCGACCATGATGCTGTTCGTAACCGCCCTGCTGGCCGTGCCCATCGGCGTGCTGGCGGCCACCTATCTTGAGGAGTTCGCGCCCAAGAACCGCTGGACCGACATCATCGAGGTCAACATCAACAATCTCGCGGCGGTGCCGTCCATTGTCTATGGCCTGCTCGGCTTGGCCGTGTTCATCAACTGGCTGCATGTGCCCAGGTCATCTCCCCTGCTGGGCGGCTTGGTCCTGTCCCTCATGGCCCTGCCCACCGTGATCATTGCGACCCGGTCGGCCCTCAAGGCTGTGCCTCCGTCCATCCGAGAGGCGGCCCTGGGCGTCGGCGCCTCAAAGACCCAGACCGTCTTTCACCACGTCCTGCCCCTGGCCATGCCCGGAGTCATGACTGGCGCCATATTGTCCATGGCCCATGCCCTTGGCGAAACGGCGCCGCTTCTGATGATCGGCATGGTGTCCTTTGTTCCTGGCGTCCCGGAAGGGTTCACCGGCGCCTCCACGGTCCTTCCTGTTCAGGTCTTCATCTGGGAAAACGCCTCCGAGCGCGGCTTCCACGAGCGAACGGCGGGGGCGATCATTGTCCTGCTGGTCTTCATGATCGTGATGAACCTGGCCGCCATTCTGCTGCGACGCCGCTTCGAGCGTCGGTGGTGACCCTGATGGCACCTCAATTCGTTCAATCCCTGCGCCGCATCCACCCATGAGACATCACATGACCCTTCAACGCGACGACGGCCTGACCCAGGGTGCAGGGGCGACGACGGTCGGCGATCCGATCAAGATCCGCGCCCGGGACATCAATGTGTTCTATGGCGCCAAGCAGGCCCTGTTCGACGTTTCCCTCGATGTGGCGGAGAAGTCGGTCACCGCCCTGATCGGCCCTTCAGGCTGCGGCAAGTCCACCTTCCTGCGGTGTATCAACCGCATGAATGACACCATTCCCGGCGCCCGGGTGGAAGGCCGGATCGAGCTGGACGGCGAGGATGTGAATGACCGCGGCATTGACCCCGTGGTCCTCCGCGCCCGGGTGGGCATGGTTTTCCAGAAGCCCAACCCCTTCCCGAAGACCATCTACGAGAACGTCGCCTATGGTCCGCGCATTCACGGCATCGCCACCACCAAGGCTGAGCTGGACGCCATTGTCGAAAAGTCGCTGAAGCGGGCCGGCCTGTGGGCCGAAGTCGCAGACCGCCTGCAGCAGCCGGGCACGGGTCTGTCCGGGGGGCAACAGCAGCGCCTGGTCATCGCCCGGGCCATCGCCGTCAGCCCTGAAGTCATTCTGATGGACGAGCCCTGTTCGGCCCTCGATCCGATCGCCACGGCCCGGATCGAAGAGCTGATCGACGAACTCCGCAACCAGTACTGCATCGTGATCGTCACCCACTCCATGGCCCAGGCCGCCCGGGTCTCGCAGAGGACCGCCTTCTTCCACATGGGCAAGCTGGTGGAAGCTGGCGACACCGGCGACATCTTCACCAATCCCCGGGACAACCGCACCCAGGACTATATCACCGGCCGGTTCGGCTAAGGACGCACCCATGAACGAGCATATCGTCAAGTCCTACGAGGACGAACTCAACGCCCTGACCGCCGAATGCGCCAGGATGGGCGGCCTGACCGAGGCCCAGGTGGCCGACAGCCTCGAAGCCGTCATCAAGCGCGACCAGGCGCTCGCCGAACAGGTCGTCGGTCGCGATGAACGGCTGGACATCCTGCAGGCCGATATCGAGCGCAAGGCCATTCGTCTGATCGCCCTGCGCCAGCCCATGGCCAATGACCTGCGCCGCACCGTAGCGGCCATGAAGATCGCCAATAATCTTGAACGCTGTGGCGACCTGGCCAAGAACATCGCCAAGCGCACAATGGTCCTGGCCGAAGCCGAACCCATGGCAGCCCTGACCCGGTCCATCGAACGCATGGGCCGGCTGGTTACAGGCCGTCTGAAGGATGTCCTGGATGCCTACACCGCCTCGAACCTTGATCGCGCCATGCAGGTGTGGTCGCGGGACGATGAAGTGGATGAGCACTATAACAGCCTCTTCCGGGAACTGCTGACCTACATGATGGGCGATCCGCGGACCATTACCGCCTGCGCCCACCTGCTGTTCGTCGCCAAGAACATGGAGCGGATCGGCGATCACGCCACCAATATCGCCGAGATCATCCACTACGAGATCACCGGCGATGAAATGATCGGTGCGGCCCGTCCCAAGACCGACGGCCTGACCTCCTAGGAAGAATGGCAAACCCCATGGCGCCGCGAATTCTGGTTGTCGAAGACGAAGACGCACTTTCCACACTTCTCCAGTACAATCTGGAGAAGGATGGATACGAGGTCGCCCTTGCCTCAGATGGTGAAGACGCCCTGACCCAGGTTGCGGAACAGGCGCCTGACCTGGTCATTCTGGACTGGATGCTGCCCAAGATTTCCGGGATCGAGGTTTGTCGGCGACTTCGTCAGCGTACGGAAACCCGGAACATGCCGATCATCATGCTGACGGCTCGGGGAGAAGAAACCGACCGCATTCGCGGCCTCGACACAGGGGCTGACGACTATGTGATCAAGCCTTTCGCCATGTCCGAACTGTCAGCGCGGATTCGCGCTGTCATGCGCCGCATCCGGCCAGGCCTCTCCGAGGACAGGGTCCACAGGGGCGACCTGATCATTGACCGGGTCGCGCACCGGGTGCGCCGGTCCGGTGAGGAAATCCACCTTGGCCCCACCGAATTCCGCCTGCTCGACCACTTCATGCAGCATCCCGGCCGGGTCTTCTCCCGGGAGCAGTTGCTGGATGCGGTCTGGGGACGGGAGGTCTATGTGGAGGCGCGGACGGTCGACGTGCACGTCGGACGTCTGCGCAAGGCGCTGAACCGCAGGGAAGGCGATGTTGATCCGATCCGCACCGTCCGGTCAGCGGGCTATTCCCTGGATCTGGACGCTTAGAAGATCGGGTCGGTTGACCTTGGCCGCCCGGCAGGTCAAAGCCCGGCTATGAACATACTTCTTGTCGGATCTGGTGGCCGCGAGCACGCCCTGGCCTGGAAGATCAAGGCCTCGCCCCTGGTGCGGACCCTGGTCATGGCGCCGGGAAATCCCGGCATGGGCAATCTTGGCGAACTCCGGGCGATCAGTCCGACAGATGTTCCGGCCCTGGTCGCCCTGGCGCAGGACATGGCGGCTGATCTGGTCGTGATCGGTCCTGAAGTCTCCGTGGAGGCCGGGCTGGCGGACGCCCTGGCTGATGCCGGCATACCCTGTTTCGGCCCAGTTGCGGCGGCGGGGCGACTGGAGAGCTCCAAGGCCTTCACCAAGGCCTTCTGCGATCGTCATGGTCTGCCCACCTCGGCCTACGCCGTCTTCGAAGATTCGGCCCAGGCAAAGGCGGGCCTTTCGGCCTTCAATGCTCCCTATGTGGTCAAGGCTGACGGCCTGGCGGCGGGCAAGGGGGTTGTGATCGCCCAGGACCTCGCGGCAGCCGAGGCGGCAATCGATGACGCCATTGGCGGCCGGTTCGGCGGCGCGGGAGCACGGGTCGTCATCGAGGAATTTCTGGAGGGCGAGATCGGCTCGCTCTTCGCCCTCTGCGATGGCAGGACCTCCAGGCTCTTCGGCTCGGCCCAGGACCACAAGCGCGCCTATGACGGCGAGCGGGGCCCCAATACCGGCGGTATGGGCACCTATTCCCCCGCCCCGGTCTTCACGCCGGCCCTGGTGGATCAGACGCGGACCCGGTTGGCCGAACCCGCCTTCGCCGGCATAGCCTCAGAGGGCGCGCCCTATCGCGGCGTGCTCTTTGTCGAGCTAATGGCAACCCGGGATGGCCCCAAGCTGGTCGAGTTCAACGCCCGGTTCGGCGACCCCGAATGTCAGGTCCTGATGCTGCGGCTGAAGAGTGATCTGGTTCCCTACCTCATGGCCTGCGCCACCGGGACCCTGGACCAATTGCCGGACCCCGAATGGTCCGATCAAGCCGCAGTTTGCGTCGTCCTGGCCGCCCGGGGCTATCCGGACGCACCGCAGACCGGATCCGAGATCCGCGGCGCTGAGCAGGATTTCGGCGCAAATGTCGTGGTCTTCCATGCCGGAACCCGCAGAGACCCCGACGGAACCCTGCGGGCCTCAGGCGGTCGGGTGCTCAATGTCTGCGCCCACGGGGCCAGCTTTGAAGAGGCCAGGGCCAAGGCCTACGCCGCTGTGGCGAAGATCGACTGGCCAGGCGGATTCCATCGCACCGACATTGGCTGGCGCGCCCTGGGCCGGTGATCTCGACCTAGAGGTCTTGCAGCATCCCTCTCCGGGTCGGTATGGTGGTTCAAACACTTGTAAGAACCAGGGAGCCCGTCATGGCCGATACAGCCGAGCAGGAACGCGAAGCCGCCAATTCGGGCACCAAGGACGTCGCCGAAAGCCACCGTTTCGATGAGTCCGCACTGGCCGCCTGGATGCAGGCCAATGTGGAAGGCTTTGAGGGGCCGCTGGAAGTCCGCCAGTTCAAGGGCGGCCAGTCCAACCCGACCTATCAGCTGATCACCCCATCCAGGAAATATGTCATGCGGCGCAAGCCGCCCGGCAAGCTGCTGCCCTCGGCCCACGCCGTCGATCGCGAATACAAGGTCATCACCGCCCTCTATCCCACCGGCTTCCCGGTGGCGCGGTCCTATGGGCTCTGCACGGATGACGCCGTCATCGGCACCTGGTTCTACATCATGGACATGGTGGAAGGCCGCATCCTCTGGGATCAGTCCCTGCCGGCCTATGAGCCCCAGGAGCGGTTTGCGATCTTCAAGGCCAAGATCGAAACCCTGGCTGACCTGCACAACACAGACCACGAAGCCATTGGCCTGGGCGACTATGGCAAGCCCGGCAACTATATGGGCCGTCAGGTCGATCGCTGGACCAAGCAGTACAAGGCCTCGGAAACCGTCCACCTGGAAGAGATGGAGCGGTTGATCGATTTCCTGCCGAAGTCCCTGCCGGAGCAGGAGCGCACCAGCGTCGTTCACGGCGACTATCGCCTGGACAATATGGTCCTCCATCCCACCGAACCCAGGGTGGCCGCAGTTCTGGACTGGGAGCTGGGAACCCTCGGCGAACCCCTTGCCGACTTCACCTATCTGCTCATGAACTGGGTGAACGGGTCGATTTCCACCCTGCCCGACATCAAGGCCCATGGACTGCCGACGCTCGAAGAGGCCGTGGAGATCTATTGCCAGCGCACCAACCGTCCCGGCCTCCGGGATCTGGACTGGTTCTTCTCGTACAACATGTTCCGGTTGGCAGGCATCTGCCAGGGCATTGTCGGTCGGGTGCGTGACGGCACGGCCAACAGCCCGCAGGCGGCGGCCATGGCTGAACGGGTTCCCCTGCTGGCCCAGTCGGCCTGGCACTACGCCCAGAGGGCCGGCGCCTAGAGGCCCAGACCGGACAGGAGTGTTTCCAGATCCGCGGGGGCTTCAAAGCTCGCGCGGATCGGCCAGGCCCTGATCCGTTCCCGCCAGGCTGGCGGCAGGCGGACCCAGTCCTTTTCCGTCGTGATCAGACCGGCCCCGCGGTGCGCGGCCATATCGGAAAGGCGCGTCAGCATGTCTTCGGAATAGTCGGCGTGGTCGGGGAAGTTGGCGAATTCGACCAGGTCGCAGCCTGCGGCCTTCAGGGCGCGTTCGAACTTCCAGGGTTTGCCTATGCCGGCAAAGCCCAATTGCGGTCCGGGCGGCGGTGGCTCGACCGGGGTGATCCTGACCACCAGCACCGGCTTGCCCTGAAACATGGCGAGAAGTTCGGGATCGGGGGAGGGCAGGTCCTGCGGCAGGACCAGGACCACGGCGTCCGCCCGGGCAAGGCCTGTGGCCAGGGGCTCCCGCAGGGGCCCGGCGGGAAACACCGATCCATCGCCCAGGGGCCACTCGCCGTCCCGGGTCTCGCCATCCACGACGACGAGGGAAAGGGCCTTCTGCAGAGTCGGATTCTGGTGGCCGTCGTCCATGACCAGGACCCTGGCGCCGGCCGCCACAGCCGCCTTGGCGCCTGCAACCCGGTCAGCGGAGATCCACATGGGGCCATCAGCCGCCATCATCAGGGGCTCATCACCAACATCGGCAGCGGTGTGGCGAGACAGGTCGACCTGCAAGGGCCCTTTCTCCGCGCCGCCATAGCCCCTGGACAAACCATGGGCCGCGACGCCGCGGGCTCTCAGCAAGGTCAGCAACTCGCGCACCACGGGGGTCTTGCCGGTGCCTCCGGCGGTCAGATTGCCGACGCAGATGACCGGCGCTCCGGGATCGATCGGGATCGTGCGGGCGATCCGCCGGGCGGTCGTCCAGGCCCAGATCCAGCTGATGGGGGTCAGCAGGGCGCGGGTGACCGGGGCAGGGGCGCCGGATCGCACATACCACCACTTCGGCGTGGGCAGCTTCATGCGTCCACCAGGGGAAGGACAGTGGCCGTAACCGTTTCAAGGGCTGACCCCTGCCGCGCCGCATAGGCCAGGGCCGCGTCCGACATCTGCCGACGGATCTGCGGATTGCTGGACAGGCCTTTCAGGTGACGGGCAAGGTCAGTCTCATCCCTGGCCTCTATCGCCGCCACAGCGTCGAGCATTTCGCCGTAGAGGTCGGCGGCATTGAAGACATGGGGACCCGTGACGACCGGTACGCCCAGACGGGCGGGTTCGAGAGGGTTGTGCCCGCCAATTCCGGGAACGAGGCTGCCGCCCATGACGGCGATGTCGGCCCAGGCGTAGAGCAGGCCCATCTCGCCAAGGGTGTCGGCCAGATAGACCTCGTGGGCCGCGGTCAGGGTTTCCCCTGTGGACCGGCGGCAGACCTTCAGGCCCAGATCGGCAAGGGCGCCCGCCACTTCAGCGCCGCGCTCTGGGTGGCGTGGCGCCACCACCAGAAGGGCGCCGGGATCCCGCGCCGCCCGGGCGATAAGGGACTCCTCGCCGGGGTGGGTGTTAGAGGCCAGAATGACCAGCCGGTCCCCGCCAGCAGCCTTGAGGGCTTTGAGCTCGTCCGGATCACAGGTCAGGGCCTCGCCCACCCGCTTGAGGTTTGCGAAGGGACCGATGTCCGCCCCAAGTGCTGCGAGCCTGTCGGCGGTCTCGGGGTCCTGGGGCAGGATCGCACTGAAGGCGCCCAGCAGTCGGCTGGCTGCGGAGGGCCACCGACCCCAGCCCTTTGCGCTTTTCGCGGTCATCCGGGCGGATGCCAGCACCAGCTTCACGCCTCGGGCCTGGGCGCCAAGGATCAGGTTGGGCCAGAGCTCACTTTCCACCAGAATACCGGCGGCAGGCTTCCAGTGGTCAAGGAACCGCTTCACGGCCCCGGGCGCGTCGACCGGCACGTACTGGTAGAGGACGCCCTGCGGCAACCGCCTGGCCAGAAGTTCGGCCGAAGTCCGGGTTCCCGAAGTGACCAGGATGTTCAGGTCCGGCCTTGTCGCCTTGAGGGCTGAAACCAGGGGCAGCAGGGACTGGCTTTCGCCGACGCTCACCCCGTGCAGCCAGACGAGCTTGCCGTCGGGCCGCGTCAGGGTCGGGCAGCCGAACCGCTCGCCGATCCGGACCGGGTCTTCCTTCCCGCGCTTGGCGCGGCCACGCAGCAGGGTGGGAACCATGGGCTCCAGCAGGCCGGTGACGACCCTATAAAGCCCCAACCACACCCCTAGACCATTTCCGCCGGCGACAGGCGGCACAGGGCCGCATCGCCGGTCTCGATCTGCAGGGTGCAATGGCCGATATGGAACCGGTCGGCCAGGCCTTCGCAGGCCTCATGGAGGAAGGCGTCGGAGTCGGTGTTGTCGGGCCGGGTGAGATGGACCGTCAGGGCGGTCTCGGTGGTGCTCATGGCCCAGATGTGCAGATCATGGACATTGGTCACCCCGGGACGGGCGGCGAGCCAGGCGCGGACAGCGGCCACATCAATGCTCTTCGGCGCAGCATCCATGGCCAGGTCTGCGGAGTCGCGGAGCAGTCCCCAGGTCCCGATCACGATGACACCGGCAATGACCAGGCTGAGGGCCGGATCCAGCCAGATAAAGCCGCCTGTCGCCATCATCACACCCGCGCCGACAACCACAGCCAGGGACACCGCTGCATCGGTCGCCATGTGCAGGAAGGCGCCGCGGATGTTCAGGTCCTCCTGTCCCCGCAGGAACATCAGGGCCGTCGCCGTATTGATGATGACGCCAATGCCGGCGGTGATCATGACCGGCAGGGTGTCGATGGCTGTGGGATCCATCAGCCTTCGTGCAGACTCAGACGCAATGACGCCCACGGCGATCAGCAGCAGGACCGCATTGGCCAGGGAGGCCAGTATGGTCCCCTTGCGCAGGCCATAGGTGCGCCGGGCGCTCGGAGGGCGTCGGGCCATGATGGCCGCGCCCCAGGCCACCAGCAGGGCCATGACATCAGAGAGATTGTGGCCGGCGTCCGCCAGCAGGGCCAGGGAGTGGGTGCTGAGGCCCACCAGCACCTCGATCAGCACAAATCCTGTGTTCAGCCCGACTCCGACTGCGAAGGAGAGGCCGAAGTCCTTGGGGGCTTGGCTATGGCCATGATGATGATGGCTGTGGTCATGGTGATCATGGTCATGATGACCGCCGTGATCGTGATGGGCGTCGTCGGACATCAGCTGGCCCTTCCGGGCGCCTGGGCGGAAAGGGCTTCGGCCTTGCGGGCCACTGCGCTGAGGGCCTTCGACCAGTCTTCACCCAGTCGGGCGATCGCCGCCTCATCGGCGTCGGCCGGGATGTAGTAGGGCCCGTCCCAGGTGATGACGCCACGGCCGAACGGCGCCCCCAGCATGACCTTGTCCCAGGTGTTCAGCAGTATGTGAGGCGAGACGGCGATACCGGTCAGGAAGACCGGCGCGCCGGTGCGTTTGGCGATCTGCAGGGCGCCCAGGGCCATGACCTCATTGGGTCCGCGTGGCCCGTCAGGGGTGACCAGCAGGACCGCGCCGTCATCCACGGCCTTCATGGCCTCGCGGAAGCCTGCCACGGCCTGACGCGCTTTGGTCGCGTCGCCTTTTTTGGCTGAAGACATGCGGATGGAAGGAAAGCCCATGCGCACGAGCGCCAGGGCCAGGAACTCCCCGTCCGCGGAGGGCGAAACCAGGCACTGCTTCTTGGGTTTGCGGGCCCAGAGCTCAGCCAGGAACCCCCAGATCGGAATGCGGCTGTGCCAGACCAGGTTGATCACGCCGACATCGGAGTCGACATAGGGCAGGACCTTGTCCAGGTCCTCGTGCCGCCAGCGGACCGTGCGGCGGATCAGGGCGATATAGGTGGCCAGCACCCAGCCCAGAATGGCCTGAACAGTCGGGTTGCGCAGGGCCTTCTTCATGGGCGGGCCTCCGCCACTGGCTCCAGATCCTGGGACTGGGCCAGCCGTGCGTAGAGCCCCTGCCGGGCGATCAGCTCGCCATGGGTTCCCGTCTCGACAATCCGGCCCTGATCGATCACGTGGATGCGGTCGGCGCTGCGGACCGTGGAGAGCCGGTGGGCGATCAGGATTGTGGTTCGCCCGGCCATCAGTCGCGCCAGGGCCGCCTGGACCTGGGCTTCGCTCTCGGTGTCGAGGGCGCTGGTCGCCTCATCCAGCAACAGGATGGGGGCATTTTTCAGGAAGGCCCGGGCAATGGCGATCCTCTGCCTCTGGCCGCCGGAAAGGCGGGCGCCCGCTTCGCCCACCAGGGTGTCATAGCCGCCGGGCAGGGCCAGGATGAAGTCATGAGCCGCCGCCGCAGTCGCCGCCGCCTCGATCTCGGCTGCGGTCGCCTCGGGTCTGGCATAGGCGATATTGGCGCGGATGGAGTCGTCGAACAGGAAGGGCTCCTGGGTCACCAGGGCGATCTGGTTGCGAAGCGAGGCCAGGGTCACATCCCGGACATCGGTTCCGTCTACGCTGACCTTGCCCCGGGTCACGTCATAGAACCGGGGAATGAGGTTGAGCAGGGTGGTCTTGCCGCCGCCGGAGGGCCCGACCAGGGCCACGGTCTCGCCCCGGCTGACTGTGAGGCTGACGCCGTCGAGGACTGAGGGGCCATCTCCATAGGCGAAGCCCACGTCCTCGAAGGCGATGGTGGCCTGTCCGAGGGCCAGGGACTTTGCATCGGCTCGGTCGCGGATTTCCGGCTCGATATCTAGGGCCCTGAACAGGCGCCGCGCCGCCGACAGGCCTTCGGCGAATACGGTCTGCAGATTGGCCAGCTGCCTCAGGGACTGGGAGGCCAGGCCCAGGGCGCCGATGAAAGCGACGAAGGCCCCCACATTCATGCCCCCCGACTGGGACCGCCAACCGGCATAGGCGATGACCGCCGCCGTGATCAGGGTCATGAGGGTTTCGGTGGCCGGCGCCGCCCTCGCCCGGGCATTGGCGCCCTGGACCAGGTGGGCCTGACGTCGTTTGACCACCTCAGCGACCCGGGCCTCTTCAAAGGCTTCGCGGTTCTCGATCTTCACCACCCTTACGCCGTCCAGGCTTTCCATGATGGCGGTGGAAAGGGCAGAGGTCTCGGCCATGGCGCCCTTGGCGGCCTTGGAGGTCCGCTTGGCGAAGCGGCGCATGATCCCTGTGGCCAGGGGCGCCGCCACCAGCAGGGTCAGGGACAGGTAGAGGTCATTGGCCACCATGACCGTCACGGCGCCGATCACGGTCAGCAGGTGCTGGGTATAGTTGATCACGCCCGAGGTCGCCGCCTCACGGATCAGGCCGGCGTCATAGAGGACAGATGAGACATACTCACCCGAGTGCTGGGTCCGCAGGCGGGCCAGGTCAGCCCGCACCAGTCGCCCGAACAGCTGGACCTGGACCTGGCCGACCACGGCATTCCCGATCTCGTTGACCAGGGAGGCCTGGATCACCTGGGCCAGACCCCGTCCCAGGGCCAGGGCGGCGATGGTGACGGGAATCACCATCAGGGCGCCGGGCTTGTGATTGACGATCAGGTCATTGATCGCTGGCTCCAGGATCTGGATCAGTTTGGCGCTCAGGGCTGCGACAATGATGGCGGCCACCATGGCGCCAGACCAGGCCATGGCCCTTGGCGCCATGTAGACCCGCGCAATCCGTCCTATCAGGGCGCGGGCCGATGTTTCGGCAGGCTCTGGGGCGGTAGGTGTCATCATGCTGGGGTCGGCTGTCAGGGCTTCGAAGTCAAGATGGGCGATAGGGACAACCGCGTTGAATGCTTCCGTTTGAGGGCCGAAGCCCTTAATCAGGAAGGCCATCCCAGCCGGAGCTCCCCTTGGCCGATTTTGACCTAACCACAAAGCAAGGCCGATTTCGGACCTATCTGGACTATCTCTGGAAGGATCACGCCTATCTGCGCCTGAGATTCCGCAACGCCCACTGGGTGTCCGACGAACTGGTCCGCACCAATCAGCCCTGGCCCTTCCAGCTTGAGCAGTGGAAGGCCCAGGGGATCAAGACCATCGTCAACCTGCGCGGCGGCTTTGACGCCAGCTTCCATGCCCTGGAAAAGGACGCCTGCGAGCGTCTGGGCCTGACCCTGGTCGACTTCACCATCACCTCGCGGGAAGTGCCCAGCCGGGCCCGGGTCCATGGCGCCAAGGCCCTGTTCGAAAGCCTGGAATATCCGGCCCTGATGCACTGCAAATCCGGGGCGGACCGGGCCGGCATCATGAGCGTCTTCTACATGCACTTCCGAAAGGGCCTGCCCATCCGTGAGGCCCTGGAACAGCTGTCGCTGAAATACCTGCATGTGAAGGCAGGCAAGACCGGGGTCCTCGATTACACCTTCGAGCGTTATCTCGACCAGGGCGAACCCCGGGGTCAGACCTTCCTCGAATGGGTCGACAGCCCCGACTATGACGAAGCCGCCATCAAGGCCGACTTCCGCTCGCAGATGTGGGGTCGGCTGCTTACTGACGGGATCCTGAAGCGCGAATAGCTCCGCCTAGTGACCGTCGGTCTTCGGATCCAGCAGCTTGTGGGCGTGGATGATGAAATAGCGCATCAGGGCGTTGTCGACCGTGGACTGGGCCTTGGCGCGCCAGGCGGCGAGGGCGGCGTCGTGGCTGGGGTAGGCGCCGACCAGGTCGATCTTGTTCAGATCGCGGAACTTGACGCCTTCAACATCCTCCAATTCGCCGCCGATCACGAGATGCAGAAGCTGGCTGTCGGGCATGGGTGAGGTTTTCCTTAGGGAACGCTGTTGCGCAAGGCGATAGGCGAGACCCGCTCCAGGATCAAGGGCGCCAGACGCGGCGCAGCGCAGACCATGCTGCGTTGTTGTGGATTTGGACGGTTATAGGCGAAAGGCTGACCCTGGTGATCGCTGCAATGGGCCATGGCCTCGGTGGCGATCAGATCGGCCGCAGCGATATCCCAATCGCTCTTGGGACCCATGGCGATGGTCGCGTCAAAGGCGCCATTGGCCACCAGGCACATGCGATAGGCGGTTGAGTTGCGAGGCTCGATGCGCATTGGCGGCCAGGGGGTCGGCCAGGCCGGGTGTTTGAACATGACCTCATCGCCGACCATGCCGCAGCCCTCGACCCGATCGGTCTGGCTGGCTTGGATGACCTTGCCGTTCAGGTGGGCGCCGCCTCCCGTCCGTGCCGTAAAAGTCTCGTCAAGGTCCGGCGCAAAGACCACGGCCGCCACGGGCCGGCCGGCTTCCACGACGGCGATGCAGACCGACCACCAGGGGCGACCCTTCACAAAGGCGCGGGTGCCGTCGATGGGGTCGACCACGAATAGGCGGGTCTTGTCCAGGCGGTCGGTATTGTCCGCGGTTTCCTCCGACAGCCAGCCATAGTCTGGTCGGGCAGACCTCAGTCGCTCGGTCAGCAGGGCGTCGGCCGCCAGGTCGGCATTGGTCACGGGCGAATTGCCGGGCTTGTACTCGACATCCAGCCCGGCGCCGCGCAGGCGCAGGGCCAGGGCGCCGGCTTCCCGGGCGGCGTCGACAATCAGGTCCAGATCGGCGGTCAGGCTCACTTTCCGGCTATGGCCAGGCCGTCCACCAGGATTGACGGTGCATTGGCCGAACCGCGGAATTCCAGGTCCGAGCCGGGAACCAGGCGGGCGAAGATGTCGATCAGATTGCCCGCCACGGTGATCTCGGTCACCGGATAGGCCAACTCGCCCTTCTCGAACCAATAGCCCGCACAGCCCACCGACCAGTCGCCGGTATTGCCGTTGAGGGAAGGCCCGAACATGGAGGTGACCAGCACCCCTGATCCGGCGTCGGCCATCAGGCCGGCCTGATCCCGGTCGCCGGGCAGGAGGGTCAGGTTCGAGGTTCCAACCCCTGCAGGTCCCGCGGATCCGCGGGAGGCGTGGCCGGTGGTGGTCAGGCCCAGCTGCCGCGCCGATGAGGTGTTCAGCAGCCAAGTTGTCAGGACGCCGTCATCGATCAGCTTCCACAGGCGGTTGGCCACCCCTTCATCGTCGAAGGGGGATGAGCCCAGGCCGCGGACCCTGTGCGGGTCGTCCGTGATGGTGACGCCCTTGCTGAAGATCTGCTGACCCAGTTTGTCCTTCAGGAAGGAGGTGCCCCGGGCGATGGAGGGTCCGCTGATGGCGCCGAGCAGGGGGCTCATCAGTGAGGTGGCCAGGCGGTTCTCGAAAATGACCGCCGCTGTGGTCGAGTCGATCTTGCGGGCGCCCAGTCGGGCTGCGGCCCGACGTCCGGCTTCGCGGCCAATGGACTCGGGGGAGGGCAGGTCAGAGCGCCAGCGGACCGAGCGTCCATCATAGCCGCCTTCCATGACTTCGCCGTCTCCGGCGACCACGGAGGCGCCGATGGAGAAGCCCGAAGCCTTGTGATGGCCGGAAAAGCCGTTGGACGTGACCAGCCGCCATTCCGACTTCGAGGCCATGGCCGAGCCGCCCTCGGAATTGGTGATCTGCGGCATGGCGCGGGCGGCGTCCTCGGCGGCCCGAGCAACCTCTTCGAGGGAGTCTGGCGAGGGCTCCGAGGGGTCGAAAAGATCGAGGTCGGGATAGGGTCCCTTTGCGTGGAGGCTGGCGTCAGCCAGGCCTGCATAGGGATCTTCCGGCGCCAAACGGGCCATGGCTACAGCCCGCTCCACCAGCTTGGCCCGGGCGGCGGGGGACATGTCCGAGCCGGACACGGTGGCGTGCTGGCCGCCCACAAACACCCGAAGGCTCAGGTCGCGGGATTCCTCGCGCTCGACCTCTTCCAGCTTGCCCAGTCGTACGTTGATCCCCAGGGCCTGACGTTCAGAGCCCACGGCTTCGGCGGCGTCGGCCCCGGCGCGCAGGGCGGCGGCGACCACATCAGATAAAAGGTTCTCATCCATACCCGCCATATGGCCGCGCCTGCGTC
The DNA here is from genome assembly GCA_002256425.1 of Alphaproteobacteria bacterium PA2. NCBI lineage: Bacteria > Pseudomonadati > Pseudomonadota > Alphaproteobacteria > Alphaproteobacteria bacterium PA2. The sequence goes on along the minus strand of NKIZ01000001.1, from coordinate 3,126,372 downwards.
CGGGGGCAAGCTATGGCAGGGCGTAGAACAGCAGGGCGACGATCAGGAACAGGTAGGAGACCCAGGTCAGGATCATGCCGATGGTCCGCGGGAAAGATGCGCCGCCCGACCGGGACAGGCCCAGGGCATGCAGGATCCGACCGGCCAGCAGGGTGAAGCCGGCGATATGGATCACGATGGACGAGGCCTGGGCCACCGCCAGGATGGCCAGGCCCGCAAGGGCGAGGGGCGCATACTCGGACGCATTGCCAAAGGCGCGCACGGCCTGGACCATTTCCGGAATGCCTTCGTCGCCGATCAGGACCTTATGTTTGCGCCTCTGCTGCACCACCTGAATGGACAGGACGAGGACGAGCAGAAGGTGAAGGCCGGCCCACAAGGCGGCGGCGTGTCCGGCGGCGGCGTCCAATGTGCTCTCCAGTCAGCCAAAAACCATCAGCAGTTGCGCTGAAAAAACAGGCGGAGGCAAGGGGTCAGTCGACGGGGGTCCCGTCGCCAGGAAGGCCAAGCCGCGACCACTTCTCGCTCACCAGATCAATGGTCGCCTGATCCATGCCCAGCTTTTGGCCCCACTCGCGGTGGGTTTCCGGCGGCCATTTGTTGGTGGCGTCCAGACCGATCTTGGACCCCAGGCCGGACTCCGGTGAGGCGAAGTCCAGATAGTCGATCGGGGTGTTCTCGATCAGGGTCACGTCCCTGGCCGGGTCCATCCGGGTGGACAGGGCCCACATGACGTCCTTCCAGTCCCGGGCGTTGATGTCGTCGTCCACAACGATCACCCACTTGGTGTACATGAACTGGCGCAGATAGCTCCAGACGCCCATCATCACCCGCTTGGCGTGGCCCGGATAGGCCTTCTTCATGGAGACCACGGCGATCCGGTAGGAGCACCCCTCGGGCGGCAGCCAGAAGTCTATGATTTCGGGGAACTGCTGGCGCAGAAGGGGAATGAAGACCTCGTTCAACGCCTCGCCCAGCACGGAGGGCTCATCCGGCGGCCGACCGGTGAAGGTCGTCAGATAGATCGGGTTCTTCCGCATGGTGATGGCGGAAACCTGGAAGATCGGGAACTTCTCGACCGAATTGTAATAGCCGGTGTGGTCGCCATAGGGGCCCTCATCGGCATAGTCATCGAGCATGACATGGCCCTCGATGACGATCTCGGCCTCGGCCGGCACCATCAGGGGGACGGTCTTGGCGGCGACCAGATCCACCTTGGACCCGCGCATCAGACCGGCGAACTGGTATTCCGACAGGGTGTCGGGAACAGGCGTCACCGCCGCCAGAATGGTTCCGGGATCGGCGCCAATGACGGCGCAGGCGGGCAGGGGCTCGCGGGCGCCGGAAGCCTTCCAGCGCTGATGGTGCTGGGCGCCGCCCCGGTGAGCCAGCCAGCGCATGACGGTCCGGTTCTTGTCCAGGACCTGCATGCGGTAAATGCCGAGATTGTAGTTGTCCTCCCGCTTGTCGGACGGCCCTTTGGTGACCACGAGGGGCCAGGTGATCAGGGGGGCGGGCTCGCCGGGCCAGCAGGTCTGGATAGGCAGCTTGGTCAGGTCGATCTGGTCGCCGGTCAGGACCACTTCCTGTACCGGCGCCTTCTTCACCGTCGCTGGCCGCATGGCCATGACCGTCTTGGCCAGGGGCAGCATGTCCCAGGCGTCCTTCAGGCCCCGGGGCGGTTCGGGCGCCCGCAGGAAGGCCAGGAGTTCGCCAACCTCACGCAGGTCGGCTGCAGTGGTCCGCTCGCGGCCCTCAAGGGTGACGCCCATGGCCACCCGCTTGACCGTACCGAACAGGTTGACCAGGCAGGGCATGTCGGAGGGCTGACCGTCGGCCCGTATGACGTTCTCGAACAGGACGGCGGGGCCGCCGGTCGCCAGCAGGCGGCGCTGGATTTCCGTCATCTCCAGGACGGACGAGACGGGCTCGCTGACGCGGACCAGTTCGCCGGCGGCTTCCAGCTTGGCGATGAAGTCCCGCAAGGACCGATAGGCCATGACAACTCCCGTGTTCCGAGCCTGTGATCTAGTCCCCAAGCCGGATCATGTCACCCTTTGCGCGCCGCGCCTTCGGGCCTAAACTCGGTTTCCATGAAAAGCCTCGACCTAGACGACCTGCCGCCCAGGCTCGCCCAGCTGCTCACCGGCCTGGAAGCGGGTGAAGAGCTTGTCCTGGTCCAGAACGGCGTAGTGGTCAGTCGGCTGGCTGGCATGGCGGCCCCGGCGCCCGAGCCGGAACCCCCGCCAAGCCAGGAGCGGGCCGCGGAAATCTTCGAGCAGTTCCGCTCCCTTATGGAAGACGAGTTCTAGTCCGCCGCCTTGGCCGCGTCGTACGCCTTGACCACCTTCTTCGGGGCCAGGGTCCGCCACTTCCGCTCGAGGAAGTTCCGGAAGGATCCCGGATGCAGGGTGGCGATCCGGGCCAGGACGCTGGGATAGTCCTTGTAATGCGGCGTGATGTGGAAGGTGCCGGGCTCGGCCTCCATCAGCATGTCCCGCTCGTCCGGGCTGATCCCCACCAGCACCACGCTCTGGTCCTCCCGTCGCAGGCGAGTGAAGAACTTGCCGTTCACCTTGTAGGCGGGCGACCCGTAGGACACCCCCTTCTCGGCGCCGGGGAAGCTCATGATGATGGTTTCCATCTCCTCGGGCGTCATGTCTGCCTCTCTCTTTTCTTATGATCAGTAGGCCAGGGCCACGCCGTCCTTGCGCATCTCAGTGGCAGCGGCGTAGCGGCCCGGCCAGCGCTCAATGGCCTGATAGCCGCCAAACCCGCCATCGGTCGGGCCCAGCTTCCAGCCCATGTCTGCGAGGGCCTTCTGGGTGGCTGCGGGGACGCCCGTCTCGAGCCGGAGCAGACCATTGCCATCCCGCGCCGGCTCACCGGTGGGCTCGGAGGACCCCTCGTGATGCCAGCGGGGCGAATCCCCGGCCTCCTGAACGGCCAGGCCGAAGTCGACCATGTTGGAGATGATCTGGGCCTGGCCCTGGGGCTGCATGTCGCCGCCCATGACGCCGAAGGCCAGCCAGGGCTGGTCTCCCTTGGTGGCGAAGCCGGGAATGATGGTCTGGAAGGGCCGCTTGCCCGGAGCATAGATATTGGGATGGCCGTCGGTCAGGGCGAAGAGTTCGCCGCGGTCCTGGAACATGAAGCCCAGGCCGTCGGGCATCAGGCCTGATCCCATGCCGCGATAGTTGGACTGGATAAGGGAAATCATCATGCCGCTCTCATCCGACACCGTGAAGTAGGTGGTGTCGCCGTGGCTGGGCGCCTGGCCGGGATGGATCGGGGTGAGGATCCTGTCGGCGGAAATCAGCTTGGCCCGCTCGGCGGCATAGGCCTTGGAGAGCAGCCACTCGGTGGGGACCTTGTAGAAGTCCGGATCGGCATAGAACCGCGCGCGGTCCTCGAAGGCCAGGCGCTTGGCTTCCACCGCGTGGTGGATGGCCTTGGCCGACTGGAAGCCCATGGCCTTGATGTCGAAGTTTTCGAGGATGTTCAGCAGCTGCAGGGTGGCCAGGCCCTGGCTGTTGGGCGACAGGCCATAGACGTCGACGCCGCGATAGTTGATCTTCTGGGGCGGGTCCCAGCGGGCGTGGTGGGCGGACAGGTCCGCCTTGGTCATCCAGCCGCCGATCCGCTTGAAATAGCGTTCAATCGTTTCAGCGATTTCGCCGGCGTAGAACTCGTCGCGTCCACCCTTGGCGATCAGGTCATAGGTGCGCGCCAGCCCTGGATTGCGGAAGATCTCGCCTTCCTCAGGGGTCTTTCCACTGGGCGCCCAGACCGCCTTGAAGTTCTCTATCTCCTCGATCCCGGCTTCCGGGCGGGAGAACCCCCTCAGAGACGCGCCAAGGTAATAGGCGACATTCTGGGTGACGGGCGCGCCGTCCCGGGCATAGGCGATGGCCGGCGCGAACAGGTCGGCCCAATTCAGCTTTCCGTACCTCTGGTGCAGGGTCCACCAGGCGTCCACGGCGCCCGGTACGCTGACGGAAATCGCGCCATAGGACGGGATCAGGCCATGCTTCGAGCGGGACCGCACGGTTTCAAGGGAAAGGCCCATGGGGCTGCGGCCCGAGCCGTTCAGGCCTTCCACCTTCCTCGTCTTCGGGTCCCAGATCATGGCGAAGGCGTCTCCGCCAATTCCGCAGGCTATGGGCTCGCACAGGCCCAGCACCGCATTGGCGGCGATGGCGGCGTCCACCGCCGAGCCGCCGGCCTTCAGCATCTCGATGGCGGTCTGGGTGGCCAGGGGATGGGCCGTGGCGGCCGCGCCGTGCATGCCCCAGGCGGCGCTGCGGCTGGCGAAGGTGGCGCCATCAATCCGGTCCCCGGAGCCTACATCCCGGCGGTCGCGATTGAGGTTCTGCGAACGGGTTCCTGCGTGAGCCAGGCTGGCTATGGCGGCGGCGGGCATGGCGGCGAGGAAGGCGCGGCGAAACATGGGAACTCCGGTCGATGCGAGCGGCCACTATAGGCGCCCGGGGCAGGGCTTGGCGACGGCCGGCTTTCAGCCGCCCAGCTTCAGATTCAGCGCCTTGAGGATCTCGGCGACCGGAATGAAGAAGTTCAGATTGGCCGTGGTGTTTTCCAGACCTGATACGGTCATGCCGATCACATTGCCTTTTTCGTCCAGCAGGGGCCCGCCACTGTTGCCATGGGCGATGGAGACGTCGCTCTGGATCAGAAGTTCGCCGTCCCTGTGGCGGATGGCTGACACAATGCCCCGGGACAGGGTGCCCTGAAGATCAATCTCCAGGGGTGTGCCGATGGCGAAGACCGTTTCGCCGGGCTCGGGCAGCCGGGCCTTGAGGGGCAGGGGGTGACGACCGGCCCCGGCCACCTGCACCAGGGCGACATCCACCCGGGGGTCAATGCGCAGAACCCTGGCCTGGGCCTCAACCCCGTCCGACCACCGCACCTTCACCACGGGGTCCTTGCCCACCACGTGGGCGTTGGTCAGCACGAGGCCGTCGCTGGACGCCAGAAAGCCGCTACCCATGCCCTGGGCGTTGAAGATGGCGACCACGCTGTCGATGGATTTCGGCGGCAGCCTTGGCCGAATGCTGGCGGCGCCCGCCAGGGTCAGGGCTGCGGCCTGATCCTTCGGTCCGGCGGCCATGGGGCTTGCGGCGGCTGTGGTCCGCAGGGCGGCGATCAGGGCCGGGTCGGCGAACAGGGCGCGGGCAGACTCCGTGAAGGCCATGCGAAGGGCGGTCCTCACCATATCCTTCTGACCGGCCTGATCGATCGGCGCCGCGCCATGGGTGGAGATTTCGGCCAGGGGCGGCGCCCCAGGGTCTGAGACAATGCGCCAGGCGACATCCATGCCTGCCTTGCCGCTTGCGGAAATCCCCTCCGCGCCAGGCTTGAGACAGGCTTCGACCTGCATGGCCGTGATCCTGGCGGTGACCTGATAGGGGCCAGATCCGACCTTTTCCGTCGCCTTCAGGTTCTGCGACTGCGTCTGGAAGGCCTCCACATAGGCCGGGTCGCCAATGCCGCTGCGAGGGCCCCGCCACACCAGAGGTTGGCGGATACTGCAGTCCGGGCCTGACGAAATTCCGCCCCAGGCTTCATCCCTGCGCAGGCCTACCGTCACGTTTTCCAGGGTCAGGACGGGATGGGGCGCCGGCGCCGCCATTGCGGGCGCCCAGACCGCCAGGGAGACCGCCAGGGCCAGCAGGCCAAATCCGGGAGCAATCTTCCGCATGCCGTCGTTTTACCCGTCCCTTGGGTCTGCTCTCACAGCTCAAGCATCAAGTTCAGCTGGAGAAGGTCAAGTCAGGCTTCGCAGAAGACCGCCAGTTCATTGCCGCTGGGGTCGCGGAAGTGAAAGCGCCGCCCGCCGGGGAAGCTGAAGATCGGCTTCACGATCTGCCCGCCGGCCGAGGTAACCCGATCGAGCATGGCCTCCAGGTCCGTCGCGAACAGGACGACAAGCGGCGCCGTGACGCGATCAGGATCGGCGTCAAATCCCCCGTCCAGCCCAGCTCCTTCCATTGCGCAATAGGTCGGACCATAGTCAACGAACCCCCAGCCAAAGGCCTGGCTGTAAAAGGCCTTGGTCGCCGGCAGGTCCTGCCCCGGCATTTCCACATAGTCGATCTTGCCGTCTTCGCGCATCTGGCGCTCCTGATTGTTCCGGTTTCGTTCCGGATAGCAAGTCAAGAAACGAGAGTCCAGACGCTGGTCTTCTTGACGGCGAAGTCTTCCAGTTCGCGGGTGGTCTCAACCTGGTATTCCGCCAGCTTTTCAAGGCCGCTCTTCGGGAAATAGGATCGACCCGGATCGCCGATCAGCACCGCGGCGCCCCGGGCCCGCGCCGCCTGCAACCAGGCCATGACCCTGTCGGTCATCGGCTTCTCATAGCAGATGTCCCCGGCCAGGATGACGTCTGCGGCGGGCGCTGGCGCGTCCAGCAGGTCGGCGTCGGTGAAGTCGCACATCACGTCGTTTGCGGCCTGATTGAGTGACAGGGCCGCCTGGCAGAAGCCGTCAATGTCGGCGCAGAGAACCTGGGCGGCGCCGGCCTTCATGGCGGCTATGCCGACAATCCCCGACCCCGAGGCAAAGTCTATGACCCGCTTGCCCCTGACCAGCTCAGGATGGTCCAGGACATACCGCGCCAGAGCCTGACCCCCAGCCCAGGCGAAGGCCCAGAAGGGCGGTGGAAGGCCGATCTCGGCCAGGGCCTCTTCAGTCATCTGCCAGATCGGGGTGATCTCGTCGGCCAGCCGCAGATTGAGCTCTGGCGTATGGGGTGGGCTCTGCAGGCGGGTGTTTTCAAGGATGAAGGCGCGCCGGCCCTCAAGACTGGGATCGATCATCGACCAGCTCTAGGCCTGCTGGAGGCTCGTCGCCAGCCTGATCACCGAAAGATAGCCGCCGGGCTCGATCCGCATGCCTTCGGTCACCCCCTTGGCCTTCAGCAGGCGATGGGTCCTGGGCAGGACGTAGCAGGGCAGGTGCATGAACATGTGATGTTCGCAGTGATAGTTCACGTAATAGGGCGCCAGGATGATCCGGGCGATGGGGCCGGCCCGGGTGGTGCGGGCATGGCGCAGGGGATCGGGCTCGTCCTTGTCGATACAGGCGTGCTCGGCGATGTTCCGCAGGCGGGTGATCACCGGGAACCAGGTGAACTGGGGCAACAGCCAGACCACTGGCCACGCCCACCAGACCCCCAGGGTCGCCCCAAGGGCCGTGGCCATTACGCCCCCCAGAAGCCAGCGCCGCTTGCGCCGGAATTCCTCCAGGATGATGGGCAGGACCGGCTGGCCAGGCTGGCGGGCCTTCAGGCGGGCCTGAAAGTCGCCAAACCTCAGCTTGAAGGCGGTCTGGCCGGTCAGGTCCCGGACCATCTTGCGCCGCAGGGAGGTGCGGGTGATGGGAAAGGGCGCCGAAAGACCCAGGTCCGGATCTTCCGTCTGCTGGGCGAACTTGTGGTGGCCCAGGTGATAGGTCCGGTAGCGGACCAGGCCCCCGCCGGTGAACCACTCGCCGACAAGGTCATTGATCTTCGGGTTGGGGTGCAGGGCGCCGTGCGCCGCATCATGCATCAGAATGCCAAGCCCCAGCTGGCGCCCCCCGATGATGATGACTGCCAGGGGAATGGTGATCGGCCAGACAATGGCCATGGCGCCGGCCGCCAGGATGACGATCCAGGCGTGCGCCACCAGGGCCAGCCCCTTCCACGAGGACCGCGGCGAAAGCTGCGCCCACTCCTCGGCGGTAAAATAGGTCTTGGGATCAACGCGTGCTGCAGCGGCCATGGGAAGGTCCTAGACCGCCAGGTCCAGACGTTCCAGCCCGCGGAAGAAGGGCAGGGTGCGCCAGACGGCTTCGGCGGAAGGATCGGCCAGGCGCAGGTTCGGGAAGCGTTCCAGCAGGCGCGCTATGGCCACCTGGGCCTCCAGTCGGGCCAGGGGCGCGCCAATACAGATATGGGCGCCGCCGCCGAAGGCCATGTGCGAGGCGCGTTTGCGGCTGATGTCGAAACGGTCGGGGTCCGGGAAGGCTTCCGGGTCGCGGTTGGCGCCCCGCAGGGACACGGTCATGACCTGGGTCGCCTTGATCGGACAGCCGCTGACTTCCATGTCGCGGGACGCGACACGGCTGGTCATGTCGACGGGCGGTTCATAGCGCAGGATTTCCTCGACCGCGCTGTTGATCAGGCCGGGATCGGCCCGCAGCTTGGCCAGTTCTTCGGGGTTCAGCAGCAGGAGACGGACTCCATTGCCGATCAGGTCGGTCGTGGTGAGATTGCCGCCGACCAGCAGGGCGGTCAGGTTGATCCGCAGTTCCACATCGCTGAGTGGCGCGCCCTCGGCCTGCAGCCGGGTCATGTCGCTGATCAGGTCGTCCCTGGGATTGTCCCTGCGCTCGGCCAGGGCGGCGGTGAAGTAATCGTTCAACGCGACGCTGGACCGCTCCATGTGCCGGGTCTGGTCTTCATTCCTGAAGGGATTGAGGCCCTGGATGATCCCTTCGGACCAGTCGCGGAACTCCACCAGCCGGTCATGGTCGACTCCCAGGATGACGGCGATGACGTCGATGGGAATGGGGACGCAGAATTCGTCCATCAGATCGAAGCTGGTCTTCGTCGCCATGCGATCGAGGGCCTGATCGACTATGGTCTCCACCTGGGGTCGGATCTTCGCCACCCGAGCATAGAGGGCCTGGGACAGGGGGCCGCGCACCCGGGCGTGGTCAGGATTGTCCAGCATGAGGATACTGGTGCTCTCGGAACGCGGAACGCCCTCGACCACCGCGTCTGCGAACCGGCGCTGCATGAGCGCGGCCGGTTCCGCCCGCAAGGGGTCGCGCCACATGGTGAGGTCCGTGGCTATGGCGCGGACATCGCTGAAGCGGCTGATGATGAAATTGCCCGTCGTCTCGTCGCGCAGGACCGGGCAGCGTTCCCGCAGGGGTTTCAGGACCGAGTGGGGGTCCTTCTGGAACTCCGGATTGAAGGGCGTCATGGCCATTATGTTTGGCAGAGGCGTGTCAGTCATGGCCTGTCCCTAATGCTTTTGCCTAATCTGCCACGGGCCGGGGCCGGGAGCCAGACCTCAGAAGGGCAGGTTGGCGCCCTGCCAGGACCCGAAAGCCAGGCCGGCAAACAGCAGCAGGCCGGCCAGGCTGTTGGACTTGAACAGCTTCAGCGCGCCCATGGGATCATCCACCCGCAGGGCGGCGGCCTGCCGCGACAGCTGGACGCCATAGAGGGCGACCGGCGGCAGGAAGAGCGGGCCCAGATGGCCGAACCAGCCTGTGGCCAGTGCCAGGAAAAAAGCCGCCATATAGAAGCCGAGCACGGCCTTTGGCGCCGCCGCGCCCAGCCGACGGGCGGAGGACTTCACTCCGGCCAGGGCGTCGTCCTCCAGGTCCTGAACGGCGTAGATGGTGTCATAGCCCAGGGTCCAGAAGACGCCCCCAGCGTAGAGCAGGAGGGCGGGCAGGGTCAGTTCTCCCGCCACCGCCGCCGAGCCCAGCAGGGCGCCCCAGTTGAAGGTCAGGCCCAGCCAGGCCTGGGGCCACCAGGTGATCCGCTTCATGAAGGGATAGGCCGCCACCAGGGCCAGGGACCCGACACCCAGGGCTATGGCCAGGGGCGGCAGGGTGACCAGTATGCCAAAGGCGACCAGGGCGCAGGCCACCAGAAAACCCCAGGCCTGTTTGACCGAGATCTGGCCTGACGGGATGGGCCGACCAGCTGTGCGGGCCACCTTGGCGTCAATCTCCCGGTCGACAATGTCGTTATAGGCGCAGCCCGCCGCCCGCATCAGAGCCGCCCCGAGGAAGATCTTGGCCAGCAGCACCGGGTCCGGCCACTTGCCCAGCATGGCGCAGGCCAGGGCTACCCCCTGCCAGCCCGGCAGCATGAGCAGCCAGATCCCCGCTGGGCGGTCGAACCGGCCAAGCTTCAGCCAGGGCCGCAGGGCTGCAGGCGCAGACCTGTCGACCCAGTTGGTCGGCGCAGCGTCGGGAAGGGGGGCGGTCATGGCCTGCTGATAACTCCGGTCGGGCCGGCGCGGAAGTCTTGTGACTTAATGGTCGCAGTCTGGAGGCCGCGGGCGAAACCTGCTTCCGGCCCGGTTGACGCCCGTTAACCCCGCGCCTAGCCTCTCCCCAACGTCAACTGCGAGCGGAAAGGAGGGTCTTAAGCCATGTGCGACGCCACAGTATCTGACCTCTTCCGCAAGTCGAAGCCACAGGTCTGATCCGGCCCGTCCGCCGGTCGCCCCTTCGACCCTTCGCCTGTCCGGACCCTGTCCGGCGACCTCCTGACACAGACAGCATCAGCGCCCGGTCCGGGCCTCATCCTGTTCGATCCTTCTGGTTCCCATGACCGAACTTACCCACCAAGACGACACCGCCCACTATGAGGACGAGGACGACAACAGGTCCCGCCTGCTGTCCAACGGCCAGGTGCTGGGCTTCATTTCGGCCTTCTGGCTGCGTCGCCGCGGCCTGCTGATTGGCGTGATCACCACCACCCTGCTGGCCATTGGCCTGGACCTCAGCCTGCCCTGGGCGTCCGGAAAGCTGGTGGACGCCGTGGCCGCCGGCCCTGCCCATGTGGACGACGCCTGGTCAGCCTGGGCCAGCTTCATCGGCATCTATCTCAGCCTCGCCATCGTCCGGAACATCTCCAACAAGATGTTCATCCCCCTGGCCGCCTGGAACATGTCGGAAATGACCGACGAGGCCTTCAAGCGGGTCCAGTCCTTCTCGGCCGACTGGCATGCCGACGCCTTCGCCGGCGCCACGGTCCGCCGGATCAGCCGGGCCATGTGGGGCTATGACACGGTCTCCGACGCCGTGGTCCTGTGGCTGGGTCCGGCCTTCGCCGTGCTGATCGGCATGTCGGTGATCATGCTGGTGCGCTGGCCCCTGGTGGGGCTCTATTCCCTCGTTGTGGTGGCGATCTATGTGACCGCCAATGTCCTGCTGACCGAGAAGTTCGTCCGCCCGGCCAACCAGCGCTCGGTGGCACTGGACTCCCGCCTGGGCGGCGCCCTGGCCGACGCCATCACCGGCAATGCCACGGTCCGCAGCTTCGGCGCCGAAGCCCGTGAAGAGAGCCGCCTGGCCAGGGTCACCGCAACCTGGCGCGACGCCATCCAGGTGACCTGGCAAAGGGGCACCGATGTCTGGTTGGTGATGAACTTCCTGCTGGCCGCCCTGCAGGCGGGGCTCACCGGCCTGCTGATCTGGCAGTGGACCCTGGGCAAGGCTACGGCGGGGGATGTGGCCTTCGGGGTCACGGCCTTCATGCTGATGAGCAGCTATCTGCGAAACATCGGCGACAATATCCGCATGCTGCAGAAGGGCCTGGCCGACTCCGAGGATGTGGCCCGCTATGCCCGCACGGCGCCCCAGGTGGCTGACGCCGCCCATGCTCCGGCCTTTGTCGGCCAGCAGGGCCAGATCGTCTTTGACGCAGCGACCTTCCGCTACAAGTCCGCCCCTGAGCCGCTGTTCACCGACTTCAGCCTGACCATTGCGCCGGGCGAGCGGATCGCCCTGGTCGGAGCCACGGGCGCGGGCAAGTCGTCCTTCGTCAAGCTGGTCCAGCGGCTCTATGACCTGGAGTCCGGCGCCATCAGGATTGATGGTCAAGACATTGCTGGGGTGACCCAGGCCTCCCTGCGCGCGTCGATCGCCCTGGTGCCCCAGGACCCTGCCCTGTTCCACCGGACCATAGCCGAGAACATCGCCTATGCCCGGCCCGGCGCGACGCAGGACGAGATCGAGCTGGCCGCCCGGCGGGCCCGGGCCCACGACTTCATCGCCCGCCTGCCTCGGGGTTACAGCACCCTGGTGGGCGAGCGCGGGGTCAAGCTGTCCGGCGGCGAGCGCCAGCGGGTGGCCATAGCCCGGGCCTTCCTGGCCGACGCCCCGATCCTGATCCTCGACGAGGCCACCTCATCCCTCGACGTGGAGACCGAGCGCGACGTCCAGGGCGCCATGGAAGCCCTGATGGTCGGCCGCACCACCATCGTCATCGCCCACCGCCTCTCCACCGTCCGGTCAGCGGATCGAATTCTGGTCTTCGAGCACGGGAAGATCGTGGAGGAGGGGTCTCATGCGGCTCTGGTGGCGCAGGGCGGCGCCTATGCGCGGCTGCATGCGGTGACGCTGGGGGAGGGGTAGGGGGCAAGGTCTACGAAGATCGCGACAGCAAGTGTGGTTCCCCCTAAAATCGGGAGTTGCGTCCCAAGATATCTCAGAATTTGGGTCATATCCGGAGAATTCATGCCCAACCTGCTGAATGTTCTCAGAGTGGCTCTGCTTTCAACCAAGGCGGAAAGCCTTGCCGCATTCAAAAAGTTCGAAGACGCACACGAAGTGCTTGAGAGGCTTGCGAGGCTTTGGGGTGTCGCACTTCCCTCGGAAAAGCTGACGCTTGAAGTCAATCTGGTCCTGGCTGTCGTCGCTTCCCACACCGGACGGAAGGAGCTTGCTGCGGCGGCCGCCTTGACCGCCGCGCGACAGACAATCGCCCCAAAGAGCAGACTGAATTTTGCAAGCAAGTGCCACGCGGTTCAGTTTGCGAACCTCATTTTTGTGGAATCAGGCGGAGTGTCAGACACGGACCAGGAGGAAGCCTTCGACAAGTATATGCAGACCGAGGTTGATCGGCGCTTTGTCAGTCGGAATTTAGCTGGACGCTTTCCGCTCGCATAACCGCGGTTGGTGTTTCGGCGACATCGCAGGAAATTGAGACGCCATGGCGAAAATGAGGTCGCGGCCTCCCAGGGTTCCAATGTAGATTTCGAAGCTCCAAACCTCACAACCTCCCGCCGCGAACCGCGTTCAACATCAACTGCTTCACACCCCATTTGTGGAATGGGACGATGAAGAAGAGATAGATCCGACCATAGAGGTCGTGCACCTCGCAGACCGTCGAGACGACCACATTCCATTGTCCGGCGTGCTGTTCCCGGAGAAGGACCAGACGGAAATCCAGATGCCTGTTGTCGCGTCCGGCGATCAGTTCGTTTTCCGACAGCGAGAACACAGGCCAGGGCCCGATCAGGTCGCCAACCTGATAGCTGGCCTTCTGCACCGGATTCTGGATGTCTGAAGCTTCTGGCACATCGAGCCCGCAGGCGGCGGCGATGCGGTTGCGGGTCAGCAGCACCGCCTTCACCCATGCCGGATTGTGACCGAACAGGGCGAAGAAAATGTCGGCCATGGACCTGTGGTCCTTGCCCAACGGGGCGCGATAGGAGTCGTGGAACCAGGCCGCCTTCACCCTCTGGCCATCGAGGGAGCTGCCCTCTGGAAAGCCGCACGCCTCAATCGCCATGGCGGACTGCCGATTGGGATGCGTCCACCTGTGGCCGGTAACCCGCCCGCAGGACGGCCAGGGTTGCAGCTGGGGTCAGGATTTCGATGTCCTGTGCAGGCAGGGCCATGCGGTCGGCATAGCCGCCGGGCGTCCAGAGGTGCAGGTGGTTTCCCAGCTTCAGCCAGGGCTTGCCGTCGAAGGCCGCCATGGCGCCATCAGGCAGGTCTCTGGCGCCGGACCTCGGGCGAGGGCTTTCAGTCCTCTGCTGGTGCAGAACCCGGTCCATGTCGGTCGCCGTTGCGATCGTGACGCCCTGCCTTGCCTGGCTCTCGATGAATGCAGTCTTGAAGCTGTTGTAGTCAGCCCGTCGGCATTCAGCGCAGGGTCTGTGCCCTGCGGCCAGGGCGGTGGCCTCGTCCATGAAGAACAGTTCGGTATAGGTGTTCGGACCCATGATGGTCCGCCGCCGTCCCTTGAAGGCCAGGACACAGATGATCCAGGTCCTGTTTGTCCAGCGCTTGACGATGTGTTTGTGCGCGTCGTGCAGCCGACCACCCCGATTGCCCATGAAGCCGCCCTTGTGTGGCGTGGCGAAGATGTCGCCGAAGGGATCGACGCGGTTCTGCAGGGGCATGGTCTGGGCGGCCTTTGGCGCTAAGCCAGTACCGTAGGGAATTCCGGGGCCAGATACAGTCTGCTTTGTGCGGGCTGACCTTTTAAGACCCCCCTCACTCCACCGGCGGCGTCGGGAACTCCAGCTTATCCGTGTCATAGCCCAGGGCCTTCGCCCGGCCGATCAGGTCTTTCAGCTCCTCCGGCGTCGGGGTCTTGCGGGTATAGATCCAGAGGTTCTTCATCGTCGGGTCAGCCGAGATGAACCAGCTGTAGTCGTCGGCCCGGTCCAGCACCCAATAGTCCCAGGTGATCAGGGCGTTATAGCGGACCCGCAGCTTGGCGTTGGTTCCGGGGTCGAGGATGGTCCCCTTGCCCTTGAGGGTCACCGGCTTGCCCGTGGGCGAGTTCCTGCGGCAGCCGTCCGTCACGGCGACGGTGAGGTCGCCTGTCCGGCGATAGTCGGTGGTCCCGGCCACGCAGCCATCGGTGATGAACATGGGCCGCCGGCCGATCTCGATCCAGCGGCCATAATAGAAGACCATGGGGTCGATCTTCTTGGCCGGCTCCGGCGCCTTGGCGAAGGCGGACCCTGAAAGGGTCGCAAGGGCGAGGGCGAGCAGGATGGATTTGCGCATGGGGCGTCCTTTGTCTGTGAGGACCTTACGCGCGAAGGGGCCTTAAGGATGCAGGCCCGGCCCAGCGCCCATGCCGGATCGGGGTCAGGCCCCGAAAATCCACCCGGCAGGCAAGGTCGCCATCTGGACGCCAACCAGGGTCATCTGTCCGCCGCCGGTCATGTTGATGACCGTATCAGCCCCGACCTGGGTGACCGTATAGACCGTGCCCGGATCAAGTTGAACGCGGTCGCCCTCTGACAGGTTGAAGTCAGTCACCCGGTCGATGCCCGCATCTCCAAAGGTGTGGAAGATGTCGGCGCCGGTTCCGCCGGTGATGGTGTCGCTGCCCCTGTCGCCGGAGAGCCAGTCATTGCCGCCGCCGCCGTTGAGAAGGTCATCAGCCTGGCCGCCGCGCATGAGGTCGGCGTCCGGGCCCCCGTTGAGCGTGTCATTTCCCAGATTGCCGTAGAGAATGTCGACGCCGCCCGTGGACGTGATCAGGTCATTACCCTGGCCGCCCACCAGCCAGTCGCCACCCGGGCCGCCGATGATGATGTCATCACCCTTGTTACCGTGGATGTCATCAAAGCCGGTCCCGCCGATGATGCAGTCGTTCCCGTCTTCGCCCCGTAGATAGTTGGTCCCGCCCTGGGCCTCGATCGTGTCATTGCCGGTTCCCCCGAATATCGAGATCGCCCCGCCAAAGGAGGTAATGCTGCTGGATGAGTAGATCAGGCTGTCGTTACCGGACGTGCCCTGAATGCTGTCATACTCGACATAGAAATAGAGCAGGTCGGCGGGGTTCAGGTCATTCCACTTTCCTGCAATGCCGATCCCGCCCGAGGGTTGGGGCCAGGACTGAAGGCCCAGAGCCATGCCGTCCTGAAGGCCGAAGAAGTTGTCGGGCTCGACGCCAAGGGAACCGGCGCCCCAGTTGGTGTAGCCAGACAAGAGGGACCCGTCCGACCATCTCCATGCGCCCTCGACAGCGGCGTCTGATCCGCCAAGCCAGAGATATCTCGCGCCACCGCCATCTGATGCGGTGGGTGCAGTCGCCAGGAGTTGGACATCAGATTGCGCCATGGCGTGCAGGTAATCATTTTCCGCCGCCGAAGTAATAAAAGCGAGGTGGCCGCCAAGGCTTGATGCATAGGCGTTTGCACTATCCCAGCTCATCGCTGTTTTTACTATTTCGTAGGTGTGACCACCATAGTAAAATGACACGTCTCGGCCCCCCCCCCCGTTACTTATATTGGAATTTTATAGGGGTCTTGCGGGCAGGCGCCGGAACAAGACCCGATTTAAGCTGCGGCAGCATTCTGCCTGTCATGGAATTTATTCACATACCTTGGGGCGTCAACGCCATCCTTGAAATTTTGCGATGGCTCTCTCCTGCGTCCCGCGCCTTCGGGCGAGTGGACGCGGTCTGGGTATGGGCAGGTTTCGACCTGGGCGCGAAGGGCCGGATGGAGCCTAGCCCACCGCCCGCGCCAGATCCCCGGCCAGGTCGCCCTTTGGCAGGACCTTGACCCCGTCCAGGCCAAGCCACCGGGCCATCAGGTGGAGTTCCGCCGCCAGCAGGTCGGCCGTGCGGTCATCGGCCCAGGGTTCGGCATGGGCGCTCTGGACGGCCAGATAGCCGGCCTTGCGCTCGGCCTTCAGGTCCACCCGGGCGGTGATCGCCTCGCCCTGCAGGAAGGGCAGGACGTAATAGCCGTGCACCCGCTTGTGGGCGGGGGTGTAGATCTCCAGGCGGACCTTCACCCCGAACACCCGCTCGGTCCGTTCGCGAAACCAGATGAGGTTGTCGAAGGGCGAGAGCAGGGCGTTGGCGGCGACCTTGCGCGGCCGCTGGGCGTCGGGGGCCATCCAGGCGGGCTGGTCCCAGCCGGTGACCTCCACCGGGATCAGGTCGCCCAGGTCCTGAAGTTCGGCGATCCGGGCCTTGGTGTCGGCCACGCCCATCCGGAAATAGTCCCGCAGGTCCCGCTCGGTGGCCACGCCCATGGCCCCAATTGCAATGCGCAGCAGGTCCCGCTGGGCCGCGTCCCGGGGCGGGGTCTCCTGGTCGCGGACGTGGGGCGGATGGACCTTGTGGGGCAGGCCATAGACCCGCTCGAAGGTGCCGCGCCGGGTGGCGGCGGTGATCTCGCCGGCCCAGAACAGGCATTCCAGGGCGCGCTTGCCCTCGCTCCAGCCCCACCAGCCGCCCTGGCCCTTGGCGCCCATCTCCAGTTCTGAAGCCGGCATGGGGCCGCGGGCGTCGATCTCGTCGCGGACCCTGTCCACGAAGTCCCGGCGGTGGCGCAGGAAGTGGGCGACGCCCTTCCAGGTGCCGACCCCGTTGGCGGCGTCCTCCATCCGCCAGCGCATGAGGGCCTGGACCGGCCAGGTCGCCAGGGAGGCCTCATGCATCCAGTATTCAAACAGCTCGGGCTTCCTGCCCCAGGCCAGGTCTTCCAGCAGCTCCCGGGGATAGTGCCCCAGCCGGGAGAAGAGCGGCAGGTAGTGGGTCCGCGACACCACATTGACCGAGTCGATCTGCAGGACTCCCAGACGGGAAATGGTCTGCATCACATGCTTGCGGCCTGCCGTGTTCGGTCGGGCCTGGGCGAAGCCCTGAGCGGCCAGGGCCATCCGCCGGGCGGTCAGGGCTGACAGGGTCTCAGCCACCGGTCAGCGCTCCAGGCGGCCGTCGCTGAGGGCGGAGACCTCGAAGGGGAAGACCACGTCCTTGTCCGGGGCGGCCACGTCCTTGGCTATGGCCTTGGGGGCCAGGCGGTGGACCAGGAAGCGCATGACATTGATCCGGGCGGCTTCCTTGTCGTCGCCCCTTACGCAGGTCCAGGGGGAGGCGGCCGTATGGCTGGCGGTGAGCATTTCGTCCCGGGCGGCGCTGTAATCGCTCCACCGCTTCTGGGCCTCTGCGTCCAGGGGGCTGATCTTCAGCACCTTCAAGGGATCCGTCCGGCGTTCATCCAGTCGCTTGGACTGCTCCTTCTTGGAGATGTCGATCCAGACCTTCACCAGCTGGGTTCCGCTCTGGGCCAGCATGGTCTCGAAGACCGGAACGTCAGCCAGGAACTGCCTGTGCTCCTCCGGGGTGCAGAAGCCCATGACCGGCTCGACCCCGCCGCGATTATACCAGGACCGGTTGAAGATCACGAGCTCGCCGGCCGCCGGCAGGTTGGCGATATAGCGCTGGAAGAACCACTGGGTGCGCTCGCGGTCCGACGGCTTGGGCAGGGCGGCGACCCGGGTGTTACGGACTGACAGGTGCTCGGTGATCCGCTTGATCGTCCCGTCCTTGCCGGCGGCGTCGCGGCCTTCAAAGACGATGACCGCCTTCTCGCCAGACGCCATGGCGTCCTGCTGGAACCGCACCAGGGCAAGCTGCAGTTCGGCCAGTTCTTTTTCGTAGGCGTCTTTGGACATGGGTCAGGGCCTATTGCGGGGTTATGCGGCGCTGCGTCTCTCCGCCAGGGCGGCGGCGATCTCGGCGTGGCGTTGGCGGTTGATGTTGTAGAACGAGAAGATCACCAGGGAGGCTATGGCGATCACAGCCGCCACCGGGCCCCAGATCATCACCAGCCGGAACTGCACGTCCTCTGGCAGGATGATCCCTACCTGCTGGCCGACATCCTTGGGGAACCGGATCAGGTCCAGAGCGACGCCGGCGACCATCACGCCAAGGCCTGAGGCGGCCTTTCCGGCAAAGCCAAGCCCGGAAAAATAGAGCCCTTCGCGGCGGGCCTTGAACAGCAGTTCATGCTCGTCAGCGGCGTCGGCCATGAGCGAGGGGAAGGACACCATGAAGAGCCCTGTCCCGATACCAGCGACGAAGGAATTGATCTGCATGGGCAGAATGGCGGCGTCGCCCAGAGGAGTATAGATTCCGGCCAGCATGAGGCCCTGAAGGACCAGCCAGTTGGCGATCAGCAGGGCGAAACCCACAATGACCACGGTCCGCTTTTCCATCAGCTTCTGCAGGACCGGGGCGGCGCCGACGCCCAGCAGAATGCCGAACAGATAGGCGTAGCCGATGAACTGCAGGGTCTCGCTCCTCATGCGCCAGACAAAGATGAAGGCGTGATTGTTGAGGCTCGCATTGAGGCCCACCGCCACATAGACCACCACGGCCGAGATGAAGAGGACCCGGAAGGACCGGTTGGCGAAGATCTCGGCCAGCTCGCCGGGCAGACGCCGCCACATGGGATGGGCGTGCTGGGCCGGCTGCGGCAGGGCGGCGGCATACCTGGCGACCCCCAGACAGCACAGGCTTGTGGTGACGGCGACCAGGATCGCGACGGTCCAGCCATAGGCGGGATAGCCCTCGGGCCTTTGCAGGGCGCCATGGGCAAAGAAGCCCGAGAAGGCCAGGAAGGTCAGGGTCGTGCCGGTGACAATGCCTGCAATGGATCGGAAGACCACGACCCGGGTGCGCTCCAGATAGTCCGAAGCCAGCTCTGCGCCGAGGGCGATATAGGGCACGTTGAACACCGAAATGAAGCACCGCGCTGCGACCGAGAAAACGGCCAGCCAGATACAGAGACCGGTCTGGTCGAGCCCCTTGGGCGGCGAAAAGAGGAGACCGATGGATAGGGTGATCAGGGGGATCGACACGATCATCAGGGGCAGGCGGCGTCCCAGCCGCGACTTCATGTTGTCGGACCAGGATCCGACAATGGGGTCGACGACCGCGTCGAAGGCAAGACTCGCCGCCAGGGCCGCGCCGACCAGGGCGCCCGAGAGGCCCAGGACTGCGGTGTAATAGAAAAAGACCAGGCCCAGGGCGGTGTCGAACCCGCCACTCTGTGCACTCTGACCAAGGGCGTAGAAAACCTTGACGGCGAAGGAGGGCTTTGGCCCCTCGGCGGAGCCCGCTGAAGGGCCCGCAGCGTTTGCGATCGCCAAGTATGACTCCCCCGTCCTGTTTGGCGCGAGTTTAGACGTCGCCGCCTGAAGCGCAATCGCGCGATCCAGGCCTGGAATTTTTCTGGTTTTCGGGGGTTCACCTTAAACCCGGATTCATCACGCGGCCCTAGTATACCTCAAGCACGCCGGAAGGCGGCTGCCGGTTTCAGAAGGTCGAGAGATACCCCCATGCGAGTCCTCTGCGTTGACGATCATGATCTCAATCGCCAGGTCATCAAGGAAATGCTCGATGTTGCGGGCCTGACGGTGGAAGAGGCGCCCGAAGCCGACACCGGTCTGACAATGATCGACACCCGGGACTATGACCTTGTCCTCATGGACCTGCGCATGCCCGGCAAGGACGGCCTGACCGCCCTTCGCGAAATCCGCGCCCGTGGGGACTCCAAGGGCAAGATTCCGGTTCTGGTCGTCACCGGCGATACAGGCATGAAGATCATGGACGATGTGGACGCAGCAGGCGGCGACGCCCTGCTGTTCAAGCCCGTCATGATGGACACCCTGTTCGACGCCATCGGCCGCACCCTGGCCGCCGTCAACGAAAAGCGGGTCGTCCTGCTCTAGGCGGCCCTGTTCCCTGCGGTATCCAGACGCCGGAAGGCAAATCGTTTGATTCCCCGGACTTAAGTCCGCCCTGTGTTCCTGTCGAAGACGCGGTCTTCGATCCAAGACCCCAGAACCATCAAATTTCGTGTCGCCTATCTGCCGGTCCGGTCGCGGCCGGCGGCCAAGGTCCGCCGATCTGGGCGCCTCGTTCCGAGGCCTGGACGCCCGAGGGGTTTGACATGGCGGCAACACATCTGCGGCGCCTGGCGCGCGGCGTACTCGCGCGCATGGGCATAGCCCCCGAGACTGAAAGGCCGGCGCGGGGCCTGAAGGCCGTCAACATCGCCTTTGTGGATCTGCTCAAGGGGGTCATGCCCCACGAAGAGGCCATGGAGATCGCCATTGGCGGCAATTTTGCCGAAATCGGCGCGGTTGAACTGGCCCTCGTCCAGCATTACGGCCTGCCGCAGGATGGCAGGCTGGTGGACGTCGGGTGCGGATCGGGCCGCCTCGCGCAGCCCCTTTCGGCCTGGATGACCGGCAGCTATCTGGGCCTGGATCTGGTGCCGGACCTGATCGCCCATGCCGCCCGTATTTCGGCGCGGGCTGACTGGCGGTTTGAAGTGGTCGATCATATCGGCATTCCGGACATCGACAGCCACGCCAACATGGTCTGCTTCTTTTCGGTCCTGACCCACCTCCAGCACGAGCAGAGCTACTGGTACCTTGAAGAGGCCCGGCGGGTGCTCAAGCCCGGTGGCAGGATTGTGTTCTCCTTCCTGGAACTCTGCGAGCCGGTTCACCTGCAGATCTTCCGCGACACGGTCGGCCTGGCCAAGCAGGGCGCGACGGCGCCGATGAACACCTTCATCGACCGGGGAACCATCGGGGTCTGGGCCGCCGAGCTGGGCATGGGCATTGTCGACCTGCGGGGCGGCGGCGACGTCATTACAGCCCAGGGCGCCCTGGGCCAGTCAGTCTGCGTTCTGGAGAAGGCCGCCTGAGCCATCTTGCCATCGGGGCTCGTCTGGCGTTCGATCCTGGCCCACCAGGCCCTGCAGGATTGAACCACTTGAGCGACAAGCCGAAGACCATTGACGCCTATCTGCAGATGGTTCGCCCCGACATGCGCGCCGCCCTGGAAGACCTGAGACGGATCATCCAGGAGACCGCGCCGCACGCCGAGGAATGCATCAGCTATCAGATGCCGGCTTTCAAACAGGACGGCATGCTGGTGGCCTTCGCAGCCCACACCCATCACTGCTCGCTCTATGGCTGGAACGGTACGGCGGTCATGGCCATGGCCGACCAGCTGCAGGGCTTCGAGATCAGCAAGGGGACCATACGCTTCACCCCTGAGCGGCCCATCCCGGAGGCGGTGGTGCGTCACCTAGTCCAGGAAAAGATCGAGGACAACGCCAGGCGGGCCCGGGACCGCAGGGCGAAGAAGAAGGCCTAGTCCTGCTTCTTGTAGATGGAGTGACAGGCGCTGCAGGTGTCAGACAGGTCGTTGGCCGCCTTGGCGAGGGCTGCAGGATTGCGCAAGGCTGCGGCCTGGCTGGCTGCGGCTGAGGTGGACGCCATGGCCCTGGCCTGAACCATCCAGTTGACCTCATGCACCTTGCCGGTCTTCGGGCTCTGCAGGGCGACGGCGATGGCCTTCAGCCGATCGGCGTCAGTCTTGATTTGAGACCAACCCCTGGCGTCCGGCAGTTTCTGGTCCGCGCCATTGGCCGGATCCGCCTCGCCGGCCCGATTGAAGAGGTTGGTCGAAGCCCTGTCGACAACCGACTTCATCAGCACGGCCACCTTGGGCATGGGAGACGGGCTATCCATCCGCGCCGCCATGGCGCCGCCGGCGCCGATCACCGTGGCGAAGGCAAGAGCGGCGGCTGTGCGTGACATGGCCTTTGGTCCCGACGAATGATTGAGATGCGGTATTGTCGCACATTGATCTGTTGAGGTCTTTACCGTCGGGTGCAGGTCGCCAGGGTCACAGGAGCAAGCTCATGTCGTCAAACATTGCTGCAGAAATTCACGAGGCGGAACTCAAGATCCTGGCTGAACTCCGGCTGGAACGCCGAAAGCTCCGGGAGAAATGGGCGGCCAAGTCACCCGATACCCTCACCATCGGCCAGAGGATCGCCGACACTGTCGCCGCCACCATGGGGTCCTGGCGGTTCATCATCATCCAGTCGACCATACTGGTTTCCTGGATCGTCCTGAACGTGACCGCCTACGTCCAGCACTGGGATCCCTATCCCTTCATCCTGTTGAATCTGGCCCTGTCCTTTCAGGCCGCCTATGCGGCGCCCTTCATCATGATGAGCCAGAACCGCCAGCAGGAGATCGACCGCAAGGAGGCCGAGAACGACTACCACGTGAACATCAAGGCTGAGCTGGAGATCGAATTGCTACACGAAAAGATCGACGCCCTGCGCCAGCGCGAGGTGTCCCAGCTGACCCGGGCCGTCGCCGAACTGACCGAACTGCTCAAGGCGGAGCGGACAGGAAAGGCCTGACCAGGACCTCAAGCCGCATATCCATCCGGAGCGACCGTCCAGGCTCCAGAATCCTTATTCCCTGGGCGTCCCAGCCAGCTTCACCCAGGGCCAGGGCATCGTTGGCGTGGGTCACGGGTTCCGCGCAGAAGAAGGTCTCGCCCTTGGGCGCATAGACCTGCAGCCAGGCCGCGTTCGACGAGGCTGTCATCCGGACTGTGTGCGTCGGATAGAGGATATCCAGCTGCCCTGACCAACCGGCGTATCCGTTGTCCAGTCCTGCCTCGGCGATCGGGCGGTCGGACAGGTCATAGGCGCCGAGCGCCCGGACCGGCTTGCCTGTGGGCAGGCGCTCGTCATCCGTCAGCTGGACGCCGGAGACCCGTGTCTGGATCCTGACCCCGTCTCCGGTGGGAAAGTAGGGATGCAGACCGATTCCTGCCGGCATGGCCTGGTCGTCGAGATTGCGGACCTCCAGGGACAGGGCGACGCCGCTCTCTGAGGCGACGATGGATTGGACGGCTTCATACCGCCAGGGCCAATGGCCAGGCTCGTGCGCGAACCGCATTCTGGCCTGATCCGGACCCAGCATTTCGGCGCTCCAGGGCGCCAGCCAGGCCTGACCGTGGAGGGGGTGGCGTTCTCCCGGGCGGTTTGGCGGGATGTCGTGGGTCCGGCCCCGAAACCTCACGCGCCCCTCGCGCAGCCGGTTGCAGAAGGCCGCCAGGGGAAAGCAGCCGCATCCGGTGGGGTCGGTCTCCCCATCTCCGGCGGGTCGCAGGACCGGGGTGCGAAGACCATCCTGCTCAAACCAGAGGCCCGAGATCGCCCCGCCGATGTCGGGTGCAAGTTCGATCGTATAAGGGCCGCTGCTCAGGCGCACGGAGTCAAATCTTGGCGTCCTGGTTCTGCCAGTAGGCGTCCCGCAGGAGGCGCTTGTAGAGCTTGCCCGTAGGCAGTCGGGGCATTTCGGCGATGAAGTCCACAGACCTGGGCGCCATGTAATGGGCCAGCTTGCTGCGGGCGAAGGCCAGGAGTTCGCTGGCCAGATCATCGGTAGGCTCGACGCCCGGCGCCGGCTCGATGACGGCCTTTACGGCCTCGCCCATTTCCGGGTCCGGCACGCCGAAGACCGCCACGTCGCCTACCTTGGGATGGGTGACCAGGGCGTCCTCGATGGCCTGGGGATAGATGTTCACCCCGCCCGAGATGATCATGAAGGCCTTGCGGTCGGTGAGGTAGAGATAGCCCTCCTCATCCAGATAGCCGACGTCGCCAAGGGCGTTCCAGTTGTCGTGTTGGGGGTGGCGGGCTGACCGGGTCTTTTCCGGGTCATTGTGGTACTGGAAGGTCGCGACCTCCCGTTCGAAATAGACCAGACCGGTCTCGCCGATCGGCAATTCAGCGCCATCCTCATCACAGATGTGGAGAATCCCCAGGGCCGCCTTTCCGACGGACCCGGGGTGGGCCAGCCATTCCTCGCTGGTGATGAAGGTCGAGCCGGAGGCTTCGGTGCCGGCATAGTATTCATAGAGGATCGGACCCCACCAGCCGATCATCTCCCGCTTGACCTCAACGGGGCAGGGGGCCGCTGCGTGAACGGCCACCCTGTGGCTGGACAGGTCATAGGCTGTGCGGACTTCCGCCGGCAGTTTCAACATGCGGACAAACATGGTGGGCACCCACTGGCTGTGGGTCACCTTGTGCTCTGCAATCATCCGCAGGGCGTGTTCGGCGTCGAACTTCTCCATCATCACAACGGTTCCGCCGAAGGACTGGACGGTAAGCACATAGGAGAGGGGCGCTGCATGATAGAGCGGCGCTGGCGACAGGTAGACCGCCTCGGGGCTCAGCCCATAGCGGTTGACCGACTGGCGCAGGGTCATGCCCTCCGCCGTCGACAGGTTCGGCAGGGGCCGCAGAATGCCCTTGGGCCGGCCGGTCGTACCGGAGCTGTAGAGCATGGACTCGCCCATCCATTCCTCGTCCAGGGGCGTCGCCGGGCTCCCGGCCAGGGCGGCTTCATAGGAACTCCATCCCGGAATGGTTCCGTCGACCATCAGCCTGATCGGGCAATCGGGGATCATGTCTGCCAGGGGTTCAGCCGTGTCCCGCTTGGCGAAGGAGGTCACCAGGGCCTTTGCCCCGCAATCCTGCACGATATAGGCGACCTCGTCCGGCGGCAGGTAGCGGTTGATCGAGGTGACGTACAGGCCGGCGCGGTAGGCCGTCCAGACCAGATCCATGAAGGACAGGTGGTTTTCCATCAGGATGGCGACATGGTCGCCGCGTTTCAGACCCTGGCCATGAAGGAAGTGCGCCAGCCGGGTCGAGTTCTCCTCAAGCTGGGCGAATGTTACGGCGCGTCCGCTGTCCGCCGAAATCATGGCGGGCTTATCCGGCGTCAGACGGGCGTGATCCTTCAGATCCATTTTTCATGCCTCCCAGGTGATTGGAGGCACGATACATGAAGAACGGCGCCTGCCTAGGCTGGGGGGCCGCCGGTTCCTGTCGCCTGGGCGCCGGCCGGCGCATCGGGACCATCAAGGATGTCCGTGATCACCTGCAGCAGTCGTTCGATCTGGATCGGCTTGGCGACCACGTCGGTCATGCCCCGCGCCAGGTACATCTCGATCTGATCAGGCATGACATTGGCGGTGAGGGCGATGATCGGAGTTGGCGACCGGCCCTGGGCGACCTCGCTCTCGCGGATCATCTGGCAGGCCGCCATGCCGTCCATCTGCGGCATCTGCACATCCATCAGGATGACATCCCAGGTATTGGTCTGCCACTGGTGCACGGCCTCAACGCCGTCCGGCACAATGACCGGGTCCACGTCGAACTGGTTGAGGATGGTGCGCAACACCAGCTGGTTCGTCGCATTGTCTTCGGCAACCAGAATGCGCAGGGTCGAGAGGCTGGCTGGCGGCCCAGCCGCCTCCTGTGACCATCTGGCGTCGACCGCTGACTGTGACAGTCGTGGCAGGGGCAGGGTCACTGTGAAGGTCGAGCCCTTCCCGATGCGGCTGTCGAGCTCGACCGAGCCATGCATCAGGTCGGTCAGGTCGTTGACGATGGCCAGACCAAGGCCTGTGCCGCCAAACCGCCGGGTGACCGAGCTGTCGGCCTGGGAGAACTTCTGGAAGAGCCGGCCCTGTTGTTCTTTGGAAACACCGATGCCGGTATCGCTGACCTTCAGGATGAGGGACTCTGCCGGTCGTGACAGGGAGATCGTCACGTGACCCGCCTCGGTGAACTTCACGGCGTTGGACACCAGGTTCGCCAGGATCTGGCCGATCCGGGCAGGATCGCCCTCGAAGAGCCCTTCAGCGCTGGGATCGATCTCGAGGTTCAGGGCGAGTTGCTTCTCATCCGCCAGGGTGGCGAAGGCGGCCCTGGCGTCCCTTACCAGGCCAACGATATCGACCTCGGTCTTTTCAAGCTCCAGCTTGCCGGACTCGATTTTCGACAGGTCCAGCAGATCGTTGAGCACGGCCAGAAGGGCTTCGCCGGATGTGGCGATGACCCCGAGCCTCGACCGTTGCTCAGGAGAGAGTTCACTGCGGCTGATGACCTGGGTCATGCCCAGAACGGCGTTCAGCGGGGTGCGGATCTCATGGCTCATCATCGCCAGGAACTGGCTCTTGGCGCGGCTGGCGGCCTCGGCCTTGTCGCGCTCGACCCGCAGCTGCTCCTGGAGAAGTTCACCCTCAGCGATCTTCTGGGTCAGGGCGACATTGGTCGCCGTGATCTCCCGGCGGTTGGCCCGCAGCCCTTCCCGCGCGCCTTCAAGGCCCACGGCGGCAATCGCCACCTCATCCTGCAGCCGGTTGAAGCTGGCGGCCATCTGCCCCAGTTCGTCCCGGGATCGAACCACCATGGGGGTCATGGGCTCAGTGAAGTGGGCGGCGTCCAGATCGCCCTTGCCCAGGGCTGTCATGGCCTTGGAGAAGTTGAGCACCGCCCCGGAGGCCATCTGTTCCGCCCGGTCGGCGATCTCCTCGGCAGACTTGGCGATGATGCCCGGCAGGACCAGGCCCACGGCGAGGGTCAGAAGGGCGACGCCGACAAAGATGTCTTCCAGAGCCACGGACAGTCCACCGTCCCCGACCGGAATCGACCGCACCGCCATCAGATAGCCGGCGCCGTCCAGCACCAGGACCAGCAACATGGCTCCCGTCAGCGTGACATGAAGGCTGGGTTTGAAGGGCGACTGCCCCATGGCCAGCCGGTCCTCGATCTTGCGCCAGACATAGAGCGCAGCCCCGGAATAGGCCATGGCCAGTCCAAACAGCACCGTCGGGAGCCCGAATTGCTGGAAGCCGAAAATGGCTGAAAGCAGCCAGACGCCTGAAGCGATCAGGCCAAGGGCGATGGTCCCCTTCGGGGCCCGATAGGGACGTTCTGCTTCTGGTGCGTCGCGTCGCAGGAGCCAGGCGGCCACATTTGGCATGCAGACACTGATCAGATAGGTGAAATTGGCGGCCGCGACGAGCCAGATGGGGTCGCCGATCAGCATGAACCCGATCGAGACGCCGGCCGTCAGCAGGGTTGCGACCCATGGGCTGTCCGTGGAAGACCGCAGACCCAGCACCCGCGGCAGCAGGCCGTCTTCACTGAGCTGCGACAGGGCCCGGGATGCGCCAGCAAGGGGCTGAAGCGTGCCGTGGAACATGTTGAACATCATGAAGCCGATGGCGGCGGCCTTGGCGAAGCTGCCCAGGAGTGGCGCAAAAACCGGCCCAAGAGAGATGGCGAGATCCTGTCCCAGCGGGCCGGGGCCCAGGGTTCCCAGCCAGACCACGGGCAGGAAGATGAAATAAACCGTCGCCATGCCGCCGCTGGCGAAGACGGCGATCGGCACATTGCGGTTCGGATTCTTGGTCTCGCCCACATGGCAGGTCGCTGCTTCAAAGGCGGGCGCTGCGAAGCCGATCAGGTAAAGGCCCGCCATGATGGATGTGAACTGACCGAAGAGGCCATCAAACGGCGTTGTCAGGTGAAAATCGAAGGCCTGCTTCCAGTCGACGCTGCCCGAGAAGATGGGAATGAGCATGGCCAGGAAGGCCAGGATCGCCGAGGCGAAGGCGATCGGGACAGCGAAGGCGGTGACCCACTTCAGACCTAGCAGGTTCAGGGTTGTGAAGGCGATGATGATCGCGCTGGCCACAAGGGGTATCGGCGCGCCGGGCAGGACCCAGTGCACAATGGCCGAGGCCGAGAAGATGGCGGTCAGGCCGCAGGTGGGAACCCAGCCCCACCAGTAGCAGGTGCCGGTCAGGGCCGAGAGTAGCGAGCTGTAGGGGCGGAAGGCCCGTGTGCAGACCGCCGCAATGCCGCCCACGCGATTGGGCGACATCAGCACCAGTTCCGTCCAGGCCGGCGCCGCCATCCAGCTGAGGATCAGGCCGACAATCAGCAGGGGCACAGCCGCGCTGCCCTGACCTGGAATGGACCCCTGACCCACAAATAGGGCTGCGATCAGGAAGAGGCTCTGATTGCTGCCGCCCATGGCCAGGGCGGTGGTGCCAATCCACCCCATGCGCCGGGGGTGGTTGTCCAGACTCACATTCGGGTCGGCATGAACGTTCACTGCGGACTACCCCAGTTGCGCGCGGTATCAGAACACATGATTCGCCCCACGTTATAGGGTTCCCATGCGTCATCCAGTGCCCAATCAGCCCTGACGTGTTCAGAGTTGGGGGTATCTGCGCCTAGCTGGCTCTTGCTTCGTCCAGGGCGCGCCAGATGCAACCGACCAGCACATCGCCCAGCAGGGGCTTCTCCACCACGGTGGCCTTGGCGTTCCTCGCCGTGTCCCGCAGGGCGGCGGCAAGGTGACTTGTTATCAGCAGGGCCGGCAGTTTGACTGCGCGGCTGCGGAGCACGGAAAGGGCCTCAAGGCCGCTAAGGCCGGGCAGGTTCTGATCCAGAACCAGGCAGCCGCCGCGGTGGGGCAGGTGCGCCTTCAACAGATCTTCACCGGTCTCGTAGGTGCGGACGTCAAAGCCTTCCAGTTCGAGCGAAAACTTCAGCGCAGTTCGCAGCGCCTGGTCGTCATCGACCAGATAGACAGACGGCGGGGCGGAAGCGATTTGAAGCATTTCTGGCTTGCGGACGGCTGGAAGCCTGTCCGTACCGAGTTTCCCGGGGCCAAACCTTGATACATCGCAAACGCACAACTCCGGACCCGGGCCGGAAGGGCGGCGCCCTAGAATCCCGCCGACATCGCCATGCGCACCAGTTCAGGCAGGCCCTTGGCCCCGGTCTTGGCCATGACGTTTGCGCGATAGACTTCGACCGTCCTTGGGCTGATCCCGAGCTCGTAGGCGATCACCTTGTTGGCCTTGCCGGCGACAACGCCGCGCAGGACCTCGGTTTCCCGGGGCGACAGGGCCGCCAGGACCGAAGAAAACGTCACCTGGCCGGTGGATTCCGCCTCGGGTCGATGTTCGACCAGGGCCCGACGAATGGCGGCCAGCAGCACATCGTCATCAAAGGGCTTTTCCAGAAAATCGACGACGCCGTTCTTCATGGCTTCAACCGCCAGCGGCACGTCCCCATGACCGGTAATGACGACGACCGGCAACTGGGCGCCCTTCGATTTCAGGAAGGACACCAGCTCCATGCCGCTCATGCCCGGCATCCGGATGTCCGTAATCACGCAGCCCGTAGTGTCGTCGGCGATGTCGTCGAGAAAGGCCTCCGCTGAGGCATAGACGGCGTTGGAAAGCCCGGCGCTGTCGAGCAGGAAGGACAATGAGGTCCGCATGGCCTCGTCGTCATCAATCAGGTGGACCTGCGGGGACTTAAGCATGATCGTCCGTCTTCGCGCGCCGAAGGGTGAAGCGGAAGCTCGTACCGCCGGTCGGGCCCGGTTCAAACCAGATCTTCCCGCCGTGAGCTTCAATGATCGTCCGACAGATTGACAGGCCAACCCCCATGCCTTCGGCCTTGGTGGTGACAAAGGGCTGGAACAGCCGGGAGGCGACCTCGGGATCAATGCCCGGACCGGTATCCGTTACGGACACTTCCACCATCTCGTCATCATCCAGTTCGGTGGCCACAGTCAGGGTGCGGACGGGAGAGTCGACCATGCAGTCCAGGCTGTTTCGCATGAGGTTCAGCACGACCTGCTGGATCTGAACCTTGTCCGCGATCACCAGATCCGCATTGGGGGACAGCTCGAACAGCAGCCGGATACCCATTTCCTTGGCCCCGACCATGGCAAGGGCGCCAGCTTCCTCGATCAGTTTGGGAAGGTGTTCGGCCTGGGTTTCAGCTTCCCCCCGGGTGATGAAATCCCTCAGCTTGCGGATGATGGCGCCGGCCCGGAGGGCCTGATCACCGGCCTGGGCCAGGGCGCTCCTGACCTTGGACAGGTCAGGCGCTGGGGCCTCAAGCAGACGGACAGACCCCTTCATGTAGTTCGCGATCGCAGACAGGGGCTGATTCAGCTCGTGCGCCAGGGCTGAAGCCATTTCGCCCATGGAGGTCAGGCGGGAGACGTGGATCAGTTCCGACTGCATTTCCTGCATGCGGCGTTCGACGGCCTGGGTTTCCGTCAGGTCCATCACAAAGCCGGTGAAGTAGCGATGTTCGCCCGACTTCATCTCGCCCACGGACAGTTCCATGGGAAAGGTCGACCCGTCCTTGCGCTCACCGACGACGACCCGGCCGATACCCACGATGCGGGCTTCACCGGTCGCGAGATAGCGCAGGATGTAGTTGTCATGGGCTGACCGGTAGGGTTCCGGCATCATCTCGCTGATGTTGCGGCCTATGACCTCGTCGGACCTCCAGCCAAACAGCCGCTCTGCTGCGACGGAGAACGAGTGGATGATCCCCCGCTCGTCAATGACGATCATGGCGTCAGGCACGGTGTCGAGAATGGATTGAAGGTGCGCCCCACGCTCTTCAGCTTGCCGGATCGCAGCAGCAGCGGCGGCGTTGGAAACCTTCAGTCGCCACCCCCCATAGGCGAAGCAGGGCCCCAGGATGATGTAGGCCGCCACTTCGATCAGGTTTGCAGGCTGTGAAAGCGTCTCGAGCCCGGTCAGGGCCAGAACGCCGGCCAGGCCCAGGGCGGTGAGCAGGAGCACGGATCCCCGGTCAACGATCGCCGCCGCAAGCAGGAGTGACGGGATCAGCAGGACCAGGCCGATATGGCCGGCCATCATGGGCTGCAGGACGGCGTACAGCGCCAGGGAAAGGGCGACCACACCGATCGCCGCCAGGTTCGCCAGAAGGCGCTGCGTCAGGGTTCGACCACTTGAAAGGTGCGTGGACAGAAAACTAAGCGACATGCCTCAGCGATAGGGCGACCGGGAGCCGGGCACAAGGCCATATGGCCTCAGTGGCTGAGCAGGACGAACCGGTCAGGCAGGTGCAGGAGCGTCCTTGTGACCCCGCCAAGCACCCACTCTGTCGCCCGGCTGTGGCCATAGCCGCCGGCCACCACCAGATCAGCGCCGAAGCCGTCAATTTGGGAAAGGATTTCATCCTCCACCCCTCCGCCTGTGGCTGGCGCCACAGTCGGCCGGCAGGACTTCACACCATGGCGCTTGAGCTGTTCAGCCACGTCTGTGGTTTCGAAGTGCAGGGATTCCGCGTCTTCAGCGGCGCCGACCCCCAGGATCATCACCTCGTCCGCCCCCAGAAGGAAGGGCAGGGAGTCATAAACAGCCCTGCGGGATTCGCGACTGTCCTTCCAGGCTATCAGGACCTTCTTTGCGGCCAGGCGTCCGCCAGACGGCGGGACAACCAGGACGGGGCGGCCCGCTGTCAGGATCAACTCTCCAGTGTTGACCGCATAGTTCTTGTCCTGGGCTTCGGCGGTCACACCGCCGACGAGGATCAGGTCTGCCGAGCGCGCCGCGCGGGCCAGGGACGGAGTCGGCAGGTCGCGGATGGAACGCCACGCCTGACGGGCCGATCCGGCATGCTCCTGGAAGCGCTTGTGGGCGTCCTCGAGGTTCTTGGTCTGCTGTTCCACCAGGATGGAGGTCAGCTGGGGCGCCGCCATGCCATAGGGATCGCTGATGGCGTAGACGGGCAGGGATTCTGCCGCCAGACCGACGAGGACAGCGTCCAGGTCTATCGCCAGGGCGGCGGCGGCTTCGACCCTGAGGTCAGAGGCGCCATAGGGTTGGGCATGGGTCAGCAGGGTCCGATAGGACATCGGTACCTCCATTTCGACAGTGGATCGCCAGACTGTTGTCAGGCCGCCAAACGCGCGAGTGCTGCGATATTCGGAGCCCGGAACTTTCGGGTGGCGGTGAAGCAAACGATCCGCGAAGCCTGCAACTGCGAAAGCATGCGCGAAACGGTCTCGATGGTCAGGCCTAGATAGTCGGCCATATCCTGTCGGCCCATGGGCAGGTCGACAGTTTCCTGGTTCGAACCCCGGACCAGGTCCAGCAGGAAGCTTGCAACCTTCTCGCTGGCGGTCTTGCGACCTAACAGAAGCAGATGCTCCTGGGCGCGATCCAGTTCCCGGTTTGTGGTGGCCCAGGTCAGTCTTTCCAGATCGCCGCCGGCGCTCTTCAGGGTCGAGCGCTTCAGGACCAGGATGACGCAGTCCTGCAGGGCTTCTGCGGCGAACCGGTGATGGCTGCTGGTCTCGAAGCCGAAGAGTTCCCCGGCGCGGTAGAAGTCGCCGATCTGGCGACGGCCGTCGCTCATCACCCGGGAGGTGCGCACGGCGCCCTCGATGACCCGGTAGACAAGGTCGGCGTCCTCGTCCTGACCGTAGATCTCCTCATCCTTGGCGTAGGCGATGCGGACGCCCATGCGGTTGAGGATATCGAGCGTCTCATCAACACCGGCCAGTTCTGGCCGGGCGGGCGGGATGGCGTCTTGGAAATCGTAGGCGAGGGACATTGGCAAACCCCGTGTGAACTGATGCACGGGATAGCGCGTGAGCGGCTGCCCTGAAATTCAGGGGCGCCCCCTAAGTAGTCCTACGGAGGCCTGGGTGACCGACCCTGAATTCCCGCGTCCGACCGTGAAAAAGGACATAGGCCGGTCCATGGCAAGTCGCTTTGATTTGGCGCATATCGAACCCAGGCCTCCAGATCCGGAGGAAGGGTCCAGGGGATAGTCCGCCATGTTTGTCGTCGCAGCCTTTACCCTTGCGACCCTGTCGCCGACTGAAGCCGGAGCCATTCCTGCCTTCATGCAGGCCGGGCAGCTTGAGAAGCTCTGCTCGGGCCAGGGCGATCTGGCCGACGCCGAACTCTGTTCCGGCTACATTCTCGGCTCCGTTGATCAGGTACTGGCTGAGCAGGACATCTGGGGGCGTCGCCGCTCTGTCCTTTGCCTGCCGGCCGGGATTACGGTCGATCAGCTGAAATCCGCCGTACAGGATCATTTCCGCCAGAAGCCCGAGCAGTCGACCCTGGCGGCGGCGCCGGTGATCGCGGCGGCCCTGAAGGCCAGTTACACCTGCTCCCTGCGCCGCGGCGGTCGCTAGGTCTCATTTCCTGCTGTTTGACGCGCATCAAAGTCAGCGCCGCCATTCCTTGGCAGAAGTTGCAACTGCGAACGCACAGGAGGAATTGATGTTCGATACGAAAACCGCATTTCTGGCCCTCGTGCTGGCCAGCTTTGCTTCATTTGCCGCCGCTGTCGTCTGGGCGCATGTCTGCACCCTCGTCACAACCAAGGCCAAACGCTGAATCTGCCGACCTGGTCGCAAGCCATCGCGCCGGGGCGGCCTTACAACGAGGATGCCCCGTGCGCCGGCTTGCGTTCATCACCCTGGTCCTTTGTGTATCCGCGGCCCTTCCGGCCGCTGCGGCCCAGAGCCGCGCGTCAGTGCGGGGCTACAGACTGGCTGTCGCCCGGTGTTCGACCTGCCACGCTGTAGAGCGGACCGGTTCCAGCCCCAATCCCAAGTCGCCGCTCTTCCGCGACCTCTCGGCGATCTATGAAGAACACAGCCTTCAGGAAAAGCTGACCGACATTGAAGAGTCGGGTCACTACGACATGCCGCCCATGCGGCTCCATTCCAATGAAATCAGCGACCTTGTCGCCTATATGAATCGTCTGGGCCAGGCCTCGCCCCGCCGGCCCCGTGGGACTCCCGCCGGGCTTTGAGCCATATCAAGGCTGCCCCTCAAAGAATCCTGCACCGATCAGGATGATTGAAACTTTGAGGGCCATGGGGAAATGACCGCCGAGATTCAGCGACAGGCTTCACCCGCGAATGCGGTGGTCCTGCAAATACTAACGGGGGTGCTTGCGCTGGGCGCCCTGCTTGCAACGGCGTTCTCGCCAGATCCGCTGTTTCGCCTCCAGGGATGGATCTTCCTGGGCGCATTCGTGATCGCCTGCGGGGCGCTGACCATCGGCATAGCCAATGGTCAGTTCCAGAATGACCAGTCCCGCTATGAGGACGGCGTGGTTCGCGCCGGGGTCATCGCCACCATGTTCTGGGCGGCGGTTGGCATGCTGGTCGGCGTGGTCATCGCCTGCCAGCTGGCCTGGCCCAAGATCTTCTACTTCCCGGAATTCGGTTGGTTGAACTTCGGGCGGCTGAGACCTCTCCACACCTCAGGCGTGATCTTCGCCTTTGGGGGCAACGCCCTGCTCTGCACATCCTTCTATGTGGTTCAGCGGACCTGCCGGGCCCGCCTGGCCGGGGGCATGGCGGCCTGGTTCGTGTTCTGGGGATATCAGCTGTTCATCGCCCTGGCGGCGATCGGCTATCTGACGGGCATTACCGAAGGTCGCGAGTACGCCGAGCCTGAATGGATCGTCGATCTGTGGCTGACGGTTGTCTGGGTGGTCTATCTGCTGGTCTTCCTGGGAACGATCTGGAAGCGGAAGGAACCCCACATCTACGTGGCCAACTGGTTCTATCTGGCCTTCATCGTGACGGTGGCCATGCTGCACATCGTCAACAATCTGTCCCTGCCGATCAGCTTCCTGAACCACAAGAGCTATTCGGCCTTCGCAGGGGTTCAGGACGCCCTGACCCAGTGGTGGTACGGCCACAATGCGGTGGGCTTCTTCCTGACCGCCGGTTTCCTGGCCATGATGTATTACTTCGTGCCCAAGCGCGTTGAGCGGCCGGTCTATTCGTACCGCCTGTCCATCGTTCACTTCTGGTCGCTGATCTTCATCTACATCTGGGCGGGTCCGCACCACCTGCATTACACGGCCTTGCCGCAGTGGACCCAGACCCTGGGCATGACCTTCTCCATCATGCTGTGGATGCCCTCATGGGGCGGCATGATCAACGGCCTGATGACCCTGTCGGGGGCCTGGGACAAGCTGCGCACCGACCCCGTCGTCCGCATGATGACCGTGGCCATCGCCTTCTACGGCATGTCCACCTTCGAGGGCCCGCTGATGTCCATCCGGACGGTCAACGCCCTCAGCCACTATACGGACTGGACCATTGGCCACGTGCACTCCGGCGCCCTCGGCTGGGTCGGCTTTATCAGCTTCGGCGCGCTCTACTGCCTGGTGCCCTGGCTCTGGAAGAAGGAGAAGATGTACTCCAACACCTTGATTGAGTGGCACTTCTGGATCGCGACGATCGGCATCCTGCTCTACATCGCCGCGCTCTGGGTGTCGGGCATCATGGAAGGTCTGATGTGGCGCGAATACACGCCGCAGGGCTTCCTCGCCAACAGCTTCGTCGAGACCGTCGCAGCCAAGCACGTCGAGAACGTGATCCGGGTCATCGGGGGTCTCATGTACCTCTCGGGCACGCTGATCATGGCCTTCAACGTCTGGAAGACCATCGCAATGCCCAGCCCCGCAGGACAGGTCGAGTCCTCGGGTCCGGCCGCTGCATTGCCTGCTCAGGCCTAAGGGAGGACCCGATATGTGGAAGCAACACGGTAAACTTGAGCGCCACTCCCTGCTCCTGGTCCTCGGCATCCTTGTCGTGGTCGCCATCGGCGGGCTGGTGGAGATTACTCCGCTCTTCTTCCTGGAAAGCACGATCGAGAAGGTGAACGGCATGCGGCCCTACACCCCGCTCGAACAGGCCGGACGGGACATCTATGTGCGGGAGGGCTGCTATGTCTGCCACTCGCAGATGATCCGCCCCCTGCGCGATGAGGTGGAGCGGTACGGCCACTACAGCCTCGCAGCCGAGAGCATGTACGACCACCCCTTCCAGTGGGGCTCCAAGCGGACCGGACCGGACCTGGCCCGGGTCGGCGGGAAGTACTCCGACGCCTGGCATGTCGCCCACCTGACGGATCCCCGTTCGGTGGTCCCGGAGTCGGTCATGCCTCCCTACGCCTTCCTGGCGAAGAAGGAGCTCGACGAAAGCGATATCCAGCTGAAGCTTGCGGCGCTGACCAGGGTTGGCGTCCCCTACACCAAGGCTGACATCGCCGCCGCCAAGGCCGACCTGGAAGCCCAGGCCGACCCCACGGCTTCGGGCTCGGGTCTTCACAAGCGCTACGGCGCCAAGGTGATCCAGCGCGACTATGACGGTAATCCGGAAAAGATCACCGAAATGGACGCCCTGGTGGCCTACCTCCAGATGCTGGGCGGTCTGGTCGACTTCCGCACCTACAAGGCCGACGCTCCGGAGAACATGCGATGAGCAGCCTGACCTACGAAACCGTCGCGCGCATCGCCCAGCAGGGAG
The DNA here is from genome assembly GCA_002256425.1 of Alphaproteobacteria bacterium PA2. Classification (NCBI taxonomy): domain Bacteria; kingdom Pseudomonadati; phylum Pseudomonadota; class Alphaproteobacteria; species Alphaproteobacteria bacterium PA2. Next base: position 3,090,234 of record NKIZ01000001.1, on the reverse strand, counting down.
GAACGGTCTACTTCGGCGTCATGTTCCTCGCCGGCGTTGCCTATGCCCTTTGGCCGAAGAACCGCGAAGCCTTCCAGGACCTCGCGCGCCTTCCGCTAGAAGATGATGAGGACGATCATGTCGGAGCGTAAACCCAACGACACCAACGAAGTCGAGACGACCGGTCACGAGTGGGACGGCATCCAGGAGTGGGATAATCCCCTTCCCCGGTGGTGGCTCTACATCTTCTACGCCTGCGTCGTCTTCGCGATCGGCTACTGGATCGCCATGCCGGCCTGGCCAACCCTGAATGGCTACACCAAGGGCATACTGCACAAGTCTGACCGGGCCCAGGTGGTCGCCGACCTCTCGGAACTGCACAAGATCCGCGGCGTCGAAGGCCAGATGCTGAAGAACGCCAGCCTTGAGCAGATTGAGGCCGATCCCAAGCTTCAGGCCTACGCCCTGGCGGTTGGCCAGTCGGTATTCGGCGACAACTGCGCCACCTGCCACGGCACGGGCGGCGCCGGCGGCAAGGGCTATCCCAATCTGAGGGACGATGTCTGGATCTGGGGCGGCACGCTCCAGGACATCCAGCACACCCTCCAGGTCGGCGTCCGTTCGGAAAATCCCAGGGCGCGGTCCTCAATCATGCCTTCGTTCGGCAAGGATCAGATCCTGCCGGCGGCGCAGATCGACGACCTCACCGAGTATGTGGTCGCCCTGTCCGGTCGCAAGGCTGATGCAGGGGCTGTCCAGCGCGCAGCGCCAATCTTCCAGGCCAACTGTATTGCCTGTCACGGCGCGACCGGTGTGGGCAATCAGGCCCTGGGCGCTCCGAACCTGACAGACAAGGAGTGGCTCTACGGTTCGGCCCGCGAGGATATCCGCGGACAAATCTGGAATGGTCGTGGCGGGGTCATGCCCACCTGGGAGGCCCGTCTGGATCCTGAAACCATCAAGGCCCTGGCCGTCTACGTCCACGCGAACGCCGCAGGAAAGTAGTCTCCATGGTCGTTGTCATAGATCGGACCCGCAAAGTCTCGGGGGAGAACGCTGCGGGACCGGTCTCGGTCGCCGACCGGGTTCGCAAACAAAGCGACCCGGGCGGCGGCCTCTACAAGCGAAGGGCGCCGATCTACCCCAAGCTGGTCCACGGCCGGTGGCGGGCGATCAAGTGGGCGATGATGATCATCACCCTGGCGATCTACTACATCACGCCCTGGATTCGATGGGATCGGCCCGGGATCCTGCCCGATCAGGCGGTTCTCATCGACTTCACGGGGCGCCGCTTCTACCTGTTTGACCTGCAGTTCTGGCCGCAGGAAGTGTATTTCGTCACCGGCCTGCTGGTCCTTTCGGCCCTGGCCCTTTTCCTGGTTTCGGCCCTGTTCGGCCGACTGTGGTGCGGCTATGCCTGCCCCCAGACCATCTGGACCGACCTCTTCATCTATGTGGAGCGGCTGTTCGAGGGCGACCGGAACGCCCGCATGCGTCTCGACGCAGCGCCCTGGTCGTTCAACAAGGTCTGGCGCAAGGTCGGCAAGCACCTGACCTGGCTGGTTGTGGCTTTTTCCACCGGCGGCGCCTGGATCTTCTACTTTCACGACGCGCCCACCGTCCTGCCGGCCTTCTGGCAGGGTCAGGCGCCAGCGACGGCCTATGTCTTCTGCGCCCTGCTGACCTTCACCACCTATGTCTTCGCCGGCGGGATGCGCGAGCAGGTTTGCATCTATATGTGCCCCTGGCCCCGCATCCAGGGTGGCATGCTGGACAATCATTCCCTCCAGATCACCTACAAGCACGACCGGGGCGAGCCTCGCGGTCCGCACAAGAAGGACGCCACCTGGGAGGGACGCGGCGACTGCATTGACTGCGGCCAGTGCGTCATCGTCTGTCCCATGGGGATCGATATCCGCGACGGTTCGCAGCTTGCCTGCATCAACTGCGGCCTCTGCGCCGATGCCTGCGATGAGGTCATGGCCAGGGTCGGCCGACCCAAGGGCCTGGTCGCCTACGACACGGACTCGGCCGTCACAGACCGGGTTGAAGGCCGGGAGGGCGTCTATCGCCTGATCCGCCCCCGGACACTGGTCTATGCCGGAGCCCTGGCTCTTGTCGCCGTCGTGATGTTGTGGGGTCTGACCCACCGGACCTTCATCAGCGTGCACGTCCTTCGCGACCGCAATCCGACCTTTGTGCGACTTCATGATGGGGCGATCCGCAATGGCTACACGCTGAAAATCGCCAATCGCAGTTTCACGACCGGCGCCGCCAGGATCGAATTCGAAGGACCCAAGGGGGCCCGGCTGGAAACCCCGGCTTCCGCGGCCACCACAGGGCCGATCTTCGCCCTTGTCGAGGCCAATACCGATCGCGCCGTCAGGGTGTTTGTCACCGTGCCGGAGGACTCGCTGCACGGGCCCCATCTGCCGGCGAAATTCACTGTAACCCTGCCTGGCGGCACGGAAGCCGTCGAAACGACCTTTGACTCTGATGCTGAGGACGATGATGACTGAATCAACCGCAACCCCCCCACGCGGTCTGACCGGATGGCATGTTCTGGCCATGGTGGTGACCTTCTTCGCAGCGATCATCACTGTCGACGCCATCTTTCTCGTGCAGGCCTACAGGACCTTCCCGGGCGAAGTGTCGGTGACACCCTATGAGGATGGCATTGCCTATAATCGAACCCTCGCCCAGCTCGCCGAGCAGGAGAAGTATGGCTGGCGGGCGACCGCTGGCGCCGAGCCGGGCCGGGCAGTGGTGGAATTCCGCAATGAAGGCGGCGAGCCGGTTCAGGGCCTGTCCTTCGCAGCCAAGCTGGAACATCCGGCTACGGAATCCGGCCGCCTGACTCCGAAGTTCCGGGAAACCGCGCCGGGACGATATGAGGCCGAACTGACCGGCGTTCACGGCGCCTGGGACCTGACGCTCGTCGCCTCCAATCCAGCGGGCCAGAGATTTGAAGCGGAGCGGAGGCTCACTTGGCCCTAGTCGAGACGTCTCTCCCCCACGTCGACCTGTCGGCCTTCGTCAAACCCAGGTCAGAGGACGAAGGGCTCCTGGAGCTTCTGGTGCCTGGCGCCCACTGCGCAGGGTGCATGGCCAAGGTAGAGGGCGAGATCAGCCGCCTGACGGGCGTGCGTTCCGCCCGGCTGAATCTCAGCACCGGCAAGCTCGCGGTTTCACTGAGGCGGGGCGGGGACCCGGTGCTGGTCCTCGATACCCTTGAGCGCATAGGTTATCCCGCGACCCTCTTTGACCCTGAAGCGGCGGAAGAGGCCCAGGACCGCGAAGGGCGCACCATCACCATGGCCCTGGCTGTGGCCGCCTTCGGGGCCGGCAACGCCATGATGTTCTCGGTCCCGATCTGGGCGGGACTGTTCGGCCAGGAACTGGGCCCGGCGACGCGGACCCTGATGCAATGGGCCAGCGCCGTGATCGGCGCACCCTGCGCGGTATTCGCCGGCATGGTCTTCTTCAAATCGGCCTGGCGGTCCCTGAGGGCCGGGCAGGCCAACATGGATGTGCCGATTTCCATCGGGGTGCTTCTGACCCTGGCCGTGAGCTTCCTGGAAACCGTGCTCCACGGCCGGGACACCTATTTTGACGCCGCCGTAACCCTGCTCTTCCTGCTGTTGATCGGCCGCTGGCTTGACCACAGTCTGCGGCGCAAGGCCCGCGGAGCTGCGGCGGACCTCCTGGCGCTTCAGGCCTCGACCGCCATTCTGGTGGATCAACAGGGCCATGAACGCCGCGTTCCCCTCCGCGATGTATCGCCGGGCGATCTCCTGCTTGTCCGGCCGGGCGAGCGCATACCCGTTGACGCCCGCGTGGTCTCGGGAACATCGGATCTCGACAACGCCATTCTGACCGGCGAGACGGCGGCCGTCCCGGTCAGGACGGGCGAGCTCTGCCGGGCCGGGGCGATGAACCTGAATGGTCTCCTGACCCTGGTCGCACTGGCCAGGTCGGAAGACTCGACCCTTGCCGAGATTGCGCGACTGGTGGAGGCCGGATCCCAGTCCAAATCCGCCTATGTCCGTTTGGCTGACAAGGCCGCGGCGATCTATGTCCCCGTGGTCCACTCTGCTGCAGCCCTGACCTTCGTGGCCGGATGGGGGCTCGGCCTGTCTCCGCGGGAAGCCCTTCTCAGGGCCGCGACCGTTCTGATCATCACCTGTCCCTGCGCCCTGGGGCTTGCGGCGCCAGCGGTCCAGGTGGCGGCGGCTTCCCGTCTGTTCCGCCGTGGGGTCCTGGTGAAGTCGGGCATCGCCCTCGAACGCCTGGCCGAAGTGGATCGCGTCTTCCTGGACAAGACCGGTGTCCTGACCGAGGGCCGCCCACGCCTGCTGGCCGCCAATCCGGCGGACGTAGAACGCGCCGCCCCCCTGGCGCGCGCATCGGCCCACCCGCTGGCCAAGGCCCTGGCCCTGGCCGCCGGGCCCGGGCCTGTGGCCGGAGAGGTCAAGGAGACACCAGGTCAGGGTCTTGAAGCCGTTGTGGAGGGGCGCACCTATCGGATGGGCAGGGCCGATTTCGTTGGCGCCGGGGGGCGGACCTCCGGGGAGACCGAACTCTGGTTTGGCGAGGTGGGCGGCGAAGCCCTGTGCTTCCGCTTCGCAGACTCCCTGCGGTCAGACGCCGCCATTACGGTTGCGGGCTTGCGCCAAAGAGGCTGTGAGGTCGAGATCCTGTCTGGCGATCTTGAAGGCCCCACCGCCACCGCCGCCCATAGCGCCGGCGTTTCGGTCTGGAAATCGGGTCTGACACCCCAGGACAAGGCATCGGCCGTCGAGGCTGCGACCACCAGCGGGGCCCGCGTCCTCATGGTCGGTGACGGACTGAATGATGTAGCGGCCTTGTCCAAGGCCCATGCCGCCATGGCCCCTGGCACTGCCCTGGACGCCAGCCAGACGGCAGCTGATCTCATCTTTTCGGGAGACAAGCTGGGTTCTGTCCTCGAGGCCCTTGATGTCGCCCGCGCCGCCAGGAAGCGCGCCCTTGAAAACTTCGCCTTTGCGGCCCTGTACAATCTTATTGCGGGACCAGCAGCCATGTTGGGTCTGATCAATCCCTTCGTCGCCGCCCTGGCCATGTCGGGATCCTCACTGGTGGTGACGCTGAACGCCCTGCGCCTCCTCAAGGGAGGCCAGAAGTGAACATCCTTGTCCTGCTTGCCCCCTTCTCCCTGGGGCTGGCCCTGATCGCCCTGGGCGCCTTCTGGTGGACCATGAAGCACAACCAGTACGAAGATCCACAGGGCGACGCTGCACGGATCCTGATCGAGGATGACGAGGATCGCCCGCTCTGATTGAGGAGTTCCCGTCTGTCGGGAAGATGCGGATTCGGCGTTCCGTTAGGGGTTTATTGGAATTCAAATGGCATGGTTCGCCCTCTTGTTCTGAGGGTCAGTCCGATTTCGTTTTCCAAGCCCAGACCGGCTTCGCCTGGCAGCTTCTCCGACCTGGCGGGTCAGGATGCGGGCATGGCGTCTTCGACCATTCTGACCGTGGTCGTCAGCCCCCGTGCAGAGGCCCTGCAGACCCTTGAGCCCCTCGTCCGGCAGGCCATGCCGTCTGAGACCCTGGCCTCGGCGGCGGACGCCAGCGAGGCCCTGTCCTTCTTTGAACAGGCCCGATATCTGGGGCGGACCGCGGCGATCTTCCTGCTGGATTATCGGGGCGTCGGCGTCGACGACCTGACGACCTGCGTTCTGGAACTGCGGCAGGCCCTTCGGGACGCCGAACTGCTGATCCTGGTCGAAGCCACCGACAGCCCGGCCCTGGCCGCCTGTCTCAAGGTCGCCGGCTCCACTGAACGCATGACCTTCCTGACCGCGCCCATGGAGCCACTCCTGGTGGTCCGCACCCTGCGCGCGGTGGCTGAGCGGCAGAGGACTGGCGCACACTCCAAGCGGGCCCTTCGGGACAGCACCGAGGTGATCAAGGGTCTGGAGCTGCAGATCCAGGAGCTTCGCACCCGCCTCGACATCGCCAAACATGCCGCACGACACGATCACCTGACCGGCGGCCTGAACCGCACGGGCTTTGTTGAAGAGCTCACGGCCCGTCTGGCGCGAAATCGCCAGATGCAGAATGTCATCATGGTCGACCTTGACCGGTTCAAGGCGGTCAATGACACCCTGGGACACGCCGCCGGGGATGAACTGGTCCGCAAGATCTGCACCGGCATGGCTGGGGTCCTGCCCAATGGGGCCATTCTGGCGAGACTGGGCGGCGACGAGTTCGGGATCGTCGTGGAGGCCCTGACCGATGTCGGGATGAACGAGCTGTGCAACAAGGTCCTCAAGGTCGCCAGCCAGTGCCGCATCATCGCCGGTCACGAGGTCCAGGTCAGCGCCTCGATCGGCGTCGCCCGTCAGGGATCCACCCACAGCGAGGTCGAACTCCTGCGCCAGGCGGACCTGGCGCTCTACGCCGCCAAACGCGAAGGGCGGAACCGTTACAGGGTGTTCGACAACGACCTCGACGAGGTCACGCAGTATCGCCTGACCATTGAGAATGGCCTTGAGCGGGCGCTGAATTCCGGCCAGTTCAAGATGGTCTACCAGCCCATTGTGAAGGCCGACACCCGTGCGATCCTGGGATATGAGGCCCTGGTGCGCTGGGACAGCCCCGACTATGGGTCCATCCCACCCGATCAGTTCATTCCCATCGCCGAGGAAACCGGTCTCATTCTGGATATCGGCGACTGGATCGCCCGGGAGGCCCTGCGCGACTGCCGCAAGTGGAACCTGCCCTATGTTTCGATCAACCTCTCTTCCCGCCAGTTCCTCAGGCACAATGTTGGCGAACGCATTCTGCGGTATGCCGCCGACGCGCACGTCGACCCCAGGCGCATCCAGATCGAGCTGACGGAAACCGCCATCATCGATGACGTCGAGCGCGCCTCGTACAATCTGGGCGTCCTGCGCGACGCCGGCGTCCGGGTGGCGCTGGATGATTTCGGCACCGGCTATTCCAGTCTGGTCTACCTCAAGCAGTTCGCCATTGACTGCATCAAGATCGACAAGTCCTTCGTCGACAACATCACCCGGGAGCGGCAGTCGGCGGTTATCGTGGCTTCGGTGGCCAAGCTGGCCGAGTCCCTTGGCATGAGCGTCATTGCCGAAGGGGTTGAGACCGAGGACCAACGCACCATTCTGATCGCCTCGGGCTGCGGCATGCTTCAGGGCTTCCACTTCGGTCGCCCGACACCGGCCGGTGAATTGATCCCCGGCCACATGGACGATCCCAAGGTCTGACCCTTCAGTCTGCGGCCACCTCGTGCGTCGGTCTCGCGACCGGCGGCGGCGGGCGCATGATCAGCAGCAGGGGCACAATCACCAGGGACGCCAGCAGCAGGACCGAGAACACCCAGTCATAGGCGACCATGGCCCCCTGGCGGGTGATCTCGCTATTCAGCGTCATGATCCCCGACTGGCTTGATGGATCCAGGAACTTCGGCAATGCCGCCGAAATGACCGGATCTGACGGCTGGATATGTCCCGCCAGAACCGAGTGGACCGAGACGCTCTGGCGCACGAGCAGGGCCTGGGCGACAGAGATTCCCACACTGGATCCCAGGCTTCGGGCCATGGTGTTGACAATGGTCCCTTCAACCCGGTGCACAGGCGAAAGGGTGGCGAAGGCCAGGATGGACAGGGGCGCGAACATCATGCCCGTGCCAAAGCCCTGGATGAAGCCGGAAACCATGATCGAGTCGGACGTCATTTCCAGCGAGAACCGGGTCATCATGTAGACGGCGATGGAACTGATCGCCAGACCGGTCAGCAGGACGCGACGGGCCCCGATCAAGATCATTAACTGGGGTATCAGAAGAAAGGCGATGAGCGAGCCAATGCCTCTCGGCATGCTGGCGTATCCGGCATGAAGGACGGAATAGCCCATCAGGCTCTGCATCATGGTCGGCAGGAGGGCGGTGGTCGAAAACATCAAGCCGCCGATGAAGAACGAGATGATGGTCGAGGTGGCGAAATTCCGGTCCCGCATGAGGTCGCGATGGAAGAACGGATTCTTTGCGGAAAGGGTCTGGGCCACGAAAACCCAAAGTCCGATCAGCACCGCCATGCCATAGGCGCAGATCTCCGGTGAATGGAACCAATCCTGGCCTGGCCCACGGTCCGCCATGAGCTGAAGACCGCCGACAAAGACGACCAGGGCAGTAAACCCCAAGGAGTCAAAGGGCCTTTGTCGCCCCCCTTCGTCGTCGTCCATGAAGGTGTAGAGGCCGAAGAAAGCCAGGATTCCGATTGGCACATTGATGTAGAAAACCCATCTCCAGGACAGATTTTCAGTCAGCCAGCCCCCAAGGGCCGGCCCCAGGATCGGGCCGACAATGACCGCTGCGCTCCACAAGGCCATGACACGCGGAACCTGTGCGGGTGGGTAGATATCCAGCATGACGGTCTGGGAAAGGGGCATCATGGACGCGCCGGCTATCCCCTGAAGCAGTCGGAAAAAGACGATCTCCGGAAGGTTCGTTGCGACGCCGCACAGCATGGAAGCTACCGTGAAGCCGAAGATCGACAGCAGGAACATGCGCTTTCGGCCGAACTTCTGGGACAGCCAGCCGGAGAGGGGCGTCATGATCGCTGTGGCGATGATGTAGGAGGTCAGCACCCAGGTGATCTGATCCTGGGCCGCCGACACGCTGCCCTGGATATGGGGCAGGGCGACATTGGCGATGGTCGAATCCAGCGTGTTCATCAGGGTCGCCAGCATCAGGGCGCCCGTAATGGGAATGCGGTTGGCGATGTCGCGGGGCGAAGTCATGCGCCGGGGCCTTTGCGGGATGGTCCCACGGCCTTGCTAGATGATCCTGATCTGACCATGGCCGACTGGCGTCTCACCCCCAAATGGCGTTCTGGCCATTCAGCTCGAAACGCTGAAACGGCATAACACGGTCAAAACCGCCCCGCACAGACTGAAGTTTCATTCAGTCCCGCCATTGCGCTGGATGTAGGCCAGCAGATCCCCGACCTGTGCCGCTGTAAGGGGTCTGGCCGGCATGTTGTAATGGCCCTCCCGGGTCAGATTTTCCAGACGGCCGGGCAGGGCGGCGGTGTGGCGTAACCCCGGGTCAGAAAATCCCGGCGCGGCGCCTTCGGAACCTGGGCCGGGTCCGTCAATGTCGTGGCAGGCCGCGCAGGATGCCGCAGCGATCGCTCTGCCTCTGGAGACGGGCGTATCGTTCCTGTCGCCGGAGATTCCTGCGCACCCGGCCAGAGCCAGGTCCAGGGCGACCAGCGCCAGGAAGAGTCCGGAGTGCCTTAGGTTCGCCATCTTGAGCCAGAATCCTTCCAGTCCTGCAGTCGGGTCGGGGACTCAATGCAGGCCTTCTGATTGTCCACCCGCCAAACCTTCAGGTCCAGTTGCATCACGGACGACCCAACGCCCGATCAAGTTGTCCACATTGTTGCTGGGGTAAGGCGCTTGCGCCCATTCCGGGGGGATGGTTTGAATTGGTTGAAGGCCGGATAGAGCCTGAAGTGATGGCTCAAAGAAGATTGAGGCCCCGGGTGTTGGGATTGTCGCGCGCATTGACCGTCTGGAGGGGCCTATCCGGCCTCTCAACACGGCTGATGACCGTTGCGCTGGCGGTTCTGGCCTCCAGCGCGGCCCGCGCCCAGGTGATCGAGATCAGCGCTGATGGGCAAACCGAAGTCATTTCCGGGCCGGTGGTGACCACGGATTCCGGCAGGTCCCTGATCGCGGCCCCGGTGAATCCGTCACAGATCGCCGTCGCCAGGCCCGCCGCAAGGGCAGATGTGGTGCAGGCCATCCAGGAAACCTCCGCAGCCGTGCAGATCAGCGACCGGCTGATCGAAGCGGTCGCCTGGCAGGAATCCCGGCTCAATCAGACAGCGGTTTCACCGAAGGGCGCGCGGGGCGTCATGCAGCTCATGCCGGGGACGGCCAGCCAGTTGGGCGTCCAGGCCGAGGACATGAGGGACAACATCAAGGGCGGGGCGGTCTATCTCAAACAGCTCCTGGGACAGTTCGACAACGATCTTGTCCTGACCCTGGCGGCCTACAATGCTGGCCCCGCTGCCGTGCGGAAGTATGGCGGCGTGCCCCCCTACCGCGAAACCCAGGCCTATGTGGCCGCCATTCTGGCAAGACTGGCGGCGTCGGAAGCTTCAACCCTTGTTGCTCGGAGCCGACCATGATCCGCCGGACATCCCTGGCGCTCGCCCTGACGGCGACGGCCTCGAACGCCCTGGCCCAGACGGTGGCGACGGACCCGGCCGGTTCATCGCCGATCGTGGCCGCCCTGGAGTGGGTGCAGGGGACCTTGCTGGGAAACCTCGCCACAACGGCCGCAGTGATCGCGGTTGCAGTGGTGGGCTTCATGATGCTCACCGGGCGCATTGAATGGCGGCGTGGCCTGACCGTGGTGATCGGCTGCTTCGTCATTTTCGGAGCTGCTGCCATCGTCGCCGGCATCCGGTCCCTGGCCAGCGGAATCCACTAGACCATGGCCTCACTCAAGTCCGACCCTGTCTTCAGCGCCCTGACGCGACCGCAGATGATCGGCGGGGTCACCTATACCTGGGCGGTTTTCAACCTGATCGTCACCCTTGAAGGCTTCCTGATCACCCGGTCCTTCTGGGTCTTCCTGCTGGCCCTGGTGCTGCATGGCGTCGGCTATGTCGGGTGCATCAATGAGCCCAGGTTCTTTGATCTCTGGATCACCAAACTCAGCCGCTGCCCGAGGATCCCGAACCACGGGTTCTGGGGCGCCAACTCCTATCGGCCCTAATGGGCTCGGTCTTCACAAGCCGGGCCGCCAGGCTCCTTGCCCCGAAGGAGGTCGAGGTCGGTGACCGGCTGCCCTATATGGGTCACCTGGATCCCCAGACCCTGCGGACCCGGGATGGCCTACTGATCCAGGTGATCAGACTGCAGGGCTTCCCGGCTGAAACCTCCGATGACGATGAACTGAACTATCGCAAGGCGGTCCGCGAAACCCTGCTCCGCGGCGCGGCCTCTTCACGGCTGGCCATCTATCATCACGTCATCCGGCGGCGGGTCGAGCCTGCACGCCAGACGGCTCCTGACCAGCCATTTTGCGCCGCCCTGGACAATGCCTGGCAGGCCCGCCTCGCCAGCCGGCGACTGTATGTGAATGACATCTTCCTGACCCTGGTCAGCCGCCCACTCCAGGGAACCGCAGGCCTGCTCAGCGGGCTTTTCGGCAGGCGGACTTCGGGCAATGAAGGCCAGGACCGGCAGCTGCGCCAGCTCCACGCCCTGCGGGAGACCTTTCAGTCCGCCCTGTCGCACTATGGCCCCAGGACACTTGCCCTCCATGACGGGCCAGGTGGGCTTTGTTCCGAGCCGGCGGAGTTTCTCGCAAGTCTCGCCAATGGCGAGCCCTCACGGGTTCTGGCGCCGTCTGGCGATCTCGGCCGCGCTCTTGCGGGCCGCCGCCTGAGTTTTGGCATGGACGCCATGGAGTTCGGGGCTGGCGGACCCTGGCCGGTCAGCTTTGGCGCCATGGTGTCCCTCAAGGACTACCCGGCCCGGTCCAGCCCCGGCATGCTGGACGGTGTTCTGCGCCTGCCCCGGGAAATGGTGCTGACAGAAAGCTTCGGTTTTGTGGACCGGCAGGTTTCCCTGGATCGCATGGGTCTGGCCCTTCGCCGTCTTCGGGCCGCCGAGGACGATGCGGTCAGTCTGAGATCCGAACTCGCCGCCGCCCAGGACGAGGTCGGGGCCGGACGCGCCGTCTATGGCGAGCATCACCTGAGTATTCTGGCCAGGGCCGAAACCCTCGAGGATCTGGATCAGGGCGTGGCGGAAATCCAGTCAGCCCTGGGTGAGGCCGGCGCGATTTCCGTGCGCGAGGACGTCAATCTCGAGCCCGCCTTCTGGGCGCAGTTCCCCGGAAACTTCGCCTTCATCGCCAGACGGGCCCTGGTGTCGGTCGCCAATTTCGCCAGCCTGGCCAGTCTGCACAACCAGCCGCTTGGCCAGACCCGCAACCTGCATTGGGGCGCGCCGGTCGCCACTCTGGAGACCACCTCCTTCGGGCCCTACGCCTTCAGCTTCCACAACGGGGATCTGGGCAATTTCTCGGTCATCGGACCGTCGGGCTCGGGCAAGACCGCCTTGATGACCTTCCTGACCGCCCAGGCCCAGAGGTTCAATCCGCGGGTCGCCTATTTCGACAAGGACCGGGGCGCCGAGGCCTTCATCCGCGCAGTGGGTGGGCGCTATGACATCCTGACCCCGGGGACGCCCTCCGGCTTCAACCCCCTGGCCCTGCCGGACACCGGTGAAAACCGCGCCTTCCTGGCGGAGTGGCTGGCGACCTTGCTCAAGGGCGACGGCGCTCTCCTGGACGCCCAGGATCGCGAAACCATCTCTGACGCCATCGACGCCAGCTATGCGCAGCCTCCGGCCCTCAGGCGGCTGAGATATCTCCGTGACCTGTTCCGGGGCGGCCGTCGGCCGGCAGCCGGAGACCTGGCATCGCGCCTGGCGGCCTGGTGTGAAGGCGGCGAGCACGCCTGGCTCTTCGACAACGAGACTGACCTCATCGACGACGAGGTGCGGATTGTCGGCTTTGACATGACGCGGCTGCTGGACTTTCCGACCATCCGCACTCCAGCCATGATGTACCTCTTCCACCGGGTCGAGCAGAGACTGGACGGGTCGCCCGCCATGATCCTGGTGGACGAGGGGTGGAAGGCCCTGGATGACGACGTCTTCGCCCGTCGGATCAAGGACTGGGAAAAGACCATCCGCAAACGCAACGGTCTGGTGGGCTTCTGCACCCAGAGCGCGTCCGACGCCCTGGAGAGCCGCATAGCCTCAGCCATTGTCGAGCAGTCGGCGACCCAGATTTTCTTCCCGAATCCGAGGGCGCGGGCCGTGGACTATGTGGACGGCTTCGGTCTGACCGAGCATGAGCTGGCCCTGGTCCAGACCCTGCCTGACACCTCGCGGTGCTTCCTGGTCAAGCAGGGTGACACCAGCGTCGTCGCCCGCCTGGATCTTTCAGGCATGAGCGGAGAGCTTCGGGTGCTTGCGGGGACTGAGCGCAGTGTCCGCAGGCTGGACGTCCTGCGGGCCCGGCTGGGGGATGATCCGGCCGACTGGCTCGAGCCCTTCATGTCCGGAACAAATCCATGAGCGGCGCCTGCCAGATGTCCCCTGAACTGGGGTCCATCCGCGCCGTGCTCGGCGCCGTGGACTGCAATACCCAGGACTTTGCCCAGAGGGGTTATCTGGCCCTGGCCGGATCGCCGGCCTTCCAGACCAGCGTGACCATCGCCCTGACCATCTATGTGGCGGCGGTAGGCTACCGTCTGTTGCTGGCGCCCGATGGCGCCCGGCTTTCCGATGGACCGCGCATGGCCCTCAAGGTCGGCGCCATCCTGGCCATGGTCACCAGCTGGAGCCTTTTCCAGACCCTGGTATTCGACGTCGCATCCAGGGCCCCGGGCCAGCTGGCGGCCCTGATCTCCAGTCCGTCCGTCGGCGGGGTCCAGGGGGTTTCCGATCCCGTTGGGCAATTGCAGGTTCTCTATGACCAGCTGTCGGCCGCTTCCGGCGCCTTCGCGGGGGCCATGAAGACGCCGGGCGCCGCCAGGTTCGGCGCCGCTGCGCTTTCCCTGGCCTCTGCGGCGGACACGGTGCTGGTCGTGACCGCCGGCATGCTGGCTGCATGCACCCTGCTTATTGGCGTCCTCACGGCTGTCGGGCCCCTCTTTGTGGCCCTGTTCCTGTTTGATGCGACACGGGGTCTGGCTGTGGGCTGGGTCCGCGCCCTTGCGGCGACGGCTGTCTCGACCCTGTTGATCTGGACCCTGGTCTTCCTGGAATTCGCATCGCTCACACCCTGGCTGGTTACCCTCGCCCAGCAGGCCCAGAGCGGCAGCCTCAATGCCAATACGGCTGTCAGCACCTCAACCCTGGTCTTCGTGTTCACCCTTGGTCAGGTCGCCATGGTCCTGGCGGCGATCGTGATTGCGGTCGCCCTGAAGCCCCCGAAAATTCTGGCCGACAGGCCTGCAGCCACCCACCCGGTCTTTGCCGAACGGCAGGATGCCTACGCCGGTATGGCGACGGGAGGTCCAGGCTTTACGTCCCGTGCAGGGATGTTGGCGGATCGCATGCGCGGAGAGGCTTCCAGCCGCATCGAGCTGACCTCGACCGCCCGCAGTCCCGGCCCTGGGCGGACGCAGGCATCCTATTCCGGATCCGATCAGGATTATCGCCGGCCTTCACCCGGCGGTGCGCGACGGGGCTCCAGGGAGGCTCTGCAATAATGTTCCTGCGTCCACTTCCAGCAGCCATTCTGGCCATTTGCCTCTCGGCCTCCAGCGCCATTGCCGCTGTGGAGCCTTCGCCAGGTCCTGGCGACCCCCGCCTGCGGGAGGTCTGGTATGATCCCTATCAGGTGGTCACTGTCCGTGCGGCCCTGGGCTATCAGCTGACCATAGAGTTCGATCCGGGCGAGCGGATCGAGAATGTCGCCATCGGCGACTCCCTGAGCTGGCAGGTGGTGCCGAGCCGCAAGGCCAATCTGCTGTTCCTCAAACCGATGGACCGGGCGCCGCCGACCAATATGCAGGTGGTGACCAACCAGCGACGCTATGCCTTCGAACTGGTTGTAAGGGCGGACGCTGGCAAGCGCGGCGCCTCTGCAGTCACCTATAATCTGAAATTCCTCTACCCTGCTCCGGAGACGCCGATCGTCACGGCAGCGCCCGTGGTCCTGCCGCCGCAGGACGTCAACCACGCCTACAGCTACCAGGGCTCGAAGGCCAACCTGCCCCAGCGGGTGTTTGATGATGGCGTATCGACCTATTTCCAGTTTGCGCCGGGTGGTTCGGTGCCAGCAATCTTCGCCCTCGAGGCCGACAAGTCCGAAGCCGTGGTGAACAGCCGCACCCGCGACGGCTACACAGTGGTTGATCGCCTGGCGCCGGGTTTTGTCCTGCGCAATGGCTCCGAAGAAACCCGGCTGTTCAATGATGGCTACCGAACCGCGGACCCGGGCCCCCTGAGCCCCCAACCCCGACCGAAATCCTCCTGGTGGCGAAAATGACCCCATCGCCGAATTCCCCGCCCCCCAGCCCGGTGTTTGATCGGGCGACCCGGTCGGGTCTGCAGGTGTCCCAACCCAGCTCGCCCTGGACCATGGTGCTTGGCGTGGCCGGGGCCGGATTGTTGGGCATGGTCACCTTCGCCTCCCTGAGCTCCAGCCGGGAGGCCCGCGCCCAGGTCCAGGCGCCGGTGCAGGCCGCGCCCCAGGCGCCTGCCGCCTATACGCCGCCTGCCCAGGCCGTAGTGGTTGCGCCGACGCCCGCCTCGGTTCCAGCAGCCACGGCTCCGACAGCGCCGGTCGCCGTCGTCATTCCGGAAAATGATCCCGCCCGGCGTCTGAGGGCGCCTGCCATGGTTGTTGACCTGGCCGACCCGGCCGCCGGGCCCGCCGCCACGGCAGCAGCAGCTGCAGCGGCCAGGCCTGGGGGTGAACCTGTTGAACCCAATGCTTCTGCCGAGGAAAGGTTCGCGGCCCGGGTCGGGTCTGGCGGGGTTGAGACGGCCCGCGCCACCCGCCTGCGCGACCTGTCCCGGGTGGCGCCCCAGGGCACGCTGATCCCGGCGGTCCTGGAAACCGCCATCAATTCTGACCTGCCAGGCGCCGCTCGCGCGGTGGTCAGTCAGGATGTCCGGGGCTTTGACGGCGCCCAGGTGCTCATTCCCCGGGGATCCAAGCTCTTTGGCCAGTATCGCAGCGGCGTCGCCTATGCCCAGACCCGGGCTTTTGTGATCTGGTCGCGGATCCTCACGCCGGATGGCGTATCCATAGAAATCGGGTCGCCCTCCACCGATCCCCTCGGTCGGGGCGGTCTTGCCGGACAGACCGATACCCATTTCCGGGAAAGGTTCGGCGGGGCCATATTGCTGTCCATCCTGAACACCGCTGTTGCAGCGGCGTCGTCACAGGGGCCGAGCACAGCCATCAGCATTGGCGGCTCTGAAGCGGCCTCGCGGCTGACCCCGCAAAGCCAGTCCGTCCCTGTGACCATCAAGGTCAGGCAGGGAACCCCCCTCCAGGTGCTGCTGACCCGTGACCTGGACTTTACAACGGTGGCGCCGCGTCCATGACTGCGGCGCCTTTCCTGGACGCCTATCTTGCGCCCCTGAAGCCCTGGCTTGAGCGGTCAGACGTCACCGACATCCTGGTCAATCGTCCCGGCGAGGTCTGGGTCGAGACCACTCAGGGCGTCATGACCCTTGAGGCGGCGCCCGAGCTGTCAGAACTTGTCCTGGGCCGTCTGGCGAGACAGGTCGCCGCCGCAAGCCACCAGGGGGTGAGCCGCGAGCGGCCCCTTCTGTCAGCAACCCTTTCAGATGGCGCCCGGGTCCAGGTGATTGCACCGCCGGCCACCCGGGGCGGACTGGTTCTGGCTGTCCGCCGCCAGGCCATCGCCGACCTCTCGCTGAGGGATCTCGGCGCCGCGGGTCTCTTCGCAGCTTCGGCATCAGAGGCGATAAGCGCAAGCTCCGACGCAAGACTGCAGGACCTGCTTTCGAGCGGAGATCTTGAGGGCTTCCTCCGCGCTGCTGTCAGGGCCCGGAAATCCATCGTCATCAGTGGAGGCGCCGGGGCCGGCAAGACGACCCTGCTGAACGCCCTGCTCAAGGAGATCGGCCCGCAAGAGCGGCTGATCGCCATTGAAGACGCCCCGGAAATCCAGCTTACCCAGGCCAATGCCGTCGGCCTTGTGGCTGTGCGTGGCGAGCAGGGCGAGGCGCGGGTGACGGCCGAAGACCTGCTGGCCGCAAGCCTGCGCATGCGCCCCGACAGGATCCTGCTGGGTGAGCTGCGCGGGGCGGAAGCGTTTTCCTTCCTGAGGGCCGTGAACAGCGGGCACCCGGGTTCCTTGACCACGGTCCATGCCGACTCGGCGGCCGGGGCCCTGGACCAGATCGCCCTCCTGGCCATGACCAGCGGTCTGGACCTGGGTTGGGAGCACCTTCAGACCTATGTCCGCCGCATTGTTGATGTGGTGGTTCAGGTCGAGAAGACGGCCTCCGGCAGACGGGTTTCAGAAATTTTCTTCAGGCCCGCCGGGGATGTTGCGAAGGTTTCGTGAACCACTGGAAACGCCGTGCGGAGTGTGAAAGCCTGAGCCCTCTGGGCCTATTGGAGGGCTGAGTCGATGCTGGACTCATTGAGGCGCGTCACACTGGGTTTGTCCCTCGGCCTTCTGCTGCTGACGGCTGGCTGTGGCGGCGGGGGTGGCGGAGGCGGCGGCGGTGGAACCACGCCAACGCCCCCCAGCAGCATCGTCCCCACAGATGCCCAGGCCGAGCGGTTCCTGACCCAGGCGACCTTCGGTGTGACGGACGCAGACATCTCCAATGTCCAGGGGCAGGGCTATGCTGGTTGGCTGACCAGCCAGATGGCCCTGGCTCCGTCAGCTTCGCACCAGACCTTTGTCGAGACCCGCCTGACCCAGTTGCAGGCGTCCAATCCGGCGGCGACGCTGACGCCTACCGAATTCTATCAGAGCTTCTGGTCGCAGGTGGTGACGGGCCCGGATCAGTTGCGGCAGAGGATGAAGTTCGCCCTGTCGCAGATCTTTGTCGTCTCGCTGGCTGACGCCAATGTCGATACCCGGGGTGCGGCCTCCTACTATGACATGCTGGGCGCCAACGCCTTTGGCAACTACCGGACCCTCCTGGAGCGGGTGACCCTGCATCCGATGATGGGGCTCTATCTGACCAGCCTTTCCAACCAGAAAGAGGATCTGGCCACGGGCCGTCACCCTGACGAAAACTATGCCCGTGAAGTCATGCAGCTGATGAGCATCGGGGTCTTCAAGCTGAACAATGACGGCACCAACCAGTTGGACTCCGCCGGAAACCCGATCCAGAGCTATACCTCGGAGGACATTTCCGGTCTGGCCAAGGTTTTCACCGGGATGAGCTGGTATTCACCGACACCGACCACGAACACCTATTTCGGTCGCAACAAGGACCCGAACGCCAGCGTCACGCCCATGACCCTGTATCCGGCCTTCCATTCGATTACCGAGAAGAGCTTCCTGGGGACGACTATTCCCGCGACCACGACGTCGGATCCGGCGGGCGATCTGAAAATCGCCCTGGACACGATCTTCAATCATCCGAACGTCGGACCTTTCATGGCCAAGCGGCTGATCCAGCAACTGGTCACCAGCAATCCGACCCCTGCCTATGTCGGGCGCGTCGCCACGGTCTTCAACAATAACGGTTCCGGCGTCCGGGGGGACATGTCGGCAGTTATACGCGCCGTGCTGACCGACACCGAAGCGCGGGACATAGCGGTCACCACCGGCCCGACCTATGGCAAGGTCCGTGAACCCATAGTGCGGCTGGCCAACTGGATGCGGGCCTTTGGCGCGACGTCGACCTCTGGCGCCTTTCTGCTGGGATCGACCAGTGCGAACACCTCCCTGGGTCAGTCTCCTCTGACTTCGCCTTCCGTCTTCAATTTCTATCGACCCGGCTATGTGCCGCCTGGAACCAGGCTGGGCGCCCAGAACCTTACGGCGCCTGAAATGCAGATTGTCGATGAAGTCACGGTCGCCGGATATGTGAACACCCTCCAGGGCGCTGTCGGGAACGGGGTGGGAAGCGGAAACGATATCAAGGCCGCCTATACCCGGGAAATGGCCCTGGCCAATGATGCGAGCGCCCTGGCTGACCGGGTCAATCGCATGGTGCTGAACGAGCAGATGTCCTCGACCCTGCGCACCCGGATCATCGATTCAGTGAACGGGGTCGCAGTGCCCGGCGGGACGGCCACCCAGGCGCAGATCGATGCGGCCCTGCTGAACCGGGCCAAGCTGGCCGTGTTCCTGGCCATGACCTCACCCGAATACATCGTGCAGCGCTAGGAGGGATGACCATGACCAAGATGTCAGTCGATCGTCGTCATCTTCTCCGGGTCGGCGGCGCCATGTCGCTTGTGGGGGCGGGGGGATCCTTCGCCCTGCAGCTGGCCGCGGCCGGGTCTGCGGCGGGCCAGTCTGCGCCAGACTACAAGGCCATAGTCTGCGTCTTCATGTCCGGCGGAAATGACAGCCACAATACCGTGCTGGCTACGGATGCCGACTCCTGGGGGCGCTATTATACGACGCGGAACATCGGCGAGGAGCCGATCGCCCTGATGCCGGTTGGAACGGCTGCAGCCCCGGTCGGATCCGTCAGCCCTGTGACGGGCCGGACCGTGACGCTCAAGTCGACCGAGGCCTGGGGCGGCGTCCTGCCGATCACGCCGATCACGGCAAATCCGGTTCCGCCGGGAACCAGCGCTTCCACCCGGACCTTCGCCCTTCACCCCGTGCTTGGGCCCCTGCAGACCCTGTTCAACGCCGGTCGCCTGGCCGTGGTCGCCAATGTGGGAACGCTGGTGCGTCCCATCACCAAGGCCCAGTATCAGGCCAAGTCGGTGGCGGTTCCGCGTAACCTCTTCTCTCACAATGACCAGATTTCCACCTGGCAGGCCGGGGCGGCTGAGGGCGCGCGGGTAGGCTGGGGCGGTCAATATGGCGATCTGCTGGCCAGCATGAACGGGGCGAACACCCTCTTCACGGCCATATCCGTCTCGGGCAATGCGGTCTTCCTGTCAGGCCGCAATATCACCCAGTATCAGATGACCACGGCATCCCAGCCGGCGCTCAGCATCACCGGGGCCAGTGGAACAACCCTGTTCGGATCCAGCGTCGGGCCTTCGCGCCTGCGGGACTCGATCCTTGATACCTCCGGATCCAACCTGTTCTCGGCCGACTATGCGACCGTGGTGGGCCGGTCGATGAATTCGGCCACTGCGCTGAACCAGGCCTTCACCCAGGCAGCGGTCACGGCGGTTCCGGCGCCTTCGGCCTATACCAACATCATTACCGGCAGGGTCGAGGCGAATTCCCTGGCGACCCAGCTTCAGACGGTCGCCCGCATGATCGCCGCCAATGCCGCCCTTGGCATGAAGCGCCAGGTGTTCTTTGTCAGTATTGGCAGCTTCGACTCCCATGACTACCAGAACACCAACCAGCCGAACCTGCTCGGCAAGGTGGCCCATGCCATGAGCTATTTTGACTCTGTACTTGGCAATATCGGTGGTCTGAACCTGAGATCGAATGTCACCACCTTCACGGCGTCGGACTTCTCCAGAACCTTCACATCCAACGGAGACGGCACTGACCACGCCTGGGGCGGCCACCATTTCGTCATGGGCGGCGCGGTGAACGGCAAGAATATTTATGGTCAGTATCCGACCCTGGGGGTGGATCTGGGGTCCTTCAAGAACCCGGACATGGTGGGCGCTGCAGTGGTGCCGACGACCTCGGTTGATCAGTACGGCGCAACCATCGGCAAATGGTTCGGGGTTTCGGACGCCGATCTGGCGACCATCTTCCCGAACCTGCAGTACTTCTCGCCCAGATATCTTGGGTTCCTCTAGCAGGGTCGCCTATCGCCTGGAGCGATAGGCGATCAGGACATTGCCCCCCTGCTGGCCGAACTGGCTGTAGCCGGAATTGACGAAGAGCGAGCCGCCACCGGCAAAGATCCCGGCGGAATCGATGGCGCCGCCATTGCCCTTCACCCCGTTGATCCCGTCAAAGGTCGCGATGGTGTCGTGCACGGCCTGGACCGCGCCCGTAGCTGCATCGAGCACCCAGACCCTGCCATCCAGGCCCCCGGCGACAATGGATTGATCCAGAACCATCGGGGCTGCAGAAATGCCGGCGTGCGCCATGCACCCCGCCACCTTTGCGCCTCTCGGCGGGTCACAGGCTGGCTGAACACGCCAGCTCCAAAGCACCTTTCCCGTGGAGGGATCCAGGGCATGGACCCCCGCGGCGGACTTCTCCTGCGGCACACCCGGATCACTGATCGGCGCATAGAGACGTCGGGCGTCCGCCGTCAGACCCCAATGCACCCCGCCGAGCGCCGTTCCGATGCCGAGCTTCTGGTTCCAGATCTTCTCGCCGGTCCTGGCGTCCAGGCCCCAGACATCCCCCGATTTCTGTCCGGCCAGAATCATCGGCTTGCCGCCAGCGCTTGCGATGACCGGACCCGCGCCGAAGTCGTGATCGCGCAGGACGCTATCGCTCTCATAGAAGAAGCAGTTGGCCCCGGGAGGGCGACGGGATCCGCGCCCCTGGGGGCAGGACATGTTCCAGACATCGTTCGCCAGGGCCTGGAAGACCCATTTCGCATGACCGGTCTTAAGGTCGATGGCGATGATGGAGTCGCTGGTCGCTGTGGCTGGCGGGGAGGTGTTCTCGCCTGTCCCCACAAAGACCAGGCCGCGCTTCATGTCGATGGCCGGAGAGGACCAGATGGGCGCCCCTGACGGCCCCTGCATCTCAACGCCCTGACTGTTCTTAATCCCGAGCGGCGCTGCATCGACCATGGTGTGGTAGGTCCACAACCGCGCTCCTGTCTCGGCGGAGAGGGCGGCGACCGCGCCATGTCCCTTGCAGCAGCCATAGGTCGGACGCATGGCCAGGGCGACGTCGATCGCCGAAATCGGAACGATCAGCTTTTCGCCTGCAAAGGCCGGGGTCCCCGTCAGCATGCCGATGCCGCCTGTGCGCGGATCAACACGCCAGATCAGCTTGCCCGTTGTGGCGTCCCAGGCCTGGACCTGACCACCGCCATCGCTGCCCACCAGGGCGAACCGCCCAGTCTTGCCCAGCCGCCCGAAGGCAAGGCCAGTCCGGATTTCGGAAGGGGGCTCCGCAATCCACTTCGCGCAGCCGGTTTCTGCATCCAGCGCGTAGAGCCGTCCGGCCTGGCCAGCGGAATAGAAGAGCGTCGAGCCGACAACGACACCCTGGGATCGGAGGGTAGTTGTTCCGGGGAAGGCGAGCGTCCAGGCGACCTCCAGATTTTTCAGATTGCCAGACGTCAGGCCGGCCTGGGAGGCGGACATGCGCCGCGTGTTCTCCGGATCAAAGCCCCAGCCTCTTGTCGCCACACCCTGAGGAATACGGATTGAAAGCCGGTCTGAGCTGCACATTGGCGGCGCAGGAATCCCGGCCGAAGCCGGCGCCGACCTGTTTGAAAGATAGCCGATCACACCTTCCATTTCCTCAGGCGAAAGACTCTCGCCGACGCCGCGCATGGGACCGGTGGTCAGGGCGGTTCGCAGGGTCTGGGCAGTCATCAACCGCAGCTGCTCGACCGAGGAAGCCCGGCTGCCGGCAGCCGGTGCAGCATGGCACCCGGCGCATGCCCGTTCATAGACCTGCTGCCCGAGATTCGATGAAGGTGTCTGGGCGAAGACCGGACCCGCCAGACCGAAAATCGCGGCGAGGCCCAGCAGTCCCCGCAATGAATTCGACACCATTCAACTCCCTTTGGCCGTCGCGTCTTCAAGCCGGGCCAACTTCCCGCACGCGATTTTTCCACAGTCTACACGGCTGTCCGACAAGTCCAAGGACCTCAGGCGACATCGCGCCCTAGACTTAGGCGTCCTGAAAGTCGAAGATGAATCCAAGGCCACGTGGATGGCTTGTCCTGGCGATTGGCAGGACGGGGACGGGAAATGACTGAGGGGAATTTGCAATGAGAGCAGCGACCGCCGTGCTGATGGCCGCCTCGGTTCTGGGGTGCCAGATCCTGACGCTTCCTGCCCAGGCTGCCTCCCCAAAGGCCGCAGCGACCAAGGCCGCCGCCTATCGCGCGCCACGCGGACCAGACAAGATCCATCCGGACCTGAACGGTGTCTGGCAGGCCCTGAACAATGCGAACTGGGATCTTGAACCCCACGGCGCCCGGGCGGCGCTCCAGATGCGACAAGGCCCGGCGGGTCCGGTTCCAGCCCGGGAGGTCGTCGCGCTCGGGGCCATAGGCGCCGTGCCGGCAGGCGTTGGCGCGGTCGTTGGCGGCCAGATTCCCTATACCCCGGAGGCCAGGAAGCAGCGCGACGAAAACCGCGCCGACTGGATCAACCGGGACCCGGAAATCAAGTGCTATCTGCCCGGGGTGCCGCGGGCCAACTACATGGCCTTGCCGTTCCAGATCTTCCAGTCCGACAAGGACATGCTGATCGCCTATGAATATGCCGGAGCGGTCCGGAACCTGTTCTTCAAGGACCCTGGCCCGCCGCCCGTGGACTCCTGGATGGGGCAGTCCGTAGCAAAATGGGAAGGCGACACCCTGGTGGTGACCGTAACCGGTCAGCAGGATTCAACCTGGTTTGACCGCGCCGGGAATTTTCATTCCGCCGACATGAAGGTGGTTGAGCGTTGGACTCCGACCGGACCTGGTGTGCTGCGCTATGAAGCCGAGATCACGGATCCTTCGACCTTTACCCGACCCTGGAAAATTGCGGTCAACCTGTACAAGCGCCAGGGAGAAGACGCCCAGCTCCAGCAGTTCAAGTGCGTCGAGTTTGTCGAGGAAATGATGTACGGTCAGTACCGTCGGCAACCGCTGAAATAGGGTCTTGAGGCCGGAGAGATTTACCGGCCGAATTTTAAATTTCTGATCTGGATACGTTTGGAGCCCGCTGGAGGCGGAACATGACGAAACTCAATCTTGCACCATGGGTCATCGGAGCCGCCCTGATCTCGGCCGCCATTCTCGGTGTCCAGACCGCTCAGGCCCACCATGCCTTCGCCGCTGAATTTGACGGTAAATCGCCAGTTCTCCTGCGGGGAAAAGTCACGAAGGTCGAATGGATCAATCCCCATGCCTGGGTGCACCTCAAGGCCGCTGGCCCCGATGGTCAGGTGCGTGACTGGATGGTCGAGGGCGGAACGCCCAATACCCTCCTGCGCTCTGGCATTGACCGCAATACCTTGAAGCCCGGCACTGAGATCATCGTTCGGGGCTATCAGTCCAAGGACAAGGCGTGCGCCCCGATCTGCAAGGCCAATGGTCGCGACGTGGCATTCCCTGACGGGCGCAAGGTCTTCATGGGCTCTTCCGGAACCGGTGCGCCGAAGGACGGTGCGGATCCGAACGACAAGTAGTCAGAGGCGGACGGGTCGGCCAGGCCTGGAACTTCTGGCCTGACCTATGTGCGAACTCTGCGGGAGGGGCGGACGTGGTGCGGGAATTTCTGGTCTGGCTACAGGACCATCTGGGCAAGGGCCCCAGCGATACAGCTCAGTCCTGGAGCCAGAGCCTTCTCGGGTCCCTGAACTTCTGGGGCCTGATCGAAGGCACCCATCTGCTGTCCCTGATGCTGTTTGCCGGAACGATCCTGTTTGTTGATCTCCGACTGCTGGGCGCAACCTTTCAAAGGACTCCGGTCTCGGTCCTGAGCCGGCGCGTCCTGCCCATGACCGTATTCGGCTTCGCCCTGATGATTGTGACGGGCATGGCGCTATTTTTCGCCAAGCCATTGTTTTATTATCACAATATCTGGTTCAGGGCCAAACTGGTCTTTCTGGCCCTGGCCATGATCAACATTGTGGTCTTTCACGTCCGCGCCCGGCGCAATCAGGAAAAGTGGGACGCCCTGCCCAAGCCTCCTGCGGACACGCGGCTGCTGGCGGCCCTGTCCCTGACCTCCTGGGTGCTGGTGATCACCCTGGGGCGCTTCATGGCCTACAGCTGGTTTGATTGCGGCAAGCCGATTCCCCACTGGGTGAATGTCGTCCAGGACTGCCAGGCGTCGGAGAATGGCGCCGTCGATCTGTCCGCCATGACCAAGGCCGGGGGGCAGGGCTCATGAAGATTACCTTTGGCGAATTCCTTCCGGCCCTGAGGCCCTGGGTGCAGCATCTGGACCAGGTCTGGCCCGCCTACATCATCAAGCCCCAGTTCGCGTCCTGGGAAGTCCTGCACATCCTGTCGCTCGTCATCCTCGGCGGATCGGCGATCCTGATGAACCTGCGACTGGCCGGCGCCGGCCTGACCGAAGAATCCCCGTCCGAGGTCTATCGAAGCCTCCGCCGCTGGCAGGATGCCGGCGTCATCGGGATCATCATCAGCGGCGTGCTCATCGGCATGGCCAATGCAGAGCGCCTCTATGACAGCACGGCCTTTGTCGTGAAGATTGTCGCCTTGATCTCCGGCATTGTCCTGACCTATGGCGCCAGCCGTCCGATCGCCAGGGCCGACGGCCTGGTCAATGCGTCAGCCAGGACCTGGTTTCTTGTCGGCGCCGCGCTCTGGCTGCTCTCGGTCGCTATCTTCACAACAGCCGTGCTGGCCAATCCAGGGCTGTTCCATGTGCTCATGGCGGCCGCCATCATGGTGCTGTTCCTGACCCGCGGCCGGGCAAGGCTGGTGTTCGCCGCAGGGCTGGCTGTGCTGGTTGTGGGTCAGATCATTGTCACCCATGGCCCCATTCCAGCCGATGACCTTGCCCGCCTTGACCCATTCAACAAGACCTACGCTGTGGCCCTGGCCCTCTGGATCGCCGGCAATGCCGGCCGGGAAGTCTTCAGGCCCCAAGGCGGCGGCGATGAAGCCAGGCTTGCAAAGCTGGTCGGGTACGCTTCCATCCTCGTCTGGGTCACAGCGGCTGCAGCCGGTCGCTGGATCGCCTTCGCCTAGGACGGCGGCAACATCAATCTGACCCCGGGAACCCTGACATGAAGCTCAGACTTATCGCACTGGTGGCCGTCCTCGGCGGACTGGGATGTCTGGCGGCCTGCTCGAAGCCGGGGGCGGATCCATCTATGGCGTCAGTCAAGTACGACACGAATCTCCAGATGGCCGAGTTCATGGGCCATGTTGTGGACCCGGCGGCCTTCGGATTCTGGAGGGGCTCGGGCTCGGAAGAGACGGTTGAAGGCACCCGCGAGCTTGCGCCGACCACGGATGAGGGCTGGGAGGCCCTCGAGACTTCCGCGGCGACCTTGATCGAGGCGGGCAACATGCTTCAGCTGCCCGGGAGGGCGCGAGACCCTGAAGGTCACTGGAACAAGTACGCTCAGGATCTTTCGGCCAGGGCGGCGGAAGGCAAGCTGGCGGCCTTCAAGAAGGACAAGGTGGCTGTCTTTGAGACCGGGGCAAAAATCTTCCAGGTCTGTGAGGCCTGCCACGCCGAGTATGTGATCGGGCCGCAGATCAAGGCCAATGGCCCGGCCATCGCCGACCCCCTGCCAGCCTGGCCTGCAGACCTTCCCAAGAAAAAATAGGCCATCTGAAACCTGCCGGTAATCTATTGGACCCGCAGATGTGACACGCTTGATGTCGCAATGGGTCGTGATACATCAGGACTGCAAATGAGTGGGTCCTCTCAGGCCCCGACCAGGGAAACAATATGTCCGGAAAGTTCCTACGTGCTGCAGTGGCGGCGACAGTGGTCGCCAGCGCCCTCGGTCTTGGCTATGTCGGTCTGAAAGGGCCCGCGATCAGCGTCGCACAGGCAGACGATGCGGTTGTCGTGAGCCCGACCAAGGTCGACAACTTCCGGCTCTCTGACCAGAACTTTGAGTCCCACGAGCTTTATCGCCTGGCCGACGCCTCGGCGGTGGTGATCATCACCCAGCAGAATGGTTGTCCGGTCAGCCGGAACACCGCCTCGTCCATGAAGGCCCTGCAGGCCGCTTTCAAGGGCAAGGGCGTCGAGTTCCTGATGCTGAACTCCAATCCCATGGACACCCGCCAGGAAATTGCGGAGGAGGCCAAGGAATACGGCATGGACATGCCGATCCTGGCGGACGCCAATCAGCTGGTTGGCGAACAACTGGGCGTAACCCGGACCGCCGAAGTCATCATTCTTGATCCCAAGACCTGGACTGTCATCTATCGCGGCCCGGTGGACGACCGGGTCACCTATGAGCGCCAGAAGGCCAAGGCCTCGGCGACCTGGGCGGCGGACGCCCTCAACGCCTTCCTCGCCGGCAAGCCTGTGGCGGTTGCCCGCCAGCCTGCTGTCGGTTGTCTGATCAACTTCCCGGACCGGGGCCAGCCCTCGGCCATGAACATCTCCTATTCCAAGGTGATCGCCCCGATCATCCAGGAGAAGTGCGTCGCCTGCCACCAGCCGGGCGGCATCGGCCCCATGCCCTTCACCAACTATCAGCGGATCAAGAGCTTCTCGCCCATGATCCGGGAAGTGATCCGCACCCAGCGCATGCCGCCCTGGCGCGCTGATCCTGATGTCGGCAAGTTCCATGGCGACCGCAGCCTGAGCTCCGAGCAGATCAAGCAGATGGTCCACTGGATCGAGTCCGGCTCACCCCGCGGCGAGGGTGATGATCCGATTGCTGCGATTGAGTACAAGGCGGCGGAATGGCCCCTGGGCAAGCCGGACCTGATCCTCGACATCCCGGCCTATGACATTCCTGCCAACGGCATT
The DNA here is from genome assembly GCA_002256425.1 of Alphaproteobacteria bacterium PA2. Classification (NCBI taxonomy): domain Bacteria; kingdom Pseudomonadati; phylum Pseudomonadota; class Alphaproteobacteria; species Alphaproteobacteria bacterium PA2. Next base: position 3,062,943 of record NKIZ01000001.1, on the reverse strand, counting down.
GTGGACTATCAGCGCCCGTCGGTTCTGAACCCGCTCAAGGACGGCAAGTGGCTCCGGGCCTCAACGATCAAGGTCGAGAACCGTCAGTCGGTCCACCATATCCTGACAGGATATCTGAATGAGGCGCCCAAGCCTGGTGAGCCCGCCAATGAGAGCCGTTGGGGTGTCTCGGTCGGCGGATATGCGGTTGGCGCTGAGTCCATTGTCCAGCCAGAGGACACCGGCGCCTATATCCCGCCAGGCGGGGCCATCGGCTTCCAGAACCACTATACGCCCTTCGGCAAGGCCGTGACCGAGAAGTCGCAGATTGCGCTCTACTTCTATGACAAGGCCCCGAACCTGGTCATGCACAACTCGGTCATCATCAATCCGAACATCAGCATCCCCCCCAACGAGCCCAACTGGAAACAGAAGGCCCATCTCTATTTCCCCAAGGATGCGATCCTGCACGGCGCCTTCCCGCATGCGCACTATCGCGGGGCCTCGTCCCAGCTCTGGATCCGCTATCCGGACGGCAAGGAGAAGCTGCTCCTCTCCCTGTCCCGCTATGACTTCAACTGGCAGAGGGAATTCGAGTTCGCCGAGCCCATTCCGGTCCCGGCCGGCTCGAACCTGATCGCAATCTATACCTATGACAATTCCAAGCGGAATCCGGCCAATCCGGATCCCAACCGGACCGTGCCCTGGGGTGATCAGTCCTTCGACGAAATGCTCTATACGGCCGTGCGCTATCGCTGGGCCGGCGAGACTTCGGCGACCATGAACAAGTACGACGAACTGCTCAACGAGAACCGGTTCATGGGGATCATGGATTCCAACATGGACGGCAAGCTCCAGAAGGAAGAACTGATTGGCCGCATGGGCGAGCGCATGAAATCCAACTTCTTCCTGATCGATGGCAACCACGATGGCGCGATCAGCAAGGAAGAGCTGGACAAGGTCATGGCCATGATGCGCGGTCGCGGCCGGGGCGGCCCCGCAGGCGGCGGACCGCCTGCTCCGCCTCCGGCGCCTCCGGCGACCCCATCTGCCGGCGCCCACTAGCAGGAGAGGGGCGCGGTCATTCATGGCGCGCGCCCTGACCTTGTTCCCGGTGCTGCTGTTGGGACTTGTCCTGACGGCAGGTGAGGCCCGGGCGGATCTGGCTCGACTGGAGACGGGAAGCCCGGCGCCGGATTTCTCGGCCCTGGGTTCAGACGGCCGCACCCACGCCCTTTCGGATTTCGCCGGCAGGGTCGTGGTCCTCGAGTGGACCAGTCCTGTCTGTCCCTATACCGAGCTGAAATACCGGCGCGGCCTGATGCAGGCGATACAGAAGCGCGCCCGGGCGGCGGGCGCCGTCTGGCTGGCCATCAATACATCCCCGCCAGGGCGAGCTGGCCACCTGACGCCCGAGGCAGCGAAGGCCCGCCTGCAGGCCACGGGTTCACAGGTTACAAGCCTGCTGCTGGACGAGACCACATCCATGGCCCGGGCCTATGGCGTCCGTACAACCCCGACCCTCTATGTCATCGGCAGTGACGGGCGGCTGGCCTATCAGGGCGCGGTTGACGCCGACTCCCAGAAGACCCGTGATGATGGTCGCGACCATGTCACCGCCGCCCTGCGGGACCTGAAGGCCGGCCGGCCGGTGAAGCTTCCCCTCACCCGGGCCTATGGCTGCGCGGTGGAGTACTGAGACCAGGACATGAAAACGGCCCGGGACGTGAGCCCCGGGCCGCTTCCTTGGCTTATGGAATGAACCGGCCTTAGCCGAACTGGTTCATCGTATTGTGCGCGCCGCCGGCCTTAAGGGCCGCTTCGCCGGCGAAGTATTCCTTGTGGTCGTCGCCGATGTCCGAGCCGGACATGTTCTGGTGCTTCACGCAGGCGATGCCCTGACGGATTTCCTGACGCTGGACGCCCAGCACGTAGCCCAGCATGCCCTGGGTGCCGAAGTATTCCTTGGCCAGGTTGTCCGTGGACAGGGCGGCCGTGTGATAGGTCGGCAGGGTGATCAGGTGATGGAAGATGCCGGCCCGCTTGGCGCCGTCAGCCTGGAAGGTGCGGATGCGCTCGTCGGCTTCGGCAGCCAGTTCGGTAGTGTCATAGTCGACGCTCATCAGCTTGTCGCGGTCATAGGCCGAGACATCCTTGCCGGCCGCCTTGTAGGCGTCGAACACCTGCTGGCGGAAGTTCAGGGTCCAGTTGAAGGACGGCGAGTTGTTGTAGACCAGCTTGGCGTTGGGGATCACTTCGCGGACCTTGTCCATCATGCTGGCGATCTGCTCGACGTGGGGCTTTTCGGTCTCGATCCACAGCAGGTCGGCGCCGTTCTGCAGCGAGGTGATGGAGTCCAGGACGCAGCGGTCAGCGCCCGTGCCTTCACGGAACTGGAAAAGGTTGGACGGCAGGCGCTTGGGACGCAGCATCTTGCCATTGCGGTTGATGATCACATCGCCGTTGCGGGCGTTTTCCGGGGTGATCTCTTCGCAGTCGAGGAAGCTGTTGTACTGGTCGCCCAGGTCGCCCGCCTCGTGGCTGACGGCGATCTGCTTGGTGAGGCCAGCGCCCAGGGAGTCGGTTCGGGTGACGATGATGCCATCCTCAACGCCCAGCTCGAGGAAGGCGTAGCGGCAGGCGCGGACCTTCTGCAGGAAGTCCTCGTGCGGAACCGTGACCTTGCCGTCCTGGTGGCCGCACTGCTTTTCGTCGGAAACCTGGTTTTCGATCTGCAGGGCGCAGGCGCCGGCTTCGATCATCTTCTTGGCCAGCAGGTAGGTCGCTTCGGCATTGCCGAAACCGGCGTCGATGTCGGCGATGATCGGAACCACGTGGGTCTGGTAATTGTCGACGGCGGCCAGCAGTGCCTTTTCCTTGGCGCTGTCGCCAGCGGCGCGGGCGGCGTCGATTTCGCGGAACATGCCGCCCAGTTCGCGGGCGTCAGCCTGGCGCAGGAAGGTGTAGAGCTCCTCGATCAGGGCCGGGACCGAGGTCTTTTCGTGCATGGACTGGTCGGGCAGGGGCCCGAAGTCCGAGCGCAGGGCGGCGACCATCCAGCCGGACAGGTAGAGATAGCGGCGGTCGGTATTGCCGAAGTGCTTCTTGATGGAGATCATCTTCTGCTGGCCGATGAAGCCGTGCCAGCAGCCCAGGGACTGGGTGTACTGCGAGGAGTCGGCGTCATAGGCCGCCATGTCCTTGCGCATGATCGCAGCCGTATAACGGGCGATGTCCAGGCCGCTGGTAAAGCGGTTCTGCAGGCGCATGCGCGCCACGGACTCGGCATTGATGCCGTCCCAGGTCCCGCCCTTGGTGCTGATCAGCTGGCCGACCTGGGTGATGTGGTCTTGATAAGACATGGAACGCGTCCTCGAAACGACAGTGAAATCTGGACGTCGCCCTACAGGCCCGCGCACACAGTGTGGAGTCGGTGCGAGGTTTAGATGTAACACTTTACAGAAAATCCGTGTATGTATGTAAGAACTCGACATTCAAGGATCCTGAGCCGTGTCCGCCGATCGCCGCCTCTATGTGGGTCCAAGCCTGCGCCGTCTGCGAAGGGACAACGGCCTGACCCAGGCCGACATGGCCGCCGATCTGGAGGTCTCGCCCTCCTATATCGCCCTGCTGGAGCGCAATCACCGGCCGCTGAGCGCCGAAATGCTGCTGCGTCTCGCCCAGACCTACAAGCTCGACATGTCGACCCTGGCCGGCAAGGACGGGTCGGACCATACGGCGCGCCTGCAGGGGGTTCTCAAGGATCCGATGTTCGCCGACATCGACCTGCAGCCCCTGGAGACCGCCGACGCCGCCACGAACTTCCCCGGGATCACTGACGCCTTTCTGCGGCTCTACACGGCCTATCGCGAGGAGCAGCTTGCCCTTGCTGACCGGGGCGCAGAGGCCGGCGCTCTGGGGGACGGAACGGACGAGCCGCCTGATCCTGTGGCTGAGTCACGGCGGTTCCTTGCGGCACGGCGCAACAGCTTTCCCACCCTGGACGATGCGGCCGAGCGCCTGGCGGATTCGGTTTCGCGACATGACAGCCTGTCGGGCTATCTCCTGGCGGGACACACCCTGAAGGTCCGGCGCCTGCCCGCCAGCGTGATGGTGGGATCGGTCCGTAGACTGGACCGGCACCGTCGGGAAATCCTGCTGGCCGACTCCCTCGACACCGCCAGCCAGACCTTTCAATTGGCCCTGCAGCTGGCCTATCTGGAACTGCGACCCGAGATCGACGCCGCCCTGGGCAAGACCAGGTTCGACACCGAGGGGGGTGAAAGGCTTACCCGTCGCGCCCTGGCCAGTTATGCCGCCGCAGCCATCCTCATGCCCTATTCCGCCTTCGCCCGCGCAGTGGAGGCCAGGCGCTATGACGTCGAGGCCCTTGGCCGCCAGTTCGGCGCGAGTTTCGAGCAGACTGCCCACCGTATGACGACCCTGCAGAAGCCAGGACAGGAGCGGGTGCCCTTCTTCTTCATCCGGGTGGATCCGGCGGGCAATGTCTCCAAGCGGCTGGACGGCGCAGGCTTTCCCTTCGCCCGTCACGGGGGCGGTTGCCCGCTCTGGACGGTCCACCAGGCCTTCCGGGCGCCCCGGCAGATCGTCACCCAATGGCTGGAGCTTCCGGACGGCCAGAAGTTCTTCTCCATCGCCCGGACAGTGACCGCCGGCGGCGGCGGTTTCGGCGCCCAGAGCGTCGAGCGCGCCATCGCCCTGGGCTGCGCCGCAGAACATGCCAGCAAGCTGATCTATACCCAGGACCGGCCGGGCTTCGGCCCAGAGACGGCGACTCCGATCGGTGTCACCTGCCGCCTCTGCCACCGCACGGAATGCACCGCCAGGTCAGCACCGCCGATCGGCCGACAGATCCTGCCTGATGACATTCGCCGCACATCGGAACCCTTCGGGTTCTCGGATGCTTGATGGACAGGCGAAGGCGGCCGCCCAGAAAAAGGGCTTCAAATTCTCTCGCTTCCGTGTCTAAAGCGCCGCCTATTGCGACCCGGGTACGGGCCGCCAGACCGTTTCAGGAACGAGCAGAGACGTCACATGGACATCAGCACTTCGCTTTCGGTTGACGACCTCCTGCATGCCTTTGTCGAGCAGGAACTGCTGAAAGACAGCGGGATTTCAGGGGCGAAATTCTGGTCCTCCCTTGAGGCCCTGCTCGCAGATTTCACCCCGCGCAACACCCAGATGCTGGCGCGGCGGGACGACCTTCAGGTCCAGATCGACGCCTGGTGGAAGGCCCGCAGTGGGAAGACGCTGGATGTTGCCGAAGAAACTGAATTTCTTAAGGAAATAGGCTATCTTCTGCCCGAGCCTGAGGCCTTCGAAATCGGTGTCCGGAACGTGGATCCCGAGATCGCCAAACTGGCTGGACCGCAGCTGGTCGTGCCTGTCTCGAACGGCCGATATGCCCTCAACGCCGCCAACGCCCGATGGGGCAGTCTCTATGACGCCCTCTATGGAACAGACGCCCTGGAGCCCCCGACCGGCGGCAAGGGATATGATCCCGACCGGGGCGCCAAGGTCATCGCCTATGCCCGCGCCCTGCTGGACCGAGTCGCCCCCCTGGCCGGCGGCTCACATGCAGACGCCACCAGCTATCGTCTGGAAAACGGCGTTCTCGCCGTGGCGCTGGCCGGCGGCGCCAGCACAGGTTTAAAGGACGCCGCCCAGTGCGTCGGCTGGCGCGGGGCGGCCGAGGCCCCGGAAGGCGTGCTCCTTCGCCACAACGGCCTCCACCTGGAAATCCAGATCGACCCCAACCACAATATCGGCCGGGATGACCCGGCCCATGTGGCGGACGTGCTGATGGAGTCGGCCCTGACCGCCATCCAGGACTGTGAGGACTCGGTCGCGGCGGTGGACGCTGAGGACAAGGCCAATGTCTATCGCAACTGGCTGGGCCTGATGCGGGGCGACCTGACCGCCAGCTTCCAGAAGGGTGGAAAGACCGAAACCCGCGCCCTGGATTCCGACCGGGTTTACAAGACTGCGACGGGTTCGGACCTTGTCCTGCGGGGCCGCAGCCTGCTGCTGGTCCGCAATGTGGGTCACCACATGATGACCGACATGGTCAGGTTCAACGGCCAGCCGGTGTTCGAGACCGTGGTCGACGCCCTGGTCACGGTCACGGCGGCTCTGCACGACCTGAACGGCGCCCGCCTCAACAGCCCGGCCGGCTCGGTCTATGTGGTGAAGCCGAAAATGCACGGCCCCGACGAGGTCGCCCTGGCAGTCCGCCTGTTTGACATGGTCGAAGACGCCCTGGGCCTTGCACGCAACACCGTGAAGCTTGGCATCATGGATGAGGAGCGTCGCACCAGCGCAAACCTGAAGGCCTGTATCCACGCCGCCCGCGATCGTATCGTCTTCATCAATACCGGCTTCCTGGACCGGACCGGCGATGAGATCCACACCGCCATGGAAGCTGGCCCCATGGTCCGCAAGGACACCATGAAGGCCGAGCCCTGGCTGGCTGCCTATGAGAAGCGCAATGTGGAAATCGGCCTGGCCACAGGCTTCCCGGGCCGCGCCCAGATCGGCAAGGGCATGTGGGCAGCCCCCGATCAGATGCAGAACATGCTGACCACCAAGGTCGGCCACCCCAAGGCCGGCGCCAATACCGCCTGGGTGCCGTCGCCGACGGCGGCGACCCTGCACGCCCTGCACTATCACGAGGTGGACGTCGCCGCCCTACAGAGCGCCATGGGCAAGCTGGCCGCCACCGGTACGGACGATCTGCTGACCCCGCCCCTGGCCAGGTCCAACTGGAACCAGGCCGACATCCAGCAGGAGCTGGACAACAACGCCCAGGGCATTCTGGGCTATGTGGTGCGCTGGATCGACCAGGGCGTCGGCTGCTCCAAGGTGCTGGACATTCACAATGTCGGCCTGATGGAAGACCGCGCCACCCTGCGGATCTCAAGCCAGCACATCGCCAACTGGCTGCACCACGGCGTCTGCACCGAGGCCCAGGTCCGCGAGACCCTGCTGCGCATGGCCAGTGTGGTGGACGGCCAGAACGCCGATGATCCGCTTTACCAGGCCATGGCGGGCAACCCCGACGCCAGCATTGCCTTCCAGGCCGCCCTTGACCTGGTGTTCGAGGGACGGGTCCAGCCCAACGGCTATACCGAGCATATCCTTCACCGCCGGCGGCGGGAGCGTAAGGCCCAGCTGGCCGGGGCCTAGGCCTTCCGCCAGAAGGGCTCCCTGGCCTTTACTGGGTCCAGCAGTGTCCAGTCGCCCTGTTCCAGAACCTGCCCGCGGGGGAAGGGCGGACCAGGGCGCAGGCCGAGCGACCTGAGCACGCGATCGTCGCGGTAATAGCAGAGGGTCACCCGCTGGACGGCGGCCCAGAAGGTCATGCCCAAAGCTGCCTGGACCTTCTGCAGGATGGTGTCCTGCCCCTCCGGAGGCAGGGCGGCGAAGTTTCCGGGACCTTCAGACGTCACCGCGTCGAGAACGCTTACAATCGCCGGTGCAATGTCGTTCAAGCTTGAACTGATATCAGCGAAGATGACCGGATCATCTGCGCCAAGGGCGCCGTCCTCAGCCGGGATCATGCGTCCGGCGATGATCCGGAAGTCTGCAAGCTGTTGTTCTGTCAGGGCCATGAGCGGTTTCAATCAAACAGGTTGGCCAGACGCGACTTGATGGCGTCTGCGACATAGAGGGCCAGGGCCTGGATGGTCGAAGTCGGGTTCACGCCCGCCGAAGTGACGAAAAGACTGCCGTCGATGACGAAGAGGTTCTTCACGTCATGGGTCCTGCCCCACTCATTGACCACGGCGGACCTGGGATCGCGCCCCATGCGCGCCGTACCCATCAGATGCCAACCGCCAAAGGCCAGGGGAGAGTCCGTGCGCACCTCATAGGCGCCTGCCGCCTTCATGACCTCGGCGCCCCGCGCCATGGCGAAGTCCAGCATCCGACGGCTGTTGTCGCTGATGGCATAGGTGATTTTGGGCGCCGGGATCCCGTGGGCGTCGGTCAGGGTCTCGTCGAGTGTCACAGTATTGTGGAGTTCGGGCAGGTCCTCGCAGATGGCGACCATGCCGGTGGACCGGTCAAGACGCTGTCGGAAGGCCTTGTGGTGGCCGGGGCCCAGGGGGACCCGCCCTGTTCCCATGGTCGAAAGGGCCTGGCTGGCCGGCCCGCCCCCGCGACTGAATTCATAGGTATAGCCCCGGACAAAGCCACGGCTGAGATCGGTCTCATAGAATTCCTGGCTCCAGAGCCCATTGCTGGGGCCACGTCCGCCGTCCAGGGGCTCATCGAAATAGCCGGTGATGGCGGCATAGGGGTGGAACATCAGGTTCTTGCCGACCAGACCGCTGGAATTGGCCAGGCCATCGGGGAAGAGCTTGGATTTCGAGTTCAGCAGAATGCGCGGGGTGCCGACCCCGTTGCAGGCCATGATGACAATGTGGGCCGGCTGGAACTGTTCACGACCCTCGGGGTCGAAATAGATGACGCCGCTGGCCCGGCCCTGGTCATTGACGCAGACCTCCCGCACCCGGCATCCGGTCCGCACCTCGACGCCCGCCCGGACAGCCAGGGGCCAGTAGGTGATGTCAGTGCTGGCCTTGGCGCCCTGGGCGCAGCCATAGAGACAGTGGCCCAGGTTGATGCAGGGCGCCCGGCCTTCGTGTTCCCGGGTGGCGATGGCGCTGTCTGAGGGCCACCAGTGCCAGCCCCGGGCGTTGAAACCCCGGGCGACGGCGGCGGCGGACTTGCCCAGGGGCAGGGGAGGCATGCGCTCGGGCTTAAGTGGATTTGCAGGGTCGCCCCGCAGGCCGGCGACGCCCATGATGGCGTCGTTCTGATCGTAGAATGGCTCAAGGGTCGCATAGTCGATCGGCCAGTCATCGGCGACCCCATCCAGGGTCTTCACCCTGAAGTCGGAGGGATGAAACCGTGGGAAGTGCCCGGCATAGAGGACTGTCCCGCCGCCGACGCCGTTATAGTTGGCGATCTTGATGGGTGAGTCATCCTCGTTGATCGGATAGTCCGCGGCAGCCCGTCGGATGCTGGGATTGAAGCTATGATCCGTATGCTGACGAGCCTCCCAGTCCCGGCCCGCGGATGGAAAGGTCGAGGGGTTCGGCCAGTCCCCCTGGTCGAGACAGACTATACGCATCCGCGTGTCCGCAAGGCTCCAGGCCGCTGCCGCGCCCGAGGCGCCAGCCCCAATGATCAGGACGTCGACGGTCTCCAGCATGGTCAGACTTTCGCCTCGGCCTTCAGATCAAACCAGACGCCGCCGATATCAATTCGCGATCCCGAAACCGGCCTGTTCCGAGCTGAGGCCCGGGCCCTGATCCCGTCCGGGTCGCGGACCGCCAGGGTCAGTCCGGACAGGCCTGGCCCGCGGCCGTCGGTCGCCTCGACAAAGGTCAGGTCGGCATTGTTGAGGGAAAGGGTCAGGGTTCCATCCTGGTCCCGGACCTCCTGACCGAGCACCCGCCCCCAAAGGTCGGCGAGGGCCGCCGGGTCGGCGCCCTGAAGCTCAACGCCGATCAGGTCGCAGGTGATATCCTGGCGGACATGCTTCTCCCAGCCAGATCCCCCGGCGGGCATCCAGTGGCCGGCAAGATCCTCATACTGGTCCCATTCCACCTCCAGAAAGGCGGCGACCATGTCTCCTGGATGGAGCTGACAGAGGTTCCAGCCGTCCCGCTCGAACTCATAGGCGACCCGGACCCCGTTCTCCATCGCCTGACGGCGGACTTCAGACTGGGCCTGTCGCGTGTCGGCCTGGGTGATGACCATGTATCCGCCATCGCCGCCGCGCCGCTGCAGATAGCGCCCGCCGGCGGTGTTCTCAGTGATCGGCGCCACCACCTCCAGGAAATTGCGACCGATGGGCAGCAGGGTGTTTTCCAGCCCGAAGACCTTCACGCCCGGGTCGATGTAACAGGCCTCAAGGCCCAGAATGTCGGTGAGATCGTCAATGACCGGCGTGAGCCTTTCCGCAACGAGGCAGATCTGCCGAAGCTGGATTGTCATGAAACCCCCCTTTGAGGGCAGTCTGCAACAGTCGAGGCAGGGGGGCCAGAACAAAGGGCCGACCGCTGGGGACAGGCTGGCTGCAAACTAGTCGGGGCGTCCGGGCGTGACTTCTGCTATCGCCTGCTTTGCGACAGGGGCTTTCCGGAGAGACCAGACCATGGCCGAAGACAATGCTGACGACTTCGTTTTCGACGAGACGACCGGAGAGTGGGTCAGTGCAGCTTCCCTGCAGGATAAGGCGGACGCGGCCGTCGAGGTGCGGGATTCTGTCGGCAACCTGCTGGCCGATGGCGACAGCGTCACCCTGATCAAGGACCTGAAGGTCAAGGGCGCCGGCCAGACCCTGAAGCGTGGGACAGTGATCAAGTCGATCCGCCTGACCGGGGACGATCAGGAGATTGATTGCCGCTATGAAGGCATCAAGGGCCTGGTCCTGCGGGCGGAGTTCGTCCGGAAGTCCTGAGATCTTCCGGACCGGGGAAGCCCCGATCCGGAAGATATTGATTTACCAGTTGATTTCGCGGCTCAAGTCATCGAGGCGTGAAATGATGTCGGACTGATCCTCGCGGGTCAGGGAGCCGTCATTGCGCCTCTGGGCTTCGTCATCCCGGCGGATGGCGTCCAGGGAGCGGAGGGCATAGGCCCCGTCATTGGTAGTGATGGTCCGGTTTGCCATGGAGCGCCGGATTCCCCGATCAAACCAGACCTCGCGGCCTCGGGTGTCTTCCCGGGCGCCGGTCCAGCCGGGACGGTTGCCGGGACGGGCGTTCTCCCGAGCTGTCGCAGAGGTCGCGATCCACTGTCCTCGGGTATTGTAGTAGCCTGTGACAGGCCCTGCGACCCAGCGCCGTCGGCTGTCATAGTGACCGGTGGCCGAGCCATTCACCCAGGATCCATTATCCGAATAATACCCCTGGGAAGAGGTCGGCACCCAGCGACGGTTTGAGTCATAATAGCCAGCGGCCACGGTGTTTCCGCCCGAAGCGATCCAGTGGCCCTGACGGTCATAGTAGCCGTTGGGGACGCCGTTCATCCAGTTCCCGTTGCGGTCATAGTATCCTGTCGCTGCGACAGAACTCTTGGGATTGGCGTGCCAGACTCGGTTGTTATCGTAGTATCCGTAGGCGTGCTGACAGTCGCCTTTGGCCAGCTGATTGCCGATCACGCCACCGCCAATACCGCCGAGAATCGTGCCGGCTGCCCGGTCGTCGCCTGCTACGGCATTGCCAAGCAGGGCGCCGATAGCGGCGCCGGCCAGGGTTCCGGCCACGCGGTTAGTTTTCCGCTCCTCACAGTTCTGCTGTGCGAAAGCTAGTGTAGGGGTCAGGGCTGCGGCCAGTATGACCGCCATGATTTTGAGTTTCATTTGATGAGTCCATTAGCGCAACCCATCGTCGCGCATGTACTCGGTGAACGCGCATTATAATAATAGGTTCCAATATTATCCAACCCGCACTCTCGAGTCATTCACGACTAAAACCCAGATACATGATCTATGACAATAAGCTGCAATTATTCACGGTGTATTCTGATATCGTGACAAGACATGCGGCTAAGGAATTTTCCTGGCTCAGACTTCAGTTCGGACATCAGACATGCCGGCAGACGACGCGTCGATCGAGCTGGGCAAGGCGCTTGTCCTCTCCTCGCACATTCCGGTCCTGCTTCTGGATGGCCACGCCCTCGTGGTCGCTGTCAGCGACAGCTTCTGTGAGACCTTCCGCCGTCCCAGGGATCAGGTTCTCAACCGGTCCCTGACCACGATCGGCGAAGGGGAATGGAACAAGCCCCAGCTTGCGACACTGGTGGAGTCCGCCTTTCAGGGCGTCGAGGATATTGGCCGGTATGAGACCGACCTGCGACACCCGGACCGAACAACCCATACCCTGGCTGTCGATGTGAGACGGGTTGTCAAAGGCCCACCGGCCGAGGCCCGTATCCTGATGATCCTGAACGACGTGACCCAGATCAGACGGGTAGAGCGGGAGAACGCCGCCTTGCTCCGGGAAAAGGACCGACTTCTGGAAGAACGGGGGGTTCTGCTGCAGGAAATGCAGCACCGGGTGGCCAACAGTCTGCAGATCATCGCCAGCGTCCTGCTTCTCAAGGCGCGCGGCGTGTCTTCAGAGGAGAGCCGGCTGCATCTCCAGGATGCCCATGATCGGGTGATGTCCATTGCCGCCGTGCAACAGCACCTTCAGCCAAACTCCGGTCAGGTGGATGTAGAGCCCTACCTGCAGAAACTGTGTTCCAGCCTGGCCTCGTCCATGATGCGCGGCGGCCGGGGGCTTACCCTGGAGGTCAAGGCGGACCCCGCTACGGTCACATCCCAGGAAGCGACCAGTCTTGGTCTGATCGTCACGGAGCTGGTGATCAACTGCCTCAAACATGCCTTTCCCAATGAGCGCTCAGGCATTGTCCGTGTTGTCTACAAGGTCGGCAGCGCCGCATGGACCCTTTCGGTGTCCGACAATGGCGTCGGCATGCCGGTGGAGGGGATTGTCAGGAAGTCGGGAATGGGGACCCACCTGGTTGAAGCGCTTGCCCACCAGCTGGAGGCGCACGTCGAGACGAAGGACAACCGGCCAGGAACCCGGGTCGAGATGTCTGGGCCCGTGCTCAGGGCAGGGGACCCGTCACCTTCAGTCTGAAGCCGGGTCCGCCTCGTGGGTCTTTATGATGGCCTCGAGCACGATCTGGGTGTTGGCGGCTGATGACATTGCCTCGGCCTCCGGGTCGATCCGGTTGGCGACGTTTGGATTATCGAGACGAAGACTTTCGAGCAGCTCGATCAATTTTGACGTCTTGTGATCAATGACAATAGCCAACTCCAGGGTCAGCTGTTCCCTGCGGGCCGCTCTCAGGTCCTCGCGTCTCTGGGTCGTCAGAATGATGGCCGTCATGTAGAGCGCCCCCAGGGCGACGGCTCCCGCGAGCAGGGGAAACGGGTGCGGGTCAAGCGGGGTCAAGCCCATGCCCGGGGCAAACAGGTTCCCGAGAATCCAGGCAAGTACGAAGGCCGTCAGGAATATGCTGAAGGCCGGATGGCCCAGCCAGGCCGTCATCTGGGCCATGCGGCGGTCCAGACGGGTCGCGTCCAGCTGGTGCTCAGCGTGGACCTTGGCCATGGCGTCGACGGCGTCCGCGACGTATCGCGGCAGGTCCTGGTCTGTTCTCTCGGTCATAGGGTTTTCCAGCTTCAGGTAGTTGAGGCCTGGAACCGCCGCATTTCTGCGACGATTTCAGGCCTCCATGATCCGCAGGCTGGGGCGTCGCCTACTTCTTCATGTCCTGCTGGGTTGTGGCGGCGGCATCGGATACCGCCTTGCCTGTTGCCGAGACGTCGCGGCCGGCGCCCTTGATGGTGTTGCAGGCCGTCAAGCCGAAGGCCAGTACAGCGACCAGGGGGATCAGGGTCTTGAGGGAAGGGCGGGCCATCACATCTTGGCCTTGTCAGCGGCCTTTGAGGCCTTGTCGTGCCATTCCTTGACCTGGCGGTCCGCGTCTTCACGGGTGACGCCATAGTGCTGTTGCACGACGCCGGCGAGCTTCTCGGCATCGCCTTCGACCCGCAGCAGGTCATCGTCGGTCAACTTGCCCCACTGGCGCTTGGCTTCGCCCGACAGCTGCTTCCATTGGCCCTTAAGGGTATCTGAGTTCATCGGAGGTCCTCCACTTTTTCGGCCGTCATCCGGTCTCCTGAACAACGCGCCGTGGTCTGGAAGGTTCCGATTCTCCGGAGGTTCTTACCCGTGAAAGAACAGGGCCTGGCCGATCACCGCCTTGACGGTCTCGGGCTTGAAGGGCTTGGTGATCAGATAGGTCGGCTCCGGCCGATCTCCCGAGAGCAGCCTTTCAGGGAAGGCGGTGATGAAGATCACCGGGATGCTTTCGTGGCCGAGAATGTCCTTCACCGCGTCTATGCCTGAACTATCATCCGCCAACTGAATATCAGCCAGAATCAGTCCCGGGGCTTCTTCTGCAGCAGCGGCGGTGGCTTCAGATCGGGTGCGCGCCACCGCGATCACATCATGACCGAGCTCCCTGACGAGGCCTTCAATGTCCAGGGCGATGATGGGTTCATCCTCGATGATCAGGACCCGGGTCTTCAGGGCTGCATCAATGTCTGCATGGGCGGAGGCAATGTCCCGGGCGACCTCGAGGGGGGACATGGCGAGGATCTCGGCAGCTTCGTCGAGGGTAAACCCTTCCATGGCCGTCAGGAGGAACGCCTTGCGATCCGGCGGCGAAAGCCTCTGCAGGGTCTGGTCAGAGGCCAGGGTGGACCTGGGCGTCTGTTCCAGAGTGGCGCCGGTCCGGTCCCACATCTGGTGAAACGCCATATAGAGCGCCACCTTTGGCGTATCCCTTTCCTCCAGCTCGAGATCGCCGTCCAGCAGGGCCTGCAGGGTGGCGCGGACATAGGCGTCTCCGCGGATCTGATCGCCCGTGAGCGATCTTGCATAGCGTCTGAGATAGGGCAGGTCCGCCGCAATCTTCCGGGCTGAGTTCATCTGTTGATCCCCTGACAAACGGACCAATTCTTTCGATCCCAAGGAACCAAAACGCCCCCTCGCACGTAGGGTTCCCAAATGGCGTGTGTGCTGTGGACGAAACGGGGTCGATCCCAGACCCTGTGATGTGGAAAAAGGGCCTGGGCATTGACGAGAGATCAGACCTCGAGCCCGGCGCGGCCGGCCCCGAGCAGTCCGGCAAGACGGCTGCAGGGCGAAGTCATCGGCAAGGTGCTGCGGGAGCAGTACGAGACGGTCCTGGCCGAACCCGTGCCCTCCGAGCTCCTGGACCTGCTTGACGCCCTGGAGCGGGGCGAGGCTCCCCGATGACATCGGACACGCAAGGCGCCGGAACGACAACGGAAGACAAGTCCAAGGCCTTCAAGGCTGATCTGGTCGCGATCATCCCGGCCCTGCGCGCCTTCGCCAGGTCACTCTGCGGCAACCCCGCCCTGGCTGACGACCTCGTTCAGGAAACCATGCTCAAGGCCTGGACCGCCCGCGGATCCTACATTGTAGGGACCAACTTCAAGGCCTGGACCTTCCGGATTCTCCGAAATGCATTCTATTCCACCTGGAGGAAATCCAGACGCCTGACTTCCATTGACGAGGAGCACCACGCCAAGACGGCGAGGGCGATCGAAAATGTTGAGACCGCCATGGAGCTTGCAGAGGTCTCCAGCGCCATCCGACAACTGCCGATCGAGCAGCGCGAAGCCCTGATCCTGATCGCAGCCGGCGGGTTCAACTATGATGAGGTCGCCAGGATCATCGGGGTTGCGGTGGGCACGGTGAAAAGCCGGGTCTCCCGCGGCCGGTCAACCCTGGCCGTCCTCATGACCAAACGACATAACCGCCGTACGCCGACCCCGGTCATGGGCGCGGCCGCCGGCCTGATCCGGGACTCTGATCAGCTGGTCAAACGCGCCGCTGCGACCCCTTGAGTCCGCCCACCACGCCGTCTGTTACGGCGTCGCGCGAGGACCTTCTCGCTGAGAACGCCCATCTTCGGCGGGAAATCGACCACAGGGTCCGCAACAGTCTGCAAGTGGTGGCGTCGCTGATCGATGTGACCAGCAGGTCCAGCACCGAGCCTGCAGCCCGGTCTGTGCTGGCCATGCTGCGCGCCAGGGTTTCAGGCATGATCGCCGTCTACCGGACTCTGGATGATGTTCCGCACCGGGCCATGGTCGACATGGGAGAGACTCTTCAGGATCTGGCGCTTCAGGTGGTCGAGACCATATCCGATCGCCCTGTCCGGCCGGCCGTCAAGGTCAGCGCCGAAGGCGTTGTCCTGCCCCTGGACGACGCCATGCCTGTCGCCCTCATGGTGATCGAAGTGCTTCTCGCCGCCGCCATTGACACGGGCATGAACAGTCCGACCGCCCTGGTCGCCCTTACCCGGGATCTCGACCAGGCGACCCTTCGGGTGGACCTTGCGGGTAGATCTGAAGCGCCCGGCCAGTTGGTGATGGGCGAGCCTGCCCTGCACATGATCCAAGCCCTGGCCCGGCAGCTTGGTGGGCCCCTGCGCATCGAGCAGGGCATTGGCCAGACCCTGGCCCTCGAGGTGACGTTTCCTGTCCGGGCCCTGACCGGACTGACGAAAAGCCCCCCCTTGCCCTGAGGCAGGAGGGGCCGATTTTCATCGGGGTCTTGCGGAATTTCTATCCCAGACGCCGCCCCTGCATGCCGAACAGGGCGCTCAGCAGGAAGAGGACAATGGCCAGGACGAACACGACCTTTGCAAAGCTGAATGAGATCGATGCGACGGCGCCAAAGCCAATGGCTCCGGCAACCAGAGCAATGACGAGGAAAACTGCAGTCCAGTAAAACATGGCGAAATCCTTCTTGCTTGGAGAGTGAGGCCGGCGGGTTCAGGCCCGCCGGAGACAGGGCCAACTCACTCGGGGCGGGTCTTGGCGGCGACGTCAGACATGGACTTGTCTACGGCCTCGCCAGCATTGTGGGCGGCGGACCCTACGGACTGGGCGGCGTCAGCGGTCGCGGATTGGGAGGCGGCGGTGGTGGACTCAATACTCCGGTCAACGGCCCCGCCAGCGTTGGCAAAGGACCCGCTTTCCCGGGCGAAGTAGGCCGTAGCGCCCATGGCTATGACGCCGCCGATCACTATGCCGGCGAGGAGGCTTGAGTTCGACCCATGTCGCAGGGCGTGGGCATGTTCTTTCTCCCGTCGGCTCCGGATCACGGCCTCGTCCTGTGCTGTGATCCTGTCGCTCATCCGGTCGGGAATGCCTTGGGGTGAAATGTACTGTTCAGTCATAGAACTGGTCCTTCCAGGTCTCTGACGGAGATGCTCAAGCATTTGGGCCTGAGCAGATGGCTCCGTTCCAGGTACCCGGGGAAACGCGCCCGGACGACATTCGATCCAGGAATTGTCAGTTCGCCGATCGGTTCAGATGGTCCTAAAGCCTTATGCCAAACCGGGGACCAACCCAGGTCATCAGCAGATAGAGGCCGATGGTCAAAAGACAGCCGACGCCGAGAGCGCCCCAGAACGGCGTTCCACGCCTCAGCAGGGCCGGAATGATCAGAAACATGGGCAAGGACGGCAGAACATACCAGACGGTTGCCTGAGCATGGTCAGCCAGCCTGACGGGGTCATGGGTATCTTTCCACAGCCACATCATGCCGAGCACTGAAACCAGAGGCAGGGACGCCACAAGGGCTCCAAATCCGGGGGACCGCTTTGCGATTTCCGAGACGGCGGCGATGATCAGCCCGGACAGGCCAGCCTTGAGGATCAGGTACAGCATGGCTGATCCTAACCTGCAGCAGTCTCTTCCGCCAGAAAGGCGCCGAGGGCCTTCAGGAATGGCAGGGCGTCGCGGAACTCATTGTCCGTGAAGCCGTCCCTCAGCTTTTCGGTCTGGGCCTTCATGGCCTTGAAGAGGGCGTTGGCGGTTTCAATTCCGGTGCGGGTGATCCTGATCCGTTTCTTGCGGCCGTCCGCCACGTCACTGATCACCGCGATCAGACCCTGTTCCTCCATTTTCTGGAGTATGTTGGTCACCGCACCCTTGGTCACCAGCAGGACCTGGGAGAGCTCTGCTGGGGTCAGGCCATCGCCATGGCGCATGAAGTGCCGCAGGACTTCAAAATGCGCATAGGTCATGCCCGGCGGCAGATGGCGGATCACGGTCTTCCGCAGGAAGTGTTCAATGACGCCAATGGCGGTGAAGACCTCGATGTGAGGATGGTCCTGGGGCGAAGTGGCGCTGCGAAGGGGGATTGAGGACATTCACGCCTCCACTCGTTCAATCCTGAACGATCTGGGGAGCGTCGTCGTCCTTGTCAAGGACGGGCGCGTGCTTCGGTCAGGCCCTGGCGGGCGAGTTCGTCGGCGCGTTCATTGAGGGGGTGGCCGGCATGGCCCTTGACCCACTTCCAGGTCACCTGGTGGCGGCCCCGGGCCTCATCGAGCCTGCGCCAGAGATCATCATTCTTGACCGGCTTGTTGTCTGCGGTCCGCCAGCCCCGGCGTTTCCAGTTGTGGATCCACTCGGAAATGCCCTTCATGACGTAGGTGCTGTCGGTGTGAAGTTCGACAGAGCAGGGCTTGGTCAGGGCTTCCAGGGCTCGGATGGCGGCCATCAACTCCATCCGGTTGTTGGTGGAGTCTGGCTCGCCGCCGCAGATTTCCTTCACGGTCTGGCCCAGGGTCAGTATGGCGCCCCAGCCTCCGGGCCCGGGATTACCCGAGCAGGCGCCGTCCGTATAAATCACCACTGAAGGGGTCATTGCCCGGCTCCCATCAGGACCAGATCGGGAGCTTCCCGATGTACGGCCAGCTTGCGCTCATACTCCAGGGGATCCTTGGGCCGGACCAGGGCGCCGGCCGGGGTTGCGCCCCAATCGGCGAGGCGCGTCAGGAAAAACCGCATGGCTGCGCCGTGGGCCAGAATTGGAAGAGCCTGACGTTCTGCGGGGGTCAGGGGGCGGTGGATCTCATAGCCCGCCACCATGGCGCGGGCGGCGGTTATGTTGAAGCTGCCATCGGCCTCGAAACACCAAGCATTGAGGGCGACGGCGATGTCATAGGCCAGGGCGTCGACACAGGCGAAATAGAAGTCGATGGCCCCCGCAAACTTCCCGCCATTGAAGAAGACATTGTCCGGAAAATAGTCCGCGTGAACGATCCCTGTTGGCAGTCCACCTGGCCAGTTGGATGCAAAGTAATCCAGGTCCGCCGCAAGGGTGGCCGCAAGTCCGGGCTTCAAGGCCTCGGCTGCCGGCTTCAGGCGTTCGAACATCGGCGCCCAGGCTTCCTGTCCCAGGTCATTGGCGCGGGTTCCACCATAACCCTCCGCGGCCAGATGCAGTCGGGCCAGTCCTTCACCGGCCTCCCGACAGTGGGCCACGCTGGGCCTACGGACCGAAAGCCCGGGCAGGAAGGTGACAATAGCGGCCGGCTTGCCCCGAACAGTCTGAAGGACCTTGCCAGAGCGGTCAGCCACCGGTGCAGCGCTGGGATAGCCATGGTCCGCCAGCCAGCTGAGCAGGTTCAGGAAGAAGGGCAGTTCGTCGGCCCGGACCCGCTTTTCATAGACCGTCAGGAAATAGCGTCCGGTCTCGGTTTCCAGCATGAAGTTGGAGTTTTCCACCCCCTCGGCCACGCCCTTGAAGGCCAGAGGCGCGCCAAGGTCATAGGACGCCAACAGGGACGCCAGATCTTCGTCGGTGAGGTCGGTGTAAACAGCCATGTGACGCTCCGATTGCGGGAGGTCGGGCCGCCGGTCAAGTCACAGAAGGCTCGACCATGCGCCTAGGGCATGCGCGGCAGCTTGAAGCTGACCGTCTCCCGCGCGGCCTCGACCTCGCGCACCGTGACCTCAAAGGCTGCGTTCAGTTTGTCGATCACCCCCTGCACCAGGACTTCCGGGGCGGAGGCGCCTGCCGTCACACCTACGGCGCTGGCGCCTTCCATCCAGGAAAGGTCCAGGTGTGAAGCGTCATCAATCAGGTGTGCGGCTTTCACGCCGGCCCTCAGGGCGACTTCCACCAGTCGAACCGAGTTCGAGGAGTTGGCCGATCCAATGACCAGCACAACATCGCTACCTTCCGCCATGGCCTTGACGGCGTCCTGACGGTTGGTGGTCGCGTAGCAGATGTCCTCCTTGTGCGGCGCCGAAATCGCTGGAAACCGCTCGCGCAGGGCGCTGACAATTTCGGCCGTATCGTCCACTGACAGGGTGGTCTGGGTGACGAAGGCCACATTACCCGCGTCCCTGGGCGTGAAGGCCCTGGCGTCCTCGACCGTCTCGATCAGGGCGACGGCGCCTGGGGGTAACTGGCCCATGGTGCCGACGACCTCGGGGTGTCCGGCATGGCCGATCAGGATGATCTCGCGTCCGGCGTCGAAATGTCTGCCGGCCTCAACATGGACCTTGGAAACCAGGGGGCAGGTCGCGTCGAGATAGAGCATGTTGCGGGACCTGGCCTCCGCCGGCACGGCCTTCGGAACGCCATGGGCTGAAAAGACTACCGGCCGATCTAAGGGGCATTCTTCCAGTTCCTCGACAAAGACCGCCCCAAGGGCCTTCAGCCTGTCCACAACATGGCGGTTATGGACGATCTCATGGCGAACATAGACTGGCGCCCCATACTTTTCGATGGCGCGTTCAACGATCTGGATCGCCCGGTCCACCCCGGCGCAAAAGCCCCGCGGGGTGGCCAGAAGGACGGTCAGGGGGCGGGGAGGGGGAGCCGGGGAAGACATGATCCCAAGCTAGGGCTTCAGAGGCTTCGACGCTAGTGGAGCGAGTCTGGCGCTCGCTTCCTGAAATTGGTCTCGTTGCGCGCGGACATCGTACGCCATTGTCGGACTCGGAACACCAGCCGCGTTGCAGCCGCAATCTTTAGACATTACTAGGAACCCCAAGGCGGGTCCCCCGCTGCAGCCCCTTGTCTGGACGACCTCATGCGCCGGTCACTTATCCTTATCGCCGCCCTTCTCGGCGCCGCCGTCACCCTTCCAGCCAATACGGCGTTCGCCCAGGGCCGCCAGAGCGATGAAGATCGCCAGCAGCAGGACCAGGCCAAGAAGAAAAAGCGTGACCAGGAGTTCGGCGATATCCAGGCGCCGTTGCCGCAGCTGCGGAACGCCGGTCCGTGCCCCTATGTAAAGGTCCTCTACGACGCCGGGCGATATGTAGAGTTCAAGGACGGCAGGGAAGCCTCCGCCAACGTCGGGTATTCAGGAGAAATCCAAAGTATTTCCGCCGGTTGCGCCTACAAGGACGACGAACCCATCACCCTGAAGATGCAGGTCCTGTTCGAACTGGGCAAGGGTCCGCAGGCCGAAGGCTCCAGCAAGACCTACCGCTACTGGATCGCTGTCACCCAGCGCAATGAGGCCGTGATCGCCAAGGAATACTTCAACCTGCCTGTGAAGTTCCAGCCGGGTCAGGATCGGGTCTATGTGACGGAAGAGATCAACCAGGTGGTGATCCCCCGGGCCAAGCTGACCACATCCGGCTCGAACTTCGAAGTCCTGGTGGGCTTTGACGTCACCCCGGAAATGGCCGAGTTCAATCGTCTGGGCAAACGCTTCCGCCTGAACGCCGGCGCGGCATCGGCGGCGACGAATCAAAAATGACGGATCTGAAGCAAGGCCTGACCCAGGCTGTCTCGGCGGCCTTCGCGGCCTTGGACCTCCCTGCAGACCTCGGGCGGGTGACCCCGTCCGATCGCCCTGACCTGGCTGACTTCCAGTGCAACGGGGCCCTCTCCGCAGCCAAGGCGGCCCGCCGCAATCCCCGGGAAATCGCCCAGGCGGTCCTCGCTGAGCTGGACAAGGACAAAAGGCTAGCTGCGGCCGAGATCGCCGGCGCCGGCTTCATCAATTTCAAGGTCACCGATCAGGCGCTGTCGGCCCGGGCCAACACCCTTGCAGCCGATCCACGGGCGGGAGCCAGCCAGGTCGGAACTGTCCGGCGCATACTGGTGGACTATGGCGGACCCAATGTCGCCAAGCCGATGCATGTGGGCCACCTGCGGGCCTCGATCATCGGCGAGTCCCTGAAGCGGATCTATCGCTACCGTGGCGACACCGTCCTGGGCGACGCCCATTTCGGCGACTGGGGCTATCAGATGGGCCTGCTGATCGGCGCGGCCATGGACGAGGCGCCCGAGATCGCCACCCTGATCAATGGAATCAACGGCTCCAACGACACGATCTCCGAGGTCCGGGAGGCCGAGGCCTTCGCCCTGTTCGAAAGTCGTATAACCCTGAACGATCTTGATCGCCTCTACCCGGCCGCCGCGGCCCAGGGCAAGGAAGATCCGGAATATCGCGACCGCGCCCGCAAGATCACGGCGGGGTTGCAGGACCGGACGCCGGGCTATCACCTGCTCTGGAAGCACTTCGCCAAGGTGACGCGGGTCGCCCTGGAGCGGGACTTCCACGCCCTGGGGGTCGATTTCGACCTCTGGAAGGGTGAGAGCGATGTCGAGGATCTGATCGATCCCATGGTGGCCGAGCTGGACGCCAAGGGCCTGATCGAGGATGACCAGGGCGCCCGGATCATCCGCGTCGCCCGCGAGGACGACAAGCGCCAGCTGCCGCCCCTTCTGGTGGTCTCGTCCGAGGGCTCGGCCATGTATGGCACCACGGACCTGGCCACCATTCTGGACCGCAAGCGCAGCTTTGATCCCCACCAGATCCTCTATGTGGTGGACCAGCGGCAGGCCGACCATTTCGAGATCGTCTTCCGCGCCGCCCTGATGGCCGGCTATGCGGCGGAAGGCGGCCTGGAGCATCTGGGCTTCGGCACCATGAACGGGGTTGACGGCAAACCGTTCAAGACCCGCGAGGGTGGGGTGCTGAAGCTGAACGACCTGATCGAAATGACCCGGGAAAAGGCCCGCGAGCGCCTGAAGGAAGCCGACCTGGGCGCCGAGCTTGACCCGGAGGCCTTCGAGGCCACCGCCCATGCCGTAGCGGTGGCGGCCCTCAAGTTCGCTGACCTGCAGAATTTCCGTGGGACGTCCTATGTGTTCGATCTCGATCGCTTCTCGAGCTTCGAAGGCAAGACGGGTCCCTATCTGCTCTACCAGGCAGTTCGGGTGAAATCAGTCCTGCGTCGGGCGGCCGAGGCTGGCCATTCGGCGGGCCCAGTCACTGTGACCGAACCTGCCGAGCGGGATCTGGTCCTGCTGCTGGACGCTTTCGACCAGGCCCTGGTGGACGCCTATGAAAAAAAGGCGCCCAACCTGATCGCCGAGCATGCCTACAAGCTGGCCCAGGGCTTTTCTAAATTCTATGCGGCCTGCCCCATCCTTCCAGCCGAAGCTGCTGTCAGGTCATCGCGCCTGACCCTGGCCCAGACGGCTCTGCGTCAGCTGGAACTGAGCCTGGACCTGCTGGGGATTGTAGCGCCCGAGCGGATGTAGGCCGCGGCTGCTTGATAGAAAACCTGATCCCTTGCGAAGGTAAACCCCTTTGCCAGGCAGGCAGGTTTGGGCCCATGCAAACCCTGCAAGGAGCTTTGCATGCCTGCTGATTTCTGGATGTTCGTCGCCGTCGGGTTTGGGGCCCAGCTGGTGGATGGCGCCCTGGGCATGGCCTACGGCGTCATATGCTCATCCACACTTCTCATGATGGGTGTTTCACCTGCGAACACGTCGGCAAGCGTCCACGCGGCCAAGGTCTTCGCCGGCGCCGCCTCTGCCATCAGCCATCTCTACCACCGCAATGTCGGTCGCCGATTGCTGATCCTGCTGGCCCTTGGCGGGGTCATTGGCGGGGTCCTCGGCGCCTATGTGCTCACCTCGATCAAGGGTGATGCCGTCAAACCCTTTGTGGTCGGCTGGCTCGGGCTCATGGGGCTGGTCATCCTTTACCGCGCCTGGAGACAGACCCGCCCCCAGCTTTTCTCATGGCGGCTGCCATTCCCCCTTGGCTTTGTCGGCGGCTTCTTCGACGCTATTGGCGGGGGCGGTTGGGGACCCATCGTCACCTCGACCCTGATGGGGGGAGGGGCAGAGCCAAGGCAGGCCATCGGCACGACCAATACCGCGGAATTCTTCATGGCGGTCGCCGTGTCAGCCGCCTTCCTGACCGCCCTGATTACGGGGCATTGGCAGACGACAGGTCTGACAGATCACATCTGGTCTGTCGGCGGCCTGGTAGTAGGCGGCGTCGTCGCGGCCCCGATCGCCGGATGGGCGACCAAGCATATACCCCTGCGGCCCCTTACGTGGCTTGTGGGGCTGCTGGTGACCGGCCTGGCCATGTGGCAGGGCTATGACCTGATCAACTAGCAGGTTGGAACCGAGCCCTGGACACCCAGATCAGCGCCCCCGCCGCCAGGGCCAGGAAGATCAGCCCCCCCGGCGCCGGAAACGCCCACCAGCTGCCTGACCAGCCACCCAGACCTCCGGCGATCAGTCCCGCCATGACGATGTTTGGCGCAGCATGTCCGGCTGCGGCCCCGAGCCAGGATCCCGCGCAATCGCACAGCCGTGTCAGGAGGGCGCGATAGACAAGGCATGCGGCGATGAAAGCCGCGATCATCGCCGGCGGCGCGGTTTCAAGATCCGGAAACAGGCCGATGCGGAAATGAACCGGGACCAGGTGCCAGAGGGCCCAGATCGCGCCGAGCCCAAGGACGCCCAGGCGCGGGCCCAGGGCCTGACGGGCCAGGGTCAGGCCGCCCGCCGCCCAGCCCAGCTCTTCCAGAACACTGGTCAGGCCACTGCCCGCCATCGCCGTTGCAACAGCCTGGGGTGTGGGAGAAAGCCCGCCAAGGTGAGCCTTGCCCAAAATCAGGGCCGTCGCCGTTGCAGACAGGACAATGGCCAGGGTGATGATGGCTGCGCGCAGGATTTCTGAAGGTCGGAGGGCTGGCCGTTCGGTCTTCAGGCCCCAAGCCAGGGCGTTTCCAAGGACCGCCGGCCCCAGGATCATGGCCAGCTTGCCAAGGTTCTGCAGGTCCGTCTGGCCGCTTCCTATGAGGACTGCCGGGAGCAGCAGGACCCCCAATCCGAAGGCCGCAAATCTCAGACGCACAGAAAACATGCAGGGCCCCTTTCCTTGATCGAGGCTAGTCCAGCATCCTTGACTCCGAAAGCCCGTTCAACGACTCTGACAGTCGACTCTCGCGGGAGAGATCGGGGCCCCAAAGCCCCGGAGCCGAAGGCGCAACCGCCCCGGAAACGCTCAGGCAAACGGACCGCGAAAGGCTGATGAACGCTGGAAAGCAGCACCCTCGCGGGGGCTCGCCGAAGGAGCAAAGAACCCTTGCGGGTTCTGAAATCTCTCAGGTTCCAAAGACAGCGGGGGCAGGGCGACGTCGGAGATCCCTTCCGCACGCGTCACGTCAGCGGAGTCGACCCTTGTCTGAAGAGACCCTCAGGACCACGCCCCTACATGCGGCGCATGTTGCGGCAGGCGCCCGCATGGTGCCCTTTGCCGGCTATTCCATGCCCGTCCAGTACAAGGACGGCGTGCTCAAGGAACACCTCTGGACCCGCGCCCATGCAGGTCTGTTCGACGTCAGCCATATGGGCCAGGCAAGGCTGCGGGGCGAGGCGCCCCTTGCGGCCTTCCAGCAGGTCACCCCTGGCGACTTCAAGGGGCTGAAGGCCGGCAAGCAGCGCTATTCCGTCCTGCTTAACGCCTCTGGCGGGATCATTGATGATCTGATGGCCGCCCGCCCGGACGATGACGGCCTGTTCGTGGTGGTCAATGGCGCCTGCAAGGACAATGACTTCAAGGTCATGGGTGAAGCCCTGGCCGGGCAGGTCGAGATCGAGCGGCTTGAAGACCGTGCGCTGATGGCCCTGCAGGGCCCTGAGGCCTGCGCCGTCCTGACCGCCCACATTCCGCAAGCTGCGCAGATGGTCTTTATGGACAGCGCCGCCCTCGAAGGCTTCGGGACGGACGTCCTCCTGTCGCGGTCCGGCTATACCGGCGAAGACGGCTATGAAATCTCTGTCCCGGCCAGCGAAGCCGAGCGCGTCTGGAACATGCTGCTCGCTGATGAACGGGTGCGGCCCATCGGCCTGGGCGCCCGCGACAGCCTGAGGCTTGAGGCCGGGCTTCCCCTATATGGCCATGACGTGGACGAAACCGTCAGCCCCATCGAGGCCGATCTGGGCTTTGCCGTCTCCGTAAAGCGTCGGGAAGCCGCCGACTTCCCGGGCGCCGCCCGCATACTGGGCGAACTTCAGGGCGCAGCGACCCGCAAGCGGGTTGGTCTGAAAGTCCTCGAAGGCGCCCCCGCTCGGGAAGGCGCCGAGATCGCCGATGAAGACGGCAAGGTCATCGGCATCGTCACCTCCGGCGGTTTCGCCCCCAGCCTTTCCGCACCGATCGCCATGGGCTTTGTACCCCCAGCTTTCGCCTCGCCCGGGACCCGACTCAGGGTCATCGTACGGGGCAAGCCTCAGTCCGCTGAGGTCACCGCCATGCCATTTGTTCCCCACCGCTACGTCCGCAAGCTCTGAGAAGGACCCACACCATGCGCTTCACCAAAGATCACGAATGGGTCGAACTGGACGGCGACATCGCCACGGTCGGCATTACAGCCTATGCGGCGGAACAACTGGGCGATGTTGTGTTCGTCGAGACCCCGGATGTCGGCAAGGCCCTGAAGGGCGGCGACTCCATGGCGGTGGTCGAGAGCGTCAAGGCCGCCTCTGACGTTTACGCGCCCCTGTCCGGGGAAGTGGTGGAAGGCAACGCCGCCCTGGGCGACGCGCCCGAAACCGTCAATGACCAGCCTGAAGGCCTCGGCTGGTTCGCAAAGATCAGGATCGCCGACAAGGCCGAGTTCGAGGCCCTGATGGATCGCGCCGCCTATGAAGCCTATCTGGGAACCCTCTGAGCCTCATGCGCTATCTTCCCCTGACCCCTGCTGATCGCACCGACATGCTGTCGGTGATCGGCGCAAAGTCCATTGACGACCTGTTTGTTGACGTGCCGGGCGTCGCCCGGAAGGCCGAGTTGTTCGACCTGCCGCTCCATGCCGGCGAGATGGAGGTTGAGCGCGAGCTCGCCGCCCTGGCCGCCCTGAACCGGCCGGCCGGCGCAGGTCCCTTCTTCTGTGGGGCAGGAGCTTACAAGCATCACATTCCGGCCACCGTGGACCATGTGATCCAGAGGTCGGAGTTCCTGACCAGCTATACGCCCTACCAGCCGGAGATCGCCCAGGGGACCTTGCAGGTTCTCTTCGAGTTCCAGACCCAGGTGGCGGCCCTGACGGGTCTCGAGGTGGCCAACGCCTCCATGTACGACGGCTCCACCGCCTGCGCGGAGGCCGTGATGATGGCCCAGCGGGTCACCCGTCGTAACAAGGCCGTGCTGTCAGGCGGCCTGCACCCTCACTATTCCGCCGTGACCCAGACCATCGCCCACGCCGAGGGCATGGAGATCAACCGTCTAGCCGCCGCAATCGACGCCGAGGCCGCCGTGGTCGCCGAAATTGACAGCGACACGGCCTGTGTCGTGGTCCAGACCCCCAACGCCTTTGGCACGGTCACGGATGTCACCCGGATCGCCGAGGCGGCCCACGCCGCCGGGGCCCTCCTGATTGTTGTGACGACCGAAGCGGTGTCCTTCGGCCTGCTGAAATCCCCAGGCGAAATGGGCGCCGATATCGCCGTGGCCGAGGGCCAGTCCATAGGCGTCGGCCTCAGCTATGGCGGGCCCTATGTTGGCCTCTTCGCCTGCAAGGAAAAATACGTCCGCCAGATGCCTGGCCGGCTTTGCGGAGAAACCCTGGACGCCGAAGGTCGCCGGGGCTTTGTCCTGACCCTGTCGACCCGGGAACAGCATATCCGCCGCGATAAGGCGACCTCCAACATCTGCACCAATTCCGGCCTCTGCGCCCTGGCCTTCACCATCCACCTCTCCCTGCTGGGCGAGCGGGGGCTGAGGGATCTGGCGGCGCTGAACCACAGCCGGGCGCGGCAATTGCGCGACGCCCTGGCCGCCATTCCCGGCGTCGAGATCCTGACCCCGCGCTTCTTCAACGAATTTGCCGTGCGCCTGCCTCAGGATGCTGCGGCCGTGGTCGAGGATCTGGTGGGGCAGGGGATCATAGCTGGCGCGCCTTATTCGCGGCTGGCGCCTGAGGCGGGTCTGGATGACGTCCTGCTGGTCGCCGCCACGGAAACCACAACGGAGGCCGACATCGCCGCCCTGATTGCAGCTATGAAGGGGAGGTTCGGCCAATGACCATGAACAGTGTTGGACGCCCGACGCGTCCTGAGGGCCAGGCCGCAGGTGTTGGCGGCTCCCTGACCGGGGCCCGTGGCCTGCTGCAGGATGAAGCCCTGATCTTCGAACTGGGCGGATGGGACAAGTCCGGCGTCGATCTGGAAGCGCCGGCCCTAGATGCCTCTGACCTTGGCGATCTGGTCCGCAAGACGCCGATCGGCATTCCCGGGCTCTCCGAGCCGGAAACCATGCGGCACTATGTGCGCCTCAGCCAGAAGAACCACGCCATCGATCTGGCCCTCTATCCCCTGGGATCGTGCACCATGAAGCACAATCCGCGGCTCAATGAGAAAATGGCGCGGCTGGCCGGGTTTGGCGACCTGCATCCCCTTACGCCGGTCTCGGCCTCCCAGGGCGCCCTGGCGCTGATGGACCGACTGGCTCATTGGCTGAAGACCATGACCGCCATGCCTGCAGTCGCCATGTCACCCAAGGCTGGCGCCCACGGCGAACTCTGCGGCCTGCTGTGCATCAAGGCCGCCCATGAGGCCAAGGGCCAGGGCCACCGGCGGACCGTCCTGGTGCCGACCTCGGCTCACGGCACCAATCCGGCGACGGCGGCGTTTGTGGGCTATTCCGTCACCGAGATCGCCCAGACCGATGACGGCCGGGTCGATCTGGCTGATCTGGAAGCCAAGCTCTCCAGCGATGTGGCCGCCATCATGGTCACCAATCCAAATACCTGCGGCCTGTTCGAGCGGGACATTATCGAGATCGCCCGGCTGACCCATGCGGCGGGGGCCTACTTCTATTGTGACGGCGCCAACTTCAACGCCATCGTCGGTCGGGTGCGTCCCGGCGACCTCGGCGTCGACGCCATGCACATCAACCTGCACAAGACCTTCTCGACGCCCCATGGTGGCGGTGGGCCGGGCGCGGGTCCCGTGGTCCTGTCCGAAGCCCTGGCGCCCTTCGCCCCGGCTCCATGGGTGGTCTCGGGCCCCAAGGGCTTTGATCTGATCGAAAGCCCTGAAGGGGAGGCTGCCCAGGGCTTTGGCCGGATGGTCGCCTTCCAGGGTCAGATGGGCATGTTCGTGCGGGCCTATGCCTACATGCTCAGCCATGGGGCGGACGGTCTGCGTCAGGTGGCTGAGGACGCTGTCCTGAACGCCAACTACATCAAGGCACGGCTCTCCGGAGTGATGACTCCCGCCTTCCCGGACGGGCCCTGCATGCATGAGGCCCTGTTTGACGACCACTGGCTGGAAGGAACCGGGGTCACGACCCTCGACTTCGCCAAGGCCATGATCGACGAGGGCTTCCATCCCATGACCATGTACTTCCCCCTGGTCGTACACGGCGCCATGCTGATCGAGCCTACGGAAACGGAATCAAAGCAGGAGCTGGACCGCTTCTGTGACGCCCTGATCGCCTTGGCCAATGCCGCCAAGGCGGGGGATGTGAACCGGTTTACCGGCGCACCTTATCTGGCGCCTCTCAGGCGTCTGGATGAAACCCAGGCGGCCCGTAAGCCCAAGCTGACCTGGAAGCCTGTGTCCCAAACGCCCCTTGCGGCGGAATAGCGCACCTTGCGGAAATTTAACGAGAACCCTGCCTTTACGATTCAATGTTACATGCTCATATCCACCTAACGTGATCACCGGCGCACCTCCCCAAGTCGCCGCGGACCACGGACCCCAGGAAGCATGCCGTGTCTATTTTGACGCCCACCCTGCGCTTGACGCGCGCCTCGGATGAAGCCGCCCGCGACCTTGCCGGTCGCGTTGGGCGCTTCCTCCTCGTGGCTCTGGGTCTGGTGATCATGGCTGTGGGACTTGTGACGGCTCCCCTTCCCGGGCACCTGGGCCTGCCGATCCTGGTGGTCGGCTTGATGGTTGTGCTGCGCAATTCCTTCAAGGCCCGTCGCCGGTTTGTCCGCATGCAGCGGGCTCACCCCAAGATGATCTTTCCCCTGCGCCGCCTCATGCGCCGGGAACCAGAGGTCGTGCTGGTGATCTGGCAGCAGTTCCTCAGGGTCGAACGCATCATTCCCAACCGGAAGCACCGGATTCTGGTCAAGGCGCGTCGGGCTTTCCGTCGCCATAGCCGCAAGCCCGCCGGGCCGAGCACACCCGGTTTTGCGCCTGGCATCCTTCCGGCTGAATAGTCCACAGACGGCTGTCCGATATTTTCGTCTGCGCCTTACAATTGATCCGTCGGCGACACATATCCTCAGCCAGACCCCCAAGCACCCTGCTTTCTCTTTGAATTTCTGAAGGTCCATTGGAGAACAAGCGCGTTCACCGGGCGGCAGACGCTCTTGTCCTGGCCTATGCCGGGCGGGCGGCCAGGATTGTGCTGACCCTGCTCGGGGTCGTGGTCGTCATAATCGGGCTTGTCATCGCCCCATTGCCTGGCCCCCTTGGGGTGCCGGTCATGGTGGTTGGCCTGATGCTGATCCTGCGCAACTCCTTCAAGGCGCGGCGACAGTTTGTCCGTTTCCAGCAGTCCCACCCCAAAATCGCCCGCCCGCTTCGCCGCCTGCTGAGGCGGGATCCGGAAGTCATCCTGTTCTTCTGGGAGCAATTCCTCCGGCTGGAGCGCCTGCTCCTGCCGCCCAGGTGGCGGCGCGCGGTCCTGTGGCGACGCAAGCTCAAGCGACGCAGGTCCAGATAAGAAAAAGGGCCCTTTCGGGCCCTTGAACTCCGCGCTTCGCCGGACGTCTATTGAAGCTTGCTGCTCATCTGACCGATGGCGATGTCGATCAGGGGGTCACTCTTCGAACCGGCGAGACGGGCCACAAGAACCTGTTCCGCCATCTGGGCTGCAAGGTCAGCCGCAGCCGCCTTGACCTCGGTCTGAGCCTGCGCCTCGGCATTGGCGATCTTGCGTTCCGCAAGAAGCTGACGCCGTGCGAGACTTTCCTCGAGCTTGGCCTTGGCCTCGGCTTCGAAGACCCGGACCTGTTCGCGGGCGGCGGCCAGCATGTCCTTTGCCTGACGCTCAGCCTCGGCGCGCTCTGCCTGCAGGGAGGCGAGAAGGCGTTCGGCTTCAGCCCGGATCCGGGCGGCTTCATCCAGGTCTGACTGAATGGAGGCGGTCCGGGCGTCGAGGGTTGCGGCTATGGCCTTGGGGGCCTTGGCCACGAAGATCACGATGCCAAGGAAAATGAGCAGGCCGACGCCGACCCAGAATTCCGCGTCTGCGGGATTAAGGAATTCAGGCATCAGACAGCTCCCTGGCCGGCGGCCTTGATGTCGGCGGCCGAGACCTTGGATCCGGTCAGGCGCTCGACAATAGCCTGCGCGGTTTCCACGGCGATCCCGCTGACATTGGCCATGGCGGCGTCGCGAAGACCCCGAATACGGTCCTCAGCCTGGGCGAGTTCCCCGGCCAGACGCTCATCTTCAGCAGCCTGGCGCTTATTGAGTTCTGCCGTGGCCTTGGCCTTGGCTTCAACCGCCAGGGCCCGGGACGCAGCGCGGGCCTGCTCGATCTCGGCTTTTGCAGCTGCAGCCTGGGCGTCGGCTTCAGCCTGGACGGTCCTGGCCTGGTCCACTGCCGAAGCAATGGTTTCAGCCCGGACATCCAGCACCTTGCGCAGCCGAGGCACGAAGACCCTGGACAGCAGGGTATAGAGGACAGCGAAAATCAGGACCAGCCAGACAATCTGGCCGCCCCAGAATTCAAACTTGAATTGCGGCAGCCCGCCGCCGCTCTGGGCGGCCTCCGTGGACTCACTGGTGTGAGCGCCTGCGGAGTTGGCAGGATGGGATGTAGGTTCGGCGGCCATAAGGCTTAGACGTCCTAATTACAGAGGGGCGGCCTGACGGTTACGCCAGACGCCCCTTGCTGTGGTCTCAGCTTAGCTGAACAGGATGAGCAGGCCGAGCACGAAGGCCAGAATGCCCAGGGCTTCGGTCAGAGCGGCGCCCAGGATCAGGTTGGTGAACTGACCAGCGGCGGCCGACGGGTTACGCGTCGCGCCTTGCAGGAAGCCCGAGAAGATGGTGCCCACGCCGATGCCCGCGCCGATCATGCCGAGGGTCGCGAGGCCCGCACCGATGTATTTAGCTGCAGCCGGATCCATGTTTTTAGTCCCGTTTGGAAGTTGAGAAGAGAGTGAAGAAACCCGACCGTCAGTGGTGATGGCCGAGGTTGACCACGTCATTGAGATAGACGCAGGCCAGAACCGCGAAGACGAAAGCCTGGAGGAAGGCTACCAGGAATTCGAGAGAGGTCAGGGCGACAACGCCGCCCAGGGAAAGCAGGGCGCCGGCATAACCCAGCGTGGCGACGCCGCCTGTGGCGCCGAGGGCGCAGAGGGAAACGACGAAGCCGGCGAACACCTTCAGCGCCACGTGGCCGCCCAGCATGTTGCCGAACAGACGAAGGGCCAGGGTGACGGGCCGGAGCATGAACGAGATGAGCTCGATCGGGGTCACCAGGATCAGCATGTACCAGGGCACGCCCGCCGGCACGAACAGCTTGTACATATTGGCGCCGTTTCGGGCGAAGCCGACGATCAGCACCAGAAGTATGGTCATGACTGCGAGGCTCGCTGTGACCGCAAGCTGGGATGTTGCGGTGAACACCAGGAACAGACCCAGGAAGTTCATCACCAGGATGAACAGGAAAAGGGTGAAGACAAACGGGAAGAAGGTACGGCCTTCATGGCCGATGATCCCGGTCGCAAGGTCGTCGATATAGCCGAAAATGCCTTCGCCGATAACCTGCAGGCGGCCGGGAACCACGGCGGCCCGGGCGGTCACCAGGGCGAAGAAGGCCACGATGATGGTCGCAGCGATCAGCATCGACAGGATGGAGTTGTTGATCGACAGGTCAATGGCGCCAAGGCCAGGGACGTTGACGGTCGGCAAGGTGAGAACCGGGTGGATCTCGAACTGATGCATCGGGCTGGCCATGCCGCCTCGAACTCCTTCAATCGTCCTCGTCGTCGATGGGGAGGTCCTTCGGGGGCCCCCACTCACTCGCCAACTCGGCGCTCATACGTGCGGCCATGCGAACGGCCATCCAAATCGAAACAGCGAAGCCCATCAGGACTCCGATGATCATAGCCCAGGGCGCTGTGTGGATCAGCGAGTCGACGATAGCGCCGAATCCGATCCCAACAAATGCGCCCCCGAACAAAACACCAATGAGGCGGGCGCCGTCGCCATGCGCCCTGGACCCATAGTCCGGCGTAGGCTGAGTCGTCCGCGCCGCTAGCGCTTCGGCTCGCGCATCGAGGCTTTTTATGGCCTCCTCACGCGAAGTTTCGGGAACTGCCATGCGTCACACGGTCTGTAGACCGTGACGTCTCCGCCACAGCCCCGGGCTTCAAGTCGCGCGGAACCTATAGCCGTGTGTGCGGTGCGTCAAGGCTGGCTGGAAGTGGATTTAATCCATTGAAAACAAACAATAACCTGACGATCATCCGCCTTCCGTCGGGCTGGAAGTCGTTTCGCGGCCGGAGAGGGGCAAGCTTCCCCTTGCACAGCGCCTGCAGAAACCGATCAGGGGGCTGCTATTGGGCCGCCATCGCCTCTGCCTGGCGCAGGTCGACCGACACCAGCTGGGAGACGCCGCGCTCGCCCATGGTGACCCCGAAAAGACGGTCCATCCTGGCCATGGTCACGGGATTATGGGTGATGGCGATGAACCGCGTCTGCGTCCTGCGGCGCATCTCGTCCAACAGGCTGCAGAACCGCTCCACATTGGCGTCGTCCAGGGGCGCATCCACCTCATCGAGCACGCAGATCGGCGCCGGATTGGCCAGGAAGACCGCGAAAATCAGGGCGCAGGCCGTCAGGGCCTGCTCGCCCCCGCTCATCAGGCTCATGGTCGCCATGCGTTTGCCCGGGGGGCAGGCGTAGATTTCGAGGCCGGCCTCAAGGGGGTCGTCCGATTCCACCAGCCGCAATTCAGCCTGACCACCCTGGAACAGGGCTTCGAACAGGGTCTTGAAATGGCCGTTGATCACATCGAATGCGGCGACCAGGCGATCCCGGCCTTCACTGTTCAGTTCTTCGATCCCCTGCCGCAGCCGGCTGATGGCGCCGGTCAGGTCCGCGCGCTCGATCTGCATGGTCTCAAGGCGCTGGGCATGTTCAGACGCCTCGTCCTCCGCCCGGAGATTGACCGGGCCGATGGCGTCCCTCTGGCGCTCAAGGTTCTGGAGATGGGCCTCAACCCCGTCCGTGGCCGAAGGGATGGCGACGGCTTCGTCCGCAAGCTTCCGGGCAAGTTCATTGGGCGACATATGCAGGGAGTCGCTGATCTGCTGGACGATTTCGGCCAGGCGATCCGAGGCGGCCTCCAGGCGAGCCGCCAGGGTGGCGCGAAGCTCGCGACTCTCGGCCGCTGCGGCGTCAGCCGCCCGGACCAGCCGGTCAGCCTCTGCCCGCGCGCCCTCGGCCTGGGCCAGGGCGTCGGATGATTTCGCCCTCCTGGCCTCGGCCTCTGCAAACTGGCTCAGCAGGTCTTCAAGGCGGCGCTGATGGGTGCCAGGCTTGTCATGGGCCTCGTCCAGGGCCGCCTTGGCGTCCGCCCGGGCCTTGACCAGATGGTCCAGACGCTTTGCGGCGGCCTGGGCCCTTTTCACCCAGTCCTCCCGGTCCTTGGTCAGCAGCTCCAGACGCCGGGCGCGACCATCCCGTTCACGGGCCTCCACGTCCACGGCGGCGCGGGCGGCCGCGGCGGCTTCCCGGGCCGGGCCGGCCTTCATCCGCGCCTGGGCCAGCTTCTGGGGGAGATCGCCCTGCGCGGGATCGGTCTGGGCGTCGGCCTGGGCTGCCTGCAGGGCGGCCTCGGTCTCGGCCAGTTCGGCGGCGAACCGTGAAATCACGTCATCAAGCGAAGCGGCATGGGCCTCCCGCCGGGCCGACTCCCGCTCCAGCTTTTCCACAACGCTGCGCGCTGCGGTCACGGCCGCTTCCAGCCGGGGAATGGTCGGACGAAGTTCCCGGATCTGCCCTTCAGCAGCCTGGACGGCGGCGCTTGCCCGGGCCAGGGTTTCCCGGGCGACCTTTACCTTGGGCTCGAGGGCCTCGATGTCGGCTTCGATTTCCGACAGGCGATTGCGCTGCTCCATCCGGACAGCCGCCGGCTTTGGAGCATCCGCCCGTGCGGTGAACCCGTCCCAGCGCCAGAGATCGCCCTCCCGGGAAACCAGACGCATGCCGGGGCTGAGCTGGGACTGCAGGCGATCGCCATCAGCCCGGTTTACCAGGGCCACAAAGGCCAGGCGGGGCGAGAGGGCGTCGGGCGCCTTGACCAGGCCGGCGAGGGGTTGCGTGCCCTTGGGCCACTCCGGCGAAAGGGTGTCGCCGCCGCCCCAATAGGCCGGCGCCTTGGGATCGAGGGCCGCGTCGAGATCATCGCCAAGGGCCGCAGCCAGGGCTGCTTCCAGGCCCTTGTCGGGAGAAACCTGTTCCAGTGCGGGGGTGAATCCGCCGCGACGGGCCTGGGCGACCAGCTGGGCCAGGGCCCGGGCCTCGGCGGTCATCCGTCCCAGCTGTTCGTCCAGCTTGCGGGAGGTCTCGCGGGCCTCGCCTTCGCTGGCCTGGGCGGAGAGCCGCGATGACTCGGCAGTTTCCAGGGCTGCGCGGGCGGCGGTCAGGGCGGTCTCGGCCTTTTCCAGGTCATCCCGGGCCGACTGGGTCTGGGGATTGACGGCTGGACCCAGCTGCTCGCGTTCATGCCTGGCCTGATCCAGGGCGCGCCGGGTGCGCGAGACCCGGGTGGTCGCCTCGTCAACCCGCGCAGCCCCGGCGCGGAAACGGGCGTCTTCGGCGGCGATCTGGGCAGCCAGGCCTTCGACCTCGGCATCTGCGGCGACCCGCGCCGCCTCCGCCGCCTCGGCGGCCGCCTGCAGTTCGGGGGTGCGGACCGGCGCTGCGGCGATGGCGGCCTGCAGGGCCTCGAGATCTTCAACCAGCCGGGCCAGGGCGGCGTCGGCGTCTTCGACGATCTGGGTTTCCCGGGCGCGATCCTGATCGATGCGGGCCGCCTCGCCGGTCAGGCGCTCGACCTCGGCGGCCAGGGCCTCGCCCTCACGCTCCAGACGGTCGCGGTCAATGGCCAGGCGGTGAAGGACGGCGGCGGCCACGGTCTCGGCCTCCCGCAGGGGCTTGATCTGGGCCTCGGCCTCGACGGCGCGGGCGGTCGCAGCGGCGGCTTCCCTGGCCGAAGCCTCCACAGCCCGGCTGGCCTCATCGGCTTCCCCGGTCAGGCGGCCGGCGGCGTCCCGGGCCTCCACCCATCGTCCATGCAGGACGGCGGCCTGCAGGGTGCGGATCTCCGCCGACAGCTTCTTGTAGCGATCGGCCTGCCTCGCCTCCCGGCGCAGGCGACCCAGGGCGCTTTCCAGCTCCTTGGCCACATCGTCCAGACGTTCGAGATTGGTCTCAGCCGCCCTCAGGCGCAGTTCGGCCTCATGCCGGCGGGAGTGCAGACCCGACACCCCGGCGGCCTCTTCGAGGATCAGCCGACGGTTCTGGGGCTTGGCGGCGATCAGCTCGGAAATCTGACCCTGGCGCACCAGGGCTGGCGAGTTGGATCCGGTGGAGGCGTCCGCAAACAGCAGCTGCACGTCCCGGGCCCTGACCTCCCGGCCATTGACCCGATAGGTCGAGCCTTCGCCCCGATCAATCCGCCGGACGACCTCCAGGACCGGATGGTCATTGAAGGCGGCGGGCGCCCTGCGGTCGGCATTGTCTATGGTCAGCGTGACTTCGGCGTGATTGCGCGAGGCCCGTCCGCTGGACCCCGCGAAGATCACATCGTCCATGCCGCCGGCCCGCATGGCCTTGGCGGAGTTGGCGCCCATCACCCAGCGCAGGGCCTCCAGCAGGTTCGACTTGCCGCAGCCGTTGGGGCCGACAATGCCCGTGACTCCAGGCTCGATGCGGAACTCGGTCGCATCGACAAAGGACTTGAACCCGGAAAGGCGCAGTCGCTGGAAGTGCACTTTGGGCTCGAAGCCTTCCTACTTCGAGGCGTCGGCGAAAGCGGCGTCCAGCTGCTGCAGGGTGACTTCACCCGACGCCACCTGCTTGCCGTTGATGATGAAGGTCGGCGTGCCGCTGATCTTGTCGACCTTGATGGCCTTTTCGACCCGCTCGTTCAGCGCCTTCAGGGAGGCTTCGTCGGTAATGCAGGCGTTGAACTGGGCTTCGGTCATGCCCGAGGACTGGGCGACGCGCAGGAGGACGCCACGCATGTCGCCGGTCTGGAACATCTCCTGCTGGGCGCGGAAGATGGCGTCGACCACGCTGAAATACTTGTCCTTTCCGGCGCAGCGGGCGGTCAGGAAGCCGGCGGCGGCCACCTCGACCGGCGGGGTCAGGAATTCCTTGAAGGTGTAGTGCACCTTGCCGGTGTCGATGTACTTGGCCTTGAAAGCCGGGAAGACGTCATTGTTGAAAGCGGCGCAGTGGGTGCAGCTGGCCGAGGCGTACTCGACCATCTTCACCTTGGCGTTGGCGTCGCCCATGGTCATGTCGGCGGCGTCGGCTGAAGGCGCCTTGTTGCACCCGACAAGGGCCATGACGCCAACCATGGCGGCGACGAAAAGACTACGGCTGAAAGTCGGCATGGGATCCCCTGCGCAAATCCGAATGGAAGATTAAAGCGCGATTCCCGCGCCACGTGTTGAAAGTCAAGGTTTGGGGCGGTCCCGCATCACCCCGCGCCCGAGTTTGAGCAGGGCGTCCTTTAGGGGACCGTCTGGCGCATCCGCCAGCCCCTTGCGCAAATCCGCCTCGGCGGCGGCGTCCAGGGGCGGGGATTTCCGGGGCAGGGCCCGGGCTGCGCTGACCAGACCGCGCAGGGGGCCCTGAACAATCCGCAGCTTGTCGACCGCGCCGGCGCCGAGGAACAGATTGACCCGGGCGACGATCTCGGGGGCCTGGTGCTGGATCAGGGCCGCTGCAGGTCCGGCCACGCGGATCTCCAGGGCGGCCGGGCCTCCGCCCCGGGGTTTGGTCAGTTTGACGGGCTCGGTCCGGCGGGCGATGTCGGGGCCGACCACTTCCTTCCAGCGGGCCTGCAGGGCGCCAGGGCCCTTGCCGAACCGCTCGTCCAGTTCCTTCAGGGTCCTGTTCAGGCTGCGCCCGGCCGGGGGCAGGCCCTGGGGCGGCGGCCGCGACCGCTTGCGCGCCAGGATCTCGGCGGCTTCTCGGATGGTGGGCAGGCTCCTGCGGCGCATGCCTGACCTTAGCCCCGGATGAAGAAATCCGCCACGGACCCGTCGCACCCCGTCCACACTTAAGGCATGAAGGCCGGGTGAACCCAATGCGCCGCAAACTCCTCGACTGGTACGACGCCCACGGGCGGGAGCTGGCCTGGCGCATCCGGCCGGATGCCCTGGCGACAGGCCTGAGGGCCGATCCCTATCGGGTCTGGTTGTCCGAGGTCATGCTGCAGCAGACCACGGTGCCCCACGCCACCCCCTACTTCCTGAAGTTCACCGCCCGATGGCCCACGGTCAGCGACCTTGCGGCCGAGGCTGACGGCGAGGTCATGGCCGCCTGGGCGGGGCTTGGCTATTACGCCCGGGCCCGCAACCTCCTGGCCTGCGCCCGGGCCGTGGCCGCTGATCATGGCGGGGTCTTCCCCGATACCGAGGAGGGGCTCCGCAGCCTGCCGGGGCTTGGGCCCTATACGGCCGCCGCCGTGGCCGCCATCGCCTTTGACCGGCCGACCAATGTGGTGGACGGCAATGTGGAGCGGGTCATGTCCCGGCTCTTCGCCGTCGAAGCGCCCATGCCGGCCGCCAAGCCGGAGCTGAAGGCCCTGGCGGCGGAACTGGTCACTGACGACCGCCCCGGCGACTGGGCCCAGGCCCTGATGGATCTGGGGGCGACGGTCTGCAAGCCAAGGTCCCCGACCTGCGACATCTGTCCCCTGGAGACGGACTGCAAAGCGAAAGCCCTCGGTGCGCCCGAGACCTATCCGCGCAAGACACCCAAGGCCGCACGGCCCCATCGCCATGGCGTCGCCTATGTCCTGACCCGAGGCGAGGAGGTCGGACTTGTCCGCCGTCCGCCAAAGGGTCTGCTGGGCGGCATGCTCGCCCTGCCGACCACGGAATGGCGGGACAAGCCTTTCACCGAGGCGGAGGCGAAGGCGCTGGCGCCGTCAGCCGCAAACTGGCGGAACATGGGCGAGGTCGAGCACGTCTTCACCCACTTCTCCCTGACCCTGAAGGTGCTGCGAGGGGAAGGGTCGGCGGAAGAC
Source organism: Alphaproteobacteria bacterium PA2 (assembly GCA_002256425.1). Lineage (NCBI taxonomy): Bacteria > Pseudomonadati > Pseudomonadota > Alphaproteobacteria > Alphaproteobacteria bacterium PA2. Next base: position 3,023,994 of record NKIZ01000001.1, on the reverse strand, counting down.
CTGATCTGGTCCCCGCGCCGGGACCTCGACGGCCTGCCCAGCGTCTTCCTGAAGGCCGCCCGGGCCGGGCTGTTCAACCTGATCTAGGCTTCGACCTTTTCGGTCTTTTCCTGCGATTTCGGGAACAGGAAGGCCAGGGTGGTCAGGGCGGTCAGGGACATGGCCAGGGCGGCCGCTGGAATGGCAGGCACCCCGGACATATGCAGTGCAAGTCCCCCGACGGACGAGCCAAGCGCCTGGCCCAGCGACACCACCGAACCATTGAGCGCCAGGGCGACGGGCGCTCCGCCGGTCGCCTGGATCAGCCGGGACTGGATCACCGGGGTGATGGAGAAAAGGGCCGTGGCCGCCAGGAAGATCCCCAGCGCCACCAGGGCGGCGCTGGGCCAGCCGGCGGGCAGGGCATGGTGGGTGGCGGCGAAGTGGACGCTCATGGCCGTGGCCTGGATGGCGAAGCCCTGCAGGATCCAGCCCCGCCCGGCATTCCGGTCCGCCGCCCGTGCGCCCAGGGCCAGACCTGCGATTGAGCCCACCCCGATCATGGCCTGGAAGGCGCCGACGCCGGCGCCGGTCACCCCTGCGCCCACCCGGACAATGGGCTGGATGTAGAGGTTCAGCGTCATGTTGGCGGCGAAGGTCAGGAAGGTGGTCAGATAAAAGGGCCAGACCACCGGCAGGTTCAGGCTGCCGCCGTCGCGCTTGGGCGGGGCCGGAACCTTGGGCAGGAAGAAGGTGACGGCGATCAGGGCGATGGCCGACAGGGTCGCCGCCAACAGGAAGGTCGAGCGCCAGCCAAAGGCCGCGCCGATCAGACTGCCCATGGGAATGCCGACCACAAAGGCCAGGGTCATGCCGCTGGACACCATGGCTATGGCCGAGCCCCTTCGTTCCGGCGGCGCCAGGGAGGCGGCGGCGACGCTGGCGGCGGGGCCTGACATGGCGCCGGCAAGGCCAGCCAGGGCCCGCAGGCCCAGCAGGGTGTCGAAGTTCGGCGTCAGCGAACAGGCCAGGTGCAGGATCAGGCCCAGGCTCAGCCCGCCCATGACCATGTATTTGCGATCAACCCGTCCGAAGATCCAGGCCGCCAGGGGCCCGAGGACCGCTGAGGTCAGGACGAAGGCGGTCTGCAGCTGCCCGGCCACCGAGGTGGTCACCCCCAGGTCCGCCGCCAGGTTTTCCAGCATGCCGGCGAAGATGAAGGCCCCGGACCCGAAGGCGAAGGTGACCAGGGTCAGGACGAATATGCGCGGGTTCATGACCTGAAGCTTAGACGCCTCAGGTCATTCGCCTAGCAGAAATCTCCCGGGGATGGAGATTAGGCCGCCATCTGGGTGCGGACCTTGGCCCGCAGGACGTCGATGGGGGCCAGGCCCTTGTCGGACTTGAAGTGCCAGTAGGTCCAGCCATTGCAGGCCGGCGCCGACTGGATCATGGCCCCGACCTTGTGGATCGATCCGGCCATTTCGCCGATGATCAGCGAGCCGTCCGCCCGCACCCGGGCCGAGCGTTCGCCCTTGGGGCAATAGAGCACGTCGCCTGGCCGCAGCAGGCCGGCCTCGACGATCTGGCCGAAGGGAATCCGCGGCTCGGCGCGCTTGGAGCCGAACACATCCAGGTCCGCCGGGGCGATGGGCATCACCTTCTCGATCCGCTCCTTGGCCAGCTTGGCGTACTTCGGGTCCTGCTCCAGGCCGATATAGTGACGGCCCAGGCGCTTGGCGGCCGCGCCCGTGGTGCCGGTGCCGAAGAAGGGATCGAGGATCACGTCCCCCGGCTTGGTCGAGGCCAGGATCACCCGGTGCAGCAGGGCCTCGGGCTTTTGGGTCGGGTGAGCCTTGACGCCGTTCTCGTCCTTCAGCCGCTCTTCGCCGGTGCACAGGGGCAGGGTCCAGTCCGAGCGCATCTGCAGCTCGTCATTGGCCATCTTCATGGCGTCATAGTTGAAGGTATAGCGCCGGGCGCCCTGGCTCTTGGAGGCCCAGATCAGGGTCTCGTGGGCATTGGTGAAGCGGGTGCCCTTGAAGTTGGGCATGGGGTTGGACTTGCGCCAGATGATGTCGTTCAGCAGCCAGAAGCCCAGGTCCTGCAGGGCCGTGCCCACCCGGAAGATGTTGTGATAGCTGCCGATCACCCAGATGGCGCCGTCATCCTTCAGCACCCGGCGGCACTGGAACAGCCACTCGCGGGTGAACTTGTCATAGGCCGCAAAGCTCTCGAACTGATCCCAGTCGTCGTCCACCGCGTCGACCTTGGAATTGTCCGGCCGCAGCAGGTCGCCGCCCAGCTGCAGATTATAGGGCGGATCGGCGAAGACCAGATCGACGGATTTATCCGGCAGGGCCTTCAGGGACTCGATGCAGTCGCCAAGAATGATCGTGTCGTGGGAAACAGCCATATTCGCCTCGCTAGAACCAAGGCTGAATCCTGAATCATCGTGGTTTAGGCTCTGTGATCAAACGTGGTTAACAGGGAGATAGGTGTCAGAGAGCCCACTTCACCCACGCCCCGTGGGGATGAACCTCCGCCAGAACCCGCTCCTCGCCGCCCGGCCAGAGGTGCAGCCTCAGCTCCATCCGCGCCATATTGTCCGCCGCAGGCTCCATGCGCAGCCAGGCGAAGGGGGCTTCCGCCGTTGCGGCCTGGCCGTGGGTTTCCAGGACCTTCGCCAGGGCCGCCTGGCTGTTGGCCGGCATGTACTGCCAGAAGACCGAGTGATAGGCGACGGTGGCGACCCCGGGCCTTGGGGCGGCCATGCGGGCGGTCCAGTCGACGGCGTCGGTCTCTTCCACCTTCACCCCCAGGGACACGGCCAGATCCATGGCGGCGCGTATGCGGGCCATGCGTTCGAACTGGTCGGGCCAGATGTAGGACAGCAGGCGCAGGCTCTGGTCGGTGTCGGTCAGGTCGCTGGGGCGGCGGTCGCAGGCGGCGCGGGAGACGACCCTGATTTGGGCGTCCAGGGCAGGGGCGGGCCCTTCCCAGACGCTCTCCATGGAGACGGGGCTGGCCGGGTCACCCCAGGACTTGTCCCCCAGCCTGTAGGCATAGCGATCCCAGTTGAGGTTCAGGCCCGCGCTGGCGGCGATCTCGAAGGTGGCCAGGGGCAGGCCGGTTTCCTTGGCGATCTGCAGGAAGCCCGGCAGCAGGACGGCCGAGCGCCGGACCTCATTGGTCTGGGGCTCATGGGTGATGAAGGCGGCCAGCCGGTCTGCGTGGGTGACCATGGCGGCCCGGACAGCGGCCCATACGGCCTCCATGTCGGTTGGTCGGCCCTCCCGGGGATAGGCGGCGACCATGGCCGCGTCATCGCCGCTGAGGACCAGATTGTGCAGGCCGCCCAGCAGGCGCAGGTGGGAGGCGTCGGCGAAGACCTCCTTGCGGGTGGCGTTCGCCCAGGGCGCCATCAGGGCCAGGGTCGGGCCGCCGGCCTCGATGTCCTCGGCGGCGCGGTTGAGCAGGGCCTCATGGAAGGGCGAGCCGAAATTGGCGCAGCCCAGGGCCTGCATGCGGAAGGCGGAAGCGAGTTCTGACATGCCCCGACGACGCCCCCGGATGCGCCGGGGGTCAATCTTGATTCAGCCGATCAACCCGCTGCGAGGACGGCGACCTGCATCAGGGCCGCCGCCAGGGCGATGATCAGGCCCACATAGCCGGTGGGTCCCATCAGGGTCATGATCTGCGGCTGGGTCGGGAAGGAGCCGGTCTGGGGCATGGCGGCGAACTTGAAGTCATGGGCCCCGCCGAACTTCGGATCGGCCACCAGAATGGCCAGGTCCCGGCGGCTGCGATAGCGCATATAGCCCATCAGGTTCCATTCGGGCGTCTCATTCACCCCCCAGGCGTCGAACCAGGGACCGACCTTGCGCGAGGCCACGGCCGGGTGACCGCCCCGGGCGAAGAGTGCGGGCAGGAACATCTTCGTATAGCCCTCCATGACTTCGCGGGCGGGCTTCATCTGGCCTGTGATCGGGTCGGCCACCTCGCCCGGCGCAAACCGCACCAGGTTCAGCATGAAGAATTCCCGGCCGTCATCGGCTTCCAGAAAGCTGCGCAGGGCGCCCATTTCGTTGCGGCTCTCCGCCTCGGGATTGGCCGCCTTAATGGCGTTGATCAGCTTGTCGATCTCGGCGCCGCGCACCGGGCCCTTCCAGTTGCGGTACCAGCCCAGGAAGGCGGCGTAGAGCAGGAGGGCGCTGGCCCAGATCCAGAGGGTCATCGGAATATCCGTTTCAGGCTTGGGGTCAGGACAGGTCGCAGCCGGCGGCCTCGAGTATGGCGGCCAGTTCGGGATCAGACTTCACGGCCTCGTACTTCGCGCGCAGGGCGGTCAGGGACCGGGCGTGATACTTCTGCGGCGGCTGGACATAGACTCCGCCGGGCAGGTCGACGGAGAAGATCTCCTCGCCGGCCTCCAGGGCCTTCGCATTGGCCTTGGTCCAGGGCAGGAAATAGCGGCCCACATAGGCGATGATCGGCGCAAGCGTCGGCTGGAGGCTGGCCCAGGTCTCGAACTCGCCGTCCAGGCGGGGCTCCATCATCCGGTGGCACCAGGCCAGGACGTCAGGGGCGCGGCCCATCATGATGGCGCCGCAGGTGGGGTCCACCGAGGCCTCATAGAGCTGGGCCGCCAGGCCGAAATCGCCAAAGCCGGGACGGGCGCCGAACAGGTATTTCCGGGTCGCCAGATGGGCCTGCAACAGGTCCAGCAGCTCCTGATAATAGGCGGTGATCAGGGGGGCGTTCTCGGGGCTGGAGCCGACAAAATGGCCCCTCGTGCTCATCCGGCCCAGGATCATGCCCGCCAGACCCTCGATCTGCTCCGGCGGGGCGCCCGGCATGTTCAGGTGGGCCAGGGTCAGGGCCGAGGCCTGCTGGTCCACGGGTGCGAACCAGCGGTGGTGGAACATCAGCTTGTTGCCCCACTCATCGCCGAATTCTTCCAGCAGGGCCGAGAGGAAGTTCAGGGCCGGGCTGGCAGGATGGATGGAGGGCTCGGGACACAGCGGGTCCACCGCCTCGATGATCGGGGTGGAGTCCTGGATGCCCTGATCCTCCGGCGTGACCACCATGGGCACGATGGGCAGGCGTGCGTATTTCTTGAACTCGTCCTCATTGGCCGGGCCCCGGGCGATCCACTGGTGGGAAATGCCCTTGAACCGGAACCAGGACCGCACCTTCACGGAATAGGGCGACATCTCCGATCCGAAGATCCGGTACTGACCTGACATGAGCGCGGCTCCCTGACCCAACTAATGACACTTATCGTGTCAGTTAATAGCGGGGCGGCGCGGAAGGCAAGGGGGCGTCTCAGCCCAAATCCCGGATCGGGGCCCAGCTCATCCGGTGGATGGGGCAGGGGCCGTGGGCCTTGAGGGCCGCCACATGGCTGGCGGCGTGATAGCCCTTGTGGCCGGCGAAGCCGTACTGCGGATACTCCAGGTCAGCAGCGGTCATGATCCGGTCCCGCTCCACCTTGGCCAGGATTGAGGCGGCGGCGATGGAGGCGCTGAGGGCGTCGCCCTTGACGATGGGCTGCAGGGGACAGGGCAGGTCGAAGCGGTAGTTTCCGTCCACCAGGGCGAAGGCCGGGGCGATCTTCAGGTCCGCCATGGCCCGGCGCATGGCCAAGCCTGTGGCTTGCAGGATGTTGATCTCGTCGATCTCCTGAGGGGAGGCCAGGCCAACCCCCCAGGCCAGGGCGGTGGCCTTGATCTCGATCTCAAGCCGCTCCCGGGCCTTTGCAGTCAGCTTCTTGGAGTCGTTGAGGCCCGCCGGCACATTGTCCGGATCAAGGATGACCGCTCCGGCCGAAACCGGCCCGGCCCAGGGCCCCCGCCCGGCCTCATCGACCCCGCATACAGGGCCGGGGTATTTCGCCTCAAGAGACATGTCGGGCATCAGAAAGCGCCTCGGGCCGTCGTACAGCGCCCAGCCCTACGAACTGGACCCCGGCCTCCGCCGGGGTGACCGGTGGATGGGGCAGATTCGGCGCCAGATCTTGAACCGCAGGCTGCTCTCCCACCCCCGGTCATACCGGCGGAGGCCGGTATCCAGGTCATAGGGCACGGAGTTTCCGGAGAGGCCGCTCCTGGGGCTGACATCCAGTTCACAGCCTTACGAACTGGACCCCGGCCTTCGCCGGGGTGACCGGTTGATGGGGACATGTCCGGCATCAGACCGACAGCTTGCGGATGCGCTCGTGGCAGGGGCAGTGGACCAGGTGGTCGTTCACCAGGCCGGTGGCCTGCATGAAGGCGTAGACGATCACCGGGCCGACGAACTTGAAGCCCCTGGCCTTCAGGGCCTTGGACATGTCGACGGCGACCTGGGTCTGGGCTGGCACATCGCCCATGACGGTGAAGCGGTTCTGGATCGGCTTGCCGTCGGTGAAGGCCCACAGGAACTGCGAGAAGTCCTCCCCCCGGTCCCGCATGTCGAGATAGATCCGGGCGCCCGAAATGGCGGCATCGATCTTGGCGTTGGACCTTACGATCCCCGCGTCGGCCATCAGCCGCGCCCGGTCGGCGTCATCATAGCGCGCCACTTTTTCCGGATCGAAATTGTCGAAGGCGGCGCGGAAGGCCTCGCGTTTGCGCAGGATGGTGATCCAGGCCAGGCCCGCCTGAAAGCCGTCGAGGACCAGCTTCTCCCAAAGGGCGCGGGAGTCGTACTCGGGCACGCCCCATTCTTCGTCGTGATAGGCCTCGTACAGGGGATCCCCCGCCATGCCCCGCCAGCCGCATCGATTCGGATCGTTCGTCATGCCGCCTTTGTCGCAAAGGCGGATGCGCAGGAAAAGCTAGCCTTGGGTTTGCGGTCCGATTTCCGCGCTTGGCTTCAGCCATTCGGGCATGTCCAACTGAAGTCCGGCGCCGCCAAGGGTGAGGTCACCTGAAATCCGGTCCAGCCGCACAAGGGCCATGCCACGATCTCCGATGACTGACCGCACTTCTCCAGCCCGGAGCGTCCCATTCAGGATCTCCGTCTCCGCAGTTGAGGCGCTGAGAGTCACCGGCGCCATGCGCGACTTGATCTGACCCCGGCGCTTCATGCGGGAGGTGGTCTCCTGGCCGACAAAACAGCCCTTCTTGAAGTCGATCCCGTTCAGCAGGTCGAAATTGGCCTCGATGGGATAGGTCCGATCGCTGCCCCAGTCGGCGGGCCCCGGGACGCCGCAGGCCAGGCGGTGGACTTCGTATGCGGCCTCATCGGTATTGGGAGTCGGTTCTGACTCGTAAATCCGGACGCCCAGTTCAGGCAGGCGGGGATCCGTCCGACCGCCCGGGTCGGCGGAAGCTGGCCAGACGGCGAAGACCGGGGTCTCGTCGGCTTCGATCACCACCTTGGCCCGCAGGCGATAGATCATCAGGCGCTGCATGATGGCGGCGCGGTGCTCGGCGGCCACGTCCAGGCGGCAGCCCTGCGCCTCGCCCAGGATGAACATGTCATAGAGCAGCCGGCCCTGGGGGGTCAGCAGGGCGCCGAACCTCAACTGGCCATCCTTCAGGGTCTCGACGTCCTGGGTGATCAGGCCCTGCAGGAAACTGGCCCAGTCCTCCCCGGTGACGGAGATCAGGGCGCGGCTGTGGAGGCGGGCGATTTGGGTCATGGCGATCACAGTATCGCAATTAGGCATGGCGCGGGTGGAGCGCCAGCCCTGCGCACCCTATATGAAGCCAATGCCCGCTGGGTCCTTCCCGATTCTGTTCATTACCGCCACCCGAATTGGCGATGCGGTCTTGTCGTCGGGACTGGTGCGCCGGTTGTCGCAGGAAATCCCCAACGCCAGCTTCACCATTGTCGCCGGACCGGCGGCGGCGGGTCTCTACAAGGACCTGCCCGGCCTTAAGGAAATCATCCTCTTCGAGAAGGCCAAGGACGGCCGCCACTGGTTCCGCCTCTGGCGGCAGGTCCGAAAGACCCAGTGGGGTCTGGTGGTCGACATGCGCGGCTCCGCCCTCAGCGGCTTCCTCAGCCGCAAACGCCGGGCGGTGTTCAAGCGCAGCCCGGGCCCGCCAGTGCACAAGGTGATCGAGGCGGCCCGGGTGCTGAACCTTGAGTCCGAGCCGCCGGCGCCCTTTCTCTTCACTTCCGAAGCCACCGACACCCTGGCCGCCGAGCTGACGGCCGGCGAAGGCCCGATCCTGGCCCTGGCGCCCGCCGCCAACTGGGTGGGCAAGACCTGGCCCCTGGAGCGCTTCGCCCAGCTGGCCATCCGCATGGTCGATGAGGGCGGTCCCCTCCATGGCGGCCGGATCATGGTGCTGGGCGGGCCCGAGGACGTGGGTTCCGTCTCGGCCCTGCGCCACGTGGTGCCCATGGACCGGTTCATCGACCTGGTAGGCAAGGTCGACCTGTTGACCACCTATGCCTGCCTGCGTCAGGCGCGGATATTCGTCGGCAATGACTCGGGCCTCATGCACATGGCCGCTGCGGCTGGAGCGCCGACCGTCGGCCTGTTCGGCCCCTCGGACGAGGCGCTCTACGGTCCCTGGGGCGAGAAGACCCGGATTGTCCGTGGCCCCCGGGACTACCCGACCATCCGCGCCGTCGATCCCGGCTTCCAGCAGACCATGTGCCACATGATGGACCTGCCGGTGGAAACCGTCGTGGATGCGGCGACGAAACTGCTGGCGGAAACCTGATGACTAAGACCTATGACCTGATCGTCCGCGGCGGCGAAGTGGTGAACCATGCCGGTCGCGGCATGGCCGATGTGGGCGTACGCGGCGGCAAGATTGTCGAGATCGGCGATCTCTCCCAGGCCTCAGCGGGCCAGGTGATCGACGCCACGGGCCTGACGGTCATTCCCGGAATCATCGACACCCAGGTCCACTTCCGTGAGCCGGGGCTGGAGTGGAAGGAAGACCTGGAGTCCGGCTCCCGCGCCGCTGTGCTGGGCGGGGTGACGGCGGTCTTTGAAATGCCCAATACCGAGCCCACCACCACGGACCCGGATGCCCTGGCGGACAAGCTGGCCCGGGCGAAGGGCCGCATGCACTGCGACCACGCCTTCTATGTGGGCGGCACCCACGACAATGCCCGCTTCCTGGGCGAGCTGGAGCGTTTGCCGGGCTGCTGCGGGATCAAGGTCTTCATGGGCGCCTCCACCGGCACCCTGCTGGTCCAGGACGACGAAGGCATTGAGCAGGTCCTGCGCCATGTGAATCGCCGGGCGGCCTTCCACTCCCAGGACGAATACCGCCTGGCCGAACGCCGGCCCCTGGCCCGCACCGGCGACTGGACCAGCCACGAAGAGGTGCGCGACGCCGCCTCGGCCCTGGAATCCACCCACCGCCTGGTCCGTATCGCCCGCAGCCTGGGCAAGCGCATCCATGTGCTCCATGTGACCACGGTCGAAGAAATGGAGTTTCTGGCGAGGAACAAGGACGTGGCCAGCGTCGAGGTGACCCCCCAGCACCTGACCCTCACGGCGCCCGAGGCCTATGAGCGCCTGAAGGGCTTCGCCCAGATGAACCCGCCCATCCGCGGGGCCGTGCATCAGGCGGGCCTGTGGCGGGGAGTCCAGCTGGGCGTCGCCGATGTTCTGGGATCCGACCACGCCCCCCACACCCGCGAGGAAAAGGCCCGGCCCTATCCGGCCTCGCCCTCGGGCATGCCCGGGGTCCAGACCCTGGCGGCGGTCATGCTGACCCATGTGGCCGAGGGGCGTCTGTCCCTCGAGCGGTTTGTCGACCTGACCAGCCACGGCGCCCAGCGCCTGTTCAACCTGGCCGACAAGGGCCGGCTGGCCGTCGGCAATGACGCCGACATCACCCTGGTGGACCTCAAGGCCCGGCGGACCATCCGCCATGAGGACATGGGAACCCGGGTCGGCTGGACCCCGTTCGACGGCTTCGAAGCCAAGGGCTGGCCCATGGCCACCATCATCCGCGGCAAGCTGGTCATGCAGGACGGCGAGATCGTGGCGCCCAGCCTCGGCGAGCCCGTCCGTTTCGCAGAGACCCTGCCGACCGGATAAGAAAAAGGCCGGCTCCGATCCTTCGAAGCCGGCCCTTCAAACTCGTGAGCGTCTGACGCCTAGTCGGCCTTCTTTTCGAAGGGGGCGCTGATCTGCAGGCTGACGTCGTCGCCGATCATCGGCACATAGGTCTTCTGGCCGAAGTCGCTGCGCTTGATGGCGGTGGTGGCGTCAAAGCCGATGGTCACCTTCTTGGACAGGGGATTGGTGCCGACCGCCTTGAAGGTGACGTCCAGGGTGGTGGGCTTGGTCACGCCGTGGAAGCTCAGATCGCCGGTCACCTTGGCGGTGGTCGGGCTGGTCACGGCCACCTGGGTCGAGCGGAAGGTGATGGTCGGATACTTGGCGGCGTCGAACCAGGCGGCGCTCTTCAGTTCCTCATCGACCTTGGCGTTGGTGGTGGTCACCGAGGCGACGGGAATGCTCACATCAAGCTTGGCGTTGGCCAGGGCCTTGGGGTCCAGGACCAGGGTGCCCGTGGCGCCGGAGAAGTCGCCGTACCAGGTGGAGAAGCCCATGTGGGACAGGGAGAAGACCACCCGGGCGTGGCTGGTTTCCAGGGCGTAGGTCCCGGCCTGGACGCCGGCGGGGTCCTTTGACGCCTGGGCGAAGGCCGCGGTGGAGAGGCTGAGGGCCGCGACGGAGGTCAGGGCAAGAAGGCGAAGGGTCTTGGTCATGAAGAAGTCCTTGGGTGGGGGAAGGGAAAACTTAGCCGAACTGGTAGGCCGAAACGGCCTTTCCGCCCAGATGGTCGGAATAGGTGCGCCGCCCGATGTCGGTTCCGGCGGCGCCGGCCGCCACCATCAGGGGCAGGAGGTGTTCCTCGCGGGGATGGGCTTCCCGGGCATGGGGCGCCTGGGCCCAATGTGAGAGGGCGAGGTCGCGCTGGTTGGGATCCGCGGCCGTGGCGGCCTGCGTCAGCCAGGTGTCGAACATGTCGGACTGGGTGTCGCCCTGGGGCCCGCGCAGGGTGCGCAGGTTGTGGAAGCTCATCCCTGATCCGATGATCAGGACGCCATCGTCCCGAAGGGGTTCCAGGGCGCGACCGATGGCCAGGTGGGCTGCGGGATCCAGGTCCTGGCGCAGGGAGAGCTGCAGGATCGGTATGTCGGCGTCCGGGAAGGCCAGCATCAGAGGCACAAAGACCCCGTGGTCATAGTCCCGGGCTCCGTCCAGATCGACTGCAATCCCGGCGTCCGCCAGGAGGGTCTGGACCTTCGGGGCCAATTCCGGTGCGCCAGGGGCCGGGTACTGAAGCCGGTAGGTATGCTCGGGAAAGCCGTAATAGTCATAGAGCATGCCGGGCCTGGCCGCGACATTGAGGGTCGGGGTAGCCGTTTCCCAGTGGGCGGAAATCACCAGAAGGGCCCGGGGTTTTTCCGGCAGGCCGGCCGCGATGGACTTCAGGTAGTCGGCCATATTGTCCCACAGTTGGGGCGCGCCCGGGGGCGGATCCATGAAGAAGCAGGGGCCGCCGCCATGGGGGATATAGAGGGTGGGCATGCGCTGGGTCATGAGTCCCATATAGGGTGGCGTGCAATCAGTTAAATGGGCATAATATCGATCATCTCTATCAGGAAATTGGATCGATATGGACGCCCTGACCCTGGCCCAGCTCAAGGTCTTCCTGGCCGTCGCCGAGACCGGCGGATTTGCCGCCGCGGCTCGCAAGCTGGGGCGCGCCCAGTCGGCGGTGACCTATCAGATCCGGAACCTGGAGCGGGAAACCGGCGTCGCCCTGTTTGACCGCCAGACCTATCGCGCCGGGCTGACCGAGGCCGGCCGGGCCCTGCTGCCCCGGGCCCAGCGCATTGTCGAAGACCTGACCGCCTTCCGGGCCCAGGCCCAGGGCATGGCGCGGGGACTTGAAGCCGAACTGACCCTGGTGGTCGAGGCCATGTTTCCCATGGACGAACTTCTGGGCGCCCTCACGGAGTTTCAGGCCCTCTTTCCCTCTGTCCAGACCCGGGTCCGGGTCGAGACCCTGGGTGCGGCGGTGGAGGCTGTGCTGGATGGCCCGGGGGATATGGGCCTGGTGATCAGCTTCGCCGAGCGGATAGACGAACTGGCGGGAAGCCTCGTCACCGAGGTGGAGTTGGTGGCGGTCGCTGCGCCCCAGCACCCGGTCGCGCAGATCACGGGGCCGCTGGAGGCGGAAATCCTGCGGGAACATGTCCAGCTGGTCCTGACCGACCGGTCCACCCTGACCCAGGGCCGGGATCGTGGAGTGGTGGGCCTGCGGACCTGGCGACTGGCCGATCTGGGCGCCAAGCACGCCATGCTGCTGGCCGGCCTGGGCTGGGGCAGTATGCCTCGGCACATGGTCGCCGCCGATCTGGCCGCCGGGCGCCTGGTTGAGCTTCTGCCGCAGAACTGGGACGGTCGGCCAGGCATGCCGCGCCTGCCGGTCATGGCGGCGAGGCCCAAGGCGGGCGCCCTGGGGGTGGCGGGAACCTGGCTGTTTGAGCGACTGAGCCGGGCGCCGGCTGACGCAATCTGACATCAGATGACGCCAGCCCCCTTGGCGGGAACCCGCTCTGGCCTGTAAGCCTCTGGCTCATGGACGCCAGACCCGACATCGCCACAGCCCCCTTCCGCGACCCCCGCTATGCGCCGCGCCGGCTGGAGGTCGAGCGTCGCCCCGATGGCAGCGTCATCCTGTTCAACGCCACGCCGATCAAGGGCGCCTTCGCCACGGTGGCGGAGCCTCTGGTCCATTGGGCAGGCGCCGAGCCAGACCGTGTCTGGCTGGCCGAACGGGACGGGGAGGGTTGGCGGACCCTGACCTATGGCGAGGGGCTGAAAAGGGTCAGCGCCCTGGCTGGCGGCCTGCGTGGCATGGGCGTCATCGGAACCCCGCCCCTGCTGATCCTGGCCCGCAATGGCATTGACCATGCCCTGATCAAATACGCCGCCATGAGCCAGGGTATGCCTGTGGCGCCGGTTTCGCCTCAGTACGGCCTGCCCGGAGCCAACCTGACCCGGCTGGCCCATGCGGTGGAGGTGCTCAATCCCTCCGCGGTCTATACCGAGGACGCCGAGCTTTTTCGCGACGCCCTCGACGCGCCCTTCCTTTCAGGCCTTCCCGTCATCGCCGGAAAGGGCGCCCGCCCGGGGTCGGTCTCTTTTCAGGACTTACTCAAGGCCAGCCCGGTCGCCGCCACGGCGCAACCTGACGACACGGCGAAATACCTGCTGACCTCCGGCTCGACCGGACGGCCCAAGGCGGTGACCTGTCTGCACCGGAACATGGCGGCCAATGTGGCGCAGATCACCTCGTGCTTCGAGGATGACGAGCCGCCGGTCATGGTCAATTCCGCCCCCTGGAGCCACAGCCTGGGCGCCAACTCCGTCCTGCATCTCATCACCCACAGGGGCGGCACGCTCTACATCGACGCCGGCCAGCCGGTTGCAGGGAAGTTCGATGAGACCATCCGCAATCTGAAGGAGATCCCGACCACCTATCAGAACATGGTTCCCGCCGGGTGGATGCTGTTTGTCAGCGCCCTCGAGCAGGACCCTGATCTGGCGCGAACCTTCTTCTCGCGGGTGCGGATCATGCAGTATGGCGGCGCCAACCTGTCCCAGGAAATCGGCGACCGGATCCAGGCCGTGGCGGTCGCGACCGTCGGCGAAAGGATCAGCTTCGGCAGCGGCTATGGCGCCACCGAGACCGGTCCGACCGCCGCCAATGTCCACTGGCCAAACGCCCGCATGGGCATGATGGGCCTGCCGATTCCCGGTACGTCGGTAAAGCTGGCGCCCGAGGGCGACCGGCTGGAGTTCCGGGTCAAGGGTCCGCAGATCACGCCGGGCTATCTGGGCCTGCCCGAGGTTTCCGCGGCCAGTTTCGATGAGGACGGTTTCTATCGCCTGGGCGACGCCGCCCGGTGGATCGATCCGGAAGACCCCTATCAGGGCCTGGCCTTTGACGGCCGCCTATCCGAGAACTTCAAGCTGGCCAGCGGCACCTTTGTCTCGGTGGGCGAGCTGCGTATTTCCGCCGTCGGCGCCGTGGGCGATCCGGTCACCGACGCCGTGGTCTGCGGCGAGGGCCAGGAAAATGTCGGCCTGATGTTCTATCCCAAGCCCGGCTTTGACCGCGCCGTCATCGAGGCGGCGGTTCGCGAAGGCGTAATGCGGCACAATGCCGGGGCCCGGGGCTCGGGCGGCAGGGTGGTCCGCGCCCTGGTTCTCGACAGCGCGCCCGATGCAAACTCCGGGGAAATCACCGACAAGGGCTATATCGCCCAGGCCCTGGCGCGGAACCTTCGGGCCCAGGCCGTGACCGATCTCTTCGCCCAGCCCCCCGGGCCCGGCGTGATGGATTTTTCCTGACCCGAGGCCAGGACCAAGGAATGACGGGTTGGGAGGCCCACACACCATGAACGGCGCAGACGCCCTGATCGAAACCCTGGTGACCAATGGCGTCACCGCCTGCTTTGCCAATCCCGGCACCAGCGAAATGCAGTTCGTCAGCGCCCTGGACCGCCAGCCGTCCATGCGGCCCGTGCTCTGCCTGTTTGAAGGCGTGGCGACAGGCGCCGCTGACGGCTATGGCCGGATGGCCGATGTGCCAGCCTGCACCCTGCTGCACCTGGGTCCCGGCTATGGCAACGGTCTGGCCAACCTGCACAATGCCCGGCGGGCCTATACCCCCATCGTCAACGTGATCGGCGATCACGCCACCTATCACCGCCAGTACGACGCCCCGCTGAACTCCGACATTCCCACCCTGGTGAAGCCGAACTCCATCTGGGTGAAGTCGGCCGACACTGCCGACACGGTGGGGATCATTACGGCCGAGGCTATCAGCGCCACCTACGGCCCCCCCGGCGGCCCGATCAGTCTGATCCTTCCGGCGGACGCCGCCTGGACCGAGACGAAGAATGGCGCCGTCAAGGCGCAGGTCCCGACCCGTTCTGCACCGGCTACCGACACCGTGGACACCGTCGCCAGGGCCCTGCGCGCTGCGAAGAAGCCGGTCCTGCTGATCGGTGGCCAGGCCTGTCGCGAGGCCGCCCTGGCCCAGGCCAGCCGCCTGGCGGCCCACGGAATCCGGGTTCTGGCTGACACCTTCGTTTCCCGTCAGGCCCGGGGCGCGGGGGTCTATGTTCCCGGCCGCATGCAGTATTTCGGGGAGGCGGCCCTGGCTGACCTCGAGGGTGTCGACCTGATGGTCTATGCGGGCACCACCATGCCGGTGGCCTTCTTCGCCTATCCCGAGCGGCCCAGCGTGCTGGTTCCTGAGGGCTGCGAAACCCTGACCCTCTGCGCCCGCAGTGAAGACGCCGCCCTGGGGCTTCAGGCCTTGGCCGACGCCCTGGGCGCTCCGGCGACTGGTCCGGTCCAGCCCCTGCGCCGGCCGGAAGCCGCCCCGACCGGCGGCCTGACCCCCCAGGCCTGCGGCCAGTCCATCGCCCGGCACCTGCCCGAAGGCGCCATCATCTGCGACGACGCCGTGACCTCGGGCGGCGGGGTGGCTGTGCCCTGTCTGACCGCTGCGCCCCATGAGGTGCTTGCCCTCACAGGCGGCGCCATCGGCATAGCCCTGCCCATGTCCATCGGCGCGGCCGTGGCAAAGCCCGACCAGAAGGTCGTCGCCCTCAGCGGCGACGGGGCCGGCATGTATACGGTCCAGGCCCTGTGGACCCTGGCCCGGGAAAAGCTGGACGTCACCGTCGTGGTCTTCGCCAACCACAGTTACCGGATCCTCAATATCGAAATGGGCCGCACCGGTTCCGGCAATCCCGGCCCGTCGGCCAGCAAGCTGCTGGACCTGGGAGACCCCAAGATCGACTGGGTGGCCATGGCCAAGGGTATGGGGGTCGACGCCGTGCGCTGCGAGACCGCCGAACAGTTCGAGGCCGCCTTCGCCCGGGCCATGAAGGAGCCGGGCCCGAAGTTCATCGAGGCAGCGATCTAGGGCGCCGCCTCACGCTCGCCTGGACAACCAGGGCGCCGGGACAGGTTACGGCTTCTGTCCCGGGACCGCGTCTGAAATCGGTCTGGGGAGGTGGACGGTGTATATCCAGTACTGGCGCTTGACCGGGTAGTTCTCCGCCATCGCCTTGTAGACTGTCGGCGTATATCGGGCGTCGAAGTAGAAGTTGCCGTGATCGCCAGCGGTGACGATCGCCCCGAAATATTTCCGGTTCAGCCGGTCAATGAGCGGGGCTTCACTCCACATGCCTTTGGACGCCAGCTCCGCAAATATCGCGGGTTCCCACTGAATGTCCTTGCCGCTCTTCACGACCATGACCATCTCATCGGAAATGACGGGCTTTTCCGTCGCCTTGATGAAGTTGAACAGGGCGTCGTGCTCAGCGACATATTCCCGGCTGAGCAGCAGGTTTGCATCCTTCTTGAAGCTTGCGAGGATGGCAACCTGGCCGGCAAAGGCGAGGACAAGCACCAGGGCCATGGCCCTGGCCGCCAGCCCCTGGCTGGCGCGGGAGGTCGTGATTGCCTGAAGGAAGTAGCGCCCGAACATGACGGCGCAGACAACGGCGAATTCCATCGTGTAGTGGGGACCCGCGCCGGACTTTCCGCACATCAGGATCATCAAGCCTGAGGTCAGGAGATAGATCGACAGGCCAGCAAGGATCGGGTCTAGGGACTTCAGACGCGACAGCAGGCCACCATCCCCCCTGGATTGAAAGAAGGCAGTCCTCCAGATTTGGGTCAGGACATAGAGCAGTCCTGCGACAACGACCGGCGCGCAAAGCAGGAGGGCCGATGAATTCCGGACCAGCCATTCGAGGCTGTATCTGTTCATGTTGTAGAAGAAGATGTGCTGCAGGAACCGGCCGTGCGTGGCCAGGGCCAGAACCACGAGAGCTATAGCGCCCAGGACCACCGAAGTGGCTATGCCAGCCACCGCTGTGCGCGGCCTGTAGAAGAGCAGGGTCAGGAAACCCGCCGCAGGAGCAGCGATGCTGGTCTGCTTGGTGTAGACAGCCAACACGAAGACAATGCCTGCCAGGACAGCAAGGCGAGGCCTCTCCAGGGAGGCCATGGCCAGGTAGAAGCCCAGGACGCTGAGCCCGAGGGCGGCAAGGTCGGTATGCATCTGCGGGCTCCAGTTGAAGAGCGCCGGAATTGAAATCGCCGCGCATGCCGCCATCAGGCCTGCGGAAAGTCGGTCGGCAGGAAGACTCGTCCCCCGATCCCCCATGATGGCCAGTCTTCCGACCAGCACACAGAGCAGGATGGTGAAGCCTGCGGACAGGGCCCGACCGGTTGCGAGCAGGTCCAGACCTGTCACACCGGAGATCAGATTTGTGGCCGCGTGGAAGAACGGCGTGTAGTGAAAGACGATCGCCGGCCAGGTCTCGATCGAGCCATAGGCGCGCGCCGTGAATATCAGCCTGGCCTGCTCAAGCAGGATTCCTTCAGCATAATCAATTGAATAGGGAAACTGGATGCAGGCGTAAGCATACTGCGCAAACAGGCAGATCGGCAGTAAGGCTATGGCTGCGACGGTGATGTTCAGAAGCCTCGAGTCAGGCTTCATGGCAGTTTCGCTTCGATGAGCATCTGCTTGGCCAGGAGTTTCACCGGGGAGAGCAGATAAAGGCCAATCAGGAACTGGCTCACAGGCAGTCGGGATTTGAGTGTGAGCGGCAGAAATCGCGGCACGAGCGACTGAACCTGAAAGCCGTTCTTCGCCAGGAAGTCACCGATGCTGACGTGGGACCATACGGTGACGTGGGTATAGTCGTCGAAGTACTCGGTGCTGCAATATCTGTAGTTCGGTTGCAGCAGGGTAAGCCGGCCTCCCGCCCTCAGCTTGAGCTTGAGCTGGGCCAGAACCGTTTCACACTCCGCCACGGTCAGGTGCTCGAACAGATTGCTGGCAAAGGCGTAGTCGACAGAGTCGTTTTCGATCTGGGACAGGTCGGTGACAGAGGAAATGACCGGCTGGACACCGGCTTCCAGATAGCCGGGAAACTGTGGCCAGAGGTCAACCGCCGTCCGGCGGGCGCACTTCACATTGTTGATGAAATCGCCGTAGCCGCAGCCCAGCTCCAGGACGCTGTCTTCCGGCCGGATCTTCCGAGAGAAATAGTACCGCCACAGGGCTTTCCACAGCACGGCCCGACGATTGTCGTAGGTCAGGCGTGTCTCGAAATAGGCATCGGTCATTTTGCCTCCGGCCAGCCGAAAGTGATGCCGCCGATCATGCGAAGTCCGACGGTAAAGCCCCGCCAGTTGTTGATATTGCCGCCCTTGCTGACCCCAACCCGGGGATGGAACGAGATCGGGCACTCGATCACGACAGCGCCGATCGCAAGGGCCTGGTCCAGAAGGTGGGCATTGAACTCAAGGTTCACCTTGGGATTCAAGGCGGGCAGGAGGATCCCGAGAGCGTTGTTTCTGAAGATCTTGTAGGTCGTTCCGACGTCAGAAAGCGTTCCGCGTCCGAGGTGCTTCGCCTCCAGCAGTTTTCCGACAAACATGTTTCCGTAGTACATGAAGGTGGTCAGCTGGGTTTCATGTTCCCTCAGCGACTCTGTCGTCCGTGTGCCGTTGACGATGTCAGCATGGGGTATGTAGGCGAGGAATTTTTCGATGTCGTATGCCCGGAAGGTCCGGTCGCCTTCGCACAGCAGGGTCAGATGGGTGTCTGTGTATTTCAGGCTCTCGGTCAGACAGCGATAGACGCAACGTCCGTAACCCGGGGATGTTTCATTCACGACAATGGCGCCGGCTTCTTCGGCGCGCTCGGCCGTCAGGTCTGAACTGTTATTGCTGACGACGATGACGCGGGCCACCCGCGGATGGTTTTTGAAGTCCAGAACGGCTTCGGCAATGCTGTCCTGATCATTGTAGGCCGTAAGGACGACCGTGACCTGCTGGCCGTCAACCGGATCATGGCGCAGGGGCAAGCCATAGCGCTTCTTGTCGAACAGGATGAACAGATCGATGAAGATCAAGGCCATGCCCAGGGCGATCGGAACCCCGCTGTACCAGGTTGTCACCAGCTGCCAGTTGTAGAGCAACTGGGACAGGCCCTGGTTAAAGCTCAGCAGGAGCCTTGGCAGGCCGAGGGAAACGCCGATGAGATCGGCTGCAACGCCGCCCGTCATCAGGAGGACGCCATAGAGCAGAAATGGGGGGTGCTTGCGGACCTTTCCCAGGCTCGATCTCGCCTCTGCGAGGGTTGCGATGGATCTCTCCGGAAGTGCCGGTGGGGGATCGCTCTCTGGGCCTGGCGCGGTCATTGAACTGGGACTTTCCGAAAGGCGCACAGGCGCAACCTCAGGAAGTCGGTCAAATTTGTTGAATGCCCGTTAACTGACTTCGGCGGGGACACCCCCAGAAGCAAACAGGCCCGCAGATTGCTCTGCGGGCCTGTCCGTTTCGTTCCGGTTTGTCCTGTCCTGGCTGATCAGGTCCCGGTTGAGCCGGATCTGATCAGTTGCAGGCTGAACTCAGACGTTGCCGGGCAGCTTGCAGTCCTTGGTGAAGGCGCAACCCACAGTGCTGATCGGCGCGATCGGATCGGCGCTGTACTCGATGATATAGCCCTTCAGGCCGTCGGAGCAGGCGACCTCGACATAGGTCGTGCCCTTGGCGGTCTTGCCCACCAGACGGGACTTGGAGACGTCGCAGGAGGCCTTGCCCTGCTTCTTCAGGTCCGCGGTCAGCAGGCCATTGGTGGCCGATTCCGGGGTGAAGCTGCAGCGATAGCCGGCGACCGGCGCGTGAGCGCAGTCAATGACGCTGGACTTGTCGTTGGGGCCGCCGAAGATTCCGACGCCGCCGTCAGGACGGTTGGAGCAGGCCAGTTCCACAATGTCCTTGCCGGCCGGAGACGGGAAGGGCGCGTACTTGGAGACCTGGCAGTCAAAGCCGACCTTCTGGGCCAGCTTGGTGTAGAGGCCAGCCTGGGCGGTTTCAGCTTCCTTGGCGTTGGTCAGTTCGCAGCCGCCGAGCAGCATGGCGGCCTTTTCGCAGGGGGTGGCGGAAGCCAGGGCGCCCTTTTCGACCTTGTAGATATAGCCCTTACCGTCGGTGCAGGCGGCTTCGTAGTAGGTGGCGCCAGCCTGGGACAGGCCGATATAGCGCTTGTCCTTGGCCACGCAGCCATTGTTGGCGGCGGTGACGAACTGATCCATGACGGCCAGGCGATAGGCCTTGTCGTGCAGGGTGCATTTGATGTTGCCGTCGGCGCTGTCGTAGATCAGGCAGTCGCTGGCGACAGTCGGGGAGTCCGGATTGGCCGGCGCGCCAGCCTGCATCACATAACCCACGCCGCCCTGACAGGCGATTTCCAGGAAGGTGTTCTTGGCGCTCTGGCCGATGCCGCGGGCGGCTTCAGGCGTGCAGACCGTCTTTGCTGCGGCCAGCAGGGGCGCCAGGTCAGCCTTGGGGTCGGCATTGCCCGGCAGCTTGCAGGGCAGGGCCGAGGGCTTGCCGTCCGGCTGGGGCGTGTTGGCCTCGATGCAGGTGAAGGCGGTGGGCTTGGAGCCCGTGACATTCGCCAGCACGAAACCCAGACCCTGATTGCAGTCGATCTCGTAGTAGGAGGTCGAGATCTTGGTCTTGGCGTCTGTCGACTTGCCGACAAAGCGGGCGTCGGCCACCTGGCAGGTGATGCCGGCGGCCTGGGCCACGGCCGGAGCCTCAGCCAGGCCTTGCTTGCGCGCGGCTTCCGGGATCCCCTCGGGAGCCTTGGCTGCAGACATCACCGCGACGGGTATCATCGCGGCGATGATGAGGGCGGCGAATGCGCCGAGTCCTAGTGGCCTCATGATCGAGTCTCTCCTGGATGTGTTCCTTCGGGCGTCCATAAGCCCTAGGGCGTACATTGAGCAAGCGCCCCGTGAACCCAGGCTGAATGGATTTGGGGTGCGCGCAATGGATGTTTGATCCCTGAGCCGCGACAGTCGACAATGGGGCGCAACGAAAAGGAGGGTCCGCATGCGAGACGGCTTTGAAAATCCGATCCCTGACACGCCCCGTCCCAAGCTGACCTATCCCTTCGAGGCGGGCCCCAAAACGGGTGAGGCCATCGATGTCGCACCCGGCGTCAAGTGGCTGCGCATGCCGCTGGGCGGCGCCCTGTCCTTCATCAATGTGTGGGCGATCGAGGAAGAGGACGGCTGGGCCATTGTCGATACCGGCATGGGTGGAACCGAGACCCAGCAGGCCTGGCGCAAGGCCTTCGCGGGGCCCCTGGCAGGCATGAAGGTCTCCAGGGTCTTTGTCACCCACATGCATCCCGACCATATCGGCATGGCCGGCTGGCTGACCCGCAAGTTCGACTGCCGTCTGTGGATCACCCGGCTGGAATTCCTGATGTGCCGGTCCCTGGCGGCGGACACAGGCCGCGAAGCCCCTGACGACGCCATAGAGTTCTACAAGGCCGCCGGCTGGGACGAGGACGCCCTGGAAAACTACAAGGCCAAGTTCGGTGGTTTTGGTCGCGGCCTTCACGCCCTGCCTGACAGCTTCCACCGGCTGACCGACGGCGATGAAATCCGCATTGGCGCCCATGTCTGGAAGATCGTCGTAGGATCCGGCCATTCACCCGAGCATGCCTGCCTTTATTGTCCGGACCTGAAGCTGCTGATCAGCGGCGACCAGATCCTGCCCAAGATCTCTTCCAATGTGTCGGTGTTTCCGACCGAGCCGGCCGGCGACCCCCTGACGGACTGGCTGACTTCCCTGGCTCGCATCAAGACCCAGGTGCCGGACGATGTCCTGGTCCTGCCCGCCCACAACGACCCCTTCCACGGCCTTTACGCCCGGATTGACCACCTGATCGGCGGCCATGAACGGGGTCTGGACCGTCTGGCCAAGCTGGCCGTCGAACCCAAGCGGGCGGTGGACGTTTTCCATGTCCTGTTCCGGCGCAAGATCGACCAATGGGTCCTGGGCATGGCCACTGGCGAGAGCCTCGCCCACATCAACTGTCTGATCAGTCGCGGTCAGATGATCAAAACCACAGATGACCAGGGCGTCGCCTGGTATCAGACCGTCTCCTGACCCCAAAGGACTTCACCATGACCCGCATCACCGCCGGCCTCAGCCCCTTTACTGACGCCGCAGACATCGCCGAGGGCCATGACCTGTCAGGTCGCACCATGATCGTCACTGGCGGGGCGACCGGTATAGGCATCGAGACCACGCGCGCCCTGGCGGCTGCCGGCGCCGAGGTGATGATCGCCGTGCGCAACCGCAAGGCCGGCGAGGACGCCGCCGCGGAGATCAACAGCCAGATCGGCGCCGAGCGGGTCAGCGTCGGCGCCCTGGACCTGTCGGACCTGGCATCGGTCGCCGCCTTTGTCCGGACGTGGGGGGACAGGCCCCTCAATGTGCTGATCAACAATGCCGGGGTCATGGCCTGCCCCCAGACCTACACGGCCAATGATCTGGAAATGCAGATCGGCACCAACCATTTCGGCCACTTCCTCCTGAGCGTCGGTCTGGTCCGGGCCCTGATGAATGGCGAAGAGGAAGGCCGCAGCGCCCGCCTGGTCAGCCTGTCCTCAATTGGTCACCGGCGCAGCGGCATCAACTGGGACGACATCCACTATCGCACCCGGCCCTATGACAAGTGGGAGTCCTATGGCCAGTCCAAGACGGCCAATTCCCTGTTCGCGGTCGGTTTCCATGATCGGTTCGCCGAGCTGGGGATTACCGCCAACGCCGTCATGCCGGGCGGCATCATGACCCCCCTGCAGCGCCATCTGCCCCGGGAGGAGATGATCGCCATGGGCTGGATGAATGACGAGGGCGTCATCGCCCAGGGCTTCAAGACCCCGCCCCAGGGCGCCTCCACCAGCGTCTGGGCGGCCATCGGGCCGGAGCTGGAGGGCGTCGGCGGCCTCTATCTTGAAAACCTCGCCCAGGCCCTGCCCTGGGGCGAAGAGCCCATGGCCGGCGTCATGCCCCACGCCCTGGACCCCGAGGATGCCGACCGCCTGTGGATGATATCGGAAGAGACGATCGGCTAGCGCTTCCTCTTTCCAGCCTTGGCCCGCATGGCGGCCTCGATGCCCTTGCCGGCCCATTCAACCAGCAGGTCGGGGTCTTCGAGGGCTTCCAGGGGAACGGACCAGTAGCTCATGGGTTTGTCGCCGCCGAAGGGGCGGAAGGGTTCGCAGCCGGCGGCTTCAAAGTCTGGCTGACTGACGGCGTCGACCTTGAGATAGAGGGCGTCTTCGGCGATCAGGGCGAAGAAGACATCGTGGCTGTAAATGCCCACACCGCCGAACATGGCTGTGTGCCGCAGGCCGCCCATCGGGGCCAGGAGTTCCAGGACATATTCCCGATAGTCCGGCGAAACCGCCATGCCGTTGCCCTCCCGCCATTCTCCATGGATGATAGCGCCCATGACCCTGTCTGTCCGCCCCGCCCGCCCCGAAGACGCCACTCTGATCCACGGTTTCATCGTGGCCCTGGCCGAGTACGAAAAACTGGCCCACGAGGTGGAGATCACCCCGGCCGAGGTGAGCCGCGACCTGTTCGGTCCGGGCCCCCGCCTGTTCTGCGACATTGCCGAGGCTGACGGCGCGCCCATCGGCTTTGCGATCTGGTTCTATAACTATTCCACCTTCCAGGGCCGCCACGGCATCTATCTGGAGGACCTGTTCGTGGTTCCGGAGGCCCGGGGTCTGGGCGGCGGCAAGGCCCTGCTGAGGGGGCTGGCCCAGAGGTGCGAGGCTGAGGATCTGGGGCGGCTGGAATGGTCAGTCCTGGACTGGAACGCGCCCTCCATCGCCTTTTATGACTCCCTCGGCGCCAGCGCCAAGACCGAGTGGATCACCCGCCGTCTGACAGGTGAGGCCCTGACCAGTCTGGCCCGCTCATGAGCGCGCCGCCGGTCACCGTTCTGACCGCAACGCCTGACGAAGAGGCGGCCATCATCGCCGCCGTGCGCGCTGCGCCGGGGCGGACCATCGCAGGGCCCGAGCATGTGGAGGGTCTTTACACCCTGCTGTCAGATGAGCGGGTCTCCGGCCCCATCTATGACCTGCCCCGTCCCATCACCCGGGACAGCATTGCAGACTGGGTCGCCCAGAGCGCAGACCTGCAGCAGCAAGGCCGCTGCGTTCTGGCGGTCAATCTGGATGAGGCGGGAGAGGTGGCGGGCTATTCCCGGTTCAGCATCTGGCCCGAGCGGTCGTCGGGCGAACTGGCCGGTGCAAGGCGGGCGGATCTGCAGAATTCGGGCGGCGGACGCCAGGGCGTCACCCAGTCCATCGGCTGGATGTTCGAGGTCCTGGGTTTGCGGCTGATCGGCCTGACGGCGGCCCTGGACAATGTGCGGTCAGCGCGGGCCATCGAAGGCGCCGGCTTCCGGTCCATGGGCGAGGTGGAAAGCGTCAAGCCTGACGGCTCATCGCGGCGGTCGCTCTATTGGGAGCTGACCCGGGAAGAGTGGGAGCGCCTGCACCGGCTCTGAACCGATCCAGGCGCTCGCCTTCAGTCTATCAGCTGGTCTTGGCGGGCTGGGCGCCCGGCATGACAGCGCGGTTCAGATCGAAGAACTTGGGCGCCATGGCCGGAACAGCTTCCGACAGGATGGTTTCAACCGACCAACCCTCTTCCTTGGTCACGGTCTCGATGGGCCGCGGCTGGGAATAGAGGATGATGTTTTCGCCCGAGGCGCCGAAGATCTGACCCGACACGTGGCTGGCCGCAGGAGCGATCATGGCCACGGAGAAGCGGGCCGGCTGATCGGCGCGGATCTTTTCAGCCATCACCGCCCGGCGGGCGACAGCGGCTTCGTCCTTGACCGGCACGGACTGGGTCATGCGGGTCCAGGCGACGGGGGCCAGGCAGTTGGAACGCACATTGTTGCGCGCGCCTTCCATGGCGATGATCCGCGACATGCCGGCAATGCCCATCTTGGCCGCGCCGTAATTGGCCTGGCCGATATTGCCGAACAGGCCCGAGGTCGAGGTGAAGAACATGTAGGCGCCGTCGTTCTGTTCGCGGAACAGGTCGATGGTGGCGCGGGCCACGTTGAACGAACCGCGCATGTGCACGTCGATGACGCGATCCCAGTCCTGCTCGCTCATCTTGTGGAACATCACGTCCCGCAGGATCCCGGCCGGATTGATCACGGCGTGCAGGCCGCCAAAGGTGTCGCGGGCCTGCTCGACCATGCCTTCAACAGCCTTCAGGCTGGTGACGCTTTCCGAGTTCGAGACCGCTTCGCCGCCGGCGGCGCGGATTTCCTGGGCCACCATTTCGGCGGCGCTGGCGGAACCTTCGTCCTCGCCCTTCAGACCGCCGCCCAGATCGTTGACCACGACCTTGGCGCCTTCCTGCGCTGCGATCAGCGCGCAGTCGCGGCCGATGCCGTTGCCGCCTCCGGTAACCAGAACAACCTTGCCAGTAAGGGCGCCCATGAAATTATCTCCCTGAAAAAATGCTTCTGAAGTCTGTTATTCGAGCCTGTCGGCCTTGCGCAAGGCCGGAAACAGATTGGCCCAAAGACCGGTGACGATCAACGCGCCAACGCCGCCAAAGACGGCGGCGCCAACCGGGCCCAGGAATCTGGCCACAACGCCGCTCTCGAATTCGCCCAGTTCATTGGAAGCGCCGATGAACAGGGACGAAACCGCCGCCACCCGTCCGCGCATCTGGTCGGGGGTGACGATCTGGACCAGGGTCTGGCGGACATAGACGCTCAGCATGTCGGCGGCGCCCAGTATGGCCAGGGCCAGGACAGAAAGCGGCAGCCAGGTCGAGAGGCCGAAGACGATGGTTGCGGCCCCGAACACGGCGACCCCGGAGAACATGATCAAGCCCGCATGTCGGCGAATGGGGAAGCTGGCCAGGGCGGCGGCGACCAGGGTCGCGCCGATCGCCGGCCCGGCGCGCAGCAGGCCAAACCCTTCGGGACCAGCGTGCAATATGTCGCGGGAAAAGACAGGCAGCAGGGCCGTTGCGCCGCCCAGCAGGACCGCGAACAGGTCCAGGGAAATGGCGCCGAAGACAATCTTGTTGGTCCAGACATAGCTGAGACCCTCCCGCATCAGGGCCCAGCGTGATCCCGGATTGACCACGGGCTGGGTATTGCCGCGCACCAGGAAGACGCAAAGGGCCGCTGCCAGGTAGAGCGCCGTCGTTACGGAGTAGGACATCCCCGCGGAGATCCCGACGAGAATTCCTCCGAGGGCAGGACCGATGATCGAGCCTCCCTGCCAGGCCAGGGAATTCCAGGCTATGGCCCGGGGCAGAAGGCTCTTGGGCACCAGCATGGGCCCCATGGCGGTTGAAGCAGGTCCCATGAACGCCCGACTGGCGCCGAACAGGGCCGAAAGGGCCAGCAGCAGGGGAATGGTCGCGAAGTCGAAGATCGCCGCTGCGGCAAGGATCACGGCCGTGGCGATTTCGCCCAGATAGCAAAGCAGGAGGATCCTGCGCCGGTCATACCGGTCAGCGGCTTCCCCGGCCGGCAGGGCCAGCACGAAGACCGGCACGAAGGCCGCCAGCCCGATCATGCCCACATAGAAGGCCGACTGGGCGACGCCCATGGTCTCCCGCGCCACCGAATACATCTGCCAGCCCAGGGCCACGCTCTGGATCTGCACACCCAGGGTCGCCGCAACCCGGGCGGCCCAGAACAGCATGAAGTCGCGACGCTTTAGAAGGGCGCGGACGGAAAGGTCTTCTGGGGGATCGGTCTGGGTCATTGGCCGGGAACTTGACCCGCCCGGCCCCCGGCCGCAAGCGCCTTGGCGAAGGTCAGGCCCCGGCTACCACTTGATGAACTTCTTGAAGCCGACCAGGGTCGCCTCCCAGCGCTCTATGTTGTTCTCGAGGGCCGTGTCGGTCGCACCATGTTCAAGATCCTCGTCCATGGTCAGGTAGGGATCATTGTCGTCGTCCAGATAGACGCGACCGAAACGATAGTCAGAGTGCCACTTGTTGACCTCTGACAGGGCCATGCCGCTCTTCATGTCGAAGCCCGAGGAGAACTGCACCGACTTGCAGCGGTTCTTTTCGCAGCCGTAGAAAAAGACCGTGAAGGTCGAACCATCCGCGGCGCTGGTGATCTTGGGATCGCCCTGGGCGTCCTTCCCGATCTCGGCCTTGAAACCCTTGGACTGCAGGGCGTCGGCGAATTCACCGACCGTCACGCCGCCATCGGGAAGTTCCCGCGCCATGGCCGGTGCGCTGAGGGGCAGGGCGGCCGCCAGGGCCAGGGCGAAAATGGAAGCGCGCATGGGAGTTTCCCTGAGAGGACCGGCGAACCGCGTCAGTAAATTGCCGCGAGAATCTAGGGGAGTGTTCCGCCGGGGTCTAGTCCGGCTTACCCGGTTGCGCATGATGAGCGCCGCTTAGTCCGGCCGCTGGAAAATCACGATCCTGTCGACTTCATGAAAGCCGAGGGCGCCGGCCAGTTTCACCGAGGCGAGGTTGCTCTCCAGGGCGGTCCAGACCACATCCAGTCCTTCTGCCTTCATGCGGCGGATCATGAAGCCTGCGACCCGCGCGGCGTGGCCCCGTCGCTGATAGGCTTCCAGGGTGTCAATGCCGACATCCCAAAGGGTTTCGGTTTCGGAGCCGGCATAGCAGAAGGACACGGGTCGGCCGTCCTCAAAGCTTGCGGCGATTTCGGTGAATTCGGACGCCGCCTCCAGTTCCTCCAGAAGTTCCGCGTCATCGACCGACCTGGTGATCTCGGCGAGGGAAACAATCCTCACCTCGGGTGTCGGCGGCGGCAAATTGGGCCGAGCCATTGTGAAGACAGGCGCAACTTCGCAGGTCCGCTCAGGCAGGAGATCCGCAAGCCAGTTCCGGGCCTCGACCCCGGCGATCAGGTCGCCCGTCCCCACAGCCGCCAGGACCGCAGAAGGGTCTGGCCTGCCAATGACGAAGGTCACGTCGTCGTCGGGGTTGCGAAGGACAAGGCTCAGAGGCCCCGCGGTCTCGAGGCCGAAGACTTCGCCTTCCCCCGAAAGCACCAGGTCCCGGGCTTCAACCCACCTTGGTATGTCAGGCAACAGCGCCTTCAGTTGATCCATGGTCAGTCCCGCAGCGATCTCCATGGCGACCATACCAGACAAGTCGCCGAGTCCAACCGGGGCCCGGCAGGCGGACAGGTGTGGCATTGCCCTGGGGCCGACCGGGCGGGTAAACCTCCGGCAAGAGACGATCCCGGAAGGAAACCGCCATGACCACGGACCGCATCACCGCCCTCAGCGAAGCTGCGCGGGAGGCCTGGGTCTATGCCCTGCCACTGATTGAGGTCGCTTCGACCCGGACGGGGAAGGGGGCTTTCGGCGGCGGGATCAATGAGCTGACCCATTCCCGCGATCTTGCGGACCATACCTCCCGGGCGGTGACGACGCCGAACAATGACACCCTCTATTCCAGCGCCCAGCTGGATCTCAGCCACGGACCTGTCAGCCTGACCCTGCCGGCCTCCGGGGCCCGTTACCTCTCGGTCGCCCTGATGGACGCCTGGACCAACAACTTCGCCGTTCTCGGCACCCGGACCACTGGCACGGAAGGGGGAACCTGGCGTCTGATCGGGCCGGATGACGCCGGTGGCGGCGTGGGGACGATCCGCTCGCCCACCAATCATGTCTGGGCCCTGGCGCGGATCCTGGTGGATGGCCCGCACGACCTTGAGGCCGCCCGGGCGGTCCAGTCGGGTGTTTCCATCCAGGGCCCGGCCTCTCCGCCCCAACCCCCGCGGGGCGGCCGGTCAGACTCCTGGCATGCCTATTTTGCGGCTGCGGACGCCCTGATGGTGGAGAACCCGCCGCCGGCCACCGACGGCGCCTTGCTGTCACGGATCGCGCCCCTGGGTCTGGGGGCCGGAAAATTCGATCCTGAGCGGTTCTCGAGCGAAGAGGCCGCCGCGATCGAGGCCGGTGTGGCCAAGGCCAGATCCACCCTGCACCACTACGCCCCCGGCAGGGCCGGGGTGATCAATGGCTGGACCTATCCCAAGGCGGAACTGGGGAATTTTGGCGAGAGCTATGGCTTCCGCGCCCTGGTGGCCCTCAGCGGCCTGGCCGCCCTGCCGCCGGTGGAGGCCATGTACATGCGCGCCGTCGGAGAGCACCGCGGGCTCTATGACGGGACCCGGCCCTGGCGCCTGCACTTCCCCGCTGACAAGCTGATCCCGGTGGACAGCTTCTGGTCCCTCAGCCTCTATGAGGGCACGGCGGACGGCCAGTTCTTCTTCACGGACAACCCGATCCATCGTTACGCCATTGGCGACCGCACCCCGGGCCTGACCCATAATGCGGACGGATCGCTGGACATCTGGATCAGCCACGAGTCCCCCGGGGAAGAGCGCCTCGGCAACTGGCTTCCTGCGCCGGCCGGACCCTTCGCCCTGTTCATGCGGGCCTATTTCGCCAGGCCAGCCCTGCTGGATGGTCAGTATCGGCTGCCAGCCGTCGAGCCTGCGTGAGGCGCAGTCGCCGGAGGCAAGGGTTTGGGCCATAATACCGGCATGACCCCACCCGCCGACCTTACCCGACGATCCGCCCTCGGGGCCGGGATCGGTCTGATGGCGGGTCGCGGCCGACGGCCGGAGAGGGTCGTATCCCTGAACCCGTGCCTGGACGTCATGCTCCATGCCCTGGCTGATCGGCGGCAGATCGCAGCTGTCAGCCACTATTCGCACGACCTTTCCAGCTCCAGCCTGGGACCAGCGGGCCTGACCCTGCCCTTCACCTACGGGACGGCGGAAGAGGTCCTGCTTCTCAACCCTGATCTGGTCCTGACCTCACCCTATGCCGCGCCGGCGACCACGACAGCCCTCAGGCGTCGCGGACTTCGGCTGGAGACCTTTGGTCTGCCCGACACCATTGCCGAAAGTCAGGCCCAGGTGCGTCGACTGGCGGCGGTGATCGGCTGGCCCGGGCGAGGCGAAGCTCTCTGCAGGCGCATGGATCAGGCCCTGGCCGAGGCCGCTCCCAAGCACGGCGAACGCCCCCTCCGGGCCCTGGTCTACCAGACCGGCGGCTTTGCCGTGGCGCCCGGCACCCTGATGGACGAAATGCTGCGACGGACAGGCTTCGCCAACGCCGCAACGGACTACGGCCTGACCCAGACAGGGGATCTGCCCCTCGAGCGCCTGATCGCCAATCCGCCGGAAGTCCTGCTGGCGGGACAGCTTCGGGCCGGCGCGCCGAACTGGGCCGATCGCCTCTTGCGCCATCCGGCCCTGGCCCGCATAGGGCCCGCCATGTTCCGCGCCACCCTGCCGCAGAGGCTGACCTATTGCGGCGGCCCCGTGCTGATCGAGGCGGCCGTCGCCCTGGCGGATATCCGCCGGCGCGCCCGGATGGCGCAGGCATGACCCGTCGCACCCTGACCCTGGCCGGACTCGCGGCGGCCATTGTCGTCCTGGGCGCCCTCAGCCTCATGGCGGGCAAGGTCTGGGTTCCCCTGTCGGTCTGGCTGGACCCTATGAACCCCCTGGCGCCGATCCTGTTTGACCTTCGCCTGCCAAGGACCCTGCTGGCCCTGACCATCGGCGCGGCGCTTGGCATGTCGGGCGCCGCCATGCAGGGCTATACCCGAAACCCCCTGGCCGATCCGGGCGCCCTGGGTGTGGCTTCCATGGCGGCCTTCGGCGCAGTCCTGACCCTCTATTTCGGGGCGGGCGCCCAGCAGCCCTGGGTCATGGCCCTGGCGGCCATGATCGGCGCCCTGGCGGCGGTGGGACTGCTGATCGCCCTGGCTGGGGAGGGATCGAGCCTTGTGGCCTTTGTCCTGTCGGGCGTCATTCTCCAGACCCTGGCGGCGGCCGGGGTCGCCCTGGCCCTCAGTCTGGCCCCTAATCCCTGGGCCAAGGACGAGATCGTCACCTGGCTCATGGGCGCCCTGACCGACCGCAGCATGGCCGACCTGGCCCTGGCGGGACCCATGATCCTGACAGGCCTTGGCCTTTTGCTCACCCTGGGCCCGGCCCTCGACGCCCTGACCCTGGGGGAGACCGGCGCAAAATCCCTGGGTGTTGACCTGGGGCGGACCCGGCTGCTCCTGGCTCTGGGCGTCGCCCTTACGGCCGGGGCCAGTGTTGCGGTGACCGGGGTCATCGGCTTCGTCGGCCTGATAGTTCCCCACCTCCTGCGCCCCCTGGTCGGAGCCAGGCCCGGCGGCCTCCTGGTTCCCGGCGCCCTGGGCGGCGCCGTGCTGGTGACTGCGGCTGACATCGTGGTGCGGCTGACCCCCGGGGCGGCGGAGGTGAAGCTGGGGGTGGCCATGGCCCTGCTGGGTGGTCCCTTCTTCCTGGCGCTGTTGCTGTCCATGCGGCGGAGGCTGGGATGAGCCTGCTGGCCTTCGACGACATCACCATGAGCTTTGGTGGACGCAAGGTGCTTGATGGTGTCTCCGGGGCCTTTGCCCCAGGCCAGGTTACAGCGATCCTGGGCCCCAATGGCGCCGGCAAGTCCACCCTGCTGGAGGTGCTGGCGGGGCTGAGACTCCCTGACGCCGGTCAGGCCAGGCTCGATGATGTCAGCCTGCGGGCTCTCAAGCCCAGGGCTCGGGCCCGACGGCTTGCCTTCCTGCCCCAGACCCCGGAAATCGCCTGGGCGGTGGAGGCGCGCATTCTTGTGGGTCTCGGTCGGACGCCCTTTATAGGCGCCCGTGGCCTGTCTGCCGACGACGCCCGGCATATCGAGGAGGCCCTGCAGGCTGCTGACGCTGCAGACCTCGCCGACCGGGATGTTTCCACCCTTTCCGGCGGTGAGCGGGCCCGCGTCCTGATCGCCAGAGCCCTGGCGGGCGAGCCGGAATGGCTGCTGGCGGACGAACCCCTGACCGGTCTGGATCCCGGCCATCAACTGGACGCCCTGTCCCTGTTCAGATCCCTTGCCGGCGCCCAGGGCTGCGGCGTTGTCCTGACCCTGCACGACCTGTCCCTGGCCGCACGGTTCGCCGACAGGGTGCTGGTTCTGTCAGAGGGCAGGATCGTCGCCGATGGCGCGCCCGCGCAGGCCCTGACAGCCGATGTGATCGCGGCGACCTACGGCGTCCGCGCGGAAATTGGTCAGGGCGAAGACGGTCTGACGATAGATATAGTCGGTCGATCTGCTTAGACTCTGTCGGAAACAGGTTTCATTTCGTTCCGTGGCTGGCTAGCGTTTGTTTCTCGCTGAAACCACCATAGGTCGCTGCAGGAGTTCGAGTTGAGTGATGCGGCGCAGCCCTCGGATGCGGAGCAGACCCTGCAGGCTGCTCACCGCAAGCTGCTGGCCGCCAGGGACCTGCAGTTCGACTTCGTCACCTACAAGCTGCCCGAGCCGCCGGGCTGGCTTACCGACCTTCTTCAGGGGATCGGCAAGTTCCTGATCGGCATTGCGCCTGTCCTGAAATTCCTCTTCTGGGGGGGACTGATCCTTGCCCTGGGGTTGATCGCCTGGTTCATCGCCCGGGATTTGATCCGCACCCGCGCCCAGAGACTGGCCCGACCCCTCAGTCTGGGCGGTCAGGAGGCCGGCTGGCGGCCGACCGCAGAGGGCGCCAAGGCCCTGCTGGGCGACGCTGACGCCCTGGCCGCGGAGGGGCGCTATGCCGAGGCCGCCCACCTGCTTCTGGTCCGCAGCGTCAACGATTTCGCCGCCAAGCGTCCGGGAGTACTGCGCCCTGCCTATACCAGTCGCGACCTGGCCAGACTGGAGGCCATGCCGCCCCCGGCCCGGACCGCCTTTTCGCAGATCGCCCAGGTGGTGGAGCGCAGCCTGTTCGGAGGCCGGCCCGTCGACGCTGACGCCTTCGCCGGTTGCCGCCAGGCCTATGCCGACTTCGCCCTGCCGGAGCGGTGGACATGAGCGGAGAGAGCCAGAATCCCTTTTCACCCAGGGTGATGATCGCGGTCATTCTGGTGGGCGTCTTCGCCTTTTCCGGATTCGCCTTGCTGGGCCTCTATGCCGGCGAACTTCGGGGGGGAGACGATGGCGGGGGCCATCCCCTGTCGAAATCGGCCATAGGATTCCAGGGCGCTGTGGTCATGGCCCAGGCCCAGGGCGTGCCGGTCGTCATCAGCCGGGATCCCTTGACAGACCCCAATGAAAACGGGGCGCTAAGGGTGCTGACGCCCGATGTGGACTTTGATCCCAAGGCCCTGCGTGAGTACGACAGGGAAGGCAATCTGCTGGTGGTCCTGCCCAAATGGTCGGTCCAGCCAGACCCCCGGCACCAGGGCTGGGTGCGCAAGATCGACCTCTTGTCGAACCTGGCCGTCCAGCGTCCGATTTCCGATCTGAGCCGCCCGGCCTTCTACCACCGGAAGGGCATTACGAGGCCCCGCCTCCATGGCGCCGGCGGTCCGTTCGGGGAAGGAACCTACCTGCCCCTCGGCCCGGTCGACCGGCTGCAAACCATTGCCGGTCCCGACTTCCATCCGGTCCTGACCGATGAACAGGGTCGCATGGTCCTGGCCGTCTACAAGGATACCCAATTGCTGGTCCTGGCCGATCCCGACCTGCTCAACACCCAGGGACTGAAGGACATCAACACCGCCCGCGCAGGCATGGCGATCCTCAATGTCCTGCGGGGCGATGGGGGACTGGCTTTCGACGTGACACCGAACGGTTTCATGCGGACCCGCAATCCGCTCAAGCTTGCCGTCGAGCCGCCCCTGCTGGGCGGAACCCTCTGCCTGCTGGCGGCCATCATCCTGATGGGGGTGCACGCGGCTGTGCGGTTCGGGCCGGCCCGGACCGGAGGCAGGGCTCTGGCCCTGGGCAAGGCGGCCCTGATCGACAGTTCTGCTGGCCTGATCCATGCCGCGGGCAAGGCTCATGAACTTACCCCCGCCTATGCCGCCCTGATCGAAGCCCGGGTCGCCAAGTCCGCCGGGGACCGCGAAACCGACCCCGCCGCCCGCACAGCGCGCCTGATGCGGCAGGAAGCCGGGCGCTCCGTCACCACACCCCTTTCGGACCTCTTGCCCCAGGCCAGGTCCGCCACCAACCGCAACGCCGCCCTGACCGCGGCGCGCAAACTGTTCCAATGGAAGTCGGAGATGACCCGTGACCGTCGATGAAGTGAAATCCAGGGCCGACGCCATCCGGGCGCAGATCGGCAAGGCGGTGGTCGGGCAAGCCGAAACCGTGGACCTGATGCTGACCGCCCTGATCGCGGGGGGCCATGTCCTGCTGGAAGGTCCGCCCGGCACCGCCAAGACCTTCCTGGCCCAGTGCTTCGCCCACACCCTGACCCTGGATTTCGGACGGGTGCAGTTCACCCCCGACCTGATGCCGGCCGACATCGTCGGGGCCAACCTGTTCAACTTCCAGACCAGCGCCTTCACCTTCAATCCGGGCCCGGTGTTCTGCGAGCTGCTGCTGGCCGACGAAATCAACCGCACCCCGCCCAAGACCCAGGCCGCCCTGCTGGAAGCCATGCAGGAGCGCCGGGTGACCCTGGACGGCAAGTCCCACCCCTTGAGCGACCGCTTCATGGTGGTGGCGACCCAGAATCCCCTGGAACAGCAGGGCACCTATCCCCTGCCGGAAGCCCAGCTGGACCGGTTCCTGTTCAAGCAGGTCCTGCAGTATCCCAGCCGCGAGGAAGAGCGGGCCATCATCGCCAGCCACGGTCTGCGCAGCGGCCAGGCTGACCCGGCCGCCATGGGCGTGGAAAAGGTAGCCGACGCCGCCTGGATCCGCGCCGCCGCTGACACGGTGGCCCAGGTCCGCCTGAGCGACGAGATTGTCGACTATGTCCTGAATCTGGTGCGGGCGACCCGCGAGAGCGCCGACCTGCAGAGCGGCGCATCCCCCCGGGGTGCCGCCATGCTGGCCCTGGCCGCCCGGGCCCGCGCCGTACTCGATGGCCGCGACTATGCCATTCCTGACGACGTGAAGGCCCTGGCCCTGGCGGGTCTGCGCCACCGGGTCATCCTGTCGCCGGCCGCCGAGATCGAGGGTCGCCAGGTGGATCAGGTTCTGGCCTCACTGGTCGATCAGATCGAGGCGCCGCGCTAACCCATGATCTATCCCACCCGCCGTGCAATCGTCCTGGCCCTGCTTGGCGCGCCCGTTGTGCTGGCGGTAGGCCTTGTGACGCCTGGTGGGTGGACCCTGGGCGCCTTCTGGGCCCTGGCGGCCCTGGCCCTGGTGGCGATGGACGCCTGGCTCGCGGCGTCTCCGGACAAGCTGTCCCTGGCCCTGACCGCGCCGGGCGCCCTTGGCGTTGGCGGAAAGGGCGGAGGCAGGATCGCGGCCGCCTTCGCCCGCGGCGCGCCCTCGCGTCTTGAGCTGGCCGTTGGCGTCAATGACCGCCTCAGCCTTACCCTGCCGCGGCGCTCCGTGGAGATCCGGGACGGGCAGGGCGAGGCCGAGGTGCAGATCACCCCCTTGCGCCGTGGGGACGGCCGTATTGAAACCCTCTGGTCCCGCTGGTCAGGTCCTCTGGGACTGGCCTGGGTTCAGAGGCGCGACGTCCTCGATCACGCCCTGGCTGTCACGCCGAACATTGCCGGGGTCCGGGACGCCGCCCTGCGCCTCTTCGCCCGGGACGGCATGCTGGGGGTCAAGGCCCAGATGGAGACCGGTGAAGGGTCCGAGTTTCACGCCCTGAAGGAATTCCAGACGGGCATGGACATCCGCGCCATCGACTGGAAACAGAGCGCCCGGCACGGCAAGCTGGTCGGCCGGGAGTACCACTCCGAGCGGAACCATCCGGTCATCCTGGCCCTCGACACCGGCCGGCTCATGTGCGCGCCCCTGCAGGGCATTGCCCGCATAGACCACGTGATCAACGCCGCCCTGCTGATGGCCTTTGTGAGCCTGAAGCTGGGTGACCGGGTCGGCCTGTTTGCATTCGACGCCCGACCGCGGATTTCCAGCGGCCCGGCCAGCGGGGCGGCGGCCTTTCCCCTGCTGCAGAAGCTGGCGGCGGGGATCGACTATTCCACCGAGGAGACCAACTTCACCCTGGGCCTGACCACGCTGGCCGGACAGCTGAACCGCCGGGCCCTGGTGGTGATCTTCACCGACTTCGCCGACCCGACCAGCGCCCAGCTGATGCTGGAGAATGTCGGCCGCCTGCTGCGCACCCACCTGGTCATGTTCGTGGTCCTGCGGGACCTTGAACTGGAGGAGCTGGCGGACCGACAGCCGCAGGAGGCCGACGACATTTCCCGTGCGGTCATCGCCGGCAGCCTGCTCCAGCAAAGGGAAGCCGTCCTCAATCGCCTGCGCCGGGCCGGCGCCCAGATCGTCGAGGCGACGCCGGACCAGCTGGGGCCTGATCTCGTCAACACCTATCTCGACGCCAAGCGTCGGGACCTGCTCTAGGGGTGCGGAATGGCTGAGCTCCAGCTCAAGAGTCAAAGGTTCCGGGAAGAGCGCGAAGCCGACTGGCGCAAGCTTGAGCGCCTGCTGACCAGGGTCGAGGGCGGGGCGCCGTCGCGGCTGTCCATCACCCAGTTGCTGGAGCTGCCTGTGCTCTACCGCCAGGCCCTGTCTTCCCTCTCGGTGGCCAGGTCCATCTCCCTGGATCAGGGCCTGACCGACTATCTGGAGAGCCTCTGTACCCGGGCCTATTTCGTGGTCTATGGGGGCCGCATCGGGCTGCTGGAGCGCCTGCAGAGGTTCTTTGTCCGGGACTGGCCGAACGCCGTGCGCAGTCTCGGACGTGAAACCCTGGTCTCCGCCGCCATCATGGCGCTGGGCGTGATCGTCGCCATGGTCCTGGTGCAGAGTGATCCGGACTGGTTCCACGCCTTTGTCGCCAAGGATCTGGCCAATGGCCGTGACCCGGCGGCGACCACGGCCTTCCTGCGCGAGACCCTGCATGGGGCGCCCAGGGCCGGTGAACAGGACCAGCTGGGGGTCATGGCGTCCTTCCTCTTCACCCATAATGCCCGGATCGCGATTTTCGCCTTTGCCCTGGGCTTTGCCTTCTGCGTGCCGACGGCGGCCCTGATGGCCTCGACGGGCGCCATGCTGGGGGCCTTCCTCAGTGTGTTCATTTCCCGCGGCCTGGGCATTGAGGCCGCAGGCTGGCTGATGATCCACGGGGTCACGGAGTTGTTCGCCGTCATCCTGGCGGGCGCCGCCGGCCTGGGCATTGGCTGGGCCAGCCTGTTCCCCGGGGACGTCTCGCGGATGGACGCCATCATGGCAGCGGGCAAGCGTGGCGGGATGGTGATGATCGGCGTGGTGATCATGCTGTTTGTCGCAGGCCTGCTGGAAGGTTTCGCCCGGCAATTGATCCAGGATACCCCCGTGCGCCTGACCATCGCCGCGGTCTCGGCCTTCCTGTGGTGCCTCTACTTTTATGCCCGGCGACCGGGGTTGGACGCATGAGCGGGCCCCATCTCTCCGGCCGGCGGGAGCTCATTACTCCGGAAGGCGTCGATCTGCGGCTTGAACTGGGCGAGGTATCGGCCAGGGCAGGCGCCCTGATCATTGACCTGCTGATCATCATCGCCGGGGTCATCGGCATGACCCTGGTGCTGGGCATGGTGGTCTGGGCGACCAAGACCGAGGCCCCCAGATCCGCCCTGGCCGTGATCTGGATCCTGGGCTTCTTCCTGCTGCGGAACTTCTATTTCACGGTCTTTGAAATGCAGCCCCGGGCCGCGACGCCGGGCAAGCGGCTGATGAAGCTGAGGGTTATCGCCCGGCACGGGGGCCCTCTAACCGCGGACGCCGTCTTCGCCCGCAACGCCCTGCGCGAACTGGAGCTCTTCCTGCCCCTCACCTTCATGATGGCCAGGGGGAACGGTGTCGACGGCTGGGTCATAGCCCTGGGCTGTCTGTGGTCGCTGGTCTTCCTGCTGTTTCCCCTGTTCAACGCCGAGCGCCTGAGGGCCGGAGACCTGATCGCCGGAACCCTGGTGGTGCGGAACCCCAAGCACCTGCTGGCGCCGGACCTGGCCAATGACGGGGTCCTGGCCCTGTCGGAAGTGCGCTTCACCGATGAGCAGCTGGACGCCTACGGGATCAAGGAACTCCAGGTGCTGGAAAGGGTCCTGCGCATTGGCGACCGCAAGACCCTGACGGATGTGGCCACCCGAATCCGCCGCCGCATTGTCTGGACAGGGGGCACGGAGACCTCAGACCGCGCCTTCCTCGCCGCCTATTATGCGGCGCTGCGAGCGCGGCTCGAGCGTCAGGTCCTGTTTGGTCGGCGTCGCAAGGACAAGTTCGACCTGGGCTAGGGATCAGTCGAAGACTTCGCCCAGGTCGGCCGCTCCGGCGCCATCCTTGATCCGCCGCAGTTCGGCATAGGCGGCACCCTGCAGGCAATAGCCCGCAATGCTGGCGACCAGACTCTCAATGATGTTGGAGGCGAAGACGCCAATGCCGGCAGCCGCGCCAGACTCGCGCATGGCCAGTCCGCCAGTCAAGGCCCCGAGGACAATGGAAAGGACCATGTAGGCGAGAATGACCACCGCCCAGAGGCCCAGAAGCCGCCAGCGGTTGTTGCGGGTCAGAAAGCGGCTGCGATCGAAGGCCTGCATGATCCCGATCTTTTCGACGACCGTGGCCTGGATGGCCTGTGAGAAGGCCAGGCCGATCATGATCCCGGGCACGATCAGCAGGGCAAATCCGAAGACAAGGGCGATGGAGAACAGGAAAGAGACCGCGAGAAGCGGCCAGGCCTTGCGTAGCCCCAGCTTCAGATCTTCCTCCAGGGTCGTGGTCCGACCAGCAATGTCACCGATGGCGACACTGATGCTGGCCGCCTGGATCACGGCGGTGAAGATCGCAATGATGACAATGCCGACCAAGGCGATCGGCCAGATTTTCTGCACAGTGGCAAGGCTCGGCCTTCCCCCGGCCAGAATGTCTGTCAGCATGGTGCCGCCAGCGACGAGAACCAGCAGGACGCCAAGGGCGATCACTCCTGCCATGGCGATGGCCCACAGTATGGCCAGCCGTCCGAACCGCCGCTTCCCGATTTCAATCGCCAGCTGGAAGACCCGGCCAATATCCAGCTTTTCTGCGGACACGTCTGTCATCGCCATGAGTTTGCAAGCCCCTGAGTTTCAACCCTGCCCGAAGGTGAACACGGTATCTGCAGGTTGTCGATGACTTCTGTGTGTCAGTCGAAAACGGCCGCGAGGTCGGTCGCGCCGACACCGTCCCTGATCCGGCGGAGTTCGAAATAGAGGACGCCGACACTGGAGGCGGTCAGGGTTCCGATAATCATGGTGATGATCGGCAGCAGTATCAGGCGCGGCGCCGATGTCGGATCTGTCAGGGTTGTCAGCCCGCCAAACAGGGAAAACAGAACGCCCTCTAGGATGGCGATCATGATGAAATAGACCATGGCCAGGCCGAAAATTCTCCAGCGGTTTCCACGGGTCAGGTCCCGGCTCCGCCGAAATGTCGACATGGCGGGAATGTTCTCCACCACCTGTGCCGGGGCAGCGACAGCGAAGGCGCAGGCCATCATCATTCCCGGGACAATCAGCAAGGCAGTTCCAAAGCCAATAGCCAGGGCTTGCAAAAGGGAGACGATAATCAGAGGGACCAGATGCTTTTGGCCCAAACGCAGGCTGTCGCTGACCTTGATGGCTCGGCCGTTCAGATCCGAGACGCTGATCTGGATGGAGGCCGCCTGATAAACTGCGTTCGCGCACAGGGTAATCAGCCATCCCAGAACTCCAAGCCAAACACCCGAAGTGGAACTGTAGCGTGCCCCGAAGGCTCCAACGCTCGCCATGGTCTGGCTTTGCACAAAGGCGTTCAGCAAGGCTGGCAAGGCTGCGAGAAGCAGGGACAGAATGGCAAATGTGGACAGGTATCGCTGGACGAGAGCGAAGCTGACCTGAATCACCTTGCCGATATCGAGCTTTTCAACAGGCGCCGTTGTCGTCGTCATGAATCTGAAAGCCCCCGAGTTTCAACCTTTCATTGAAGTAACCACGGCCTCGCCTCGATGTCGATGGTCAGGCCAGCAGCTTCTGCGCGGCGGGACAGCTTTCTGGGACGCCGATATCGATTAAGGCGGCTTCGAATGTCCGGGATGGATTGGCTGACCTTCCAGTCAGTCAAAAACAGTCGCCAGGTCAGTGGCGCCAACACCGTCTTTGATCCGACGGAGTTCGAAGTAGAGGACGCTTATGGTCACAGTTGAAACGACGCCGATGACAAAGCTCACAACCAGGGTAGCTATGCCGGCGCTTCCCAATCCCAGATTGGGTAAGCTCTGCATATTGCCGGACAAGGCGATCACTGCAGCCTCAAAAACGGCGAGCATGATCAACCAGATCCCGCCGAGCCAGAAAATACGCCAGCGGTTTCCGCGGGTAAGGTAGCGGCTGCGGTCAAGGGTTGCGTTGGCCGGAATGCCCTCAACGACCCGGGCAGGCACGGCGACCGCGAAAGCGCAAGCCACCATCAGCCCGGGCACGATCAGCAGAAGTATGCCAAAGCCAATTGCGATGCTCAGCATCACTCCGATCCCGATTAGCGGAATTATGAGTTTCACTGATCGCCGCAGCGCTTCTGCGACAGATATGGAGCGTCCATTCAGGTCAGCAATCGTCACGTGAATCGAGGCGGCCTGAAAAACGGTCGCAAAGCACATGGTGACAAAGGCAATGGCCATATTGGTTGGGAGGGATTCAGGCTTTTCGATCCCAAGCAGAACCTTTTGCTTCATGATGATCGACAGCGCTGAAGGCAGGATATCGAGCACTATCCCTAGGATGGCCAATGGGATCATATTTCGCCGGATTATGCCGAATGTGGTCTGGAAAACCCGCCCGATGTCCAGTTTCTCGAATGCCCCTGAACCTGTCGCCATGAAATTGCCGCGCCCAGAAAATCAACCCTGACAGGAACTAACCACGCCCCTCCCGTCTTGTCGACCGCCAGTTCAGGCCAGCAGCTTCTGCGCGGCGGCGTAGCTTTCGGGGACGCCGATATCGATGAAGGCGCCGTCAAAGGCCCTGGCGCCCAGCCTGCCGGCTTCGCACAGGCCGGGCAGGATTTCGGTTTCCAGAGAGAAGGGGCCGTCGGGGATGATGTCCCGCTCCAGCCGGTAGACGCCGCCATTGATCAGGCCAGGCCGCCTCTGTCCTGACCTGGGCACAAAGGCCACGGCCCGGTCATTTTCCACTTCGACGGTCTCATAGCGGTCGGCCTCGGGAATCTGGCGCAGGGCGATGGCCGCGCCGTCCAGATCCGCCAGGACCCGCCAGTCAAAGTCGAACCAGGTGTCGCCATTGATCAGCAGGAAGGCCTCGTCCAGCCGCGGGCGGGCGAAGGCGATCGCGCCGCCAGTCCCCAGGGGGCGCGGCTCGATGGAGAGGCTGATCTCGACGCCCAGCCTGCCCGCCAGATCCGATCCCGCCAACCAGTCTTCGACGACGGCGGCGTGGTGGCCGACCAGCAGCAGTATGCGGTCAAGGCCATGCCCGGCCGCCTTCTGTATCAGGTGTTCCAGGAAGGGCCGGCCCGCCACGGGCAGTAGGGGCTTTGGCGTGTCATGGGTCAGGGCGCCAAGACGGGTTCCGGCGCCGCCGGCCAGTATGGCGCACTGACGGACCTTCACCGGGGTACGCTCCAGGCTTCGGCGCCCTCGAAAGTGAAGCTGACACTGCTGGCCTGACCGCCGGCCTGATTGAGGGCGCTGATCAGCCGGTAGCGATTTTCCGGGTCTGTGCAGAACATCAGGAAGCCGCCGCCGCCGGCGCCCGACACCTTGCCGCCCCAGGCGCCATTAGCCATGCCGTGATCGAACAACCGGTCGACGCACTCGGTGGCTATACCCTTGGCCGTCTGTTTCTTGGCGGCCCAGGACTGCATGAGGATGTCGGCCACATCGTGAACCTGACCCCGCAGCAGGGCTTCGCGCATGGCGGAGGCGTCAGCCTTCAGGGAATGCATGCTGGCCAGGGTCTGGGCGTCCATGGCGTTCAGGCCGTTGATCTGCTCCTGGATGATGCCTTCGGACCGCCGCGACTGGCCAGTGAAGCAGATGACCAGCGAGCTCTCGAACTCATTGAGATAGGCCCGGGGCACCCGAAGGGGGCTGACCAGCACCCGGTCGTCCGTGAGGAATTCGATATAGTTCACCCCGCCGAAGGCTGCGGCGTACTGGTCCTGCCGGCCGCCGGCCAGGCCCAGCTTCACCCGTTCCAGCTCAAAAGCCAGGCGGGCGATTTCATAGGGACCGAGGGGCAGGTCCAGGGCCACCCGGAAGGCCTCGATCAGGGCCACGGCCAGGGCTGACGACGAGCCGAGGCCAGAGCCTGCGGGGGCGTCGATATTGGTGGAGACGGTGAGGGCAGGGGCCCGCCCGTCCAGCCAGGTCTCGACCACATGACGGTAGACGGCGCGATGCAGGATCAGGCCCTGGTCCAGGGTGATCTGGTCCAGGTCGCGGAAGGTTTCCTCAGCGCCGCCCAGGTCCCGGGCGCGGAAGCGGATCAGACCGTCCGGGCTGGGGGTGACATGGGCGAAGGCGAAACGGCCAATGGTGGCGTTCAGCACGGCGCCGCCGAACTGGTCGCAATAGGGTGACAGGTCCGTGCCGCCCCCGGCCAGGCCCAGCCGCAGGGGCGCCCTTGACCGGACGTCGAAATCCTTTGGCGTGGGGCGGGTGATCATGCAGCGCGCCTGAACTGGGCTTCCTGGCCGAGCAGGACCTGGGTCCCGCCGCGATCGATCTGGTAGTTCAGCCGGGGCATGTTCTGGCCGGCCATATAGGCCTCGAGCTCGCGCCCGTCGCTGGGGTCGAACAGCATGAGGAAGCCGCCGCCGCCGGCACCGATGACCTTGCCGCCCAGCACGCCGTATTCGGCTCGGACATGGTCGTAGAGCTGGTCGATGTGCGGCCAGGAAATCTTGGAAGACAGCTTCTTCTTGGACAGCCAGTGCTCGTGGAGCATCTCGCCCCAGCCATTGAGGTCGCCCTCGACCCAGGCGTCGCGGATCCGGTAGCCCAGGGTCTTGATGGCGCCCAGGCTCTCGGCGACGGCGTCGTGGTGGGCGGCGCTGCCTGACAGCATGGCGCTGTTCTGGTCATCCAGGATGACGGCGGCGTCCCGGCGCAGGCCGGTATAGTAGATGTGGGTATGGGCGACGAAGGCCGCCTCGGTCTGTGCAGGAATCTGTACGGTTCCCACCTGGACGGTCCCGTCGGGGGCGATGTCCAGGGTGGTCAGGCCGCCAAAGGCCGCCATGTACTGGTCCTGCTTGCCAATGCCCTTGGCCAGGGTCTCGATCTCGATCCGGCAGGCCTCTTCCGCCAGGGCCTGACGGTCCGGCGTGTGGCCCTTCAGGGCGTGAAGGGCGTTGAGGAATCCCACCAGGAAACAGCTGGAAGACCCCAGCCCCGTGCCGCCGGCGATGTCGCCGATGGAGGCGGCTTCGAACCGGTCGTCAATGCCATGGGCCTGCAGGGCGGCGCGCACCAGTTCATGGCGCAGCTCGGCGGCCGAGGCGCAGGATTCCGGATCGGGACCATGCAGGATGACGTCGCCGTGGAAGGCCGGGCGGTGGGCGGCGATATGGATGTACTTGTCCAGACCCATGGCGAAGATGAAGCCGCCGCCATGGCGGTAATAGCTTTCCAGATCGGTGCCGCCGCCGCCCAGGGTGACGCGCAGGGGGGTGCGGGTCGAGATCATGGCCTAGGCCGGGACCTTGACCGTGCCGGCGGCGATCTGTTCCCAGTGCCCCTTGGACACCGACAGGGCCGGGTGGGAGACCAGCAGGTGCCAGACCACGGCGGCCAGACCCTCGACGATGGGCGTGATCAGCTGGTCATCGACGGTGGGGACGATGACGCAGGCGTCGGCCGCCTGGGCGGTGAAGCCGCCATTGCGCCCGACAATGCCGGTGACTGTGGCCCCCCGTTCCTTGGCCAGTTCGATGGCCCTTACGATGTTGGCGCTGACCGGCGGGTTCACGCTGCCGCCGCCCACCGAGAAGATCAGCAGGCCGTCTTCGGCGCGCAGCCGGCTGGACTGCAGCCAGGTGGAGAAGGTGCCTTCCCAGCCCTCGTCATTGATGCGGGCGGTCAGCTCGGAGACATTGTCCGTCGGGCAATAGGCTTCGAAGCCGCAGATC
The DNA here is from genome assembly GCA_002256425.1 of Alphaproteobacteria bacterium PA2. Taxonomy (NCBI): domain Bacteria; kingdom Pseudomonadati; phylum Pseudomonadota; class Alphaproteobacteria; species Alphaproteobacteria bacterium PA2. Next base: position 2,980,026 of record NKIZ01000001.1, on the reverse strand, counting down.
TTGCGGAAGTCGTTGGTGGCGTGGCTGGCATGGCCGGCGCTGCCGCCGACCCCGATCAGGAACAGTCGGCCGCCCTGATCGCGGACCTTCCGGAGGGCCAGGGCGGTGGCTTCCACCGAAGCGCGGTCAATGGCGGCCATGGCGCGGGCGGCGACGTCGAAGAATTGATCAGTAAACACGGTGGGGGGTTCCGTCAGTTCAGGCGCACAGGCGCGGGGTGGGGGTGATGACAGTCAGGGTCTGGCTGAGGCTTTCCACCACATGGTCGGCGCCAGACGCGGCGCCGGAATTGTAGGGGCGGTTCAGCAGGATGGTGCGGCAACCGGCGGCCTGGCCGCAGGTGATGTCCCGGTCCTGATCGCCGACCATCCAGGACTGGGACAGATCGATACCGTGGCGGAGGGCCAGGTCAAGGATCAGGCCTGGCCGGGGCTTGCGGCAGTGGCAGTTGTCGGCGTTGTCGTGCTGGCAGGCGGAGATCCCGTCCACCGGCAGGGCGGTGGCCAGGCGGGCATGGATGGCGTCGAGGCTGGCCTGGCTCATCAGCCCGCGGCGGATATCGGGCTGGTTGGTCACCACAAACAGGGAGAAGCCCTGGGCCTTGAGCGCCATCAGGGTTGAAAGGGCGTCGGCGACGATCTGCAGCTCATCAGGGCTGCGCGGCGAGGCGGGTTTGCCGTCCCGTTCGATGATGGCGTTCAGGACGCCGTCGCGGTCGAGGAAAACAGCCCGGGTCATGCCAGCACCAGTCGGCCGTCCGCCAGCAGGGTCTGGCCTGCGGCATGGCTTTCGGGGGTGTCGAGGCCAAGGCAGACCCCGGCGTCATCCATGACATGGGCCATGAGCTTGCGGCCCCTGGCCAGCATAGCCGGGAAGACATCGCGGCCAAAGTCCACGGCCTGGCCTGAGGCGATCAGGTCCAGAAGGCCAGGTTCGATGCGATAAACCCCGGCATTGACCAGGCTGGAGAGTTTTGCGGCCTCAGGGCCTTCCACAAACCGGGTGATGGCGCCGTCATCGGCGATCTGGACCCGGCCGCCGGCTATGCCGGTGTTCATGTGGCGGTCGCGGTCATAGACGACGACCGTGGCCTCGGCGCCAGATCGGCCGTGGGTGCGGGTCAGGCCCTCCAGATCGAACCGGACGACATTGTCGCCATAGACCACCAGCATGGGCCCGGTGACGGCATGGGCGATGTTCTTCATGGCGCCGGCTGTGCCCAGCAGTTCCGGCTCGTAGACATAGTGGATCTTCAGGCCAAAGGCTGATCCGTCGCCGATCCGGGTGCGGATCAGGTCGGCGCCATAGTGCAGGTTGATCCAGGCGTCCCTGATCCCGGCGGCGGCCAGCCAGGTCAGGTTATGCGCCAGAATGGGCGCATCCCCGAAAGGCATGAGCGGTTTGGGAAGGTCGCCCGCAACATCGCGGATGCGACTTCCCAGACCTGCCGCCAGAACAAGGGCCCGGGTCATGCCTGCGCCTAGAGCTGGTAGCCGGCGGCGCGGGCGTCGGTGTCGAACATGGCGACGGTTTCCGCCGACAGGTCCGCCAGATCCTTGCCTGCCATGTCCAGCTTCTTCAGCAGGTCAGGGGTGGCGGTGATGATGTGGCAGCCGCACTCCTGGGCCTGATAGACGTTCAGGACTTCGCGGATCGAAGCCCAGAGGACTTCGGCATGGGGACGACGGGCGGCCATGGCGACGGCGGCGCGCATGATCGGCATGGGATCCAGGCCAGTGTCGGCGATGCGACCGGCGAAGATCGAAATCACCGCCGGGGTTTCGGGGGCCAGGGCTTCGACCGTGCCAGCAACCTGTTCCAAAGTGAGAATGGCGGTCACATTGACCTTCACGCCCATGGCCGAGAGTTCGGCGATCAGGGGAAGGCTGGATTCCCGCCTGGTGTTGGTGATGGGGATCTTCACATAGACATTCGGACCCCAGGAGGCGAGCAGCAGGGCCTGGCGGCGCATTTCCGGGAAATCGTCGGCAATGACCTCAAACGAGATGGGCATGTCCGGAATCACGGCCAGAAGCTCGCGGCCAAAGGCGGCATAGTCCGAAACGCCGGCCCTGCGCATCAGGCTGGGATTGGTGGTGAAGCCGGTGACAACGCCTTCCTGGTGGAGGCGGGCGAAGTCCGACAGGGTGGCGCCATCGCCGTACAGTTTGACATCCGCAGAGGCGCGGATCTCGGTGGCGTCGTTCGCAACGTTCAATGAGTGTAGCATTTTGACCCTCAAGACCTCCGTTCGAGGAAGATTGAGGGGAGGATTTCAAAGAGTGTGCCAGTACCGCAGGGTTCAGGTTAACGCGGTGCGGATTCAGCTCGCGGCGGAGGCGGTGGGCTCGGAAATATAGCCGACGGGGCGGGTCCAGGTCAGCTTGCCCAATCCCTGGGCCATCATCAGGCGCCCTTTCAGGCGGGTTTCGGATCCGAACTCAAGGGTGACCAGGGCAAGCAGGAATCCTGCCACGACCTGGGCCAGACCCTTGGCGATCAGGATGGCCCGCACCCGTGACGGCTTCGGGGTTACATCCAGATAGATGGCCACATAGTGCTGGGCCTCGCGGCGGGCGCGCACCAGACGATAGGCGACCTTTGTGCGGTGTCCGGCCACCGTCTCGGTGACAAAGGCCCTGGACGCCCAGACAATCCTGCGTCCCGACCTGTGCAGGCGGATGAACAGCTCTGCGTCCTCGCCCCCTGCGTCGCCGAATTCCAGCCGCATAGGCGGCTCGCCTGCCGGAAAGCAACGCGCCATGTTGAAGGCCGAATTGCCGGTGCCAAGGCCATAGCGCGGCTTGCCGTCCGGCCAGGTCAGATCAACCACGGCCTGATCCTTCAGGCCCAGGTCGCGAATGAAGTCGGCCCCGTCGGGATCGTAGGCCGGAGGGCGTCCGCCTGCGAAACTGGCCAGGCGCGGCCCTACCACGATGTCGGCCTCGGTGGCTTCGGCGGCGCCGATCAGCTCGTCCAGCCAGTCATGGTCAGCGATTTCGTCGTCATCAATGATGGCGACCCACCGCCCTTTGGCTTCTGCAAAGCCGCGATTGCGCAGGGCCGACATGTTGCGGACGGGGTCGGCCACATAGCGGATGGCGAAGGGCGAGCTGACGTCCATCTGTTCGACCACCGGCATGCCGTTCCGGGAGGGATGGTTGTCGACGACAACGATTTCCAGGGTCTGGCCCAGGCGGTTGGACTGGCCCAGGCAGGACTTCAGGGTCTCGGCCAGCTGTACCGGCCGGTTATAGGTGGCGATGACGATGGAAACGTCGACCGAACTCACGCAGCATGCTCGTCGATGAAGCCGATGGGCGCCCGGTAGCTGAGCTTTCCCAGGCCCTTGGCCATGCCGATACGCTGGGTATAGCGGGTGCGGCTGAGGAATTCGAAACTGGCGAGGAAGAGGCCGGCATGGACGCAGAACTGGGCCAGGCCCAGGCCCATCACCTTGAGCCGGGTCATCTGCGGCGTGTCGCTGGTATTGATCCGCGAGGCCGCATAGTGCTGCGAGCCCCGTTTCATGCGGGTGACCATGTATTCCGGCTTGGTGCGGTCGGTCTCGATGAACTCGCGGACTATGGCGGCGGGACACCAGACGAAGCGCTTGCCTTCCAGGGCCAGGCGGAAGAGCAGCTGGGTGTCCTCACCATTGGCGTCGCCAAAGGCCACGCTGAAGGGTTCGGCTGAATTGAAACAGGTGGCCACCCGGAAGGCCGCATTGCCACTGCCCAGCCCCTTGCCCTTGCGCCGGAAGCGCCCGAACATTTCGATGGGCGCGTCAGCCGGAAGCCGGAAGTCCAGGGTGTAGAGCCAGGCTTCACGATCCCAGTCCGGCGCCTTGCCGGACTCAAACAGTGGCAGTTTCGGGCCGAAGGCAGCGTCGGCCCCGGTGCGCTCGAGGCACTCGAACAACTCATCCAGCCAGCGGGCATCGGGCGCCTCATCATCATCGATGAAGGCCACATAGGTTCCCCGGGAGGCGGCGATCCCCTTGTTACGGACAATGGAAATGTTGCGACGGTCGTCGGCCAGATAGGTGATGGGCGCGCCCGATGCGGCCAGGCTGTTGACCATATCCTCGGCTAGCTCGTCCGGATGATTGTCCACCACGATGAATTCATAGGACCGGCCTGGCGCCATGACCTGCTTCAGCCCCTCGGTGAGGGTGCGCTTCAGCAGGTGGACCCGGTCATAGCTGAGGACAACGACGCTGATGTCGGGCCGGGTCATACGCCGGTCCCCTGAACCACCACCAAGGCGGTCCGCGCCAGGATCCTGATGTCCAGCCAGAGCGACCAGGTGGCGATGTATTCCAGGTCCAGCTCGACCCAGCGGTCATAGTCGCTGATCCTGTGGCGGCCCTGGACCTGCCACAGACAGGTAATGCCCGGCTTGACCGCCAGCTTCTGTTTCTGGAAGTCCGTGAACTGGGCGTATTCATGTTCCCGCGGGGCCCGGGGCCCGACCAGGCTGATATCGCCCTTGAGCACGTTCCAGAGCTGGGGCAGCTCATCAATGCTGTAGCGCCGCAGTATGCGGCCCACGGGGGTCACCCGGGGGTCATTGGTGATCTTGAAAGCCGGGCCGGTCATCTCGTTCCGCGACCGCAGTTCGGCCTCCATGGAGTCGGCGTTCGGAATCATGGTGCGGAACTTCCAGCCGCGGAAGGGCCGGCCTTCGTGGCCGATCCAGTCGCAGGTATGGAAGACGGAGCCGGGGGAGGTCAGCCTGACCATCAGGGCGACGATCAGAAGCATGGGGGACAGGGCGACCAGCAGGAAGGCCGACACGCAGATGTCCATGACCCGCTTGACCGCGAGTTCGAAGGCGACATTTCGCCCTCCGGCGAGAACGGGGCGTAAACTGATGGTGTGGCTCATGGTGAATCGCACGACTGATAGTTCTGGACGCAGACTTATATGGGCAACCCGTTGACAACCGGTTCCGACCAGAAGACCGAGTTTGGCGAGGTGCGTTTCGCCGGCCTGCGGTTCACGCCGCTGAGCGTGGAAGAAACTGTGAGCGCCCTGATAGGGCGTCCCGCCGATGCGCCCTTCACGCCCTTCGTCACCCCCAATGCCGAACATGCCTTCCTTCGTCGCCGGGATTCCCTGTTCCGGGCCTGTGGCGACACCTGCTGGATCAGCACCAATGACAGCCGCATTCTGGGCCGGGCAGCCCGGCTGGCGGGCCTGGACCTGAAATTCGCACCGGGCGCCTATGTGGTGGACCACATGTTCAGGAACGGCGTGGCGACAGATGACCCCATCAGCATCATAGGCTGCACGCCGGAAATCGTCGCCGATCTGGTCCGGCAGTTCTCCCTGACCAATGTGGTCCAGCACATTCCGCCCATGGGCTTCATCAACGATCCGGTGGCCGTTGCGGAAGCCGTGGAATTCGTGGCGACCCATCCCGCGAGGTTTGTCTTTGTGGCCATGGGTCCGCCCCAGTCGGAGAAGTTCTGCCAGCATATCATCGCCGATGGCCGTTCGGTCGGCGTCGGCCTCTGCATAGGCTCGTCCATCAGCGTGGTGACCGGGCGGCTGGATGCGGCGCCCGACTGGATGGAGCATTCTGGCCTTGTCTGGCTCTATCGGCTGGTGCGGGAGCCCAGGCGACTGTGGCGCCGGTATCTGGTGCGCGGCCTGGTGGGCCTGGGTCTTGGCCTGCGTGATGTGGCGGCCATCCGACTGGGGCTCAGATCGCCAAGCGGGTCTGAACTCCCCAATGGCTGATCACCGGGTCGACATTCTGGCGGACTGGCGCGCCAGCCAGGAAGAACGGCGGGCGGAGGTTTCTGAATTCGCCGACTTCTGGCTGGGACTTCTCGGCTCGGGAATTCTGACCATCATGCTGCTCTTCATGATGATCGGGGTGGCGCCCTATGAGCACGAGGCGGTCATAGATCCGGCGACCGGAATTGCGCCGGTCTCGCCCTGGTTCCGTCTGGTCTGGCTGGCCCTGTTCGGGCTGGCGGCGCCGATCTTCTGGTTTCGTCGCGGGGTCATTCTCGAAGCCCTGCGCCGGGTCTGGCCCCTGGTGGCCATGCTGGTCTGGTTTGCGATCACCACGCGGTGGGCCCTGGACCCTGCGGTTTCATCAAAGCGGCTCCTGCTCCTGGTCATCCAGGTTCTGATCTGTCTGGCCCTGGCCCTGTCCATACGCCGGGCGGACAGGATATTGGCCGTCATGGCGACCGCCTGCGCCATCATGGTGGCCATAGACTTCTTCTCGTGGATCCTGGCCCCGGCCAAAAGCATGACCGAGATCGGACTTGCGGCGATCCATACCCACAAGAACACCCTGGGCAGCGTGATGATGTATTGCTGCATTGTCTGCGCCGCCTATCTCCAGGGTCGCAAATCCTTCCTCGGTCGGGCCTTCTGGAGTCTGGTCGTTCTGGCCGGCTTCGCACTGCTGATCGCTTCGAAATCCAAGACCAGCCTGGGCATTCTCGTTGCGGCCGGCCTGGCTGCGCCGGTCCTGATCTGGCTCCTCAGACTTCGGGCAAGCCTGATCTGGGCCGCGATATGCACAGGGCTCGCTGTCCTCGCTGTCCTTTTTCTGGGCTGGCTGGGATGGAACGCCATGAACGGCGATGAGCCCTTCTCGGCTTTGTCGAAAATCACCTTCACCCAGAGAACCGACGTCTGGCGGTTTGTTCTGGGGGTCTGGGCGGAAACGCCGTGGAAGGGGGTCGGCTTCGGCTCCCTCTGGGATGTGGACCCTTCAGTCCAGCCCAGCCTTCAGACCGACGAATGGTTCGCCCAGCCCGACGCCTTCACCAACGAGTCCCACAACGGCTATATCGACATCCTCGCCACAACCGGAATCATCGGCCTTGTCGGCGCCCTGCTCATGCTGGCCCGGTGGATATGGCGCGCCCTGTCCATGCTCAGACTGTCCATGATGTCTGGCCGAAGCGAGGATCAGGTCGCCTATCCCTATGGGGTCTTTCTCGCGCTTTTTCCGCTGTTGTTCACACTCCATAACTTCCTGGAGAGCAGCTATTTCACCGCCAATGCGACCTACGGCATCCTGATCCTGCTGGTGGGCCTGGACATCGACCTGCGCTGGCCAGACCGCAATCGACCGGGCGGCTTCAACGCCCCTGATTTTGCGCCGACCGTATCGCGGTGACCAGCAGACCGCCCATGATCAGGACTTCGACCAGCTGACCGATCGAGGTGCCGATAATGGCGCCGCCGGGTCCGATCATGCGCATGCCGATCAGAATTCCGGCCGCCGACACGACCGAGGCCACGGCGTTGGCGATGGCCAGGGCGCGATAGTCCTGCAGGACCTGAAGCGGCGTATTGATCACCACCTGCACCAGGCTTAGGGCCGCAGAGACGCCCCAGAGCATGACCATCCAGCGGTCCTCCAGATACTTTCCCTTGAAGGCCAGTTGCGACAGCCAGGGCCAGGTCAGGTCAATCGCCCCAGACCAGATCGCTGAGGCGATCAGGCCGCCGATCAGCGCCGTCACGACCATCCAGGAGAAAGCCCGCCACTGCCTGCTCTCCTTGCGGCGGATCAGGTCTACCCGCGCCACCTGCGACCAGGATGTCGCCAGGAGAGGGATAGGCCGCAGCAGCAGCTGGGTGGCCGACAGGGAGGCCAGGGCGCTGGCCCCGAAGGCGCCTGCCACCGCAAAGGCGTAGAATCGGGTGAGGAGCTCGGAGGAGGTCACACCCAGAAACAGCCAGCCCGTCGGCTTCAGAAAACCGTGAAAGCCTGACAGGACCGATGGCGAAAAGCTCAGGCCCTGACGCCGGACGGCCAGAACTCCGGCCACCAGTCCTACGGCGCCATAGGACAGGCCCAGCAGGCCCAGTATATGGTCTGCGGTCAGGGACCCGGTGGTCATGGAGCCCACGACCAGCAGCAGGACTGCGCTCACCAGAACAGCCAGGGTCTGGGCCAGGGCTTCGTTGGGCCTACCCCGGGAAAAGCTCAGAAACCTGAAATACTGCTGCATGAGAAAGGCCGGGACGAAGAGCGCAGCCATGGGTGCGCCGAGCTCCTGGCCCGCGCCCTTGAGGAACAGGGTCGCACCCAGGACTCCACAGGCGGTGAGGATCAGGAAGATCCCGGTGACCCCGTGCATGATCCGCTCGGTCGGCAGCCTGTCCTCGTGCAGGTCATCCCCTGGCGGCAGCACGCTGAGATGGGTGACGGTCAGGGCGTTCTGCAGGCTCACGAAAACAAAGCCGACATTGGCCCAGAAGGCGAAGGTCCCGTACTGGTCAGGCGTCGCCACGCGCAGCAGGAGCAGGTTGACCCCGAGATTGAGGATCGACCAGAGGGCCTGCTCGATCGCCGCCGTCAGATACCGGGTCACAGGGCTGCGCGACCTTTCAGAATGTTGCGATCGTGTTGTCGCGGTAGCCCAGGACGCGTCCAAGGGGCAAGAGGCCCGTAATGTACTGGTCGACGAAAAGATCGACTTCAGCGATCGAGCTGCGCGGCACGAAGATCAGATCGCCGGGCAGGATGGTGAAGGGACCAATGCCCTGACCCTTGGAGAGATAGGCCTTGAGGTCGATCTGCTTGACGAGGATCTGGCCGTTCGGGCGCTGACGAATGATGGCGACGCGACCAAGGCGGGCCGAAGTGGCCAGGCCCCCCGCCATCATCACGGCCTGGGCCGGGGTCAGCTGACCCCGGATGGGATAGACGCCAGGGGTCCGCACTTCGCCGCCCACATAGACCTGGGATGATCCATAGGCAGTGATCAGCACCTGGACGTCGGGGCGTCGGAGGATCTGGGCATAGGCTCGCGACAGGACGCCATTGGCCTCCTCGACCGTCATGTCCGCCACCCGCACCCCACTGATCAGGGGAAAGACGCCTCGGCCATCGGGACCCACCAGCACGCCCGTATTGAGATCCGGATTGAGCAGGAACCGCAGGGACAGTTCGTCACCGGCGCTGATCCGGTAGCGATAGTCGCTGTCCGACCAGTCTGCATAGCGGCCGCCGGAATAGCGCGGGGGCTCGGAATAGGCCGCGACCTGCGGGGGCGGGGCGGCGGCCTGGTTGGGGAGGGCCTGGTTCGCGCCATAGCCCTGTGGCACCCAGGCCGGATTGTAGGCCGGCGGGCGGTAACCCTCGGTCTCTGCCGGCCTGCCATAGTCGCTCCGGGTCTGCTGGGGCTGATAGGGGGCCGCCGACGGCGCATAGGACGGCGGCGCGTAGCCTTCAGGCGCATAGGCTTGCGGCGCATAAACCGGGCTTGCCTGGGCCAGGGCCGTCGGGCTTGAGGCGGTCACTGCAAGTCCAGCCGCCAGGGCTGCAAGCACTGAAAGACCTGTCCTTGATCGCTTCAACATGACCGGTTCCCGAGATGTTTCCCGCGCGGCGCGCAGTCCAATCCCTACGGGTTTCTCAGTTTATGGTTATCAAAGGGTTGGCGAAGGCGGGCTCGGCAGCTTTTTGTTAACCGCAAATCTTTACCAATTGGGAGGAACCAAAGCCCCGGCGTGCGTCGCCGCAACCCCTGTCGCCCAGCGTCTTGATGAATTCCGCGGTCCTCGATCAGACATCGTACGCCGCACCGCCCTCCAAGCGCAGGATTCGGACGCCCTTCACCCTGCGCGAGCTGATCACTCCGGTATTCTATTACAAGCGACAGGCCATACTGGCCTTCCTGCTGCCCTTCCTGCTGGCCTGGGTCGCCATCTTCTTTGCCCAGACCGTCTATGTGGCCCAGTCCCGTCTGCTGATCCTGCTGGGCGGTGACTATGTGTTCAAGTCGTCCGCGACGGAGACGGCGACGGCGCAATCCTTTGACCGGTCCCAGATCGTCCTGGCCGAAATGGAAATCCTGAAATCAAGGGATGTTCGGACAGAGGCCCTGAAGACCATTGGCCTTTCGCGGGTCTACCCCAATTTTGCAGGCATGCCCGATGGCCTGGGCAAGGGTGTGGACCAGCTGGAAAAAGACCTCACCATCACGAACATTCCCACCTCCAACGTGGTGGAGATGAAGCTCAAGGCCCGGGACCGCAAGGTGTCCGCCGACCTTCTGAACAAGCTGGTCGAGGTCTATCTGGTCCGTCGCAGCGAAGTCTTCAAACGGGCGGACCCAACGACGGTCAGCGTCCAGCGTGATGTGCTCAGCCAGAGGCTGAACCAGATCGAGGCCCAGATCACCGACTTCTCCACCCGGTACGGCTTTGGCGACTATACCCAGGAATTCAACGCGGTTCAGACCCAGCAGGCGCTCCTGCAGGGCCAGTTGCAGTCCCTGGACCAGCAGATCGCCACCCGCGCCGGGCGGGCGTCCCAGCTTTCGATCCTGCGCCGGACAACCCCGCAGGAGATCCAGGTCTCGACGGACCGCTCGCGTTCCACGGTGATGGAAGGTCTCATGCAGAACCTCATCGCCCTGCAGGCCCAGAGGCGGGAAGCGGCGGAAAAATTCCGGGAAGGCTATCCGCTGCTCACCGAACTCGATGCGCGGATCGCCGCCGTCCAGGCTGAAATGCGTCGGGTTCCGGCCCAGCAGGTTTCCGTGGAGCGCAGGGGGCTGAACCCTGTTCACCAGCAGATCGACACGGAACTGGCTGACTCCTCAGGGGATGTCGCTGGCCTGCGCAGTGGTCGGTCCGCCCTGACCCAGTCCCTGGATCAGGTGACGAACCGGCTGGAGGAACTTGTGCGGATCGGCCCGGAATATCGGGAGCTCATGCGCGCCCGCACCGTGGTCGAAGGCGCCCTGCAGGACCTCGACCGGACCGTCGAGGATGGCGGCATCGCCAACTCCACCGCCCGCTCCCGCGCAAATGTCCGGGTGATCCAGGCCGCGGAGCCGCCGATCCGCGGCAAGACCGGCCGGACCCTCATGCTGCTGGCGGGAATTGTCGCCGGCATGGCCGCCGCCTTCGCCACCGTGGTCCTGGCGTCGGCCCTCTCCGAGGTCATGGTCACCCCCAGGGATCTCGAGGACAAGGTGGGGGTTCCAGTCCTGCTGTCGGTCGCCCTTGATGACGAAGGCTCGCCGCGCCGGTCCGGCAGACTGACGCCTTCCCGCCTCAGCCAGGATGAAGGGCGCCTGCTGCTACGGGTGATGTCGACCCTCCAGAGATCCGGCGGCGGGGTCATGCAGCTGATCTCCGCCCATGAAGGGGAGGGGGTTTCCAACCTTACCCGGGACCTGGCGGCGATCGCCGTTTCAGGCGGCATGCGCAAGGTCCTGCTGCTGGACATTGAACCGCCTGATGGGCGCGGGGCGGCGTCCATGTTCGCCGCACAGGGTCATGACCTCAATCCCGTGTCTTCCGAACGCCGCACCTTCCAGGTCGGCGATACGACACTTTTCGTCTCCGCGCCGATCGGGGCCGGCGGCCTGAAGGTGGAGGAAGCCAAGTGGAGTACGATCATCAAGGCGGCCCGTTCCAGCTTTGACCTGATCCTCATCGACTCTCCCGCATTTGAGCGTTCGTCTGCGGGTATTGAAGTTGCGGCCCTGGCGGATGCGACCCTTGTGGTGGTCGAGGCCGAAGTCACCCGCGCGGCGGTGGCGCGGCGTCTGGTGGATCAGGTAGAGGACGCCGGCGGCCAGGTGATCGGCGCTGTTCTGAACAAGCGGTCCTTCTACATTCCCCGGTGGCTTTACCGGTCGCTCTGACCGCCCCCTGGCGGCTATCGGGTTCCCCCGACGGGGGAGAGTCCTTGAGCCCGGCAGGATCGACACCTATCGCCTCTGACGAACGGAGGACCAGCCCATGTTCCCGCCCCATCTGACCCGACGGGCCGCCCTGATTGGCGGCCTAGGACTCCTGGCTGGCCCTGCCTGCACCCAGGGCGCGCCCGTCACCGAGGTTGACCCGATACTGACGGACGTGGCCGGCCAGAAGGGGATCCTGTTTGGCGCGGCCATAGAGCCTCAATCCATTGAGGGAGACGCAGACTTCGCAGCCCTGGTCGCCCGCCAGTGCGCCATTCTGACCCCCGAAAACGCCATGAAGTGGGACGCCCTGCGCCCAGCTGAGGACCGCTTTGACTTCGGCGCCTCTGACCGGGTGGCCGCCATCGCCCGGACAAACGGCGTGCCCATGCATGGCCACTGCCTGGTCTGGCACGACGCCATGCCCGACTGGCTGGCCCCGGCACTGAGGGCAGGGCGGGGCGAGGGCCTGCTGCTGGACCACATCCGGACGGTGGTGGGACGCTATGCCGGGGTCGTCAGATCTTGGGACGTGGTCAATGAAGGTATTGAGCGCAATGACGGTCGCCCTGACGGCCTGCGGATTTCGCCCTGGTACAAGGCCCTTGGGCCAGCCTATTTCGACATTGCCTTCGGCGCCGCGCATGATTCCGACCCCAGGGCCCTGCTGGCCTTTTCCGACTATGGCCTGGAATATGACGACGAGCGCTGGATGGTCGAGAAGCGCGGAACCACCCTGGCCTTCCTGAAAACCCTGCTTTCCAGGAGTGTTCCGGTCCAGGCCCTGGCCCTGCAAGGCCATCTCTGGGGAGACCGGCCTCCTGCCTTCGGCCAGGGGCTGCGGGATTTCCTGGCGGCGGTCAGCGACCTTGGCCTGAAGATCCTGATCACCGAACTGGATGTCAGCGATCAGAATATTCCGGGGCCAGCGTCTGTCCGCGATCAGGTGGTGGCCGAAAACTATGCCCGCTTCCTTGAAGCGGTTCTGGCCAATCCCGCCGTCGAGATGGTGGTGACCTGGGGACTGTCCGACCGATACACTTCGAAGTCGGTCTTCTTCCCCCGCGCCGATGGCGATCCGGTCCGGCCCTTGCCGTATGACTCTGACCTTCAGCCCAAGGCGAGCGCCTTCGCTCTGGCGAAGTCTTTCGGGGTCTAGCCCAGGTCGAGGAAGGCCTTGAGGTCCTTCAGCACGATTGCGCGATTGGCGGCCTTGGCGAGACCGTGGTCCAGGTCATCAATCACCAGCATGGACATGCCGGGCTGACGGGTGAACCGCCCCGCCCGGGGCCCGAAATAGGATTCAAGCTCGTCCAGGGATGAGTCCTCCAGACCCATGACCAGCCGCAGGGCTCCGCCCCGTCCGGAGATGGCCGCGACGCCCTGGCGCAGAGGGGCGCTGGCCTTGCTGTTCAGCCGGGCCTTTACCTTGGTCAGCAGACGGCCCCAGAGGGTGCGGAGCACAGCCGGGACGTCGATGTCCCCTTTGATCAGACGTTTCCAGGTTTCCGGATTGCGGACGCCGGCGACATAGCTGACCGTCGCCTTGCCCTGATCGCGGAACTGCGGGTCCAGGCTGTCGCCCTTCTGCCAGACCAGCCGGGAGCTGACGCAATAGGCCCTGTCCAGGGTTTCAAGCGCGCTCGTGGCGCGGATGGCGTGGAAAGAGCCGGAGCAGACGCCGAGAACGGCGATTTTCGTGCATCCCTGACCTCGCAGGAAGGCTTCAGCCCGGGCGAATTCAGGATTGCGATCGGCCAGATACATGTGGCCCTCGCCCTCGGCATCGCTGTCACCCATGCTGAGGAAGTCGAACCTCAGACTGGTCACGCCTTCCAATGCCAGGGTGCGTGCGGTCGAGACCGCAAACCGTCCGATCCCCGCCCGGGGTTCGCAACTGGTATTGCAGATGATGAGACCCAGGCCAGAGGGAGCAACGGGGCGGGTGACCAGGCCGTTGGATCCGCCGCCCAGGTCGACCGGATCTTCCACATAGCCCGGGCCTGACATCCGGCAGGGCTGCAGGTCCGGTTGCGGGGCCGATAGCTGGTTTCCGGGATAGGTCTGCTCCGCCCAGGCCAGGATGATCTCGAAGACTTCCGAAGGCGCCTTGTTGCTGTGGCTGTCATCCAGCAGGTCTTCATAACCGGGGAAGTCGTGAACCTGGGTGTCAACCCCAAGGTCGGTGAGGCGCTTGCCCACACTGGCCGCCTGGGCGTTCTGGGCGAAGACCAGGGCGTGGGCCGCTGTTGTGGTCAGGCTTGCGAGATCCACGGTCTGCAGGCTGCGGACGGCTGCCCCGCTGAGACGCAGGCCTTCTGACTCCAGCCCATCATCCCCCTCTGCGCCCGAGGTTCCGCTCATGGCGGCGGCCAGCTTGAGCTCCCGCAGCCAGGTCTTGCCCGAGGCGACTGGCGCCAGGAGAAGAAGCCCTTCTGATGCAATGTCTGCGGCCAGGCGGCCGCCCATCCGAAGACCGGCCATGACGACCTGATCGACCCCGGTCTGGCCCTTCAGGAAATCCCTGGCCGCTTCAGCGCCGTGGCGCCAATGGCTCCAGGCCTCGGCGTCCTCGTCGAGGTCTGCAGAATCTCCGATCCCGAGAGGGTCTATCCTCAGGACGGGAAACCCCAGGGCCGAGAGGGACTGGGCCAGGCTCCGAAGGGGACGGTGCACGCAACGTCCGTCCCGGCCCGGAGGCGCGCAGAATACGAAGCCGGCCCGCCGTCGAGGCGCCGAGCTGGAGAGGTGCAGCCACCCGAACTGTCCGGCGATCTCTACAGGGCGCACGGAAGGCAGGTGGCCAACCGGAGCCAATGTGGAATCGGTTTGCATACTGGTCGCGCTGGTCGGTTCAGACAGAGCCCAGCCCGATTTGCGGGCGCTGGGCCATCAGCAATCTGGCCGCGCCATCCCGCATGCGTGAATTGGCGATCATCAGCGGGGCGGAGGTGAGATCCCTCACATGCCGAGCCACACTGAATTCCCCCGAACGGGCATAACCGACAAACCCACAGACCGTCATCGCCTCCCGGGCGACATGCAGGCAGGCCTCGGAAACCGAGGTCTTCAGGCCGTTGTCAAAAGCTGCGCCGGCAAAGTTTGGCGCGGCGTTGGAGTCCCATTCAAAGCCCGCAATGGCTGTTCGCAGGCGGGCCTCGGCCATCTGCAGGACCTCGACGGCTTCGGCCAGGATCAGGGCGCCCTGGGGCAGTTCGGTTTCCCCGGGTTTGCGACGGGCGCGCAGGAAATTCCAGGCACGGTTGACGGCGTCGCCAGCGATCCCGGTCCAGACTGCGCTCCACAGGATGTGGGAGACCGGAGTCATGGTGGCGGCGGCGATCTCTGCGAAGGGGGCCGGCACGATCTGGCTGATCGATCCGCGGCCGGTTACGACAAAGGCCTCGGTTCCGGTGCCGCGCATGCCCATGGCGTCCCAGACGCTGGTGCGTTCCAGGGCGAGCCCCGAGCGATCAATCACCACCATCACCTGATCGACCTTCTGGGCGGCCGGATGAGCCCGGGCCGTCAGCAGCAGGGCGTCGGCCGCAGCGCCGTAGGACACAGCCGTTCCACGCTTTGTGACCGAGAACTCATCGCCGTCCCGCTCCAGGGCGCAGCTGCTGGTGCGGATGCTGCCACCGACGCCTTCTTCCGAAGTGACGGAGGCCAGCAGCAACTGGTCCCTTTGCAGATGACGCAGGAAGTCCGCATGCCATCCATTGGCCGCGGAGTGGCGAACCAGGCTGGCCACCTGGATGTGGTGCATGGCCAGGATCATGGCTGAGCTGGCGCAGGCAGCGCCCAGGGCCTGGCAATGAAGCGCTGCGTCGGCCAGGCTCCCGCCCGCCCCGCCATAGACGCCCGGCACGAGGAAGCTGAGCAGTCCGTGGGCCTTCAGAGCCTCAAAGGTTTCAGACGGAAACCGCCCCTCCGCGTCGACCGCCTCGGCAGTCGCCCGGGCGATCTCGAGAACCTCGGCTGGGAATTGTGTCCCGACACTGGTCACTTCGAGTGTCCCAATTTCAGACTTGGTGCGCATTTTGGCGCCTCCTGGCAAGAATAACCTAGCCGGATGCAAGAGGTGTGCCCATACCCCTTCAGGACATGGCCGCCAAAGCTCTCCAGGTCGGCTCAAGGGCGATCAGGTCCTGATCGCTGGAGCCTTCGATTTCCCGTCGGCCTTCAATGGCCAGACCGGCCAGATCCCCACGACGCCAGCGAAGCCGGACTTCATAGACCACGCCGCCCCTGATCTGCAGGACCAGGAAACGCGGGGAAAGGGGATAGATCTCCGGGACCATCAGCTTGGCGCCGGACTTGGACAGGTCGACAATCTGCGCGTCGGCCCACATGGCGCGGGTCGGCCCGTAGAAGACGCGGGCGCGCTGGTTCACGGTCTCCCGTGGGTCTGCGCGACGGTCGTGTTGGCTCAGCGGATTGTTCACGGCGCCATGATATCACCGGGCCTGCCAACACTCTATGAACGCAAGTGTCGCAGGGGCGTCCTAGCGTGATCTTCCCCTGGCGCTGACCGGCCAGATGTCCTTCAGCGTGTCGCCCTCAAGCAGATGATAGCTGTCAAACCTGTCGACGGTGGGGTCGCAGTGGGGAATGGTCAGCCTGACCGGAGCGCCCAGGGGCAGTTCGTTCTCAATGCATTCCGCAACGAGCGCGCCGTGCTCATCGCCCATGAAGGCGTAGCGGGCATTGACCCCCGTCGGGCGGGGCGGGTCGCCTTCAGTGGCGAAGGCCTTCAGACCGGCGTCCACCGTCACCAGCCCCTTGCTGTTGGCGCTGACCACACTGGCGTCAACAAAGAGGGAGGACTGGAAACGCGGGGCCTCGGCGCCCTCGCCGGTCAGGTCGCAGGCGCGATACTGATCGTCCATGAACACATAGGACCCGGCCTGCAGCTCGGTGAAGACGCCCAGCTCCAGGTCGATCTGATGGGTTCCCGTGCCTGACCCGGTAATGATCGGCGGCGATAGACCGGCGCCTTCCAGGGCCCTGATCACGCTTTGCAGATAGGCGGTGCGGGTTTCCATGGCGGTCCGGCGCTCGGCATAGCCGAGGATATGCTGCTCTCGGCCGCAGTAGAACTGGATCCCGCCGTAGACCAGGTGATCGGCCTGGGAGATGGCTCTGGCGGCGGCGACGGCCTCGTCTGGCGAAGCGACGCCGGTTCGATGCAGGCCAGGGTCAATATCGACCAGAACCGTCAAGGGCGCTGACGCCGCGGCGTTCAGGGCGGCGATGTTCAAGAGGTTGTCGACCACCACCGACAGGTCCGGGCTCTGCGCCTGCAGGGCGACCAGTCTGGAGATGGCTTGAGGCGTGACCACAGGAGAGGTGATGTGCAGGCCGGTAATCCCGCCTGCGGCCAGGGCCTCGGCTTCGCCCAGCTTGGCGCAGCAGAGTCCGACGGCTCCGGCGGCGATCTGGAGCCGGGCGATGTCGACGCTCTTGTGGGTCTTTGCGTGGGGCCGGAGGTCGACGCCATGCCGTTTCACCAGGGCCGCCATGGTCGCAATATTGGCTTCAAGGGCAGCCAGCTCGACCACCAGAACCGGCGTGTTCAGGTCCCGCCTCGAGCCCTGGCGGCCGATCAGATGGCCGTGGAGACGTTGGTCGTCGCTGGGCATCATGGGGGACTCCGGCGCAGGGCGGCTCGCAATTGGCGGCGCGCACGACTATATGACCGCGCTTCGCCCGCAAATCCATGGGTCCCCCAATGTCCGCCCCCTTCGCCGATGTCACCGACGACCATGTCGCTCCCTTCCAGATCGAAGGTGAGCCTGTACGCGGCCGCATCACGCGCCTCGGTCCCGCCATCGACAAGATCCTGGCGGCCCATGACTATCCCGAAGCCGTCGCCAACCTGCTGGGCGAAACCTGCGCGCTGGCGGCTCTCGTCGGGTCCAACCTCAAGTTCGAAGGCCGGATGATCGTCCAGGCCCAGGGCGACGGGCCGGTGCGCTATGTGGTCTGCGACTATGACACCTCGGGCCATATCCGCGGCTATTGCCGCTATGACGAGGCCGCCGTCGCCGAGGCCGGCAAGGGCTTCATCCGCCCTGGCGCCAAGACCCTGCTGGGGCAGGGGGTCTTCATCATGACCGTCGACCAGGGCCCGGACATGGACCGCTATCAGGGGGTGACCGCCATCGAGGGCGAGACCCTGGCCCTATGCGCCGAGCAGTATTTCGCCCAGTCGGAACAGACCCCTACCCGGGTTCGCCTGGCTGTGGGGCAGGTGGTCAATGCGCAGGGGACCCATTGGCGGGCCGGCGGCATGCTGATCCAGAACATCGCCGAGGACGACGCCCGGGGCTCCACAGCCGAGGCCTGGACACGCACCCAGGCCTTCTTCGAGACCATTGGCGAGGACGAGCTGATCGACCCGACCCTGACTTCGGAGGGTCTGCTTTTCCGCCTGTTCCACGAGGACGGTGTCCGGGTATTCGAGCCCAAGGTCCTGAAGGCGGTCTGCAGATGTTCAGAGGACCGGATTATCAGCGTCCTCTCGTCCTTCGCCCCTGAGGAGCAGGCGGACATGCTCGAAGACGACGGCATGATCCGGGTGACCTGCGAGTATTGCGCCTCGGTCTACGCCCTGACGCCGGAGCAACTGATCGCCGCCGCAGAGACTTGACGCGAACCTGTCATTGACCTCGGTTACGGTCCCTGAGCCCGCCCGGAGTCAAAGCTTGAACATACTGCTCATCACCCTCGACCAGTTCCGCGGGGATTGTCTGTCCTGCGCCGGTCATCCGGTGGTCAGGACGCCAAACCTTGACCGGCTCGCCGCCGAGGGCGTGCGTTTCGCCCGGCATTACAGCCAGGCCGCCCCCTGCAGTCCGGGCCGGGCCAGCCTCTATACCGGCATGTACCAGATGAACCATCGGGTGGTGGCCAATGGCACGCCCCTGGACGCCGGCTTCGACAACCTGGCCCTGGCCGCCCGCCGCGCCGGTTATGCCCCCACCCTGTTCGGCTATACCGATCAGAGCGTCGATCCCCGCGAGACCGACGGCCCGGATGACCCGCGACTGCTGTCCTATGAAGGCGTCCTGCCGGGGTTTTCAGTCGGCCTTGAGCTGAAGCCGGACGACGCCCAGTGCTGGTATGACTGGCTCGCAGGCCTCGGCCACGAGGTGGTTCCCGACTGGGACGCCATGCTGGAGTCCGAACCCCAACGTCCGGCCGAGCACAGCATGTCGGCCTTCCTGACCGAGCGGCTCCTGGGCTGGATGGAGACGCAGGAAAAACCCTGGTTCGCCCATATCAGCCAGACCCGTCCCCACCCGCCCTATGCGGCGGCGGGAGACTTCTCGAAGCTCTATGATGATGCAGACCTGCCAACCCCCATTGCTGCGGGACCGGCGCTGCACAAGCTCCATGAGCGTCTGCTCGGGGTCCCGGGCTATGCGGCGCCCGCCGACATGGACCACATCCAGCGCCAGTATTTCGGCATGGTCAGCGAGGCCGACCACCAGCTGGGCCGGATCTGGGCGGCGCTGGAAGCATCGGGCCAGTGGGAAGACACCCTGATCATTGTCACCGCCGACCATGGCGAGCAGCTGGGCGATCACGGCCTGATCCAGAAGGCCGCCTGGTTCGAAGAGAGCTATCACATCCTCTGCGTTGTCCGTGATCCCCGGGGGTCGAAGGGCCTGACCGTCGAGGCCTTCACCGAGAATGTCGACATCTTCCCGACCATCTGCGAAGCCGTCGGAGTTCCGGTGCCCGCCCAGTGCGACGGGGCGCCGCTGACCCATTTCCTGCGCAATGAAATTCCGCCCTGGTGGCGGGACGCCGCCCACTGGGAATATGACTGGCGGCAGGCACAGATCCCGGCCAGCCCCGATCCCTGGCCCTGGGACCGGCGCCTCGAGACCCGCAATCTGGTGGTCCAGCGCCGGGCTGATGTCGCCTATGTGCACTTTGGCGATGGCGCTTCCCTGTGCTTCGACCTCGCAGCCGATCCCACCTGGCGCACCCTGGTGACGGATCCGGCGGTGATACTCGAGCAGGCCCAGGCCCTCCTGACCTGGCGCGCCCAGACAACTGACCGCACCCTGACCGGCATGCTCGTTCAGAACGGCGGCGTCGGTCGGTGGCCCGCCATGCCCGCAAACTGGGGAGAGACCGCCCGTGTCACAGCCTGAACCCTTCGCCAATGTCGCGTCGCTTGAGGCCTTTCTGGAATTGATGGGGCGGACCCCGTCTTCGGAAGCCGAAGGTCTGACGGAGCTGGACCACGGCCTGCAGTGCGCAGCGGAACTCCGGGGTCTGGCGCCAGATGACCTTGAGCTCCAGGTGGCTGGCCTGCTCCATGATGTCGGGCATACGGTCTCGCATATCCGGGACCATGGGGTGGCCGGGGCGAGCCTGGTCCGTGACCTGATGGGCGACCGCATTGCTGAGCTTGTGGCCCTGCACATCCCGGCCAAACGCTATCTGGTCACCACAGACCCGACCTATCGGGCCCGCCTCTCGCCAGAGAGCATCCGCACCCTGGCCCTGCAGGGCGGCGACATGTCGGATGTCGAAGTCGCCGCCTTCGACGCCGAGCCCCATGGCAAGGCAGGCCTGGACCTGCGTCGCGCTGACGAGGCTGCAAAGGTGGTGGGAGCCGATGTGCCTGACCTGGACTACTGGCGGCCCGCCCTCCGGCAGTTCGCCAGGGCCTAGGCAGCCTTTGCGAAGGGCTGGCGCTTCCACTGGACCAGGGAGCGCCACAGCCATTCAAAAGGCCCGTACTGGAATTTCTCCAGCCAGGGCTTGCTCCAGATCAGGATGAAGGCCCAGACGGCGAAGACCACGCCCAGCTGCTGGAACCGCGACAGGTGGCCATAGAGGCCCAGCCCATAGCCGCAGAAGACCGTGCTCGTGATGATCGAGGTCAACAGATAGTTGCTGAAGGCCATGCGGCCGGCCGCGGCCAGACGCTCGGTCAGGGCTTTCAGGGCGCCGGCTCGGATGATCAGCAGGAGGACGCTGGCATGGGCCAGGGCAATGATTGGCCGGGTCGGGGCCTGCCAGACCTCCAGGGCGTGGAGGCGCAGGGGCTCGAAATCGCCCTTCCAGATCAGCCAGGTCAGGATCGCCGTCACCGGAACCGCCAGGCCATAGCCCACGGCGATCAGGGTTCCATAGGCCCGGCTTGACCAGCCCAGGGTGAAGAAGCCGGTCTGGAACAGGCCCATGCCGATGAACATCTGGCCGATGGCTTCGGGAATTTCGTCGGTCGGCATGATGGTGGTCTGCAACAGGGACGCCACCTGGGTCCTTGCCTGAAGGGCCTGGAAGAAGTCGCCCCGGAACAGGGCCAGCTCCTGCTGGCCCATCTCGGCCGGCGGATTGATCAGGAAGGACGCCTCCTGCCAGGCGCTCAGGGCGGCAGGGCTGGCGCCCGGCGCAGCGGCGGCGGCTTTCATGGCCTCCAGGGCTGCGGTCTCGAACAGGTGATAGCCCAGCAGAGCGGTCAGGACCGCCACGCCGATGGCGATCTGCACCCGGGGCTTCAGCTTGCGGAAGGGGAAGATGAACACGCCGGCCAGGGCGTAGGTCACCAGAATGTCGCCGTACCAGAGGAAATAGGCGTGCAGCATGCCAATAACGAACATCCAGAACAGGCGGCGATAGTGGGTCTGGGCCGGTCCCAGGCCGGTTCCAACCGCGGCCCGGCTGGCGATCAGAACCGTGCTGGCCCCGAACAGCATGGTGAAAAGGGCCCGCATCTTGCCGTCAGTCAGGACGTTGTTGATCGCCCAGGTCCACAGGTCGGCCCCCTCATGGCCGCCGGCATAGGTCGGGTTGATATAGGCGAAGGTCGGCAGGCCCATGCCGACAATGTTCATCAGCAGAATGCCCAGGATAGCGACCCCGCGCACGGCGTCGATCGAGATATGGCGGTCCCCCGCTGCACCTGTGGTCATTCCGCTTCCCCCGCTTCCTGTTGGAGGCAGGATGCGCGGGCAGGCGGGGGAGTCAACTACCTCAACCGGTCACCCCGGCGGAGGCCGGGGTCCAGTTCGTAGGGTGGCGAGTCTGTCGATCATCCGAAGAGCAACCTCTCCGGACATGTCGCGCCCTATGAACTGGATACCGGCCTTCGCCGGTATGACCGGGAGGTTGGAGGTTCGCCCGCGCCATTCCCCTTCCACCGCTCACCCCGGCGGAGGCCGGGGTCCAGTTCGTAGGGTTGTGAATATGTCGATCATCCGAAGAGCAACCCTTCCGGACATGCCTCGCCCTATGACCTGGATACCGGCCTTCGCCGGTATGACCGGGGGTGGGTCCTTCAGGCCGTGAGCTTGATCGCCGTTTCGGCCACCCGACGGCCCTGGTAGCGGGCGCCGGCCAGTTCGTTCTCGGACGGCTGACGGGATCCGTCGCCTCCGGCCAGGGTTGTCGCCCCATAGGGCGCCCCGCCGGTGATTTCGCCCAGGGTCATCTGGCCGGCGAAGCCATAGTCCAGGCCGACAATCACCATGCCGAAGTGCAGCAGGTTGGTGATGATCGAGAAGAGGGTGGTCTCCTGACCGCCGTGCTGGGTGGCGGTGGAGGTGAAGGCGCCGCCCACCTTGCCATTGAGGGCTCCCCGGGCCCAGAGCCCGCCCGCCTGGTCCAGGAAGGCCGCCATCTGCGAGCCCATCCGGCCGAACCGTGTGCCAGCGCCGATGATGATGGCGTCATAGTCGGCCAACTCGGCGACCGTGGCGATCGGCGCGGCCTGGTCGAGCTTGTAGTGGGCCGCCTTGGCCACTTCGAGGGGAACGGTTTCCGGCACCCGCTTGACGTCGACCTGGGCGCCGGCTTCGCGAGCGCCTTCAGCGACGGCCTGGGCCATGGTTTCGATGTGGCCGTAGGTGGAGTGATAGAGGACGAGGACCTTGGTCATCTTGAATTCCTGATTTGCAGACATGGGGGCTCGCGCCGCCGCCCCAGGGGGACGGCAGTTGGCGAACGGGGGTTTGGGGCAGTCCCTGGGTTAAGCGGCGTCGACCAGAACCAGTTCCGCGTCTTCCAGGGCGGTGACGGTCAGGGTGGCCTCGTCGCGGATGGCGGCGCCATCCCGGGTCTTCAGGGTGACGCCATTGACCTCTACCGAGCCGGTGGCCGGAACCAGATAGCCGAACCGCTCGGCGCCCAGGGGGTAGGTGGCGGTCTCACCGGCCTTGAGGGTGGCGGCGACCACCCGGCCATTGGTGCGGATGGGCAGGGCGTCTTCGTCTCCGGGCACGCCGGAGGCCAGGGTCACGAACTGACCGGCCCGGTCGCCCTTGGGAAAGGGCCTGGCGCCCCAGGAGGGCTGGCCCCCAGCCTGGTTGGGCTGGATCCAGATCTGGAACAATGTGGTGGGGCCTGCCTCGAGATTGTACTCGGCGTGGCGGATGCCAGACCCGGCGCTCATCACCTGAACGTCGCCCGCTTCAGTGCGGCCGCGATTGCCCAGGCTGTCCTGGTGGGTGATGGCGCCTTCGCGGACATAGGTGACGATTTCCATATTGGCGTGGGGATGGGGCGGAAAGCCGGTGTTGGGCGCAATGCGGTCATCATTCCACACCCGGATGGGGCCCCAGCCCATGCGCTTGGGATCGTAATAGTCGGCGAAGGAAAAGTGGTGGCGGGCGTCCAGCCAGCCGTGGTCGGCGGCGCCCAGGCTGTCAAAGCTGCGGACTTCGATCATGGGGGGAGACCTCCTTGCGAGAGCGTTTTCCGATAAGTGGGAACCGGTTATCGGATCGAAAAATGCTCTCAATCTTTTGAAATGACGCTGCGGGGGCGGCGCTTGCTTGAGGGGAAGATAGCGACCCCTTGGAAATCCGAAATAGAAACGATAGAAATTCATTGTTTCTGAATTGGACATGATCGCCGTGGGCAAGCTTCCTGACTTCGAGGCCTGGGCCGTCTTCGCCAAGGTGGCCGAGACCGGCGCCTTCGCCCGGGCGGCGCAGGACCTCGACCTCTCCAAGGCGACGGCTTCCAAGGCGGTGACCCGGCTGGAGGCGCGCCTTGGGACCAGTCTCTTTCACCGCACCTCGCGCCGGCTGTCCCTGACCGAGAGCGGCCGCTTGGCCCTCGACCGCGCCCAGCGCTTGCTGGCCGAGGGCGAGGCCGTGGAGCTGGAGACCATGGCCCAGTCCACGGTTCCGCAAGGCCTGGTCCGGCTGGCCGCGCCCATGTCCTTTGGCCTGCGACACGTGGCGCCGCACCTGCCAGACTTCTTCAGGGCCTATCCCGACATCAGCATCGACCTCGACCTGTCAGACCAGAGGCTGGACCTGGTGGCCCGGGGCTTTGACCTCGGGGTGCGGATCGGCGTCCTGCCGGACTCCGCCCTCTTGAGTCGCCGCCTCTGCGCCGTGCGCATGGTGCTGGTGGCCGCCCCGTCCTATTTCGCCAGCCGCCCCAGGCCTGCCGAGCCCAGGGACCTCGTCTGGCACAAGGCCCTGACCTATGCCTACGCCCTGACCCCCGAGGTCTGGCGGTTCGCCACCGCCGATGGTCAGGAACAGAGCGTCACGGTTTCAGGCCCCCTGCAGGTGAACAATTCCGACGCCCTCCTGCCCATGCTGCTGGCCGGGCAGGGCCTGACCCTTTTACCGGAATTCTTCGTCTGGTCCGAGATCGCCGAGGGGCGACTGGAGGCGGTGATGTGCGACTGGCGGGCGCCCGACATCGGCCTGCACCTGGTGACGCCGCCCGGACGGCTGAGGCCTTTGCGGGTGAAGGTGCTGCAGGACTTCCTGGCGGAACGGCTCAGCGCGGCGCCTTGGGCGAAAATATGAGGCTCAAGGGCTCGAATGGGATAACCCCTGATTGCTTCAAGCGTTCTCGGGCAAGATCGGCATACCGATGAGCAAAGGCCTCGCGTTCGGCCTTAGGTCTGTTGAAGAAGGCGTCATACAAAGCGTCATAGTCCTCACCTTGATCCCTTGGGCGCTCTACACGTTCCAACCAGTCCACCCAGTGCCCAATCTCATGGAGCAGGGTGCTATACAGCTGAGTGGCGCGAACTGACGCGAGGGTCATTTGAAAGACATGGCGTCTTCCAACCTTTTCGATGATGTGCCCGTCCTCTTTCAGCCGATTCAATTCCGCCTGATCATCGGGATCGAGTGAGCTTGACCAATTCAGCTTGGCGATAGGGTCGGTCGCCTCAAGGAAGATGGCAGGGCCAAATGTAATAGACCGACCACGCTGATCGCCAAGGTCAGCAAAGTAGAACATTCGGCCCCAGGTCTTATCCAGCAGCCTTTGTTTTTTTGTCGATTGCCGCAGTACGATGGTTTCCAAACCCTCCCAATCGGCCGGCGGGAGATGGGACAGGACATGGCAAACGTCATCGACTGAGCAGGCATGTTGGCAACCACCAGTATTGTCTTCGACAAAGAAGGTGATCGTTTGCTCACCTACGGAGCGGCGGACCACTTGATGCTTGTTAAGGCGGGAATTCCAGGTTCGATACGAGGCCGCAAAGTCTGGAATAACCAGACTATTGTCCTGCCCGTGCCCTTGGCGAGCCGTTCCGATGTTTCGGCTTCGCCGACCAGGGTTGAAGCCCGCACGCACCATGAGCAGAAGCTAGACTCAACCCAAACATGTGACAACTAACTTTGGCTGGGCGTGACCAGTGAGCCTGGAGGCGCAGGGTCATTCAGCACCCCTGCCTAGCCATGCGGCTTGGACAGAAACTCCACCGGATCGGCCACGAATTCCCCGAAGCCCTTCAGGCAGCCCTGCCAGACCCCCAGGTGGGCCCTGGTCTGGTCCTGGTTCAGGCGGGCGTCTACCAGGGCGGCGTACATGACGCTGGGCTGGCCGTCGGGGGTCAGGACGCCACGACAGGCGAACTGGCTGCGGTTGAAGTCGTTGATCTGGGCCAGGGATATCCCGGGTTTGTCGAAGACCGAGAACAGGGCCATGGCGCGGCAGGTCCTGCCTTTGGAATCACAGCCGATCATCTGGACCCCGAAGGCTGCGCCCGGCGCCGTGACATCCAGAAACACCATGCCATCCTCCGACTTCGCCTGGGTGGCCTTGGCGCCCATGGTCGAGAACAGGGCGATGATGTCGGCGGGGTTGGTGGCGTAGAAGGGCCCCGACCTGGGCTTGGCGGGCTTTGGGGCGTCGGCCCTGGCCGTTTCCGTCTTCGGGGTTTCGGGCTTGGGCGCCGCTGGTTTGGCCGCAGCCGCAGGCTTTGCGGGCGTCGCCGCCATTACAGGCGCAGTGACGAGGGCGAGGCTGAGACATAGGGCGAATATCGGCGCGCGCATGGTCTTTGGTCTCCGGAGTCCAGGCGCTTCATCTGCGCCCCGATCAGGGTCGGATCAAAGCGTGAGTCGGGTCGCGCCGTGACATTCTGCATTGGCGAGGGCAGATTGCCGGTATGCGGATGCCCGTTCCACCTCTTGTCCTGATCGCCCTGCTGCTGGGCGCGCCTGCCAGCGCCCTTGGGCAGACCCGCGATCCCGCTGGTCGCCAGACCCTGGTGGACATGGCCTATGTCCTGGGCGAGGCCCATGCCCTGCGGCAGGTCTGCGAGGGCGCCAGCGACCAGTACTGGCGGACCCGGATGATGCGCCTGGTGGATACGGAACAGCCCGACGAGGCCCTGGCCCAGAGGCTGAAGGACGCCTTCAATACCGGTTTTGTGGCGCGGCAGGGGGCCCATCCTGCATGTAATCCGCCGGCCCGCGCCGCCATGACCAGGGTTCTGGCCCGGGGCAAGGTCCTGGCCGCCAGGCTGGCCCGCACGGCGCCCGCCGACCCCTATCAACCCTGACAGGCGACAGCGACCCAAGACGCATATAGGATGTCCTTCAGGCATATCGGAGGCGATACATGGCCCAGTTGATTGCAATCTTCTTCTTCGGATTTCTGGCCCTCACCATTGTTCTGGGGGCGATCAAGATCGTCCCCCAGGGCACGGAATATACGGTCGAGCGCTTTGGTCGCTACACCCGGACCCTGAAGCCCGGCATCAGCTTCCTGACCCCGTTTGTTGAGGCCGTAGGCCGGAAGATCAACATGATGGAACAGGTGCTGGACGTGCCCCGTCAGGAGGTGATCACCAAGGACAATGTGACTGTCCAGGTGGACGCCATCGTCTTCATCCAGGTGATGGATGCGGCCAATGCGGCCTATCGTGTCACCAATCTGGACTTCGCCATCACCCAGCTGACCATGACCAACCTGCGGACGGTGGTCGGCAATATGGAACTGGACGAGGTGCTCAGCCAGCGCGACCAGATCAATACCCGCCTGCTGGACGTCATCGACCAGGCCACCAGCCCCTGGGGGGTCAAGGTGGCGCGGATCGAGATCAAGGACCTGCAGCCGCCGCCGGACATCACCAACGCCATGGCCCGCCAGATGAAGGCCGAGCGGGAGCGCCGGGCGGTCATCACCGAGGCTGACGGCGAAAAGCAGGCTGCGGTCGCCCGGGCAGAGGGCGCCAAGCAGTCGGCCATCCTCCAGGCCGAGGGCCGCAAGGAAGCCGCCTTCCGCGACGCTGAAGCGCGCGAGCGGGCGGCCCAGGCTGAAGCCAAGGCGACCCAGCTGGTCTCTGACGCCATCGAGGCCGGCAGCGTCAACGCCATCAACTATTTCGTCGCCCAGAAGTACGTCGAGGCCTTCGCCAAGCTGGCCGAAAGCCCGCAGCAGCGTACGGTCATTGTCCCTGCCGACATGGCCTCCCTGGTGGGCTCCATCGCCGGCATTGGCGAACTGGTCAGCGGCGCCAGGAATACGGCTGCGGCGACGCCTCCGCCTCCGCCGAGACCCCGTGGGAGCTCCGTACCGACGGTCGGGAGCTAGGTCATGGATCAGCTGCTGACCCTTGCGGCCAACAATCCCTTCTGGGTCTGGGCAGGTCTGGCCGCCGCCCTGCTGGGGGCTGAGTCCCTGTCAGGATCAGGCTGGCTTCTCTGGCCCGCGGCCTGCGCGGCGATCATGGCGGTGCTGGTCATGGTCCTGCCTCTGGACGCCCTGCAGGCTGTTGGGGTGTTCGCGGCCCTGACCATTGCCTCGACCTATCTGGGACGCAGGTTCGTTCCCCAGCTGGCGGGGGAGGATCACCGCGACATCAATGACGCCACGGGGCGGCTGATCGGCCACCATGGCAAGACAGTGGGCGCCTTTACCGGCCGGGCCGGTCGGGTCTTCATCGACGGCAAGGAGTGGGCGGCGACCACGGACTCTGATCTGGACCTACCGGAAGGGGCGGCTGTGGAAGTCACCGGCGTGGACGGCGCCCACCTGAAGGTCAAGGCGGCCTGAGCCATGCTGGCGGCTGATCCGGACGCCCTTCTGGCCAGACTCCGGGAGATCTGCCTCGCCCTGCCCGAGACGGCCGAGAAGATATCCCACGGGTCCCAGGCCTTCCACGTGAAGGGCAAGATGTTCGCCTACTTCACGCACAACCATCATGGCGATGACCTGACCGTGGTCCAGATCAAGACCTCGGGCCGGGACGAGCAGGACATACTGCTGGAAGCCGACCCGGACCTTTTTCTCTTCCCGCCCTATATCGGCGTCGCCGGCTGGCTCTCCATGAGCGTCGGGGGAGATGACCCGGTGGACTGGGATCACATCGCCGAGCGGGTCCGGATCAGCTACCGGCTGGCCGCGCCGCGCAAGCTGGCGGCCCTGGTCTGATCAGCTGAGGTCGAAGGCTGCAGCCATCAGGTCGCCGAGGTCCTGGTCGACCTGATCGGGGCTCCCAAGCACCACCACTGATTTCAGCCGCTCGGACCAGCCTTCCTTATCGGCCTCAGAGAGCCGGGGGCTGACGTCTGGCCCAACGGCCAGTCCCAGCCGAACGCCGCCGCCCTTGACCGGCCTTGCGGCGGCGAAGGCGAAGTTCCGCGACCAGGTGGTGTAGGTCTTCCTCTGGCCGGTGATGGAGCCGGGCAGGGCGTCCACCCTGGCCTGCAGGGCCTGGGCGATGGCCGCTGAATTCGGGTCGGACCAGAGGCTCACCTTCATGGTGTCAGGGTCGCGGGGCGTCTCCCCTGACCGGCGGGCGACCTCACCGAGCACCAGCATGGCGTAGTTCTGGCCGAGGCCATGGAGGTCCTTGAGCCACTTCTGGCGGGCCCTGGGTCTGGTCTCGGGACACCCAGCGGCGATTTCGATCCAGGAGTCCAGCGTCTTGCCGGTGCTGCTTTCAAGGCTGGCGCGGACAGACGCCATCCACTTCTTCTGCTGTTCAGTCAGGCCGTTATCCGGCATGGGCGTCGCCCCTTCCTTCGCTTGTCGCTTGCAACGCGTTGCGAAATGCGCCCGACGAAACTAGCTATATAGCGCCTCATTGGGGAGGCCGACTCTCAAGGAAGAACAAGATGCAAGGCAGGATGCAGGACTGGCCGCTGACCGTGGATCGTATCCTGGACCACGCCGCCTCCTGGCATGGCGACCGCGAGATCGTCTCCCGCTCGGTCGAGGGCCCCATTGTCCGCACCACCTATGGCGAAGTTCACAAGCGCGCCAAGCGGGTTTCCAATGTGCTGAAGGCCCTGGGCGTCGTGCAGGGCGACCGGGTCGCGACCCTGGCCTGGAACACCGCCCGCCACATCGAGGCCTGGTACGGCATCATGGGCATTGGCGCGGTCTGCCACACCCTCAATCCCCGCCTGTTCGCCGAGCAGCTGGTCTACATCATCAACCATGCAGAGGATAAGGTCCTCTTCACGGACATGACCTTCCTGCCGATCCTCAACCAGATCCGCAGCCAGATCCCGACGGTCAAGCACATCATCGTCTTCGCCGGCCAGGACCGGATGACCGACGAGGTCCCGGGCACCCTCTGCTATGAGGCCCTGGTCGAGGAATCCTCCGAGAACTGCGTCTGGGGCGGCTTTGACGAGAATTCGCCAGCCGGCCTCTGCTACACCTCGGGCACCACGGGCAATCCCAAGGGCGTGCTCTATTCGCACCGGTCCAACTTCCTGCACACCCTGGTGACCATGGGCGCAGACGTCCTGGGCATCGGCGCCTGCGACACCGTGCTGCCGGTGGTCCCCATGTTCCACGCCAATGCCTGGGGGGTCGCTTTCTCGGCGCCGGCCGTGGGCGCCAAGCTGGTCATGCCCGGCCAGAAGCTGGACGGCGCCTCGATCCACGAACTGCTGGAGACCGAGCAGGTCACCTTCTCGGCCGCCGTGCCGACCGTCTGGCAGATGCTGCTCAACCACCTGCGGGAAACCAACGGAACCCTGTCGACCCTCAAGCGGGTGGTGATCGGCGGTTCGGCCGTGCCCGAAGCCATTGTCCGCGCCTTCCGGGACGACTACGGGGTCAGCGTCACCCACGCCTGGGGCATGACCGAGACCTCGCCCCTGGGCACCCAGGCCACCCCCAATCACATCATCGCGGCCATGAACGCCGAGGATCAGCTGAAGTATCAGCTGAAGCAGGGCCGTCCGCCCCTGGCCATCGACCTCAAGCTCGAGGACGACGACGGCAAGCTCCTGCCCCGGGACGGCCACACCTTCGGCAAGCTGCTGGTCAAGGGCCCCTTCGTGGTCGGCGAGTACTTCCGCGGCGATGGCGGCGACATCCTGGACAAGGACGGCTTCTTCGATACCGGCGACGTGGCGACCCTGGACTCCAACGGCTTCATGCAGATCACCGACCGTTCCAAGGACGTGATCAAGTCCGGCGGGGAATGGATCAGCTCCATCGAGATCGAGAACATCGCCGCCGGCCACCCCAAGGCCGACCTGGCCGCCGTGATCGGCGTCTTCCACCCCAAGTGGGACGAGCGCCCCCTGCTGCTGGTCAAGCTGAAGCAGGGTGTCGAGGGCACCAAGGAGGAATTCCTGAAATTCCTCGAAGGCAAGATCGCCAAGTGGTGGACCCCCGATGACGTGGTCTTCGTGGACGACATCCCCCTGGGCGCCACGGGCAAGATCGACAAGAAGCTGATCCGTCAGCGCATGGCCGACTATGTCCTGCCGACAGCTGCCGCGACGGCTGCGGCTGCCACTGTGACCAAGGCCCTGGCGGCCCCGCCCGAGCCCAAGATCTATGCCCCTGAGACCCTGAAGTTCGAGCCCGGTCCCAAGGCCCTGGCGGATACCGGTCCTGCCGCCGCGGTTGAGGCCGAGCTGGCCGGCCTGCCGACCCCGGAGGCCGAGGTGGAAACGCCTGCGGCCGCCGCACCGGCCTCCACCGCCGCGCGTCCCTGGCTGCGTCGGTATCTGAACTTCGCCCTGGTCCTGGCGCTGCTTCCCGCCCTGATCATTGTGGGCGTGGCGGCCCTGTCGCAGACCGGCCTGATCAGCAATTCAAAGGGCTTTGGCCTGGACCTGCTGCACCTCGCCCCCGGTCTGGCCCAGCTGAGCGTGCTGACGGCGGTGCTGGGCGTGATCGGCGCAGCCTTCGCCGGCTTCCGCCGGTTCGGCATGAAGGCCCTGCTGATCCTGGCGCTGGCCGCCGCGACGGTGGGCTTCTTCGCCTGGGCCAAGCAGGTTGTTTCCCAGCCCCAGGCCCCGGTGGTCCAGCCCGCGGCGGTGCGTCTGGACCTGACCCAGGGTCAGGCCAACCGGTAGTCTGAATCCAGATCTGCGGAACCGTCGGTGATCACCACACCGCGGTTCACCAGATCGATCATGTGTCCCAGGACCGACCGGGCCGCGGCCGGGTGCAGCCTGGGATCCACGGTGGCGTAGAGCACCGGGACCATCTCCTTGATCCGGGTCTGACCATTCCTCAGGGCGCCCAGAACCTGGGCCTCACGGTCCTTGCGGTGGGCGATATAGGCCTCGATGAAGGGCGTCACCTCGGTGACCGGCGGGCCGTGGGTCGGCCAAAGGGTGGTGAATTCCCGGGCCTTGATCAGCTCCAGACTGTTCATGTAGTCGGTCATGTCGCCGTCTGGCGGCGAGACTACCGTCGTCGACCAGCCCATGATGTGGTCGCCCGACAGCAGGGCGTTCTCTTCCTTCAGCGCGAAACAGATGTGGTTTGAGGTGTGGCCCGGGGTGGCGATGGCCTCAACGGTCCAGCCTGGACCCGACAGGATCTGGCCGCCGCCGCACAGGCTGACATCCGGCGCAAAGCCGAAATCGGCGCCAGCCTCGGTGATGACGCTGTCCTTTGCCTTGGGAACCTCGACCGCGCAGCCATAAATGGTGGCGCCGGTCTTTTCCTTCAGCGGCCCGGCCAGGGGCGAGTGGTCAGAATGGTGGTGGGTTATGAGGATGTGGGTGATGGTCTCACCCGCCGTCGCCGCCAGTATGGCGTCCAGGTGGGCGGGCAGGTCCGGGCCCGGGTCGACGACCGCGACCTCGCCCCTGCCGATGATGTAGGTGCCGGTGCCCAGATAGGTGAAGGGGCCGGGATTGTTGGCCACCACCCGCCGGATCAGGGGCGAGACCTGATCGCAGACGCCGTATTCGAATTTGATCTCGCGGACATAGGGGATCATGGGCGGGTCCTTTGACGGCCTGTTCCTTGCGCTGAGGGGCTCAGTACTCGGGTTTCCAGGCGCAATTGATGGTCAATCTGGCGATATTTGTCTCAAAACGGCTCCAGCGGATCGCCTTTGCCCTGTTGTGTCTCATGGCGGTCCAACTGGTTGCGGCGGCGACGGCGTCTGCACCTGCGCCTCCCGGGGCGGTCCGCATCCCCATCGACCTTGCGCAGTACTAGCGCGGCAGGACGCTGGACAGGTCATATCCGGCGGCGTCGCCCAGGGCGACCAGTTCCTCCCGGGTCCGGTCTCCGGCCAGGGTCTGACCCAGGGACCAGGTGACAATGGACCGGGTGCCGGACCGGCAGTAGGCCAGGACCCGGCCGCTGTGGCTTTCAAGCAGATGCCGCTCTTCCTCCACCTGATCCATGGTGGGTGAGCCGCGCACCGGAATGTGGGCATAGGCCAGGCCGGCGGCCAGGGCCGCGGCTTCCATGTCAGCGCTGGAGGGCTGGGACATGTCCTCTCCATCCGGGCGGTTGTTGATCACCAGGGTGAAGCCTTCCGCCGCAGCGATGGCCATGTCGCTCAGGGCCACCTGGGGCGCGACGGAAATCTGGTCGGTGACTCGGGTAAACTTCGACATGATTGCGGGTCCGGTTGGGCTTAATTGACATCATCGGGGGGCGGTGAAAGTTTCGCAATGTCTGGCCGATCAAAAGGTCTCAAAGCGAGTCGTTTCTTCGAATGTTGGGTTTCATCGGTCGACGACTGCTTGTGGCCATTCCGACCCTGTTCCTGGTGGTCACAGTCGCCTTCTTCATGATGCGTGCGGCCCCTGGCAGCCCGTTTGACCTCGACCGCAGGCTTTCCCCGGAAATCGAGCAGAACATCAAGGCCAAGTACGGGCTCGATAAGCCGATCGTCGCCCAGTACGCCGACTATGTGGTCGATGTCCTGCACGGGGATTTCGGTCCGTCCCTGAAATACAAGGACAAGTCGGTCCTCCAGATCCTGCAGGAGAACTACAAGGTCAGTCTGATCCTTGGGGCCTCGGCCATGATCCTTGCCTCTGTTGTCGGCATGACCCTGGGCGTCATGGCGGCCCTGCGCCAGAACGGCTGGGTGGACTATGGCGTCATGGGGGTGGCGATCCTGGGGGTCTGCATTCCGACCTTCGTGACGGCGCCCCTCCTGGTCCTGCTGTTCGGCTCCATCCTCCAGTGGCTGCCCAATGGCGGCTGGAATGGCGGCGCCATCCAGAACCTGATCCTGCCGGTCACGGTCCTGTCCCTGCCACAGATCGCCATCATTTCCCGCTTCACCCGGGCCGGCATGATCGAGGTCCTGACCTCCAACTATGTACGCACCGCCCGGGCCAAGGGGCTGCCCGCCCATCGCATCGTCACCCACCATGCCCTGAGGGCCGCCATCCTGCCCCTGGTCAACTATCTGGGCCCGGCCAGCGCAGGCCTGCTGACCGGATCCCTGGTGGTGGAAAAGATTTTCAACCTGCCGGGCCTGGGCAAGTTCTTCGTCATCAGCGCCATGCAGCGGGACTATACCGTGGTCATGGGCATGGTGATCTTCTATGCGGCCCTGGTCCTTTTCCTGAACCTGATGGCCGATCTGGCGCTAGCGGTCCTTGATCCGCGGGTGACCCTGTCATGAGCAGCATCGACATTCCGGCCGCCGCTGTTCCCGAAGCCGTCCATGGCCGCAGCCTCTGGGATGACGCCCTGCGTCGTCTCCTGCGCAACCGCGCCGCCCTGACCGGCATGATCATGCTGACGACCCTGGTGGCGGCCGCCGTAATCGGCCCCATGCTGATCCCCTTCACCTATGACGCCGTGAACAAGAACGATGTCTGGGCGCCGCCCCTGACCCAGGGCCACATACTGGGCGCCGACGCCCTTGGCCGAGACCTGCTGGCGCGGTTGCTCAGCGGCCTTCAGGTTTCCCTAATGATCGGCCTGGTGGCCACCTGTGTCTCCCTGGTGATCGGCGTCGCCTGGGGCGCCATCGCCGGCTATCTGGGCGGGGTGGTGGATGAAGTGATGATGCGCATTGTCGACGTCATGTACGCCCTGCCTTTCATCTTCTTCGTCATCCTGCTGATGGTCACCTTCGGCTCGAACATCGTGCTGATCTTCGTGGCCATCGGGGCAGTGGAATGGCTGACCATGAGCCGGATTGTCCGGGGCCAGACCCTTTCGCTGAAACAGAAAGAGTTCATCGAGGCCGCCCGGGCCGCCGGGCTGACGCAGGGCGCCATCATCATCCGCCACATCGTCCCGAACCTGCTGGGCCCGGTCATGGTCTATGTCACCCTGACCATTCCGGCGGTCATACTGTCAGAGAGCTTCCTGTCCTTCCTCGGACTGGGGGTTCAGCCCCCTGCCGCCTCCCTGGGCACCCTGATCGCCGGCGGCGCCCAGGACATGGAGCTGGCCTGGTGGCTGCTGGTCTTCCCCTCCCTGACCATGGTGGCCACCCTGATGTCCTTCAACTTCATCGGCGATGGCCTGCGCGACGCCATTGACCCCAAGGACCGCTAGGCCCTATCGCGGGGCCAGCCACCGCGCGGCGGGGCTGTCGCCAGGAGAGTCCACAATATGAGCTCCGCCAAACCGACGCCGGACAGCGCCTATAACGCCGCAGGCACGGCCTTCCAGGCCGGTCGCATTGCAGAAGCCCGGGACATTCTGATCCCCTGGGTCGAGGCCGGGGTCCCCGATGCGCGGTTGCACGGCCTGCTGGGATTTGTCCTGCGCAGGGCAGGGGATACGGCCGGCGCCGAAGCCGCCCTGGCCAATGCCAGAAGGCTGGCCCCGCTCGAACTGGTCTACATACTGGCCCAGGGAGAACTGATGACGGCGGTCGGCCGGATCGCCGAGGCCGAGACCGCCTATCGTGATGTCCTTGCCCTGGCCCCGCCACGCCAGTCGGGCCAGGCCCTGGCCAAGCCGGTGCTTGACGCCCTGGAAGGTCTCGCCGCCTCCCTGACGGCCCAGGGCAGACCTGCCGAAGCCCTGCCCATTCTCGAGGCCGAGGTTGAGGCCGGGGCAAAAGACCTGCGGCTGCTGTTCGCCCTGGCCCAGGCTTACCGCTCAGTCGGTCGCCCCGAGGCGGCCCTTGAGATCTTTGAACAGTGCGTCCGCGACCATCCGCAGAGCGCCTCCATGCGGCACAATCTGGCTGCTGGCTATGCCGACCTCCAGATGTGGCCAGAGGCCGAGCGGGCCTCGGCGGAATCCTTCCGTCTGAGGGCGACAGGCGAGGCGCCCTGGCTGGTGCGAGGGCGGGCCCTGACCGGCATGGGCAGGCTGTCAGAGGGCGAAGACGCCTTCCGTCAGGCCGTGGAGCAGGGGATCGCAGGCCCCGAGATCCATCGCGACCTGTCCCAGCTGATCTGGATGCGCACGGGTGATTTGAAGGAATCGGGCGCGCCTCAACGCACCGTTCTGGCCAAGGATCCCAGAGACCTTGGGGCGGTCACGGCCCTGGCCAAGTTGCATCAGGTCGCGGGGGACCTGGATGGCGCCCAGACCATCGTGCGGTCCGCATTGCAGGTCGGCGCCCGGGATGTGGGCCTTCATCTGCTGCTGAGCGATATCAACCTTGCCCTGGGCGACGCCGCCTCGGCCCGGGCTGAGGCAGAGCGCGCCATCGCCCTTGACCCCGAGCATCCCGGCATATGGGCCCGGCTGTGCGACGCCGACCTGGCTCTGGGGCGTCCGGAATCCGCTGCGGAACTTTTGGAGGAGATCCTCAGCTTTGATCCGCTCAATGTGACGGCGACGGCCCGCCTCGCCACAGCCTACCGGCTGATGGGAGATCCGCGCTACAAGGCCCTCTACAACTATGAAGCCTATGTGGCGCCCTACGAGGTCGAGACGCCGGACGGCTGGTCCAGCATGTCGGCCTATCTCAGTGATCTGGCCGCCTCCCTGACCACCCTGCACAGCTTCCGCAAGGAGCCGTTTGATCAGTCCCTGCGCAATGGCAGCCAGACCTCACAGAACCTGATGCGGTCGTCAGATCCTACCCTGCGGGCCTTCTTCAAGGCCGTTGACGGACCGATCCGGGAGCACATGCGCAAGGTCGCCGAAGCGCCCGGGCCACTGGGGCGCCGATTCCTTGGTGACTATCGGATCGCCGGGTGCTGGTCGGTCTTCCTGCGGCCTGACGGCTTTCACGCAGACCACATCCATCACCAGGGCTGGCTGTCCTCGGCATTCTACGTGGAAATGCCGACCCAACCCTCGCCGGACCCGAAGGCCGGATGGATCAAGTTCGGCGAACCCGGCCAACCTACCCAGCCAAAGCTGGGCCCGGAACACTACATCCAGCCAAGGCCCGGCCTGCTGGCCCTGTTCCCGAGCTATATGTGGCACGGCACCGTGCCGTTCACATCCCAGGAGCGGCGGATCACCATCGCCTTTGATGTGGCGCCCAGAACTCCGAATCGGTGAAGCCGAGGGCGGGATCGAGCCGCATTTGCCGGGGTGAAGTTTGCCCACGAATCCGGCGTTTGCGCCGATAGCCGCTCAAATTGGTCTGATATGTGACCAAAAAGCGACAGGCGAGCGCCTAAACCATTGCAGCTTGTTAATGTGCGTTGACCCTGAGTGCCCAGCCCCCGTAACTCCGGCATAACCGCGCCAGTCTACCGGCGATGGGATCTTATTTTTTTGGGGGCTGCGGTCCGCACCATGTGCGGCCGTCTCCGTTGGAGGACCAACACTTTGCAAATCAACACCCTGCGCGAGAGGCTCCTGGCCTCCTCGATCATCTGCAGCGCCGCTCTCGTGGCCGGCTCGGCCTACGCCGCTGAAAACGCTGCGCCTGAAGTCGCGGAAGTGGTCATCACCGGTTCGCGTATCGCGCAGCCGAACCTGACCTCCAACAGCCCTCTGGTGACCGTCAGCCAGGAAGACGTGAAGGTCGCCGGTACGGCCTCCATCGACACCCTGACGAACTCGCTGCCGCAAGTCTTCGGTGGTCAGAACCTCGGCCAGTCCATCAATGGTAACGGCACCGCCACCATCGACCTGCGGAACCTCGGCCCGAGCCGGACCGTCGTTCTGGTCAATGGCCGCCGCCTGCAACCCGGTGACCCGCAGACCCCGGTCGCCGACCTGAACACGATCCCTGCCGCCCTGGTTGAACGCGTTGACGTCGTCACCGGCGGCGCCTCGGCCGTGTACGGCGCCGACGCCGTGGCCGGCGTTGTCAACTTCATGATGATCAAGAGCTTCCAGGGCGTCCGCATGGACGCTCAGTACAGCTTCAACCAGCACCGCCAGCAGGACTCCCTGGCTCAGTCGGTCCTCAAGGCTGGCAACTACGCCATCCCGGGCAACCGTTCTGACGGTGGCCAGACCAGCGCCTCCCTGGTCTTCGGTTCGAACTTCGACGACGACAAGGGCAACATCACGGTCTACGCGACCTATTTCAACGCCCAGCCCGTCACCCAGGCGACCCGCGACTTCGCCGCCTGCGGTCTGGCTTCGCAGCCCGGCCCGACCTCGGTCAACTCGGCCTATGACAGCTATTTCTGCCTTGGTTCGTCCAACGGCGCCTATGGCCGCTTCAGCTTCATCGACGCCCCTGGCGTGACGCCCGGCACCACGGTTCGCCAGGCTGCCAATCCCAACGGCACCAACACCTTCGTGCCGTCTTCGTCGGGCAATTTCGGCTACAACTTCAACACCCTCAGCTATCTGCAGCGTCAGGACGACCGCTATTCGGCCGGCTATTTCGCGCACTACCAGCTGAACCCGGCTGTTGAACTCTATTCGGAATTCATGTTCGCTGACGACCGTTCGCGGGCCCAGTACGCACCGTCCGGCCTGTTCGCCGGCGGCGGCGCCGTGGTTG
Source organism: Alphaproteobacteria bacterium PA2 (assembly GCA_002256425.1). NCBI lineage: Bacteria > Pseudomonadati > Pseudomonadota > Alphaproteobacteria > Alphaproteobacteria bacterium PA2. Next base: position 2,942,026 of record NKIZ01000001.1, on the reverse strand, counting down.
GTCAGAGCTATATGGAGATCAACTGTAACAACCCGCTGATGTCCCTGCAGCAGCAGACCGCCATGTGCGGCGCAGCCGCAAACACGTCGGCCATTGGCCGGGCCCTGATCGGCTACCGCTTCGCCGCGGTTCCCCGTTCGGACGCCTACAGCCACACCAACTACAAGATCAACTTCGGCCTCCGGGGCGATCTGGGTGACGGCTGGGCATACGACGCCTATGCGCAGTACGGCACGGCTGGCTATCAGGACACCCAGGGCGGCTACGCCTCTCTGGCCAAGATCCAGAAGGCCCTGCTGGTCGACCCTGCCACCGGCAAGTGCATCTCCGGCGGCGACTGCGTCCCGCTGAACCTGTTCAAGGCCCTCAGCGCCGGCATCACCCAGAATGCCTATGACTATCTGCTGACCCCCGGTCTCCGGAACGGCTCCACAGTCGAGCAGATCGTCAGTGGATCGATCACCGGCGACCTCGGCCAGTATGGCGCCAAGTCGCCCTACGCCGATGGCGGCCTGGGCATCGCCCTGGGCGCTGAATATCGTCGTGAGAGCATCGAGTATAACGTCGACGCCAACTACACCTCCGGCGATCTGTCTGGCGGCAGCCAGTCCAAGAGCGTCTCCGGCGCCTTCGACGTCTACGAACTGTTCGGCGAAGCCCGCATGCCGCTCATGGAAGACAAGCCCTGGGTCAAGTCCCTGGCGGTCACCACCGGCTATCGCTATTCGCGTTATAACACCGGCGTGAACACCAACACCTTCAAGGCCGAAGGCGAATACGCCCCGACCGACGACGTGCGTTTCCGCTACAGCTATAACCGCGCTGTCCGCGCTCCGAACATCGTCAACCTGTTCGAAGCCCAGGTCCAAAATCTGTGGAACGGTTCCGACCCCTGCGCCGGCACCAAGCCTGCCCAGTCGCTCGCAGCCTGCCAGCGGACCGGCGTCACCGCCGCCCAGTATGGCAAGATCGACGCCTGCCCTGCTTCGCAGTGCGGCTCGCTCACCGGCGGCAACCCGCTGCTGAACCCGGAAACTGCCGACACCTACACCTACGGCGCCGTGTTCAGCCCGCGCTTCACGCCCGGCCTGACCTTCTCCATCGACTACTGGAACATCCGCGTCCGCAACATCATCCAGCGCGGCCTCGGCGGTGCAGCTGTTACCCTGGGCAACTGCCTGTCCACCGGTTCTCCGGTGTTCTGCAGCGCCGTCCATCGTGACACGACCACCGGCCTGCTGTTCGGTTCGGGTTACGTGGACTCCACCAACGTCAACACCGGCTTCATTCAGACCAAGGGTCTGGACCTTGCGGCCAACTACCGGACCGACCTGTCCGATCTCGGCCTGCCGGATTGGGGTGGCCTGAGCGTTGGCCTGGTCGGCACCTACACCAAGAACTACGTGACCCAGCCCATCTCGGGCGGTGGCACCTATGAGTGCGCCGGTCTCTATGGCGTGACCTGCAATGTTCCCCAGCCCAAGTGGCGTCACCGGGCCAAGCTGTCGTGGACCACGCCGTGGAACATCACCAGCACCCTGACCTGGCGCCATATCGGTAGCGCGGAATTCGACGGTAACTCGAAGAACGCCTTCCTGAACCAGGGCTACATCAACGCGATCGACGCCAAGGTGAAGGCTACCAACTACATCGACCTCAGCGCCTCCTGGAAGGTCCGGACGGGTCTGACCCTCCGCGCCGGTGCGAACAACCTGTTCGACCAGGATCCGCCGCGCGGCGACGCCAACAACACCGGCGCCTTCGGCGGTGGTAACGGCAACATGTTCCCGCAGCTTTACGACACCCTTGGTCGTAACGTCTTCATGAGCGTCACCGCTGACTTCTAAGTCACGCTGACATTCGGAACGAAATCAGGCGGGTCGGCGAAAGCCGGCCCGCCTTTTTCGTGCGCGGGTGACTGGCGCATCCAAGCTCTGCCGAAGAGGAGCCCTTCTAAGGTTACGCAGCGCTTTAGGAACTGGATACCGGCCTCCGCCGGTATGACCGGGGGTTGGAGATCGGGCGCGGACTCGCAACACCCACCGGTCACCCCGGCGGAGGCCGGGGTCCAGTTCATCAAGCTCGGAGATGAGGTGAAGGCCGAGGGACGACCTGTCCGGTCAGGTCGTGACCTGCCCCGGGGCTCCCTGATAGCCGGTCAGGCGTAGCCGTAGCGCTGGATCCAGGGCTGCAGGACCGCAATGGCGGGCCCCATGTGGGCTTCATAATTCCGCCAGTAGCCGACACCGCCGGCATTGAGGCCCTGGACCACCTGACCCGCGCTCGGGGTCCGTATGTCGCGGCTCCTGGCGGTTTCCACGAAGTTGCGCATGTTCACATCGAATTCGAGGCCGAGGCTGTCGCACAGGGCGCTGATCCGCCCGTCGAAGTCGGCGATCATGTCTTCATGACTGTGGACGTGAAACTTCAGCGGCAGCTTTTCAGCGTACAGCTCGGCCAGATCCATGGTGGCGCCATAGAGCGCCGAGAGCCGTTCCAGGTCGGTGAACTCGTAGATGGTCCGGCTCATGTTGAAACCCCGCCGGAAGCAGCTCAGGACCACGTCCCGGGGATCGCGGCGGGCGATGATCACCTTGGCCTTGGGGAAAAGCCTGGCCACCAGGGGCAGATAGGTTGTGAGGGAGGGCTGCTTGTCCACAAAGGTCTTGCCGTCCACCGCCAGCCCATAATCAGCAATTCGCTGCCAATAGGCGGCCACCCGGCTTGCGATCCCGGCGTCATCCAGGGAGAGCAGGGTCTCCATGGAGTCCTGCTCCAGGAAGAAGGTCGTGATGTCCTCGCCCAGGGTCGGCTTTTCTTCCAGGGCCAGGACATCGGGGTGGCTGGCCAGGATCTGTTCCAGCAGGGTCGTCCCTGACCGGGGGAAACCCACCAGGAAGACATGGTTCACATCAGGGCCGGGCGATGGGGGTCTGACCGGGAAGGTCATGCCTTCGGCCGAGAACTCCCGGGTCAGGCGCTGGCAGAGGCTGAGGGCGCTCTCCACGTCATCGCCGCCATGCTGGGGGGCGTAGATGCGCCGTTGAATGGTGTTGCCTTCCAGATATGCGGCGAAGGCATCGTCGTACTGTCCCAGACCGTCGAGGGCGTCGCCCAGCAATCGGCACAGGGGCGCCTTCTGCAGGGGCGCAATCTGGGGATCGTCAAGTTCACCCTGCAGCCGGCTGGCCACGGCGGCGTGGTCGCCCGCCTCAATGTCCAGGGTGGCGAGGGTCAGGAAGGCCGCCGGCTCCCGGGGGTTGAGGCGCAGGGCGGTGTTGGCGTGCGCCCGGGCTTCATCAGGCTTTTTCTCGTGCAGGGAAAGTATGGCCAGAGCGCCCCTGGGATCGGGATAGTTGGGGTCCAGGGCCGCAGCCCGCGCCTGGGCGGTCCTGGCCTCCTTGAGGTCGCCGAGCGCCCTCAGGGCCAGGCCGGCGCCATGCTGGGCCGGCGCAAAACCCGGATGCCGCGCCAGGGCCGCCGAAAAGGCCCGCAGGGCGTTCACAGGCTCGGCCTGCTTGATCCAGCAATGGCCAATGGCGCTGAGTATGCTCACATCATCGGGAGCGATCTGCAGGGCCTGGTCAAGCAGCTTCAGGGCGCCGGGAAAATCGCCCTGGACCTCCAGGCGGTGTGCGCAGAGATTCAGCAGGGTAGGGTGGGTTTCACCCAGGGCGACCGCCACTTCGGCCAGGTCAACCGCGCCTTCAATATCGTTGGCGGCGAGCTTCTGGTTGATGCTGTCGAAGAGCTCTTGGCGATCCAATGGGGGCCTCAGTGTCGATAGGGCGGAACGGTCCGAGGCCGACCAGCCTCAGAGTGCTTCTGTATACTCCGCCGCCTCATTGTGGAATTCATCAATGGCCGCAAGCACCTCGCCGTACAGGTCGTGCTCGTACTGGGTCACATAGGGATTGCGCACATCGGTCAGCAGTATGACCCGCAACTGGTCGCTGTTGTTCCAGGCCTCATGCTCGATGGTGTCGTCGAAGACCCAGGCCTTCCCGGGAACCCACGGCCGGGTCTCGGACCCGACCCGGAAGCCGCAATGGTCGGGCACGATCAGCGGCAGGTGGAAGACCAGGCGGGTGTTGGATACCCCGTGGTGCGGCGGAATGCGGGTGTGGGGTTTGAGTGCGGAAAGGACAGCAACCGGCGAGCGGTTCGGAACTACGGGCTGGGGCAGGAGGTCGAGGGCCTCAAGGGTCTTCGGGAACCTGTCGGCATTCTCTGCGACCACCTTGCCCCGGGACTTGAGCGCCAGGGTTGTCCAGGTCTGTGAGTGGTTGAGATCCGCCCACTGGTCGACTGGCACCCCCATGGGCAGCTGGACATAGGGTGAGAAGGCTTCCTGGCCCCGGGCCAGTTCCTGCTGGACCTCATCCAGTATGGCTTCGAAAAAGCCCTCCACCTCGGGCATCCAGGGAAACAGGCTGTCGTCATAGAACTCGATGGAGGGCAGGCCCGGAAAGTGGAAGTCCGACGGTTGGGACTGGAAGACCTTGGCCTTGCCGGTGATCACATTGACGAAATGGTCGAAGCGCTTGCGCTCCTGTCGGGAAGCGGCAGGCGACTTGGCCTCTACCGTCTCCCACATGGCCGAGGTGAAATCGTCCATGTATTTTGAGTAGACGGCCTGGGCGCGGGCCAGGGCGGTTCGGGTCGGCGGATCCAGTTCCGCCTCAGGCGGGGCGAAGACCAGGGCGACGGCGTAAACCCGACCGGCGGCGGGCGTGTCGCCCTGACTGTCAAGGATCGACCCCTTCATCAGCAGGCCGTGGAAGGAGCGGGGCTCGACATCCAGGGCGTGGTTGACCGCGTCGAGGGCGGCGTCGGCCTGACCGCTGCGGCGCAGAAGGCCGGCATAGTTCAGCCAGGCGCCCAGGTTCTTCGGATCCAGGGAGATGGCGCGCTTCAGGATTTCCAGGGCCCTGCCGGGATCATTGGCCGCAATGGCCCGCATGGCCGGAGTGTTCACGTCCAGAGGCGTTGGGGCTGGGGCGTCCGACATGTGGTTTCAATCCAGGCGAAGACCCCGGAATCTAGACCACTTCCGGCAGGGTCAGGCCACCGAAATGTACCCCGTTTCAGCGCAACCTCTGCACCTTGATCCCGGGCTTGCCGTTCAGGGACATGAAGAAGCCGCCCACGGCGCCACGGGTGATCACGGCCTTCATGCCCTTGCGGGGCTTGGGATAGATGTCCCCGGCGTCGAACTGCCGCCAGACGGCGCCGTCTTCGAAGACGAACTGCAGATGGCCGTCTTCCCCGGCCTGGGGATAATCCAGCACCAGCTCGATCCGGGTGTCGATTTCCTCGGTCTTTGAGCCCCCGTTGAAGATGGCGAAGCTGGGCAGGCTCAGGCCGAAGGATTGCCGCTTGATGGTCCGGATCTGTTCGCGGTCCACCACAACCACGTCGCCCTTGGCCGTGGCCGTCTCGAACTGGGTGGCTGCAGAGTCATAGCAGGCCAGGCGCTCGGTCGGGTTTGTCCTGGTCTTGCAGTCCAGCAGGGCCTTGAGAACCGCCGCCTTGTCCGGGGCGACATCCTTGGCGGCGCTGACAGCTGGCGCCCCCATGGCGAGAGCGCCAAGCAGGATGGGCAGAGCGAAGCGGGCTGACGTCTTCATGGGTGTTTTCCTCTGCGGGATTTCAGTTTGCGTCTGGCTGGTCGAGGCTCAGTGAACGGCCCGCGGCGCCAGGACAGCGGCGCCTCCGGTCTGGCCGCGCAGGCGTTCCTCCGCGATCTGGTCGAGCATGCCCTTGGCGCGCGGGTCACCCAGAACCCAGGCCGCCGCCGCCAGGGTGCGGACAGAGGTGGCGGAGACGCCCAGGGCGTGCTGCAGGGCCTGGAAGGTGGACAACTGGGTCGACATGGGCTTGAGCCGGACCTCGCCCTTCAGCTTGGCCAGGGTCTTGGCTTTCTCGACGGCGTCATAGAAGCCGCCGACCTGATCAACCAGACCCAGCTGCCTGGCCTGATCGCCGGTCCAGACGCGCCCCTTGGCGATCTCGCGAACCCGCGCCTCGGGCAGCTTGCGACCCTGAGCAACCCGGACGATGAAGTTGTTGTAGATCTGGTCCATCCAGCCAGCGAAGGATGCCCGCTCCTGGGGTGTGAATTCGCGGCCCATGCCGAAGGCGCCGGAATAGGACGATCCGACGTTCAGCTGCCGGACATCCACCCCATAGCGCGCCAGGGCCTCGCCGAGGGCGAACTTGCCGCCGAACACGCCGATAGACCCTGTCAGCGAGCTGGGCTGTGCAACAATCGATGAGGCCTGGGAGCTGATCCAGTACCCGCCTGAGGCGGCATAGGTGCCCATGGAGACCACAACCGGCTTGCCGACCGCCTTGGCGGTCTTCACGGCAGCCAGGATCTGTTCGGAAGCCGTATCAGACCCGCCAGGCGAATTCACCCGCATGACGATGGCCTTCACATCCTGATCCTCGATGGCGTCGTAAAGCGCCTGGGACATGGTGTCGGAATAGATGGTCGACTCGCTGGAGAAGGGATTGCCGCCGGACCCGGCATTGCCGGTGACTATGGGGCCTTCCGCTTCGACCACGGCGATGGCGGGGCCCATGCCTGTGTCGATTTCCCGGGCGCTATGGGCATAGTCCTGGAAGTCATAGAGGGCGGACTCAGTCCCCGCCTTGGCCAGTATGGCTTCTTCGGCGTCCTTGACCTGGCCGACCTTGTCGATGAGCCGCAGTTTGAGGGCCTGTTCGGCGAGGTAGGGGCCCGCCTCCAGATTCCGTTTCATTTCCTCGGGCGCCTGCTTGCGGTCAGCCGCGGCGGCGGCAGTCGCGATCTGGTAGATCGAGCCGATCCATCCCAGTTCGGCCTCCCGGTGGGCGTCGGTATAGTTGTCGTGCAGGTATCCGTTTACGGCGTTCTTGTACTCATAGCGCTGCTCGTAGTTGGCCTTGACACCGTACTTGTCGAACATGCGCTTGAAGAAAATGTCCTCATTGGCGATGCCGGTCACCTGGAATGACGCCCCCGGCTGCATCCAGAGTTCATCAGCCGCGGTCCCGACGGCGTAGGTCGAAGTCACCATTCCGGATGGATAGAGTCCCTGGCTGTGCGCCAGGACAGGCTTTCCGGTGGCCTTGAAATGCTTGATTGCGCCACGGATTTCATCAGCGGCCGCGGGCTCCATTCCCCCCTCTGGCAGGCGGATCAGCAGGGCCTTTACCCGGTCATCGGTTTCCGCGTGGCGCAGGGTCGAGATGATCGACATCACCGACAGGGAGCCGCCGCTCAGGGCCGAAAGGGGATTGCCGGAGTCCTGGTCAGTCAGGTTCTGCCGCAGGTCCAGATTCAGCACGGTCTGATCAGGCGCCACCTCACCCCCCGAAGAACTGGCCGCCATGCCGATCAGCAGCACGGGAATGCCCACGAGGAACAGCATGAGGCCTGCAAAGACGCCGGCCGCGGTGATGAGGAACTGCTTCATTTGACATCCAGGACGAGGAAAACCGGTTCTAGCCTGTTTTCCGGGTGTCTGCACAGTTCTGGCGTCCAGGAACCAGGGTTCAGAGGAAGTCCTGCATGTCCTTCTGCACTTGCGCCACAACCGTGGCCCAGTCTCCGGGGCGTGGCTGTCGGTAGAGTCTCATGGTTGGATACCAGGGACTTGTTGAACCCGACCGCTTCCAGCGCCAGTCCACCCCCTGGGCGGCCAGCATCAGGAAGCAGGGCTTTCCCAGGGCGCCGGCCAGGTGGGCGATGGCGGTATCGACGCTGATCACAAGGTTCAGACCGGCAATGATCTCCGCCGTCTCCTGGAAGGATCGTGCGCCGGTCGACTCCGGGGCGAGGTTCAGGGCCTCAAACGGCAGGATCAGGTCATCCGGCAGGGACCTGACCCCGTCATTGGCGTGACTGGGTTTGCCCCGCCGGACCAGTCCGACCTTGCCGCCCAATGGCTTCGGGGGCGCCGACAGATAGGGCGCTCCCGGAATCCTGTCGGAACTGACCCTGAGCAGGCCCGGCAGGTCCATGACCTGGCACCAGTAGTCCGGATCGGGGAATTCCACCTTCCCGGCGGCGGCCAGAGCCCGCACGCCCAGGCCCTGGAACAGGGGCGCCAGCGCCGGCTCGCACAGCCAGGTTACGTCTGCGCCCATGCCGGCGAGCACGGGTGCGAACCGGGCCATCTGGATCTGGTCGCCAAAGCCCTGCTCGGGAAACACCACCAGGGACTTTCCCTCGAGGGACTGGCCGGTCCAGGCGGGGAAGGGGAGGTCGGGCCGCGGCCGGGCGCCAGGCAGCTCATATCGGGCGCTGTAGTGGCTGAACCCCTCATCAAAGCGACCTTGGGCCAGCAGGGCGAGAGCCAGATCGTATCTTGCGAACGGATTTCCGGGATCAAACTTCAGGACCCGCCGGAATTCCTCGGCCGCCCGGGCGAATTGACCCTCATAGGCCAGGGCGCGCCCACGATTGTGGATCTGCTCGGCGCGCGGGCTCCGCATAGGCGACCTTTCGCTTCAAGACTGGGGCGAACGCGGGAAGAATTGGTCGGAGTGGCAGGATTCGAACCTGCGACCCCCGCGTCCCGAACGCGGTGCTCTACCAGACTGAGCCACACTCCGACTAGGGAGCGGCCTTATAGAGTAGCAACCCAACCGCCGCAAGCTGCCGACGAGGCGTTGCATAACCGCAAGTGTTACGCTATCTCGACGCCCTCGCGCGGAGCTTGCTTCGTCGCCGTTCCTGCTGGGGAATGGTGTAATGGTAACACAGCGGTTTTTGGTACCGTCATTCTAGGTTCGAGTCCTAGTTCCCCAGCCAATCTTCCCGATCTCCCGTTTACCTTGTGGTAGGAGCCGATTCATCGGGCCTTAAAGCAACTGTGCGCAACTGTTGGGCATGGTACGGAATAAATCAGGCCCGAATTCCCCGGACGTCGTCGACTTGGAAGAGTCTGCGGCCGCCCGCGCTTCGGACGAATTGGCTGCAGCACTCGAGTCCCTGGCGGCTGGCGGACGCGCCAGTCTGACCACCGGCGCAGCCTCGCCCCGGGTTGTCCGCGCCTTCAACCTGCTTGCCCAGCAGTTGCAGACGAACACCGCCGCTCCGACGACTTCCCTGCTGGCGCCCAACAAGCGCGGACGCTCGAAAATGCCCACCTATGTCGCCCTGATGGGCGCTGGCGGCTTTTCCACCCTGCGCGGGCACATCGGCTCCAAGATCGCCGACCTTGTCCTGCGGGCCACCGCTGACCGGATCCGTAACAATATCGGCTCGGCGCGGATCGGCCGGATCGGCCGGACCAATATCGAATTCGCCTTCACGGCCCCCAATGACGAGTCGGCGTCCTCCAAGCTTCAGGCGCTGATGGAAGTGCTGGGCTCGCGTCTGGAAGTCGAAGGCCAGAGCTTCGACCTGGAAGTCGCCCTGGGCTATGCCAGTCTCGACGAGTGTGGGGATTCAGCTGTCGAGTGCGCCGCCCTTGCCCTGGGTCACGCCCAGGTCGGCCACCGCAAGGTTGTCGGCTTCCGGGAAGAGGACCGCTCGCAGGCCGCCGCCCGTCTGGTCATGCTTGGCGATCTGCGCCGGGCGATCACGGGGGATGAACTCTTCCTGGTCTATCAGCCCAAGCTGCATACCCGTTCCAATGAGATCCACTCGGTAGAGGCCCTGATCCGCTGGCAGCATCCCGAGCGGGGACTCATTCCCCCCGATGAATTCATTGGCCCTGCCGAGGAAACCGGCCTTGTCGCCGACCTGACCCGCTGGGTCCTGGTGCGCGCCATCGAGGAACAGGCCCTGCTGATCGAGCGGGGGCATCATGTCGAGGTCTATATCAACCTGTCGGGCCGCCTGGTGGCCGACAAGGCCTTCATCGACTGGGCGATCGAAACCGTAGCCGCCCGGGCTGAGGGCCAGATCGGCTTTGAAATCACCGAAACCGCAGTCATTGATGATCCGGAGACGGCCCTGGCGCATCTGCACGCCATTGCTGACGCAGGGATCAAGATCGCCATTGACGACTATGGCTCGGGCCTGTCGTCCCTGGCCTATCTGAAGCAGTTGCCGGCCCACGAACTGAAGATCGACCAGATGTTCATTTCCGGTCTGACCTCAAGCCATCGCGACCCCTTGCTGGTCCGCTCCACCATCGACCTGGCTCACGCCCTGGAAATGGTGGTCACGGCCGAAGGCGTCAACAATCCCGGCGCCCTGGCCCTGTTGCGCATGATGGGATGTGATCATGTTCAGGGCTATCTGATCTCCAAGCCTCTTGAGTTCGGCGACCTGGACACCTTCCTCAGCGCCGAAGTCCAGCTGGCTTCGCCGATCCCCGCCATGTTGATGGACAGGCTCAAGGCTAACAAGGCGTAGTACTTCGAAATAAAAAAGTACGATTAATTCGCCTTTACCAGGTCTTTTGGCAAAGTCTTATAGTACCTCGATGTAGTCTCTAGGCTCGGACGCAAAGATCCGAGTGATGGGGGCTCCAATGCCTAGTATGACAAAGCTTAGCCGATCGGCACTGGCCGCAATGGCCTCAGTATCTGCGTTTGCTCTGGCTCCGTCGGCTCAGGCCGGCCCGGTCAAGCCCATGTATGGAAATGTTTCGCCGCTTTGGGGCTCTGTAGCGCCCGTCTATGGCAATGTTTCCCCTTTGTATGGAAATGTGTCGCCTCTCTACGGCAACGTGTCACCTCTTTACGGCAACGTCTCGCCACTATACGGCAATGTGTCTCCGCTCTACGGCAACGTTTCGCCGCTCTGGGGCACTGTTCACCCGTATTATGGGAACGTGTCTCCGCTCTGGGGCAGCATTAAGGCCCTGGATGGCAGTGCGACCGAGCTGAATCCCTATACCGCCAGCTCCAGCACCCTTAATGGCGTTTCGGCCTTCTGGGGTACGACTTCGCCCTATACCAACAACATGACTGGCGCCGGCCTCAACACATACTGGAAGAACGCCGGTCTGACCTGGAATGACATCAATACGTCCTGGGCAGCCATTCCAGCGGGCTCCCCTGCTAGCGCCTATCAGACGATCGTCACCAAGCTCAACGCCCTGGGGCAGACCAACGCGACCTTCTGGAATCCGGCCATCAAGGCCAAGACTGGCGGCGTGGGCTATGTCCAGACGGTGTCTAATCCGCTGCTGGCCAAGTATGGCCTTGATCTGTCCAATCCTGCGACCTTGGCGCAGATGGATCAGACCAAGCGCGGCATGTTCTTCCTGGATCTCTACGACAGCCTGATGAAGTACACAGGCACCGATCATGTCGACTACTGGATGAACCTGGTTCAATGGTCGCCGTCCCTTACCCAAACCCAGGGTTCGGGCGCCGATACGACCATCGGTCTGCTGGACTTCACCGTTTCGGGCAATACCACGGTCACCAAGAATGTGATCGCCTATAGCGGCGTGTCACAGTTCACCAATGGCCACGGCGTCGCGGTTGGCAGCCTGATGGTTGGCGCCCACGACGGAAAGGGCGTCATGGGCATAGCGCCCAAGTCCAAGGTCATCGCCTACAACCCCTTTGATGCGACCGGCACCACCAACTGGACCGACATCACGACTGGCGTCATCGCCATGACGACCGACACGGCCAATTACAAGGGCGCCAGCATTGTCAATGCGTCCCTCGGCGAACCTGGCCTGGCGCTGGCGCAGGGCTGGAACACCGTCTTCACCTCGCCCGGCGTTTCGGCGGTTGCCAACAAGACCGTGTTTGTAATTGCAGCCGGCAATGAGGGCGTGGCTCAGACAACCAACATCACCTGGAACTTCAATACCAATCCTGATGTTCTGATTGTCGGTTCCGTGAATTCGGTCGGCTACATCTCGAACTTCAGCAATACGCCAGGTAATGCCTGCATGCTGGCCAGCGGGACATCCACCTGCGTCGCTGGAAACTATCTGAAGGACCACTTCCTCGTGGCTCCTGGTGAGCTGATCCTCATCGACGATGGCGCCGGTGGCGTTGTCCGTCAGTCGGGGACATCTCTCGCGGCTCCGCTGGTTTCTGGCGCCGTGGCCCTCGTCCATGATCGCTGGAAATGGCTGGCCAACTATCCGAAGGTCACCAACTACATTATCCTCAATTCGGCTCGTGACATCGGCGACCCCGGCGTTGACCCGATCTATGGTCACGGCCTGCTGGACATCACGGCGGCCCAGTCGCCGCTGAACTGGGACAACCTGACCTACTATACGGGTACGGCGACCGCCAATAATACCGGCGTCATCAGCACCAATACCCTGACCCAGCGCAGCGTCTCGACCATCATCACCCAGTCCAAGCTCGAAAAGCAGAAGACCTGGGACGCCCAGGGCCTCTTCATCTACGCCATTGAAGAGCTTGGTCCGACCCGTCGCGACTTCGCCATTCCGGTGGCGCGCAAGCTGATCGGTCAGAACGTGGTTCGCCTCAATGGTTCCACTGAAAAGTTCCAGGCCTATCTGGTGGATCGCATGGGAACCTGGGTCGACAGCAAGCCCGGCTTCGCCGAGGACAGCTCCAAGGCCAACTTTGCGGGCTTCGCCAAAGGTGTGGCCATGCGCAATCCCTGGGGCGCCGACATGTCCCTGACCCTTGCGCCGCAGTCCAGGCGTGACGGCTTTGTCCAGACCGGGGTGGCCTACCAGTCCCGCCTGCACATTGCCGGCGACGGCTCGGAAGCCGAGTTCGGCTTCGGCGACGGCGCTGTCACCCTGGGCGCCATGCCGGGCTTCGGCCAAGCTGCCGACTATGACGCCACCCGCGGTGGGGCCAACCCCCTCCTGGGCCTGGCTTCCGGCGGCGCCTTTGGCAAGATCGCCTTCAACCTGACGGACAATGTCCAGGTTTCGGCCGGTTCGACCCAGAGGAACGACCTGCGCGACACCGGCTCCAGCCCTGGCCTTCGGGTCCTGGGCAATGGCGCCGAGCGTTACGAGGCGGCGGCGACCAATCTCGGCGTCAATGTGAAGGTGGCTGAAGGCGTCCACATCCTGGGCGGCCTGACCCACCTGACCGAAGCCAGCGGCCTGCTGGGCATCCAGTCCCTGGAAGCCAGCGACCTGGGCGCCGGTTCGACCACCGACGGCTACAATGTCGGCGTCGATGCGGCTCTGGGCCCGAACACCCGCCTTGCGGTCTCGGGCACGGTCGGCAAGACCCGGACCAACGGCGGCCAGGCCTTCAGCGCGAAGGACATGACCTCGACGGCCTATCAGGTCTCCCTGACCCAGGGCGATCTCTTCGCCAAGGGCGATGTGGTGCGGATCTCCGTGTCCCAGCCCCTGCATGTGGAGAAGGGCGACCTGGCCTTCACCTCCTACGGCATTGCTGACCGCGAGACCGGCGAGCTGGGCTTCATCACCCAGCACATCGGCACCGCCCCCCCGCGGCCCCTGGCCACGGAAATGCTCTATGGCCGCCCGGTGCTCAAGGGTCTTGGCGAGGTCAGCTTCTACGGCCGCGTCGACACCGACACGTCCAATACCGAGACCACCTATATGAGCGGCGCACGGTTCAAGTTCCGCTTCTAGGACAGGACCCAGCTCCACACCTACAGACGACAATCTGGCCCCCGGCTCAATTTGCCGGGGGCCTTTTTGCGTTCAGAAGTCATGATGTAAGGTGTCGATTTCAGTTTTCAGGCGTTCATTTTTCAATAACGAATACCCAAAATCATATGGTTTCGACAATCTTAAGAAGAGTTTTCCCAATGCCTGCAAATGATAACATTCACAGAGATAATACGATTAAATCCCCTTTACTAAACATCTTGGCAAATCATTAGATAGGCTGTGGATATCTTCCAGGCTCGGACTCAAAGATCCGAGTGATGGGGGCTTCCATGCCTAAGAAGACAAAGCTGAACGTGATCGCTCTGGCCGCAATGGCTTCAGTTTCTGCGATTGCCCTTGCACCGTCGGCTCAGGCCGGCCCGGTGAAGCCGGTCTATGGCAATGTTTCGCCGCTTTGGGGCTCTGTGGGGCCCGTTTATGGCAATGTTTCCCCATTGTATGGAAATGTGTCGCCTCTCTATGGCAACGTGTCTCCACTCTACGGCAATGTTTCTCCCCTCTACGGGAATGTTTCTCCGCTTTACGGTAACGTGTCGCCGTTGTGGGGCACTGTTCACCCGTATTACGGAAACGTGTCTCCGCTCTGGGGCAGTATCAAGGCCCTGGATGGCAGCTCGACCCAGCTGAACCCCTATACCGCCAGCTCCAGCAGCCTCAATGGCGTATCGGCCTTCTGGGGAACGATTGCGCCCTACACCAACAACATGACCAGCGCCGGTCTTAACACTTATTGGAAGACCGCGGGCCTGACCTGGAATGGCATCGATACGGCCTGGGCTGCAATCCCCGCAGGATCCACCGCCGCCGCCTATGCGCCGATCGCCACTCAGCTTAACGCCTTTGGGCAGAGTGCGACCACCTTCTGGGATCTGGCGATCAAGGCCAAGACCGGCGGAGTCGGGTATCAGCAGGCTGTCGCCAATCCCCTGTTCGCCAAGTACGGCATCAGTCTTTCCAGCCCTGCAACCCTTGCGCAGATGGATCAGACCAAGCGAGGCCTGTTCCTCCTGGATCTGTACGACAGCCTGATGAAGTATACGGGCACTGACTACATCGACTACTGGATGAACCTGGTTCAATGGTCGCCTTCCCTTACGCAGACCCAAGGGTCTGGCTCAGACACCACGATCGGGCTCCTGGACTTTACGGTTTCAGGAAACACCACGGTCAGTCAGAATATTGTCGCCTATAGCGGTGTCTCGCAGTTCACCAATGGTCATGGGGTCGCCGTGGGCAGCCTGATGGTCGGCGCCCATGATGGCGCCGGCATCATGGGCATTGCGCCCAAGGCCAAGGTGATCGCCTACAATCCCTTTGATGCGACAGGCACCACCAACTGGACTGACATCACCACAGGCATCGTAAATCTTACGACTGGCACTGCCGCCTACAAGGGCGCCAGCATCGTAAACGCCTCCCTCGGTGAACCAGGCTACGCCCTGGCGCCCGGCTGGGGCACGGTCTTCAGCAGCCTGGCCGCCCCCGCCACTTCGGCTATCGCAGGCAAGACGGTCTTCGTGATCGCCTCCGGCAATGACGGTGTTTCGCAGACGGCCAATGTCACCTGGGATTTTGCAAAATATCCCGATGTCCTGCTTGTCGGTTCGGTGAATGCCGCCGGTTATATCTCGAACTTCAGCAACACCCCCGGCAATGCCTGCCTGCTCGCACCCGGCACGACGGTCTGCCAGCCCGGCAACTATCTGAAGGATCGCTTCCTTGTTGCGCCTGGCGAGTTGATCCTCGTCGACAACGGCGCTGGCGGCGTTTCGCGTCAGTCGGGCACCTCCCTGGCGGCGCCGCTGGTTTCGGGCGCGGTGGCCTTGCTTCACGACCGCTGGAAATGGCTGGCGAGCTATCCCAAGGTCACCAACTCCATCCTGCTGAATACGGCTCGGGATCTGGGCGATCCGGGGGTTGACCCGATCTATGGTCGCGGCCTGCTCGATGTTACCGCAGCACAGTCGCCGCTGAACTGGGATAATCTTATCTACTATACGGGCAAGAAGAACTCCACGACGGCGGTCAGCACAAATGGAGTCATCTCCACCACAGGGCTTAAGACCAGCTCGGTCGCCACCGTGATCAAGGACTTCCGCAAGGACAAGACCAACGCCTGGAATGCCCAGGGGCTGTACTTCTACGCCATCGAGGAATTCAACGCGACGACAGGCGCCAATCTCAACGCCAATGTCGCCCTGACCGGCACCCGCACCCGTCGCGACTTCGCCATTCCGGTGGCGCGCAAGCTGATCGGTCAGAATGTGACCCGCGCCTCGGGCGACGCTGACCTGTTCCAAAGCTATCTGGTGAGCCGGATGGAAGGCTGGATCGCGACCAAGCCAGCCTTCGCCGAGGACAGCTCCAAGGCCAACTTTGCGGGCTTCGCCAAGGGCGTGGCCATGCGCAATCCCTGGGGCGCCGACATGTCCCTTTCGATTGCGCCGCAGTCCAAGCGTGACGGCTTTGTCCAGACCGGGGTGGCCTACCAGTCCCGCCTGCACATTGCCGGCGACGGCTCGGAAGCCGAGTTCGGCTTCGGCGACGGCGCTGTCACCCTGGGCGCCATGCCGGGCTTCGGCCAAGCTGCCGACTATGACGCCACCCGCGGTGGGGCCAACCCCCTCCTGGGCCTGGCTTCCGGCGGCGCCTTTGGCAAGATCGCCTTCAACCTGACGGACAATGTCCAGGTTTCGGCCGGTTCGACCCAGAGGAACGACCTGCGCGACACCGGCTCCAGCCCTGGCCTTCGGGTCCTGGGCAATGGCGCCGAGCGTTACGAGGCGGCGGCGACCAATCTCGGCGTCAATGTGAAGGTGGCTGAAGGCGTCCACATCCTGGGCGGCCTGACCCACCTGACCGAAGCCAGCGGCCTGCTGGGCATCCAGTCCCTGGAAGCCAGCGACCTGGGCGCCGGTTCGACCACCGACGGCTACAATGTCGGCGTCGATGCGGCTCTGGGCCCGAACACCCGCCTTGCGGTCTCGGGCACGGTCGGCAAGACCCGGACCAACGGCGGCCAGGCCTTCAGCGCGAAGGACATGACCTCGACGGCCTATCAGGTCTCCCTGACCCAGGGCGATCTCTTCGCCAAGGGCGATGTGGTGCGGATCTCCGTGTCCCAGCCCCTGCATGTGGAGAAGGGCGACCTGGCCTTCACCTCCTACGGCATTGCTGACCGCGAGACCGGCGAGCTGGGCTTCATCACCCAGCACATCGGCACCGCCCCCCCGCGGCCCCTGGCCACGGAAATGCTCTATGGCCGCCCGGTGCTCAAGGGTCTTGGCGAGGTCAGCTTCTACGGCCGCGTCGACACCGACACGTCCAATACCGAGACCACCTATATGAGCGGCGCACGGTTCAAGTTCCGCTTCTAGGTTCCAGCCGGGCAGGGCGACCTGTCCGGTGGATTTCAG
Organism: Alphaproteobacteria bacterium PA2; assembly: GCA_002256425.1. Classification (NCBI taxonomy): domain Bacteria; kingdom Pseudomonadati; phylum Pseudomonadota; class Alphaproteobacteria; species Alphaproteobacteria bacterium PA2. The sequence continues at coordinate 2,925,054 of NKIZ01000001.1, read as the reverse complement.
TTCCCTAAGGAAGGGGTCCCTGGCGCACAGCACCAGGGACCTTTTTCAATTCAGTCCATCGAGGCGCACACCCGGTGTAGTGATTCAGTAAACAATATTTACAAATTCTATACTCGATTTCGTGGAGTCAAACTTCCGCGCCCAGTCCAGTAAAAACTGCGGTTAATTGCGATTCATCTAGTTCCTTCAATCTATCTTATCTGAGCAGCGGTAAGCCCGTACTGCGGAACAAAGTGTTCCGGAATTGGGGGCCGCCATGGCTACGAAGTTGAAGACTCTGCGTTACGCTCTGCCGCTGGCCATGCTGGCTTCGGTGTCGAGCTTCGCCATATCGGCCGATGCGGCGACGAAGACCAAGACGTCGACTGCGACGACCACCAAGACAGCCACGACGACCACGACGCCCAAGACCACCACGACGACGGCGGCGCCCAAGACGGCCGCCGCGACCGCAGCGCCGACGACGGCGCCCGCTTCGACCGCGGCTCCGCTCATCAAGCCGGTTCGCGCCTTCTATGGGAACGTTTCGCCGCTTTATGGCAACGTGTCCCCGCTCTACGGAAATGTGTCGCCACTCTATGGCAATGTTTCGCCCCTGTACGGCAATGTCTCACCGCTTTACGGCAATGTCTCGCCACTGTGGGGCGAGGTGAATGGCCTCTATGGAAACGTTTCTCCTCTGTCGGGAGGGTCTGGCGCCGTCAACCCTTACCTGGCGGGCACACTGACGCAGAATGGCGTCACGCCATTCTGGGGTTCCACCAGGCCCTACCAGGGCGCGATCACCAGCGAAAAGCTGGCCGAATACTGGAAGGAAGCTGGTAAAACTTACCAGGAGACCTTGAACACGTGGAATGCGATTTCACCGACGGCCTCTTCAGGGTCGTATAGCGAGATCGCCTCCAAGCTGCAGGAGATGGTTTCCAAGGCCAGTGAATACTGGACCAAGGCCGTTGTCCCGACCGGCACGAGCGGCTCCTTCAAGACCAAGTTCGCCGATCCTTTGATGACCAAGTACGGCATCGATCCGAAAAAGCCGGCGACCCTGGCGGCGCTGTCGCCGACCCAGAGGGCCCTCTTCTTCCTGGATTGGTATGACGGCCTGATGAACTATACTGGCACTGATCATATCGATCACTGGATGGCCACCGCCAACTGGTCGCCTTCCCTCACACAGACCCAGGGGTCAGGTTCCGACACCACCATCGGCCTGCTGGATTTCACCGTCGCCGGTGATGTCACCATCCAGAAGAACATCGTCGCCTTTGATGGCGTGTCCAGCTTCACCAACGGCCACGGCGCCGCTGTAGCGGGCCTGATGGTCGGCGCCCACGACGGCGTTGGCGTCATGGGCATAGCGCCCAGGGCCAAGGTGGTCGCCTACAACCCCTTCGACTCTACGGGCACCGCCAGCTGGGACGATGTCGCGACGGGCATCAAGTCCCTGGCCGCGAGCAGCGCCAGCATCATCAATGCATCTCTCGGCGAAGGCGGCTTCGCCCTTGCGCCCAGCTGGAACGACGTCTTCAGCCGGCCAGATGTCAGTCTGGTGGCCAAGGACAACCTCTTCGTTCTGGCCGCCGGCAATGATGGCGTGGTCCAGACCACCAACGTTACCTGGAACTTCGCCACCAACCCCAACCTGCTGATTGTCGGGTCGATCCAGTCCGATGGCTTGACCATTTCCAACTTCAACAACCAGCCGGGCACGGCCTGCCTGGTGGTAAGCGGTGGAACCTGCCAGACCGGCAACCGCCTGATGGACCGCTATCTGGTGGCGCCCGGCGAATTGATCCTGGTCTCTGACGACAAGGGTGGCGTCGCCCGCCATACCGGCACCTCCCTGGCGGCGCCAATCGTCTCCGGCGCTGTGGCCCTACTCCACGACCGTTGGCCCTGGCTCTCGACCTATCCGAAGGAAACCTCGGACATCATCCTGAAGTCGGCCAAGGACCTTGGCGCCCCGGGCGTTGACGCGGTCTTCGGCGCCGGTCTGCTGGACATCACGGCTGCACAGTCGCCGCTGGATTTCGGCAAGGCGGTTTTCTACGCGCCTGCCAATGGCAAGCTCGGCGGTGTTGTGCCGATCAGTCAGATCATCAGCAATCGGGCGACTGAGAAGGTCAAGGAATCGGGCAATCTGCAGAGCGCGGATGGCCTCTACTACTATGCCTTCGAGACCATCGGGAACACCAAGCGCGACTTCGCCATCCCGCTGGCCAGCAAGCTGATCGGTCAGACCTTCACGTCAGCCCAGGGTTCGTCAGAGCGGTTCCAGGACTATCTGGTCAAGCGCCTGGACAGCTGGATTGCGACCCAGTCGTCGAGCGGATCGAGCAGCAGCGGCAGTGGGTTCGCCTTCTCCAACAGCCAGAGCGTTCCCGTCGCCAATCCCTGGTCTGCGGACATGACCCTGACCATCGCCCCGCGCACGAACGTGCAGGGCTTTGTCCAGAGCGGCATGGACTATCAATCCAAGGTCCACGTGGCTGGCGAGCAGACCAGTCTGGACTTCGGCTTCGGCGACGGCGCAATCCCTGTGGGCGGCATGGAGGGCTTTGCCCTGGCCGGCGATGTGGATGCGACCAAGGGCGGCCTGGATCCCCTGCTGGGCCTGGCTTCCGGCGGCGGCTTCGCCAATCTGAAGTTCCACCTGAACGACAGGGTCGACCTCTCGGCCGGCATGACCAACCGCAACATGCTGCGGGATGTCGACGGCTCTCCGACCCTTGCCGTCCTGGGCAACGGTGCTGAACGCTATCAGGCCAACGCCCAGCACTTCGGCCTGAACTATCGTCTGACGGACGGGGTTCAGCTGATGGGCGCCTATACCCACCTCAACGAGGCCAACGCCTTCCTGGGCACCCAGTCCCTGGATCCCACCGACTTCGGCGGCGGTTCGCGCTCTCACGGCCTGACCGTGGGCGTCAATGCCGACCTTGGCCACGACACCCGCCTGGCCCTGAGCGGCACGGTCGGCAAGACCGCAGCCGGTTCGGGTCAGAACATCGCCGTGGACAAGGCTGGCGTGACCACTTCGGCCTATGAAGCGGTCCTGACGAAGTCCAACCTCCTGGCCCGGGGCGACGTCCTGCGGATGAGCCTGTCCCAGCCCATGCATGTGGAAAGCGGCAAGCTGAACATCGCCATTGCCGAAGTGACCGACCGTCACACCGGCGAGATCGGGGTGGTCAACCGGAGCCTGGACCTGCATCAGGCCCGTCCCTTCGCCGCAGAGGTCCTCTATGGCCGCCCGGTGCTCAAGGGCGCCGGGGATGTCAGCCTCTATGGTCGTGCCGACACCAATCCTGTCGGCAGCTCGGCCAAGAGCGAGTTCATGGGCGGCGCCCGCTTCCGGGTGAAGTTCTAGGGATCAGGGTCGGTCAGGCTGAAGCCTGGTCGGCCCGGTCACTTGCCCAGCACCCCTTCGGGATCTGACCATGCGAATACTGTTCGTTGACGATCACGAGATGAACCGCCGGGTTGTCAGGGGCATGCTGGATATCGCCGGCGTATCCATGGACGAGGCGTCTGACGCCGAGACCGGACTACGAATGATCGACACCCAAGACTATGACCTGGTGCTTATGGACCTGCGCATGCCGGGTATGGATGGCCTGACGGCGATCCGCAAAATCCGGTCCCGCGGGGATGCAAGGGGAAGGGTGCCTGTGGTGGTCCTGACCGCAGACATGGGGCTGGAAATCGAGAAGTCGGTCCAGGATGCGGGCGGGGACGACCTGGTCCACAAGCCCGTCGTGATGGAAAGCCTGTTTGACGCCATTGCCCGCATGATGTCGGCCTCTGACGAGCCTGCCGATCTGGCCCTAGCCTAGGTTTCGCGACTTAGAGCGAAATTAACGATGCCATCCTAGTCTGGCACCTCAAACTGGAGGTTGCAGCACATGAGGATCAAGACGGGCCTGAGCGCTTTCGCTTGCGCTGCTTTGATCGCGGCTGCGCTCCCGGCAAGCGCAGCCGACGCCTTGACCGCCCATGAAAAGAAATTCAACGCTGCCCTAAGCGACGCCAAGGCGCTGGCGATGACCAATCCTGCGAACGCTGAACCCAAGATCCAGAACCTCTACGCAATTGCCAATGAGGCGGAAGACGAAAAAACCAAGGTCATGGAGACAGCGGCCGCCCAATGGCTGCAGGCAGAGGCAATTATCCGGACCGGTCGCGCGGAAGACGCACTTCCACTTCTGGACAAGGCTTTAGCTTCAATATCGGGCTTTCCGAAGTCAAAGATCCATGGCGATTTGATCCGATCGCGAGGCAATGCCTATGTCGCAGCTGGCAAGGTGCAACTGGCGTTGCCCGATCTTCAGTCCGCGCACGATGTTTACCGTGAGGCCGGCGAGCCTCGCGGTCAGGCGATGTCTCTATTGGACATTGGAACGATCTACCAGAACGCTGGCGATTTTCCACGCGTGCTGCAATACTACAAGCAGGCTGAAGAAGCCTATTCAGCTGACCCAAACTTGGCCTATTCGCTCTTGAACAATAAGGCGATGGTTTATAAGTATATGGGCAAATTGCCGGAGGCAATTGTTGAATTTAAGAAAGCAAAAGATATCGCTTTCAAGCTGGATAGTAAATATCTTGAAGCTATCACTGTAAATAACATTTCGGTTACGAATATAGATCTCGGAAATATCGTCGAGGCCGACAAATACGCTGCAATCAGTGCTGGCTTGATGAAATTCGAGGAAGCCAGGAGCGAGAAGCCATTCCTCAATGGCATCATCGCTCAGATTCAGTTCAAAAAAGGCAACATCCCTGCGGCGTCAAACTATCTCGGCAAGGCTTTCTCAGGTCAGGACCTGGAGAAAACTCCACCAGCCTTTTCGGATTTGCACAAATACGCGGTCGGCATCTACAGCGCGGCAGGCAACGACCATCTCGCCTTCCTGCACCTCAAGGCCTACAAGCGTCTTGACGACGAAACTCGGGCCCTGGCGGCCGATACCAACGCCGCCCTGATGGCGGCGAAGTTCGACTTCGCCAACCAGGACCTCAAGATCGCCAACCTCAAGGCCGGACAGCTGCAGAGGGATATCAAGCTCGCCCGGTTCCGGACCATGATCACCATGGTGCTCTTGGCAGGCTTGGTGATCATAGCTGGCCTGCTTGTGGTCGGCTTGCTGTCCCTGAAGCGCAGCCGCGACCAGGTCCGCGCCGCCAACGTCAATCTGAACGAGGTCAACACCTCGCTTGAAAAGGCCCTCAAGGCCAAGACCGAATTCCTGGCGACCACCAGCCACGAAGTCCGCACGCCGCTGAACGGCATTCTGGGCATGACCCAGGTGATCCTCGCCGACCAGCGGGTCGATGCGGCCATGCGTGACAAGATTTCCATCGTCCACGGCGCCGCCGAGACCATGCGCGCCCTGGTCGACGACATCCTCGACGTCGCCAAGATCGAGAACGGCAATCTCAGCGTGGTGCGCGAGGAAACCGACCTCACCCGCATTCTCGAGGAAACCGCCCGCATGTGGCGCGAGAAGGCGGCGACCAAGTCCCTGGGCTTCAAACTGGACATTGAAGGCGCGCCGAAGCGGATCGTCGAGGACGGCACCCGCCTGCGTCAGGTGCTCTTCAACCTGCTGTCAAACGCCATCAAGTTTACCGACACAGGCGAGGTGGGCCTGACCGCCAGGGTGATCGAAAAGAATGGCGTCGAACACCTTGCCCTCAGTGTCAGCGACACGGGCATCGGCATTCCATCTGACCAGTTCGATGACGTCTTCGTCTCCTTCAAGCAGCTGGATGGCGGCACGACCCGTCAGCACGGCGGCACGGGCCTTGGCCTGACCATCTGTCGCAATCTGGCGACGGCCATGGATGGCGACATCACCATCGAGAGCGTTGTGGGCGAAGGCTCGGTCTTCACCGTCGTCCTGCCCCTGACCCGGGTTGAAGAGCCGGTCGAGGTCGAGGTCTCCGAAAGCGACGAAACCAGTGGTCCGAGATCCCTGGCCGACAGCACCGTCCTGCTGGTTGAGGCCAACCCCCTGGCCCAAAGCATGATGAAGGCGGCCCTGGCCCCTCACGTTCGCGCCCTGGAGATCGTCGGCTCTGGCGCTCTGGCGCTGTCGACCCTCGAACAGAAGCATTTTGACCGGATCATTCTTGAAGGCGCTGCCTCCCAACTGCCGGACATCGAGCGTCTTGAGTCCATCCGCACCCTCCTGGAAGCGGCCCGAAACTCACCGGTCAGCGTCCTCTGGTCACAGCCGACCGAGGATGACACCCAGGCGCTTCTGGCGCTTGGCGTCGCCCAGGTCCTGGCCAAACCCATGTCGCCGCAGGCAATTGTGGAGCGACTGAAGGAATCCTGTGAGACTGTACTGGACAATTTTGTGGCGCAACCAGAGCTAAAGTCCCTATTAACCGCTTAGCATCTATAACTCGTACCGATCGCTCCTGATCAAGCCGGAGATACCCCGTGCGCATCCTGTTCGTCGAAGACGACGCGATGAACCGCCGTGTCGTTAAAGACATGTTGGGCGTCGCCGATGTGGAAATGGCCGAGGCCCCAGAGGCCGAGACCGGACTGCAGATGGTGTCCGACAATGACTACGACCTGATCCTCATGGATCTGCGCATGCCCGGCATGGACGGGCTGACGGCCATTCGCCATATCCGCGCCAGGGGCGACGCCAAGGCCAAGCTGCCGGTAATCGTCGTCACCGCTGACACCGGCCTGACCATCCGCCAGGACTGCCTCGGCGCTGGCGCCGACGAAGTGATCATGAAGCCTGTGGCCATGGACCTGCTGTTTGACGCCATCGGTCGCATGCTGGCCAGCGGCGAAGGCGACGCGGCCGTTCTCTCCTAGGGCGCGTTGACCTGCCTCAAGGCGGTCGTCTCCAGATGCATGTCATGTAAGGGGCCTTTTCAAGGAGCGCCCCCATGAGCCACGCCGCCCACGAACTTCACGACGAGTTTCCCGACCAGGCTGAACGGCTTCATCACCTGAAGACCCACGACAGGCACTTCGCCAAACTTGCCGACGCCTATCACACCGTGAACCGCGCCATTCACCGGGCTGAGTCCGGCGTCGAGGCCCTCGCTGATGCCGCGCTCGAAGACCTGAAGAAGCAGAGGCTGACCCTGAAGGATCAGATCGCCGGAATGCTGCAGGCGGCATGAACCTGGTCCGGGCATGAGGAGCACAGCGCTCCAGAGGCGTCTGCTGGAGGCTCACCGCCGGCACGCCTCGGCCCACGACAGCAAGGTCGAAGTCAAACAACCCGACAAGCCCGGCCTGCTCAGCATTATGGGGCCTGGCCTGATCACCGGCGCCTCGGACGACGACCCAAGCGGAATAGCCACATATTCCCAGGCCGGCGCCCAGTTCGGCTTCAGCCTCGGCTGGGTGATCCTCTTCAGCCTGCCGCTCCTGTGCGCCATCCAGGAGGTCAGCGCCCGCATTGGCCGGGTCACGGGCCGCGGCCTGGCCGGGGTCATCAAGCTCCACTTCCCAAGGCCCGTTCTGGTCACGGTCGTCGGCCTGCTGGTGGTCGCCAACACCATCAACCTTGGGGCGGACCTGGGCGCCATGGCCGCAGCCCTCAAGCTGTTGGTCGGCGGACCCCAGCTGGCCTATGTGGCGGCCTTCGGCGTGGCTTCGGTCCTGCTGGAGGTCTTCATGCGGTACTCCCGCTATGTCTCCATCCTCAAATGGCTGACCCTGTCCCTGTTCGCCTATGTGGCCGTGGCCTTTGTGGTGAAGACGCCCTGGGCGACCGTGGGCTATCACCTCCTGGCGCCCAACATCACTTTTGAAGCCAGCTACCTGACCATGGTGGTCGCCATTCTCGGCACGACCATCAGTCCCTACCTCTTCTTCTGGCAGGCCGAGGAAGAGGTGGAGGAGGTCAAGGAGCGGACAGGCGCCAAGCCCCTGATCCGCGCCCCCGACCAGGCCAGTGCCGAATTCCGCCGTATCCGCATCGACACCTATGTGGGCATGGCCTTCGCCCATCTGGTCGCCCTGTTCATCATCATTTCCACGGCCGTCACCCTGCATGCCCATGGGGTGACGGACATCAGGACCTCGGCTGAAGCGGCCCTGGCCCTCAAGCCCATAGCCGGGCCCTTCGTCTTCCTCGTCTTCGCCCTTGGCATTATCGGCACGGGCCTGCTGGGCCTGCCCATTCTGGCCGGATCAGCCGCCTTCGCCCTGGGGGAGACCTTTGGCTGGCATGTGGGTCTGGCGCGCAAGCCCCGCCGGGCGCCGGCCTTCTACGCCACCATAGCTGCCGCCACCCTGGTGGGGATCGGCCTCAACTTCAGCGCCATTGATCCGATCAAGGCCCTGTTCTGGAGCGCCGTGGTCAATGGCGTCGTCGCCACCCCGATCATGGTCATGATGATGGTCCTGTCCTCCAGCCGGAAGGTCATGGGCGACTTCACCCTGCCGGGTGGCCTCAAACTTGTCGGATGGGTGGCATCAGGGGTCATGTTGCTGGCGTCGGTGGGCATGTTCGCCACCTGGGGCCGATAGGACTTCAGCCGCCCAGTTTCAGGCCCGGATTGTCTGGCGGCACGGTGGCGCCGCCATTCAGGGAAAGCTGCATGAGATAGGTGTCCACCCAACGGCCATGCTTGAAGCCGACATTCTTCACGGCGCCGATCGGCTCGAAGCCCAGGGCGGTGTGCAGTCCGATGGACGCGGCGTTTCCGGAGTCTCCGATCACCGCGATGATCTGGCGCAGCCCCTTCTCCTCGCAAAGCCGGATCACCTCTGTCAGCACGGCGCGGCCCACACCCATGCCAATGGCGTCCGGCGCCACATAAACGCTGTCTTCGGCGGTGTAGCGATAGCCGGTCCGGGGCCGGTAGGCGCTGGCATAGGCATAGCCCAGCACCCTGCCATCAGCCTCAGCAACCAGGTGGGGCAGGCCCAGGGCCACGATCGCCGCCCTGCGGGTCAGCATGTCGGCAGGGGAGGGGGGAATCTCATCGAAGGTCCCGAACCCGTGCAGGACATGGTGGCCATAGATCGCCGCCAGGGCCTCGACGTCAGCCTCAGTCGAGGGTCTTATGATCATCCTGCTCCCAACCCCGCTCCATGGCCCAGATCGCAAAGGCATAATCCAGGGCGATCTCCTTGAGGAAGTCAAACCGTCCCGACGCGCCGCCGTGCCCGGCTTCCATATTGATCTTCAGCAGGACAGGCGATTCCGAGGTGGTCCTGGCCCGCAGCTTGGCCACCCACTTCTGCGGCTCCCAATAGGTGACCCGGGGATCCGACAGGCCTCCCGTCGCCAGTATGGGCGGATAGGGGCGGGCGTCCACATTGTCATAGGGGCTGTAGCCGGCGATCCGGTCATAGGCGCCGGCGTCTTCCAGGGGGTTGCCCCATTCGGGCCATTCCGGCGGCGTCAGGGGCAGGGTGGTGTCGCTCATGGTGTTCAGCACGTCGACAAACGGTACAGCGGCGATGATCCCGGCCCAGAGGCGCGGCGCCATGTTGGCCACTGCGCCCATCAGCATGCCCCCAGCTGACCCGCCATAGGCGACCATCCGGCCCCGGGCGCCATAGCCCTGATCGGCCAGATATTCTGCGCAGGCGATGAAGTCGGTGAAGGTGTTGGTCTTCTTCTCCTTGCGCCCATCCAGGAACCAGCCCCAGCCCTTGTCCGAGCCACCCCGAATATGGGCGGTGGCCCAGATCCATCCCCGGTCCACCAGGGAGAGGTTGCGGATGGAGAAGCTGGGATCCATGGCGTAGCCATAGGAGCCATAGCCGTAGAGCAGCAGGGGCGCCGACCCATCCAGGGGCGTGTCCCGCCGCATCAGGACCGTGATGGGCACCATCTGGCCGTCCGGAGCTGGCGCATTCAGCCGCCTGGCCGCGTAGAGGGATGGATCATGTCCGGACGGGATTTCCTGGGTCTTCCGCAGGGTCTGTTCCCGGGTGTCCATATCATAGTCAAACCACTGACGGGGCGTCGTCGGCGACTGGTAGACAAACCGGGTCAGGGTTGTTTCGTATTCATAGCCGCCCGAGAGATCCAGGGCGTAGGCTTCCTCCTCGAAGGCGACGGTATGCTCGCCCCCTGTCCGGGCCATGATGACCAGCTGGTCATTGGCGTCCACCCGCTCTGCCCGGACCAGATGGCCGGCATAGAGGGCGAAGCCGGTAATGTAGCGCCCGGCCCTGTGGGCGATGAAGTCCACCCAGCTGGTCCGGCCCGGGACGGCCGCCTCTGACCTCGCCAGTTTGAAATCCACAGCGCCATCGGCATTGGTGCGGATGATCCAGCGGTCGGTCCAGTGGTCGAGGTCGTATTTGACCCCTTCCTCCCGGGGCTCGGCGACGGCCGGCGCGGCGGTCGGGTCCGTCGCCGGGATCAGCCAGATCTCGGTGGTTTCCTGATTGCCCACATGGATGACCAGATGGCTGTCGTCCGAGGTCGTGCCCACCCCCAAGAACATGCCCTCGTCGGCTTCCTCATAGACCAGGACGTCATCGCCGCCCCGGGCCGGACGGCGATAGACCTTGGACGGCCGGGCGTTCTCGTCCCGCCAGATCCAGAACAGCCACTGGCTGTCCGGTGAGAAGGTGAAGTCGCCATAGGCGCTGTCGATGGTGAAGGGCAGGTCCTGCCCCGTCGCCAGATCGCGGACCCGGATGGTGTAGTATTCCGAGCCCTGCTCGTCGGCGGCCCAGGCATAGAGCCGGTGATCGGGGCTGTGATGGGCCGCGCCCACCTGGAAGAAGGCCTTGCCCTTGGCCAGGGCCTCTTCGTCCAGCAGGACCTGCTCTGAGTCCATACGCCCACGGGGGCGGCGTCCATGGATCGGGTGCTCGGCGCCGACCTCGTAGCGGACATAGTAGTCCCAGGCGCCGTCCGGGCTGGGAACCGAGCTGTCGTCTTCCTTGATGCGCCCCTTCATCTCGGCGAACATCTCGGCCTGCAGGGCCCTGGTCCCGGCCAGCATGGCGTCGGTATAGGCGTTCTCTTCGTTCAGGTGTTCGCGGATGTCGGGCCTGAGGGTGGAGGGATCGCGCAGGACCTCCTTCCAGTTCTCGTCCTTCATCCAGGCATAGTCATCTATGCGTACCCGGTTCACCTGGTAGATGGTCTTGGGCTCGCGCTTGGCGACCGGGGCTTTCATCGCAGGCGCTCCAGAAGATGGTCGCCGACCCGCATGGCGTTGGCCACAGTGGTCAGGGTTGGGTTTACGGCGGCGGAAGACACGAAGAAGCCCGTATCCACCACATAGAGATTGTCCAGTTCGTGCGCCTTGCACCAGGGGTCAAGGACAGAGCTGTTCGGATCCGCGCCAAACCTCACCGTGCCGCACTGGTGGGCGGTGCCATAGAGGGGCAGCAGGGAATCCAGCTGGATATGATGCTGGGAAATCGGATGGTCATGGTCCGTGAAGCCGTTCAGGGAGGCCCGCAGGGTCTTCACCAGCCGCTCATGGCCTTCGAGATTGTTGTGCTCATAGGTCAGCTTGATCTGGCCTTCGGGGGTCAGTGTGACCCGATTGTCCGGCATGGGCAGGTCCTCTGAAATCACCAGCATGGACAGCAGGCGTTCGGCCAGGGCGTTGGTGAAGGCATCCGGCACCAGGGCAGGCGGCAACCAGTCGGAAATCTGCCCCTCCAGGGTCTGGCCGTTCATGTATTCCAGCATCTGGATGTGGCCCATGGGGTAGTCGAAACCGCCCGCAGGATCGCGGTGGTAGAAGTCGTTCACCGCCAGGGTCTTGGGGAACAGGATGGGCGCCGGCGCCGCCGTCAGGGAGACCATGGCGGTCAGGGTATGGAACATGTAATTCCGGCCCACCTGATCCGATCCATTGGCCAGGCCGTTGGGGTGGGCCGGGCTGTGGGACCGGAGCAGAAGGGCGGCGGTATTGGCGGCGCCTGCAGCGGCGACGATGATGTCGCCTCGCCAGCGCTCCTCGCCCCCGGCCGTGTGACAGACCACCTCGGTGGCGGTCCTGCCGCTGGGATCGGTCTCGATGCGTTGAACCATTCGCCCCGTCAGCAGTGTGACGTTTGGCAGGTCCAGCAGGGGCTCGATGGCGATGGTCCGGGCGTCGCACTTGGCCTTCAGCAGACAGGGAAAGCCGCCGCAGGTCTTGCACTTGATGCAGGGTGAGGTGACCGGGTTGGACTCATCCAGCTTGACCCCGACGGGTAGATGAAAGGGCTTCCAGCCCTGGCCCTCCCAGTGATCGCGCAGCTGGGCGATGCCGGGGTCATGATTGATGGCTGGAAAGGCGTAGGGGGGCTCATCACCCTGCTCGGTAGGATCAACCCCCCGGGCGCCATGGACCTGCCACAGGGTCTCGGCCTCGGCGTAGTAGGGCGCCATATCGGTCAGGCTGACCGGCCAGGCGGGCGAGGTCCCCCCCGCATGCTTCACTTCCTGGAAGTCGCTGGCCCGCAGGCGCATGAGGGCCGCGCCATAGAAGGTCGTATTGCCCCCCACCCAATAATGGGTGTTGGGGGTGAAGGGCCTGCCCCGGCTGTCCAGCCACTGCTCATGGGTGCGATAGCGGTGCTGTACGAAAACCGCCTTGGCGTCCCAGTTCTCGGCCTCGCGGACAATGTGCTCGCCTCGCTCGAGGATCAGGATTGATTTGCCGCTGGGCGCCAGTCTCTGGGCCAGGGTTGCGCCGCCGGCGCCCGATCCGATGATGATGACATCAAAATGCGAGGCCATGCTCAGTCTCCCAGATGATACCTGGCCGATCCGGCCTGGACGACAGCGCGCACCAGACCCTGGGGCAGGTGCTGTAACAGTATGGCCGCCAGCTTGTTGTGCCAGCCAGGGATGACCACAACCCTGCCTGCCTCATTCCCTGCAATGGCCGCAGAGACGACAGTCTGGGCTGACTGCCAGAAGAGGCGAGGGGCGTCGTCCATCAGGTGGGCGGTGGCGTTGGCTTCTGCGAATTCGGTCTTCGTAAATCCGGGACAGACGGCGGTGACCTTCAGGCCCTTGCTCCGGTACTCCGCGTCCAGGGCCTGGGAGAAGGTCAGCATCAGGCTCTTGGCGCCGGGATAGAGGCTGTGACCGGCCGCGCCGGGGGCGAAACTGGCCATGGAGGCTACATTGATGATCCTTCCGGCGCCCTTGGCGATCATGTCTGGCAGGACGGCGTGGGACAGGGCGCAGGGGGCGACGATCAGGGTCATCAGGAAATCCCTCTGCCGGGACCAGGGCACGGCCCCAAAACTCTGCGGGATGGAGAAGCCCGCATTGTTGATCAGGACGTCGGCCGTTCGCCCCCGGGCGGCCAGGGCCTCCAGGATCGGCTTCTCGGCTTCAAAGGCGCCAAGATCGGCGGACACACAGAAGGCTTCGACCCCGTGGGCCGCCGACAGTTCCGCCGCCAGGGCCTCCAGCCGGTCCAGCCGCCGCGCGGTCAGGAGCAGATCATAACCCCTGGCGGCATAGGCCCGGGCGAACTCTGCGCCCAGGCCCGAGGAGGCGCCGGTGACCAGGGCGAGGGGGCGTGGGGACTCAGTCATAACCGACCATCGCGCGCGCGGATGGCGATCTCAAGGCGCCCCAATTTCGCCTGCCGTTAAGGTGAGGTCTATAAGACAGTCAGACCCGCCCTCCTGAGCCCGAGACCGCAATGGCCTTCGACCTTTCCATGGCCCTGATCCACGCCACTGTTCAGCTCGAGCAGCCCCTGGGTGATGGCACCCGGACGGTGGGGACCGGCTTCCTGATCGCTGATGCCGGTCCTGATGGCGCGACGCGGATCGTTCTGGTGACCGCCGAGCACGTCTTCGACAGGATGCCGGGTTCCGAAGCCCGTATCGGCTATCGCAGGGAAAACACCGACGGGTCCTGGACCTATGCGCCCACCCCCCTGACCATCCGGGACAAGGAGGGCCGCGCCCTCTGGATCCAGCATCCGGACAAGGACATCGCCGTCATGCGGGTGAGCGCCCCCGAGGCCTTCGCCCGCGCCGCCATTCCCAAGACCTGGCTGGCCGAGGACCAGACCTTCGCCAAACTGGCGGTGGGGCCGGGGGATGAGATGATGGCTCTTGGATTTCCCCGGGGACTGTCAGCCAATGGGGCCGGCTTTCCGATCCTGAGGTCGGGTCGGGTGGCCTCCTATCCCGTGGCGCCGGCCAGCCTCTATCCGACCTTCCTGCTGGACTTCAGCGTCTTCCCCGGAAACTCCGGCGGGCCGGTCTTCATGGCCGAGACAGCCGGTCGTCGCGCAGGCGCCGCCGGAACTCCGCCCGCCCAGTTCATCGCCGGGCTTCTGAGCCAGCAGGTGGAACTGAACAAGGAGCGCCTGGAGATCGGGATTGTCGTCCACGCCCGCTATATCCGCGAGGCCATCGACGTGCTGGACAGGGGGGCGAGCCCGGCGTCCGCCACGGCAGCTGCTGCGCCCGAAGCCAAGGCTGCCTCCGCCGGAGATGCCACGGAAAAGCGGTAGTTTGCGTCTCGGTTCAACTTGAGGAAAGTCTGACAAACATCTGATAGATAACATATTTGTCATCTATCATCAGGTGATCTGATCGGCGAACTCAGAAGTCCTGCTGGTCTGCAATCTCGACTCCGTCAGAACGCCGTGTCATCCAATCGGCAAAGCGCAGCCCCCGGGAGATGAGCATGTCTGACGCCACCTATACCCCGCCGAAAATCTGGACCTGGAACAAGGAGGCCGGCGGCCGCTTCGCCGCCATCAACCGCCCCATCGCCGGGCCGACCTCGGAGAAGGAGCTGCCGGTCGGCAAGCATCCCTTCCAGCTCTACTCCCTGGGCACGCCCAACGGGGTGAAGGTCACCATCATGTTCGAGGAGCTGCTGGCGGCGGGCCATACCGGCGCGGAGTATGACGCCTGGCTTCTGGCCATCAATGGCAACCAGTTCTCCAGCGGCTTTGTGGACATCAATCCCAATTCCAAGATCCCGGCCATGGTGGACCGCAGCGGCGACAAGCCCTTCCGGGTCTTTGAGTCCGGCGCCATCCTGGTGCACCTGGCAGAGAAGTTCGGCGCCTTCCTGCCGACCGATCCCGCGGCTCGCGCCGAGTGCCTGTCCTGGCTGTTCTGGCAGGTGGGCAGCGCCCCCTTCCTCGGCGGCGGTTTCGGCCACTTCTACGCCTATGCGCCGATCAAGATCGAGTACGCCATCGACCGCTACGCCATGGAAACCAAGCGGCAGATGGACGTGCTGAACCGGCATCTGGCGGACAACCGCTATATGTGCGGCGACGAGTACACCATCGCCGACATGGCCATCTGGCCCTGGTATGGCGGCATGGCCAAGGGCCTGCTCTATGAGGGCGGCGAATTCCTGCAGGTGCACGAATACACCAACGTCATCCGCTGGGCCGACGAACTGGCGGAACGTCCCGGCGTCAAGCGCGGCCGGATGGTCAACCGGGTCAGCGGCGAGCCCTCCAGCCAGCTGCACGAGCGCCACGACGCCAGCGACTTCGACCTGCGGACCCAGGACAAGCTGAACCCGCCGAGCTAGGATCTAGGGGCGGGTATAGGGGTCATTCGGCCCCCCGATCCGCTCCAGGGTGACGGTGAGTTTGCCCAGATCCGGACGGACCCAGATCATGTGCCCGTCGGCGTCCAGCCGGCGGGTGACCTGGATCCCCGGAATGCCGATCGGCCGCAGGATGAAGACCTTGTCCTCATAGGTCGCGATCACATGGATCGGGTTCTTGTAGTCAAACGCCGAAACATCGTGGACGCCGTGTTCCGCAACCTCGTCCGCCCGGGCGTCGGCTATGGTTCCACCGCCCATGTCGACAATGCGGTTCCCGCACTGCTCGATCCGCTCCACATAGCTGTAGATCCGGTCGCCCTCCGGAGCGGTCACCCCATTGCGTTCGGCCCTGAGGGTCTTCCAGATGCCCCGCAGGTCCGGCGCTCCGGGCGCCAGGGGTTCAGTGCATGTCGCCAGGACCGGAGCCGGGAAGGTCTTGCCGTAACCGCCCGGCGGGGTGTGGGCGACGGGGATGTCGTCCGCCCTGACCATCCTGGGCTTGGCGTGGGCGGACCCGACAATGAAGGCGAGGACGCAGAGAGCCAGGGCGGCGGTGGGTTTCATCTGAAGGTTTTCCTGAAAATCTCTCGAGCAGACCTGAATTGTTGCGCCTTCAAGGGGCGTCCCACCAAGCCCTAGCCCAGGGGTCGCGTCTCGGTCCGGCTGCCAAAGCCCGCGATCAGCGGGCGGCCCCTGGCGATGGCCGCCTGAACGCCCGGGAGCTTCAGGGATGCGCCGTGAAGTTCCTGGCTGTCCCAGACTTCCGTGATCCACAGGGCGTCCGGATTGGTCAGGTCTTCAGCGACCACATAGCTGCGGCAGCCCGGCATGTCCTTTGTCCCTGCCAGCAGGATTTCAGCCAGTTCGGCCCTGCGGCCAGGGGCGGTGATCATCTGTCCGATCAGACCATACATCTTGTTTTCTTCCTTGGTGGGGGAGGGCAGGACGGCGATAGCGCCTGCATAGGCGATAACCCTTCGCCGGTCAGGGTCGGGCGGACTCAATTGGGCACGTCCCGGCTGCGCTGCATCTGGTCCTCATCCCTCAGCCGCCGGGCTTCCCACTGCTCGGCCGTGGCGCAGGTGGTCTGGGGGAAGAGCGAACCGGTGGGGGCGGCCTCCACGCAGATCAGCTTGGGTTTGGGGGGCTTGGGCGGTTTTGCGGGCTTTGCGGCGGGCGGGTCGGATGCCGGCGGAACAGCCGGGGTTTCAGCTGCGCTCAGCAAAAATGCCAGGGCCAATGCCAGTCCGAACATGTGCGGTCCTCCCGATTTCGACCACCATGAGCGTGGGCGGGACGAGCTTCAACAGCTTTGGCTGGCGCAAATGCAAAAGGCAGGCTTCAAATAGGGGCAAGGGGATCACACATATCCCTGTCCTGACCGCCGCATTGGCGTGTCCCCTGGAGTCGATGAATGCACGATCGTTTCACCCCGCAGGATGTGGAAACCTGGCGTCGGGAGGGCTGCGCCCCGATCCACAACTTCTTCACCCCCGAGGAGGTCGCCGCCGTCCGGGCCGATTTCGTCAAGGTGTTCGGCGGGTCCGAAAAGGCGTCTGACCCGATCGACAGGAAGCGGGACGGGCAGGTGGGCCGGTTCCACGGCACCCAGTTCCTGGGCATCCAGCCCGTGCCCATCGACTGTTCCCCGGCGCTCAACCTGATCGGCGTCCATCCGGCCCTGATCGAGTTTGCCAAGCAGGCCCTGAAGACCGACGAGGTCTATCTCTACCAGTGCCAGTCCTGGGCCAAGTTCACCGGCGAGTCCGACTATGACCAGCCCTTCCACTGCGACTTCGTCAATCACACCCTGACGGTGCCGTCGGAGGACGAGGCGCTGAATTCGGTGACCATCATGTGCTACTTCAGCGATGTCACCGAGGCCCACGGGCCCATGCACTATGTGACCCGGCCTGACAGCCTGACCGTGGCGGGCCCGGAAGCCACCTTCGATTCAGACCCTGAAAACCACGCCCGGCTGCAGGCGGGCCTGAAGCCCTTTTCGAAGTCCACGGCAAGCCCGGCGGGCTCCATCGCCCCCTACGCCATCGACGTCTATCACCGGGGCACCAACATGACCGCGCCGGGCGGGGTCCGCTATGCGGTCATGGTCTGCTTCCGGGCGGCGAGCGATGACTCCATCGGCTTCCATGCCTGGCCGTTCCATCACACCAAACCGTGGGGGAATATCTTCAATCACGCCACCCCCGACCAGCTGGCCTGTTTCGGCGTCCAGAGGCCGGGCCATCCCTTCTGGACCGAGGAAACCCTGCGCCGGGCCCAGGTGCGTTATCCCGGCTGGGACCTCGGCCCCTACCGCGCCGCCCTGAAGGCCAAAGCCGCATGAGCATGGATGTGGAGAACTACATGCGCCTGGGGCTGCACCTGCCCCAGGACATGTTCGCCAATGGCCATTCCCCGGCCGAGTTCGCCGCCTATCTGCAGCACGCAGGGGACAGCGCCTATCACCCCTGTCCCGAGGCCTTTCCCGGCGAGGAAGTTCCAAAGGGCGAGGTGATCCGCCATGCCGACTGGGACCGGACGACGATCTATCCTGGCACCCAGCGTGTCATTTCCGTCTACATCCCGGCAGGTCTTGATCGCAGCCAACCGGCGCGGGTCATCATCTTCAATGACGGCTATGGCTATGTGGCGTCCAAGGGTCCGGTGCGGGCGCCCCAGGTTCTCGACAGCCTGCACGCGGCCGGGGAAATTGCTCCGACCGTCGGAATATTCGTCAATCCGGGCCGCCATCCCGCCGACCCCGCCATGAGCCGCGAGGAGGTCAACGAAGCCGCCAACCTGCAGCGGCGGTTCGAATATGACAGCCTGACCCCCGACTTCGGCCGGTTCCTCAAGGACGAGGTCCTGCCCTGGGTCGCCGCCGAGCACGGCCTGACCTTCTCAGAAGATCCTGCCCACCGGACGGTCTGCGGCATCAGCAGCGGCGGCATCTGCGCCTTCACCTGCGCCTGGGAGTTCCCCGACAGCTTTGGCCGGGTGCTGAGCCATTGCGGCTCCTTCGTGAACATTCTGGGCGGGCACAACTACGCCTACATGGTGGGCGTGACGCCCAGAAAGCCGATCCGGGTCTTCCTGCAGGACGGGGCCAATGACGCCTGCAATGTCAACGGCGACTGGCCCCTGGCCAACCAGGCCCTGGCCAAGGCGCTCAGCTTTGCGGGGTATGACAGTCGCCTGGAATTCGGAACGGGCGCGCACAACCTGCGCCACGGCGGGGCGGTGTTTGCGGAGTCGCTAAGGTGGTTGTGGCGTTAGGGAAACAAGAGTCCCCCGGCCGCCGCACCTGCGACGCCGGGGGCCTTTAGTCTTAGCCGCCGTAGACGACGGAAATCGTCTCGGCGATGCAGGCGGGCTTGGCTTCGCCTTCGATCTCGATGGTGCACTCGTTCTTCAGCTGCATGCCGCCGGCCTTGGGCTCGGCCGAGAGCAGCTTCTGGCGCATGCGCACGCGCTTGCCGACCCGGACCATGTTGATGAAGCGGACCTTGTCCGAGCCATAATTTATGCCGCGGGTGACGCCCTTGATCGGCAGCATGCCGGCGCCCAGGAAGGGGATCAGGGACAGGGTCAGATAGCCGTGGGCGATCGGGCCGCCGATTTCGCGGGTGGCCCGCTCGACGTCCACGTGGATCCACTGGTGGTCGCCGGTGGCTTCCGCGAACTGGTTGACCCGCTCCTGGCTGATCTCCACCCAATCCGAAACGCCGACTTCCTGGCCGACCAGACCGGCGAGGTCCGAAAATTCAACGGGGTTCATATGTCTCTCCCTGAGATTTGAAACTTGATCTTCCGGCTTAGCATTGCCGGGCAAAGGCGCAAGGGAGCTTTGCGCAACCGGCCGGAGCGGATTACAGAAGGCGCCTGTTTGGAGACCCCTATGCAACGCGCGCTCAGCGTCAGCCGGATGACCGGCAACAAGTTCACCTTCCCCGACTGGTATCAGGCCATTGTCCGCGAGGCCGACATGGCCGAGCCCTCGCCCGTGCGCGGCAGCATGATCATCAAGCCGTGGGGCTTTGGCGTGTGGGAGCGGATCCAGCAGGTCATGGACCGGCGGATCAAGGCCCTGGGGGTCGACAACTGCTACTTCCCCCTGTTCATCCCCCTGAGCTTCTTCGCCAAGGAAGCCCAGCACGTGGACGGCTTCGCCAAGGAAATGGCGGTGGTCACCCATCACCGGCTGAAGATGATCGACGGCAAGCTGACGCCCGATCCCGAGGCCAAGCTGGAAGAGCCCCTGGTGGTTCGCCCCACCTCTGAAACCATCATCGGCGACGCCTTCTCCCGCTGGATCAAGAGCCACCGGGACCTGCCGCTGAAGATCAACCAGTGGGCCAATGTGGTGCGCTGGGAAATGCGCACGCGCCTCTTCCTGCGGACGTCGGAATTCCTCTGGCAGGAGGGCCACACCGCCCACGCCGACCGGGAAGACGCCCTGTCCTCGACCCTGGAAGCCCTGGAAATGTACCGGGTGTTTTCCGAGACCATCCTGGCCATGCCGGTGATCGCCGGGGAGAAGCCCGAGAACGAACGTTTCCCCGGCGCAGACGCCACCTATTCCATCGAGGCCATGATGCAGGACGGCAAGGCCCTGCAGGCTGGCACTTCGCACTATCTGGGGACCAGCTTCGCCCGGGCCCAGAACATCCGCTTTCAGAATGACGCCGGCGAGCTGGCCTTCTGCCACACCTCGAGCTGGGGGGTTTCAACCCGGCTGATCGGCGGCGTCATCATGACCCACGGCGATGACGACGGCCTGCGCCTGCCGCCTGCCATCGCCCCGCGCCAGATCGTTGTCGTGCCCATGCTGCGGGACAAGCCCGAGGACGCCGAGGTCCTGGCCTTTGGTCAGGCCCTGGTGGCCCAGCTGAACGAGACCTTTGCGCTCGGCGAGCCCATCCGCGCCTTGCTGGACACCAAGGCCCAGAAGTCGGCGGAAAAGCGCTGGAACTGGGTGCGTCGCGGCGCGCCGATCATTGTCGAGCTGGGTCCCCGTGACGTGGTCGCCGGCATGGTCAGCTTCATGCGTCGGGATGACCTGCGCGACGGCGACAAAGTGAAAAGCCAGGCTCTGCCGCGGGATGAGTTCGTGGCCGGGATTCCGGCCCTGCTCGCCCAGATCCAGCAGGCCCTCTATGACGAGGCCAAGGCCCGGCTGGACGCCAACATCATCCGCGACGTCACCACCTTCGAAGGCCTGACCGAGTATTTCGGCGCCGCCGCCGAGGATGACGAGGACACCCTAGCCTTCAAGGGCTGGGTCCGGGTGGCCTGGTCCCGCCCGACCGGCGAGGCCCTGGAAGAGGTGGACAAGCGTCTCAAGGCCCAGAAGCTGACCATCCGCAATGCGCCCATGGATCAGCCGTCGACCTTCGGAACTTGCATCTTCACCGGCGCGCCTGGTGTGGAAGAGGTGCTGATCGGGCGGTCGTACTAGGCGTCCTTTGCGGGACGCCAGAGGGGCCCGACGGCCAGCAGCAAGACGATCACATTGAAGGCGGCGTTGGAGGGATTGCTTGAGGCGATTGATCCGGCGCTGTCCAGGAAGAACCAGGCCAGGACGCCGGTCAGCACGGTCCTGCGTACTGGCTCGGGCGCCAGGTCGTAGACCCAGGTGGACAGACACCAGATCATAACCCCCCAGCCCAGCAGGAAGCCCCCTGTGAGGGCCGACAGGAACCGGGTGTCTGGCGAGGCATAGGTCGTCGCGCCATCCAGGGGCCAGCTGAGCAGGTCCAGGGACCAGCGGGCCGGCTCCAGGGTCCCGGCCATGGTTCCCAGGAAGAAGACGGGGCCAAAGGATCCGACGACAACGGCTGTGACCTTGAGCCAGAGCTTGTGGAAGCTGTGAGACATGGAGCGCTCCTTTGCAGGCGCCCAGTGCACAGGGCTTTCAAGGCCAGCGCAATTACCTCGGCGGTCATTTGTACGCCGGGAGGAATGTCCCACACCGGTCATACCGGCGAAGGCCGGTATCCAGTTTCATCAACCGCGGCTGCCGGGGAGACCGGATTCCGGGTCCTGAACACAAGCCGAGACCTATGAACTGGACCCCGGCCTCCGCCGGGGTGACCGTGGTTGGTGTGGGCTAGGCGGTCTGACTTTCAATGGGGCCGAACGTCCATTCCGGCGCGGTCCAGATAGCTCGACAGATCCAGGATCAGACTGCGCGCCTTGTCCGCATCGGCGCCTTCTCCCGCCTCTTCGATCTCTGCGCCTATGTCTGTGATGGTCTGGAAGCCGAAGCCGCCGCCCGAGCCCCGCATGTTGTGACCCAAAGTCGTCACCAGGGCGAAATCGGACATGTCCAGGGCGGCATGCATCTGGATGACATTCTGCCGACAGCTGTCGAGATAGGCCGGTATCAAGCCCGCCAGCCTCAGGGCGGCCATTGATCCACTGTTTCCTCCGACAGCGGCGCCGGCGATGGCCGACGGCCCGACGACGGAATAGTCCCTGATCGCCTGAAGGAGCACGTCCTGCTTGATGGGCTTGGTCAGATAGGCCGTACATCCGGCGGCTAGGCAGGTTTCCCGGTCTCCCTTCAGGGCGGAGGCTGTCAGGGCGATGATCGGTGTGGGCAGGCGGCCATTGGCCTGCTCCCAGGCGCGGATGGTCCGGGTGGCTGTCAGGCCGTCCATGACCGGCATCTGGCGATCCATCAGGACCAGGTCATAGCGGCCGTTCCTGAACATCTCGCAGGCCAGCAATCCGGTCTCGGCCACATCGACCAGGTAGGGGGTGTCTTCCAGATAGGCCAGGGCGATGGTGCAGTTGTCCGGGGAGTCCTCCGCCATCAGTATGCGCAGGGCGGGAAGCGGTGCGTCCCGACGGGCGTCGATCGCGGCGGCGACCGGGCCCTTGGCGATGGTCGAGATCTCGAAGGGCACAGCGAAGGCGAACAGGCTGCCCTGGTCGACTTCGCTCTCGACCCAGATGCGGCCGCCCATCAGCTCCACCAGCCGTCGCGATATGGTCAGGCCCAGACCCGAGCCTCCGAACCGTCGGGTGGTGGAAGAGTCGGCCTGGGTGAAGCGCTCGAACACCTGATCCAGCTTGTCTTCGGAAATGCCGATCCCGGTGTCCGCCACGGTAAAGCGCAGGGCGGTCGGTATGGCGCCGTCCCCGGCGGGCTCGACCCTCAGGGAGACACTGCCTGCCTCCGTGAACTTCACGGCGTTTCCGAGAAGGTTGAGCAGGACCTGGCGAAGGCGCGTTGGGTCGCCGACCAGGTCATTGCTGACGCCCGGGGCGATCTCGCAGACCAGGGCCAGGGATTTTTCCTGGGCCTTCAGGGCCACGATTTCCATCACCTTTTCCAGGTGATCGCTGAGGGAAAACCCCGTGCGTTCCAGGTCCAGCTGGGAGGCCTCGACCTTGGACAGGTCGAGAATGTCGTTGATCAGGTTCAGCAGATTGTCGCCCGACCGGCGGAAGATCTGGACGAACTTGTCCTGTTCGGGGGTGAGGGCGGTCTTGGCCAGCAGGTCGGCAATGCCCATGATGGCGTTCATCGGCGTGCGGATTTCATGGCTCATACTGGCCAGGAAGTCCGACTTGGTCCGGCTGGCGCTCTCGGCGGCGGCCTTGGCCAGCTGAAGCTCCACCTCGACCCGTTTGCGCTCGGTCACGTCCCGCGCCGCGGCGAAGACGCCTTCCAGCTTGCGGTTGCGGTCATAGAAGGTGGTGGCGTTGTAGGAGACGACGGTCTGCTTGCCGTCGCGGGCCCGGGCGGTGAGCTCATAGTCGGTGATCGACTTTTCCAGCAGCACCCGCTTGATCCCGGCCTCGGCCCGAACCGGATCAGTGAAGTAGTCCTTGAAGGGGGCGCCGATCAGTTCATCGCGGGTGCAGCCGGTGAGGGCTTCCATCTGCTTGTTGACGTCGGTGATGATGCCGGCCGGGTCGGTGGTGATCAGGGCGTCAATGTTCGATTCGATCAGGGACCGGGTATAGAATTGCTGGTCGCGCAGGCGCTGATCGGACTTCTTCTGCTCTTCCTCCACCTGCTTGCGGGCGGTGTTGTCGGTGCCGATCAGCAGATAGCCAATGATGGCGTCCTGGGCATCCCGCAGGGCGGTGACATTCACGACGGCCGGGAACCGCGTACCGTCCTTGCGGATATAGGTCAGCTCATAAATGTCCTCGATGCCGCGGGAGGCCTTGAACACCAGGGCCTCGAATCCGGGGGTAATCGGCGTGCCCAGCTCGACGCTCAGGGCCGCAGCGCGGGCGATCAGCTCCTGCGGATCGGAAATGTCCGCCGGGGTGATCTTGTTCATCACCTCGTTGGCGGCATAGCCCAGCATGCGCTCGGCGCCGACATTGAAGATCTGGATCACCCCCTTGGCGTCGGTGGCTATGCTCGAGAAGTTGGCGCTGTTGAAGATCGCGTTCTGAAGGGCGCCGGCCTGGAGCGGGGCTTCATCGCCCCTGGTATCGGCTGTTCTACCTGGCAGGGGGCTTCCGCCCCTGCGGTTCTTAGTTGTGCCAGTGATTGGATTTCCTGATTCCGGTCAGCGCGAGCAAAATGGGGGAGTGTCGCAAGAGGGGTTAGTTCAAGGCCGCCCCGAAGGCGTCTTCCAGTTGGGGCGCAGTGTAGGGCTTCCGCAGGAAAAGGCCGCCAACGACGAACCTGCTGCTCATTTCCGCCGTCAGAGGGCTGCCGGATGTGTAGAGCACCTTCAGCATGGGGCGATACCTGACCGCGTGATCAGCGACTTCGTAGCCGCCGTCCTTCCGGGTGCGCAGGCGAATGTCCACAAAGAGCGTGTCTATGTGACCGGAGGCCGAGAGATGGCCCAGCGCCTCGTCCACATCGCCAGCGCACAGTATGTCATGGCCCAGGTCCCGGATGGTCCATTCTGCGTATTGCCGGATGAAGACCTCGTCCTCGACAATGAGTATCATGGCCATCAGGCCGCCGGGTCTGTTGCGAAGTGCATGGCGTGGGGCCCCCTGAATGTCGGTTGAACTGTTTCCGACTTACAGGTGTGAACGACGCAGCGACCCGATGGTTCCCGCAGACTGCAAATATCCCTGCAGCGGCGCCGGGCGATCCCCCTCCCTAGAAGAACACCTTGCGCAGGCTTACCCGGAAGGTGCGGCCAGTGGGGTCCAGATAGGCGGCCTGGTAGCCGACCGGGGTTGCGCCCGAAGCGTCGCGGACCTCCTGATGGGCGTCGAACAGGTTGCTGACCGACAGGGAGACCCGGCTGGCCCTCAGCCAGGGATGGGCCTTGACCAGCTTGGGCTGCTGGCCGAGGTCGGCGAACAGGTTGAGGTTCACTTTTGCCAGGTCCGAGAAGCGCAGGTCTCCGGCCGGGGTGGTCCCCTTGACCGTGGTGGCGCTGGTCCAGTCGGCGTTGAGGCGGGCGCCCATGCCGTTCTTGAAAAGGCCGGCCTGAACCTCAACCAGGTGCCGGGCCTGACCGCCGGAATTGCCGGAGGCCGCGCCGTTCAGCTGGTCCAGCACCGGTCCGCCCACCCGGGTCAGGATCCGGTCCTGCAGGACGATGGTGTCATAGATGGCGAACTGCATGCGTCCGCCCATGGGAGGGCCGCCAAAGCCGCCACCGGGCCGGAAGCCGCCGGGCGGTCCGCCGGCAGGACGGGCGCCCCCTGCGCCGGGAGCGCCTCCAGGCGGCCGCGGGAAGGCGCCGGGCGCAGGCTGCGGACCCACGGGCATGGAATAGTTCAGGCCCAGCTTCACCTCACGCCGATCCTCCTGGGCGAAGTTCACCGGCCGGTTGTCGATGGAGATCAGATCCCCTGCGGCATTGCGCACGAACCGGCCAGGGAAGGCGGCCTCCACCTGGGCCGTGGCGGCGGGCAGGGAGCCGGTGATGTCGAAGTTCCTCGAGGCCGCATAATTGGCCGACAGGGTCAGGTCCTTCTCGGCCAGGGGCCGATAGGTCAGACCGACCTTCAGGGTCTTGCGGTCATCGGCCTTCAAGGCCGCATTGCCGCCATCCAGCCGGGTGATGTCGACGGTCCTGCCCGTGGCGTAGTCAAAGACCCGGACCCCGGGCGTCGCCACCAGGGGATCGCCGATCTGCTGCAGGCTGGGGGCGCCATGGTCCTGGTTCTGCGAGACGATCAGATTGACCCCGGTCATGGGGTTCCAGTTGGCGCCATAGCCGATGGAGGTCAGGCTTCCGAAGCCGCTGATCGGCGTCACATTGCCATTGAGGTTGAGGGACAGGGCGCCAATGCCCTGAATGCCGCCGCCAGTGCTGGCTATGGGGATGTCGATATTGCCCTGGACCAGCTGGGCGCTGCGGCTGAAGTCGTTGCTGAGGCGGGTTCCGGACCGGACCGAGAGGGTGCTCAGCCGGGTTTCGGTGTCTCCCAGATTGACGCTCACCCGCACGTCGCCGGCCGGCACATGGAAGAGGGGGCCTGACGCCTGGATCTGGACATTGGCGGTGTCGGTCTGCGAACGGGCGGTATTGTCGGCCCGGTTGATGAGCAGGCCACCGATCAGGGCGCCCTTGGGATCCACCGTCGCGCTCAGACTGTTCAGGGCCGCCTGGATGGCCGTTGGGTCTAGGCCGGCGTCGCTTTCCGTGCGGCTCTCGGCATGGTCCAGGGCTGCCGTCGCTGACAGTCGCCACTTGCCCTGATCCTTGTTCACCACCCCGCCCAGGTGGCCGCTCCAGCCCTGGTTGGACTGGATCAATGGGCCGTTGTTTTCCACATAGCGCAGGACGGGCAGGGGGCTCGTGGCGCTGTTGAACGGACTGAAGGCCGGGACCGACAGGCTGACCAGTGGCAGGCCCAGGCGGGACTCCCGGCTGCTGGTCTCGAGGGTTCCGTTGAATGTGGTGGCCAGGCCGCCGAGACTGGCGCGGCTGTAGACGGCGTTGAGGCTGGCCGAGCGGGTCTGGGGCGTGAGGCTGCGGTTGCGCTGGAGGGCCTCAAGACCGGAAAGTCCGATGGTGGTGACCGGGGTGGCCGAAACCACGTCGCGCTCGTCCTCGGTGAGGCCGGAACTGGCCGAGGCCTTGAGGTTCAGGTTCAGGCGGTTCTCGCCCATGATCTTCAGATAGCCCAGATCGGCCGACCCGTTGGCGGCGCCGCCCGTTGTGGCGCCACCCCCCTGGACCTCGAGGATCTTGGCCCGGAAGCGGGGCCGCAGGACGAAGTTGATCACCCTCTGGTCGGCGGGATAGCCGAATTTCAGAGCCGCTTCTGACGGCAGGATATCGACCCTGAGGATGGCTTCGGCCGGCAGGTCGCGGATCTCGTTGAAGCCCGACACCCGGCGACCACCCACCAGCACGACGGGCATGCCGCCGCGACGTCCGCCGCTGCTGCGAAGCTGGGGCGCCAGCTCAGCCAGCAGGCTGGCGGCCGAGGTCACCCCCATGGCGCGGATTTCGGCTGGCGAGATCTGCACCTCGGCCTTCACGTCGCCCACCACGGCGCCCGGAAGGGCCCGGGCGCCAGTAACCACCAGTTCGGAAACCTCCGCCGGATCGTTGTCTGTCGCGGCAGGCCTGGGCATGGACTGGGCCAGGGCTGCAGGCGCCCACAGGCCACAAAGGGTTATCGCCGCGCCGCACAGGGCGCGCTGCCGTGTCGAAATCATTCTCAAATCCCATGAGCGCGCCACCCGGAGGCCGGGGAGGAACCGGCGGCGCGAAGAGTCAGTCTTGTCTGGCCCTATATGGGGACGGTTTTAAGTCACGGTTATTTCCGGGCGGACATGTTGGGCGAGACGGTGGTTTCCTGGACCGGGAAACCAGGGCGCTCAGCCCGCCTTCCGCCTAATGGGCGGTCTGGCGAATGAGTGTCGTGTCATAGCCAAGGGCCTGGACCCGGGCCTGCAAGGCTTCACGGGTGGCGGTGTCCGGGTTCGCCTGACGGGTCAGAATCCACAGGTAGCGACCGGACGGTTCCCCGACGATCGACCAGCTGTAATCGTCGGCATGGTCAAGCACCCAGTAGTCTCCGGCGAAGGGCCCGAAGAACGAGACCTTCAGCTTCGCCGATTGGGTTCCGGCGACCACGCTGGCCCGCCCTTTTGCGACCTGCAGAGGCCCGCCGACCGCTCCCTTGTGGCAGCTGTTCAGGACTTCGATCGCACCGTCCGGCAGGGCGCGGTAGGCGGCTGTCGCCGCTTCGCAATTGCGTTCGAACCGGTTCTCATAGCGCGCCAGTTCGTACCAGAGCCCGACATAACGGGTCAGGTCGACGGCCTTTGCGGGGGCCGGCACCGACCTGTTGCCCACCGGCCCGGCGGTCAGGGACGAGCAGGCGGCGAGTCCCACGGCGGCGAGGGCGATCAGGGTCAGGGAGGCGGACGCGCGAGGAGTGTTCATGTGGATACAACGGCAGGAAGCCGACCTTGGTTCCTTGCGCCATGTCAGGGGACACTGAGAGTCGCAGGGGCCCCGTCGCACCCTATTCCGCCCCTGCGATCAAAGGTGTGGGGCTAGCGGCGTCGGCCGATGATCTGGGAAGTTTCTCAGAAGCGAGGTGACTAAGTTCAGCCATCTCTAGCGACGCCTGCATGCCTGGCGCAATTTGACTTGTTGGCCTAACGCTTCGCCCACTGTTGCGCGAAAGCATTCAGCGGCGCGAAGGCTTGCATAAACTCTGCTCCCAAGGCGGTGAGGCTATAGCCTTCGCCAGGCTGATGGTCGACCAGTCCGGCTTCCCGCAATTCATTGATACGGGTCTGCAGCACAGTCGGAGATACGTCATCGCACGCGGCCCTCAGCTCGCGGGAGGTCAGCGCTCCGTCTCTCAATTCCCAGATCACCCGAAGCGACCAGCGTCTGCCCAGCAGATCCAACAAGGCCATGATCGGTCGACCAGATTGGGAGCCGCGGACCTTAGTTCCTGGAACCACGCTAAATAATCCTTGATTTGCTACGAAAATAGTAGCATCAGTACGCTACTGAATTCATAGCAATGGATTGGACCCATGCCAAGGCTGGCGCCGCTCGAACCGCCCTATAGCCCTGAGCTTCAGGCGAACTTCGATCAGATCATGTCAAAAGGCGTCCCGCCGCTGGTGTTGTTCCGGACGGTGGGCAGGAGCGCGCGGGCATGGCGAAAATTCCGAGAGGGGTCACTGCTGGATGGCCGGCTCATAAGCTTGCGCGAGCGGGAAATCCTTATCGACCGGACCTGTGCCTTGGCAGGATGCGAATACGAATGGGGCGTCCACATCGCCGCCTTCGCGAAGGCTGCAGGCCTGACGCCCAATGAGATTGCAGCCACGTGCACATCGGATGGAGCTTGCGAAACCTGGAGCGAAGCGGAAGGGGCGCTGATCGCCACCGCCAACGCCTTGCACGCCAACGCCCGACTTTCGGACGCTGAGTTTGCCGCTCTGCGCGCCTGGTATGACGAGGCGCAGGTTTTAGAGATCATCATGCTGTGCGGATTTTACCGAACGGTCGCCTACCTCGCCAACGGGTTGGACCTGCCCCTCGAACCGACAGCCGCACGCTTTGAAGTGGTGGTTGGTTAGGACGCCAACCTGGTCATTTGCGTGAGTTTAAGCGCGCCGTCAGTCCCAGTGAACTTCCCTGCGTCGAAGCCAGAATAAGAAGCGCTGTTGCGCCCGCCACGGCCAACGAAAGCGCCCTAGCTACCAGACTGTTTGGGTTGTGGTGGGCTTCCGCAAATTCGAGGTGATCGTTCTCTTCCCTCTGTATGTCTCGGATTAAGTCCGCCAACCCTTCATCGTAAACGGCTAGGAACGCTACCTGCTCCTGCAGGTGGCGATGCACGACGCGCTCTACGGACGCCGTGCAGATCATCACCCCAAAGGGGCCGAGAAGCGCCATTGTTCGACCTAGGGCGCCGCCGCCGATGCCCCAAATGGCCAAGGCGCCGCAAGGAGTCACCGATCGTTCCTTCATTGCGGCTGTGAATGCGTCTCGGTGTCGTATTTCATGGCTGAGCGTCTCATTGAGCCAACCGGTGAGTTCGGCGCTCCGGGTCCCCAACTGAGCAATCTGCGCGCGATAGATCGCGATGGCCCCATGCTCGCCCGCATGGTTCACCCTTAGAATTTGCGCTGTCAGGTGCGCCCGTGAGGTTTCTCCCGGCGCCTTCACCCCAGCTTAAGGCCGTTCTTAACCGGCTTGTCCGGTACAGCGAGGATGATCTCGCCACTGTCGTTGTAGAACCCCGTGACCAGGATTTCAGACATGATGGGCCCGATCTGTTTGGGCGGGAAATTGGTGACGCAGATGACCTGTTTGCCGACCAGCTCTTCCTTTGAATAAAGGTGGGTGATCTGGGCGCTGGACTTCTTGATGACCCCGCCGCCGATATCGACCATCAGCCTGTAGGCCGGACGGCGCGCCTCGGGGAAATCCTCAGCCTGGACAATGGTCCCGGTGACGAGTGCGACCTTCTCGAAATCTTCCCAGCTGATGGTCATAGGCCGAACCGTCCGTACTCTTGAACTCAGGATTTTCCATGGGGTGTCACGGGAGATGGGACCGGCGTTCCATCACCTTGTCAAATCCCCGATCAGCCCGTCATGTCCAGCACCAGGGCGGGCCATGTGAAGCCGCCTTCGGCCCCGGCGCCGAAGCCTTCGCCGCTGATCGCGCTGTAGAATTCCCGGAACCCGGACGTGGAGATCAGGCCGGCCATCTGGGCCGCTGCATGCCGGGCGTCTGCTGGTCGGTCATTGCGCGACAGGACGAGATAGCCCCAGTACTGGGTCGCCCCCCAGACCACATCGCCGCGCCAGAGCAGGGCCTTGGGATCGATCACCTTGCCGTCCAGGGGATTGAAGGCCAGGCCCCGGGGTCCCCAGAATTTCGAGGTTCCCGGCTGCAGGTGAGCCTCGATGATGCGCTGGGCATGGCCCGAGGCGCGCATGTGGCGGCTGGCCCCGGCGATGATCCCGCCCAGGGTCGCGACCTCCAGCTGCCGGCCGCCCACATGGTCATAGCCCACGAAGAGGTTCAGCTGCGGCGACCAGAGGTCGCGCACCATGGCCTGGGCCAGGGTCCCGGCCCTGGCGTCCAGCGCCTTGGCCTTGTCGGCATTGCCGGCCTTGCCCCAGGCCAGGGCCAGTTCCTCCAGGGCCAGCAGATGCCAGCCGCAGAAGATAGGGTCGCTGACGATGAAGCTGTGGCCGGTCTCCCGCGCCTTGTGCAGGTCATAGCCGGCGGCGGTGACATGCTGGCTCAGGGCCTTGTGGGCGTTCAGCAGGCTGCGGCGGCTTGAGGTATCGACCAGGGCGTCGAACAGGGGCGATACGTCGGCGCCGGACTCCAGGGGATGAAGCAGGACGGGCGCGCCGCCCGGGGTCAGCAGGCGGTGGCGGTCTATCGCTTCGAGACTGCGGGGCGCCAGGGCCAGCAATTCAGTGTCTGGCGCCGCGTCCTCCAGATAGAGCCGGGCTGCGGCATAGGCGCCCACGGGAGGGTCGATCAGCCAGCTGCGACCGTCAGGCCGGTAGATGGGTCCCAGCCAGTCGGTGACCAGGGCGGTGCGCGCCTCTGATCCCGGCAGTGGCCGTTCGTGGGCCAGCAGGCCATCCTCGCAGGTATTGGCGCGGAACAGGGCGCCGAGTTCCCGCCGGGCCAGGGCCGGGTCAAGGTGGCGGAGGGCAAGGGCGTGATAGCCGCTGTCCCAGGAAAACAGGCAGCTGTACTCCCGCGCCGCCGGCACATGGAACCGCTCGCCAAACGCCTCGACCTCATGCACAGCGAACATGTCGCGGCAGGCCTGTTTGAGCCTGCCGCCATTGCTGGCGTCGCGATCAGGGTCTGCTGAGCCGGTCAACTTGACCCCCTAGACGATCTTCGAGCCTTCCTTGCCCCAGTAGGCGTCGCGGATCAGGCGCTTGTAGAGCTTGCCCGTCGGGTGGCGGGGGAGTTCGGCCATGAAGTCGATGACGCGGGGCGACTTCACATGGCTGAGATTGGCGCGGCAGAAGGCCATGAGTTCGGCCTTCAAGTCTTCGCCCGCATCGGCCCAGTTCATGGGCTGGATGACCGCGATCACCTGCTCGCCCATTTCCTCGTGCGGGCCGCCGACCACGGCGGCGTCGGCCACCTTGGGGTGGGTGATGAGCAGATTTTCCAGTTCCTGCGGATAGATGTTCACCCCGCCGGAAATGATCATGAAGCTCTTGCGGTCAGTGAGGTAGAGAAAGCCCTCTTCGTCCACCCAGCCCACATCGCCCAGGGTGGTCCAGCCGTGGCGGTTGGTGTTCTCGGCCACCTTGTCGGGGGCGTTGTGATAGACAAGCGGGGCGCCGCCGGAGAAGTAGACCGTGCCCTCGGTGCGCGGCGGCAGGGCCTCGCCGTCCTCGCCACAGATCCGGACTTCGCAATTGATCGCCCGGCCCACCGAGCCCTTGTGGGTCAGCCAGTCATTGGGGCCGATATAGCAGAAGCCGTTACCCTCGCTGCCGGCATAGTATTCCTGGATCACCGGGCCCCACCATTGGATCATCTGTTCCTTGATCGGGATGGGGCAGGGGGCGGCGGCGTGGACGGCGCTGCGCATGGACGAGACGTCGTATTTGGCGCGAATGGCCGGATCGAGTTTGAGCATGCGCACGAAGTGGGTGGGCACGAACTGTCCCACATCGATCCTGTGGTCCTGGATCAGTTGCAAGGCCGTCTCCGGATCGAACTTTTCCATGACCACGACGGTGCCGCCCAGCCGATGGACGCTCATGCACCAGCGCAGGGGGGCGGCGTGATAAAGCGGGGCCGGCGAGAGATAGACGCTGTCTTCCTTGAACCCGAACAGGCCCTGGGCCATCTGGGCCAGGCCGTTTGGCGCATCAATCGGAGTTCCGGCCAGGGGGTGTTTGATGCCCTTGGGACGGCCGGTGGTGCCCGACGAATAGAGCATGTCCGTACCGGCGGTCTCGTCGGCGACGGGGGTGGCGGGCATTGCGTCCCGGGCGGCCTCGAAACTTTCGAAAGGCGCCCTGGCCTCGCCGACCATGTAGAGCTTCACATTGGGCACGAGTTTGGGCAGTTCATCGGCCACTGGCCCGACGCCCGGCGAGGTGATCAGGACCTTCGCCTCACAGTCGGTCATGATGTACTCGATCTCGCCGGCGCTGAGCTTGGACGAGATGCAGGTGAAATACAGGCCCGACCTCTGGGCCGCCCAGGCGATCTCGAAATAGCGGGCGTTGTTGTCCATCATCAGGGCGATGACGTCGCCGACCTTGAGCCCCAGGGACCGGAAAAGCTGGGCGCCCTGGTTGGAGCGGTCATTCAGCTGGGCGTAGGTGACCGTCTCGCCGGATCCGGCCATGAAATAGGCGGCGCGGTCGGGGTGATTGAGGGCGTGTGTGGCCGGATGCATGGCTGTTCCTGACTGTGCGGCGCCCGCCTGGACGAGGCCGTTCCCTAAGAATTTATCGTTGTGATTTTCATATGCGGTGCTTGACGGACCGTCCGTCAAGCAGGCCCTGTGCAAGAAAATCACTTCGTGCAGGGAGACACGCCATGACCGCCCCCACCTTCGAGACCATCAAGCTGGACATTGCCGACGGCGTCGCCGTCCTGACCCTGAACCGGCCCGACAAGCTGAACGCCTTCAATACCCAGATGATGCTGGACATGATCGCGGCCTTCGATTTCACCGACGCCGACGATGATGTCCGGTGCGTGATCGTGACCGGCGCCGGGCGTGGCTTCTGCGCCGGGGCGGACCTGTCCGCCGGTGGCCAGACCTTTGACTATGACGCCCGGGGCGGCGCCGACAGGGCTGCCCGCACCAAGGAAGGCGTCCAGCGGGACGGCGGCGGCCTGCTGACCCTGCGCATCTATGAGAGCAAGAAGCCGGTGATTGCCGCCGTGAACGGTCCGGCCGTCGGCGTGGGCGTGACCATGCAGCTGGCCATGGATATCCGGCTGGCCTCCACCGAAGCCCGGTTCGGCCTGGTCTTCGCCCGTCGGGGCCTGAACCCCGAAGCGGCTTCGTCCTATTTCCTGCCCAAGCTGGTGGGCGTCCAGACGGCCCTTGAGTGGTGCTATACCGGTCGCGTCTTCCCGGCCCAGGAAGCCTTCGACAAGGGCCTGGTCCGCTCGCTCCATGCGCCAGAGGACCTGCTGCCCGCCGCCATGACCCTGGCCCGGGAGATTGCCGACAACACCGCTCCGGTCTCCATCGCCCTGACCCGCCAGCTGATCTGGCGCATGGCCGGCGCCAGCCATCCCATCGAGGCCCACATGGCCGACAGCCGCGGCATCCAGGCCCGGGGCAAGATGGCCGACGCCAAGGAAGGGGTCATGTCCTTCCTCGAGAAGCGGCCGGCGGTCTATCCGGACAAGGTCTCCACCGACCTGCCCGACATCTGGGATCACTGGAAGGCGCCTGAATTCCGCTAGAGGCGTTCCCACAGGGGACCAGGCAGGCAAGTTAAGCCACACCGCACAAGGTTCGTTAACTGCGTTGTGGTTCTTTCGGGAGTCATGAGCCAAGCCTCCCTGAACGAAGCCCTCGAGCGAGAAATGCCGCAGCCCGCGGCGTTCAAGTCGCGTGTGGCCTTGCTCAAGCGTCTGGCCGACGTGGTCAGCCTGCCGGGTTCGCGGGTCAACGCCTTCGAGCGGTCGGTGACGGCCGACCTGCTGGTGGACATGCTGCGGGAAGCCCAGCCGGACGAACGTCGTCGGGTGGCGCGGCGCCTGTCGGGACTGACGGAGATTCCGGCCAGTCTGGTTCGTGTCCTGCTGCGCGACCAGCTGGATGTGGCCGAAGTGCTTCTGGTCGACTGCGCCTCCCTGTGCGACTCCGATCTGATCGACTGCGCCCGCAATACCGACGCCGAGCACAGACGACTGATCGCCCTGCGTCGGGGGGTCAGCGAAGTTCTTGCCGATGTCCTGGTGGAATTCGAGGAGTCCGTC
Organism: Alphaproteobacteria bacterium PA2; assembly: GCA_002256425.1. NCBI lineage: Bacteria > Pseudomonadati > Pseudomonadota > Alphaproteobacteria > Alphaproteobacteria bacterium PA2. The sequence continues at coordinate 2,890,655 of NKIZ01000001.1, read as the reverse complement.
GTCATCGAGGGCCTGCTGCGCAATGACCTGGCGCGGCTGTCGAGTTCTGCGGTCGAGACCATTGTCGGCGTCACCCGGGGCGAGGGAAATCTGGCCGACGCCCTGCTGCGTCGCCCTGAACTGCGGCCCTCCCACGCCTATGTGCTGTTCTGGTGGGCCAGCCGGGATGTCCGCCGGACGATCCTCCAGCGCTTCGCTGTGTCCCGGGAGGTCCTCCAGGAGGCCGCCGGCGACGTCTTCCCCATCGCTGCGGCCGAGGGCTGGCAGGATCCCCTGACCCGCAAGGCCCTGCAATTCATCGAGCGTCGCCAGCGGAACCGGGCGGCCATCGAGAAGAGTCCCTATGACAGCCTGGAGGCGGCTGTCACCGAGGCCCAGTATGGCCTGACCCGGGAAGTCGCCGAAGAGATTTCATACCTGTCGGGCCTGAAGCCCATGACGGGCGCCAAGATCTTCACCGATCCCGGCGGAGAACCCCTGGCCATACTCTGCAAGTCGACGGGTCTGCCCAAGGCCGCCCTGCGCGCGCTCTGGCGGGGACTGCGCAGGCCCGAAACGGCGCCCGACGGCAGTCCCGACCCGCAGTTCGCCTATGTGCAGACCGTCTATGACATGATCGCCGTCGACCGGGCGCAGACCGTCCTGAAGTATTGGAACTGGTCATTGTCTTCAGCCCTGACGCCGGCCCTGATCCGCGCCATCCGGGATGGTGAAGACTTCGAGTCAGATGAATACTCAGTGGCGCAGAAGTCGGCCCTTCTGGCCCTGCGCCACGAATTCGGCCAGTCAAGCTAGGCTCCGGGACCCCAATCGAGGCGTTCAGGCGGGGGGAGCAATGCAATCCCTGCAACTTCTGGCATACGGTATTTTCACGCACACTTCCCGAGGACATCACATCGGTATTCGGTTTCGATTTGGAAACAAAGTACTGGAGGTGTCGAATTCATCCTGTTTTCTGATCTTTGCTTGTGCGGCTCAAGACCCAGGTATAAGAGCCCTTCCCAACTGATGTTGTGAATCAGTCAAATGTCATGATCACGATCTTATTCACGGAACCTGTGTAATGGACGAGAAATCAGAAGTTATTGAAATGACGGCAGACATTGTGTCGGCCTATGTCGGCAACAATTCGGTTTCCGCTGCGGAATTGCCGGGATTGATTCAGAGCGTCCATCGCGCCCTGTCGGGAATTACCGGCGTCGCCGAAGTTCCTGAAGCTGCGCCGAAGGAACCTGCAGTGCCGGTTCGCCGCTCCATCACCCCGGACCATCTGGTCTGCCTGGAAGACGGCCGCAAGTTCAAGTCCCTCAAACGGCACCTGCGCACCAAGTACAATATGAGCCCGGAAGACTATCGGGCGAAGTGGAACCTGCCCAAGGATTACCCCATGGTCGCCCCGAACTACGCCAAGGCGCGTTCGGACCTGGCCAAGCAGATGGGCCTGGGTCAGGGCGGCCGTCAGGCGCCCCGCAAGCGCGGTAAGTAAGCTTCCAAAATTCGTCAGCGAATTCAGGACGCCCGTCGGTTTTCACCGGCGGGCGTTTTGCTTTTCTGCGTCCGGCCTCCGGGAAAAATGAGTCCGTTAACACATTTCGCCTTGCCGCCGATTCGCGGATCAGGCGATAAGCGATTCGTTGTGATTCCAAGGGGTTGTTAAGGAATCTTATTATGGCGACGCAGATCGGGGCTTCTGCGGCGGCAGCTAGAGCGCACCAGGAGTTATTCGCCTATTGGGCGGGACTCAAACGTGGGCCCAAGCTGCCCGGCCGTTCCGATATACGGCCTGAGGACCTGAAGGCTCTTCTGCCGACATTGAGTTTGATCGACGTGAAATCAGACCCGCTCGAATTCCGTCTGCGCTTGGCGGGGACGGGGCTGTACAGCGTCTATGGTCAGGAAATCACCGGCCGGACCCTGCGCGATGTCTATACCGCACCGGAAGCCGAATACTGGGAAACCGAGCTGACGAAGATCGTTCATGATCGGCGCCCGGCTGTGGGTGTGCACAGCATGGCCTGGCGTTCCGCCGCCCATATCTCCATTCTCTGGCTCAGGCTGCCCCTGGCCACCAACGGGGTCGATGTCGACATGATCCTGGGCTTTGACGCCGTCATCGGCATGAAGCCCGAAACCCAGCATCACACGGGAATTCGCGCGGCCTAGACCTTGGGCTGCGAAAGGGCGGCGGCGTCGCGGCGGATGCGCTCGACCATGGAAGCCAGACCATTGGACCTCTGCGCCGACAGATGGCTGGCCAGGCCCAACCGCCCGAAGGCCGCCTGGGCGTCAAAGGCCAGAATCTCCGTAGCGGGCCTGCCCGACAGCAGCCGGAGCAGGACGGCGATCAGGCCCCGCACGATATGGGCGTCAGAGTCGCCGCGAAGATTGACGGCGCCATCGGCCTGCGGCTCGGTCACCAGCCAGACCTGACTGGCGCAACCCCGGACCTTGTTGGCTTCACTCCGCTCGGCGTCTGTCATGGGCGCCAGGTCACGGCCGAGTTCGATCACATAGCGATAGCGTTCCTCCCAGTCGCCCAGGAGTTCGAATTCGTCTGCGAGATCGGAAAGGTCTTGGTCGATGCCGGTCATGGTCAGGCGACTTAGGCGGCGGCGATCGCCGTGGCAAGCGCAGGCGAGTTGATCGGTCAACATCACCCATTGGGCGAGCATGCTCGCGCCGGCCCCATTGCGGGCGTAGGGTCCCTCGCCCACCTGAGAGGCGGGTGAAAATGACGAAGAAGCCCCCCGTTCGTGGAACCGCAACAAGGCCAGATTGACCGCGTAGAGGATGCACCGTCCAACCTGGACTGGTGGCATGCCTGCTGGTTGGCTGCCCTGGCCCTGGGCGCAAGCCTGCTGTTGATGTCGCCGTTCCTGACCACAGGGCGGGTTCTGCTGGCCCTCTGCTTCGTCGGCTTGCCGGCCGGGGCCGGACTTGTCCTTGCGCGGACGTCCCTGAAGATTGCTGATGAGATCCTGCTGACCCTCTGGGGAGCGTGCGGCCTGCTGGCGACCCTGCTGACGGGCGGCATTGGCGGCCCTCTCAGCCTGATGCACCTGGCGCCCCTGGCGGGCGCCGCGGCCATGGGCCGTCCCCGGCATCTGGCCTTTGCGACGGCGGTGACCCTGGCGAGCCTCGGGGTTTCCATCGCCTGGTTGTTTACCTTGCCCCTGCCTCAGCCGCCGGACCCGGCCCTTGCGGCGGCCCTCGGCGCCATCGCCCTTGTGACCCTGACCATGGGCATCGGATCAGCCCTTGTCCTGCTCCACAGACAGGTCGCCGTGGACGCCCGCCGCGCCCAGTTCGCCGAGACGGAACTCCGGGAGATCCTTCAGGCCCAGCCTGACCTCCTGCTGGACCTTGACGCCGACGGCCGGATTCACCGCAGCTGGGGCAGGGGATCAGCCGAGCTTGCCGCCCTGGCGAGGCCGGACAGCCGGCTGAGTGGTCTTGCAGGCCCTGGCTATGGCGTCGCCTTCGAGGAAGCCCTCAACACTGCCCATACCGATGGGTCCGCCATCGTGAGGTTCGCCCCCAACGACGGTGAAACGGCCTGGGCGGAGCTGCGTCTCCGGCGGATCGGCCATGCCCGTCTGATCGGGTCCATCCAGGACCTGCGGCCACAGCTGGCCCGGGAACTGGCCCTGGTGGAAGCCCGGGATACCGCTGAATCGCAGAACGCCGGCAAGTCCCGGTTCCTGGCCAATATGAGCCACGAGCTGCGCACGCCCCTGAACGCCATAATGGGCTTTGCCGACATCATGCGCCAAAGGCTGTTTGGCCCCATCCCCGATCGCTATGGCGATTATCCCGAGATGATCCACGAGTCCGGGGCGCACCTGCTCGAGCTGATCAACGATGTCCTCGACATGTCCAAGATCGAGGCCGAGCGGTACGAGCTCAATCTGGAAGACTTCGACGCCCGCGAGGCCGTGAACGCCGTCCTGCGCCTGATGCGCGGCCAGGCTGACCGGGCTGAGGTCGCCCTGCGCGGGCTTCTGCCCCGGGAACCCCTTGAGGTGTCGGCGGATCGTCGCGCCCTCAAGCAGATCGCCCTGAACCTGCTGTCCAACGCCCTGAAGTTCACGCCGAAGGGCGGGGTGATCACCGTGACCCTGCGCGAGGACCGGCAGAATCTGGAACTGATTGTGGCCGACACAGGCGCCGGGATCAGCGCGGACGACCTGCAGAAGCTCGGGCGGCCCTATGCCCAGGTGGGCGACAGCGACCACAAGGTTGGCGGAACCGGTCTTGGCCTGTCCCTGGTCAAGGCCTTCGCCCAGTTGCACGGCGGCGAAATGCTGATGGAAAGCCAGCTGGGCGAGGGGACGACGGTCACGGTCCGCATGCCGGTCCTGGCCCGCGGACCTGTCCGGGCCTAGTCGGCAGGCCGTCCCGCGGACTGCAGGAAGGCGCGGCCGGCAGCATAGTCTCCGACCTCAAGATAGAGTCGACGGGTGGAGTCATCTGGGAAGATGAAATCGATCGCCACGGCTTCGCGGGGATCCAGGGCCGCCAGGGCCCGGGCCGCCTCAGCGGGGAACCGGAAAGCCCAGCCTGACGTCATGCCCTTGGGCAACAGGTCCGACCCTGCCGAGCTGCGGGCCTCGGCCGTGAAGCTGATCTGGGCGCCGTTGGCGGCGAAGCGGCGATCCAGGGGGATACTGCGCTGAGGGCCGCCCCGGGCGTCCAGATAGGGCCCGGAGGTCAGTCGCTCATCACGCATGACCAGCCGGGCGGAGTAGGGGGCGCGCTCATTCCTGAAATGGGCCAGGGCAAGCAGGGCGTTGGCCCCTGATCTTCCGGCGAAGCCGAACAGGAGCCGGTCACCGCCCTGTGTCACATCCTGGGTCAGGCGCCAGCGGAAGGCCAGATTGCTGGAACCCCGGTCAGCCTTCCAGCCGACGATGTCTCCGGGATAGTCCATCTTCAGCATCTTGGTGTAGCTGTCGAAGGCCATGCGCACCCGTCCAGCTGCTTTTTCCAGATCCGGAGAGTTGCAGGGTACGGAATAGGCCTTGTTCACCGCCTTCTGAGTCAGATTGCGTACGACCGTGGCGTCGGTTCCGGCCCTGAGGGCGGCCCCCCGCGCCTGGTACATGGCGACATTGAGGGCTGATCCGACTGCGGGCTCAAAGAGGCCGCATCTGTCGCCTGCCACAGACATGATCGCGCGTTCGTAAAAGAGGTCGAGGCTGCCTGCGGCGGCCTGTCCCGGGCTGGCCAGAAGGCCTGTGCCAAGGATCAGTCCCATCCATCGATCAGCCGGGCGACGCACGGTTCTGTGCGGACTCGTCATGGGCGCGTATTTTTCTTGTATGGTCGGTTTTCCGGACCGCCACTCTAGGTTCGCCGCCTTTCTGTTCCGTTATCGAGGCCTGTAGCGTCATGATGTTTTCGTCCGACATTTGGGTGGCCGCCCTGATCCGCCGGGCGGAGCTGGGCGGGGCCTTCGGCGTGGTGGTCCGCAAGGGCGACGCCAGGGCCGGCAGTGTGCTCATCAAGGTGCTGAATCGCGGGCAGGGAACCGCGCGGCTCTATGCCGAGGCCACCCGCGGTGACGGTGAAAAGGTCTGGATGCGGCCAAACCTGTCGGAGCAGGAAGTGGACCTGGACGCCTATTTCGCCCGGGCCGTCCGGGTGGATCCGGATATCTGGGTGGTCGAGATCGATGATCGCGACGGCCGGCACTTCCTGACCGAGCCTGTCGAGCGCGATTAAGGCAAAATTCCCCATATTCAAAAAGGGGTCGGAAAGCGTGTCGACCTAGGGTGGCCCCTCACATCCACCGGCAGTCACGCATACCGCTCATGTTTTTCCTGATGAACAATACGGTGCTCGAGATTGAACCGTCCGAGCATGTTCCTGAACTGCAGGGCCACCGTTTTCGGGGCCTGAGTTTCGATGAGGTGATGCATCTGGGACGGGAGCTGTTTTCCCAGTACCCGAACCTGCAGATCACCCACCCCCAGCGCGCCCAACGCCTGGCCTATCTTATCATCGTCAAGGCTCCGGGCATCAACGCCATCCAGTTCACACCGCCCCGTCAAGGCTGCAAGCCGGAAGAGGTCGGGTTCCGCTATTGCAACCTGGCCTTCGAGGTCATGGCCAATCTGGTGTCCCGTCAGAAGGGCGATGGCCTGGATTCAATCTGGGTGGACCGGCTGGTCTGGGGTCGATTGGCGGCCTGATCGGCCGATCCGCAGAACAGGCGAAATGCGCGTCGCGGTTTGCCTGACAGGCCGGGTCGCGCTACCTGCCTGTCCATGAGCCAGTCACCCTCCGTCGAAGCGGCCCGCCGCCGCACCTTCGCGATCATTTCCCACCCGGACGCCGGCAAGACCACCCTGACCGAAAACCTGCTGCTGGCAGGGGGCGCCATCCGCGCCGCCGGTCAGGTGCGGGCCCGGGGCGAGAACCGCCGCACCCGTTCCGACTGGATGAAGATCGAGCGCGAACGGGGGATTTCCGTTTCGGCCAGCGTCATGACCTTCGACCACGAAGGTCTGATGTTCAACCTGCTGGACACGCCAGGTCACGAGGACTTCTCGGAAGACACCTATCGCACCCTGACCGCCGCCGACGCCGCAGTCATGGTGCTGGACGCCGCCAAGGGCATCGAGCCGCAGACCCTCAAGTTGTTCGAAGTCTGCCGCCTGCGCGACATTCCCATCGTCACCTTCATCAACAAGATGGACCGGGAAGCCCAGGACCCCATCGAGCTGCTGGATGAAATCTCGTCCAAGCTGGCCCTGGATCCCGCGCCCCTGTTCTGGCCGGCCGGCTCGGGCGGGCGGTTCAAGGGCATGCTGGACCTGCGGACCCAGCAGTTCCTGCCCTTCGCCAAGCGCACCGCCGACAACAAGGATGAGGGCCACCCCCAGCCCGTGGCCTTCGGTGGCAATGCAGTGGTCAGCTATCTGGATCCGGACGAGCAGGCCGAACTGGAGGAAGGCGCGATGCTTATCCAGGAAGCCTCCAAGCCCTTCGATCCCCAGTCATTCCTGGAAGGGCACATGACCCCGGTCTTCTTCGGATCGGCCCTGCGCCATTTCGGTATTGATCAGTTGCTGGCGGGCCTCGGCGCCTATGCCCCTGCGCCCAAGTCGGTGGCCGCGACCAAGTCCGCTGTGGAAACCCACATTGTTCCTGGCGATCCCGAAGTCACCGGGTTTGTCTTCAAGGTCCAGGCCAATATGGATCCCAACCACCGGGACCGGATCGCCTTCCTGCGTCTGTGCTCCGGACGGTTCCAGAGGGGCATGAAGCTGAAGGTCCAGAACACCGGCCGCCAGCTGTCGGTCAATGCCCCCATCATGTTCTTCGCCTCGGACCGGGAACTGGCCGAGGAGGCCTTTGCCGGCGATGTCATCGGCATTCCAAACCACGGGGTGCTTCGGGTGGGCGACAGCCTGTCGGAGACCGGCCTGCTGCGGTTCGCCGGCCTGCCGAACTTCGCCCCTGAAATCCTGCAGCGCGTGCGGGTCAAGGATCCCCTCAAGGCCAAGCACCTGAAAAAGGCGCTGGAAGGTCTGGCGGAGGAGGGCGTCACCCAGCTGTTCCGCCCGCAGTTTGGCGCAGACTTCATCGTCGGCGCCGTGGGGCAGCTGCAGTTCGAGGTCATGGCCGACCGTCTGGCCAACGAATACCAGCTGGAGGTCATGTTCGAGCCCAGCCCCTTCGCCGAGGCCCGCTGGCTGACCGGCAAGGATGCGGAGATCAAGGACTTCATCGACAAGCACAAGACCGCCATGGCCACCGATATTGATGAGCAGCCGGTCTTCCTGGCCAAGTCCGCCTGGGAACTGGGCTATGTGACAGAGCGCTTTCCCGACCTTGGATTCCAGCGCACCCGGGAACGGGGTTAGACCGCGTGGGGCGCATATTGCTCTATGGCCGGCCAGCGCCGGGCCTGATCGAGATACCGCCAGGGGCCGAGCAGGTCTCTCCCCTGGTTCCGGGATCTGCCGATCTTGCCGACCTCGAAGCCGGGGAGGCCGGGTCCGCATTGATCCTGGCGCCGCCCGGCACCCAGGAGCGGGCCTATGTGATCGCCCAGGCGCTGAGGGCCGTGAAGGCTGGCGGCGAGCTCACCGTCTTTGCGCCCAAGGACAAGGGCGGCTCGCGCCTGCGCAAGGCTCTGGAAGCCTTCGGCTGTGAGGTTTTCGAGGACGCCAGGCGTCATCACCGCTTCTGTCAGGTGGAGCGACCCGAGACCCTGATCGGTCTCGACGCCGCACTTGCAGCCGGCGCCCCCAGGCGACTGGACGATACAGGTCTCTGGACCCAGCCGGGCGTGTTCAGCTGGGACCGGCTGGACCGGGGAACCGAACTCCTGCTGAAGACCCTGCCCGATCTGAAGGGCCGGGGTGCGGACCTCGGCGCCGGCATTGGCCTCCTGGCCCTCAAGGTTCTGGCCGGGGAGGGGGTTTCCGAACTGACCCTTGTCGAGCTGGACCGCCGGGCCGTCCGGGCCGCAGAGCACAATCTGGACGACCCCCGGGTCAAGGTGGTCTGGGGCGATGTGCGGCAGCTGGAGGGGCAACTGACAGGGCTGGATTTCGTGGTCATGAATCCGCCCTTCCATGACGGCGGTCAGGAAGACCGGGCCCTGGGCCAGGCCTTCATCCGTGCGGCGGCGGGCATGCTGCGCAAGGGCGGGGTCTGCTGGCTGACGGCCAACCGTCACCTGCCCTATGAAGCCGTTCTCCAGGAAACCTTCCGGCGGGTGGACCTCCGGGCCGAGGACGGCGGCTACAAAATCTATGAGGCCCAGGCATGAGCCGTCCGCCCATGGCGCGGCTTGACCGGCTTCTGGCCAACCTCGGCTATGGATCGCGAAGGGAAGTGGCGGCCCTGGTCAAGGCTGGAAGGATCGTTTTCGACGGCAGGCCCTTGACCGATTCAGGCGCCAAGGTCCCGGTGACGGCCGACCTGCCAAACCAGATGACCATCAATGGCGCGCCGGTCGATCCGCCCGCCCCCCTGACCCTGATCATGAACAAGCCGCTCGGGGTGGTGTGCTCGCACAAGGAGCCCGGGCGCAGCGTCTATGAATTGCTGCCCCACCGCTGGCGGGCGCGCATGCCGGGTCTTTCGACCGTCGGCCGCCTGGACAAGGACACCTCCGGTCTGCTGCTGATCACCGATGATGGTCCATTCCTGCACAGGGTCATCTCGCCACGCAGTCATGTGGCCAAACGCTACCGCGCCGAGCTGGATCGCCCGCTCAGCGGTGAGGAAGCCGCCCTGTTCGCGTCCGGGACCCTGATGCTGGAGGGGGAGGCTGATCCCCTGGCCCCGGCCCAGCTGGTTCCGACCGCCGGGAAATCCGCAGACCTGATCATCACCGAGGGGCGCTATCACCAGGTCCGCCGCATGTTTGCGGCGGTGGGGAACCATGTGGTCGGCCTGCATCGGGACCGGATCGGCGGACTGTTCCTGCCGGACGACCTGGAGCCCGGCGGCTGGCGCATACTGAACCCGGAGGATCAGGCATCGATTTTCGGCTGAATCCGAAAATTCGTAATTCGTTAACCATAATCAAGCAGTTAACCACTTGTTAAGCGTCTCGGCAGGCGCTTTGCTAGTTCCAGTCTGAACCCGTCGACAGCGTCCCGAGATGAGACGCTGGCCGGGCCATCGGAGTGGATGATGATGTTTGAGTTTGGTCGCGAGCTTCGGCGTTTCTTTGGTGTGGACACCTTCAGTGCCCACCGTGACGGCCTGACGGGCGGTGATCAGTCCCTGCTCGAACTGCTGGACCTGCGCCTGCTCCACAATGAAGCCCGCTCCTGCGATGTGGCAGCTGGCCGTATCAGCGCCAAGGACCGCGCCCAGCGGAAACTTGAAGCCGCCATCGCCTGGCGCGAAGTCGCCCGTCGCAGTGGCGACGCCGTCGCCCTGCGCAAGGCCGCCGCCACTGCCGAAGGCGCTGCGGAACTCTTCGATCGTCGTCGCCGGCCTGATGGCTGGGCCCGCGCCCGCTGCGAGCAGGCCTATTGCGCCATGCTCGGTGCAGAACTCTACGGTGATGAAGGCCTGAACGCCGCCGCCGAAATCGCCTTCCGTGAGGCCGCGCAGGCCACCCGTGGCGGCCTGGCCCGCGCCCTGTCCGACATCGGACTTCTGGCTGTGGACGCCCTGACGCGGCCGGCGCCCAAGGATGCCCAATCTGCGCGGATTGCAGCGGCCCGCTTTGTCCAGCCCATTGCAGAGCTGAACGCCCAGACCCGTCGGGTGCGCGCCGCCCGGGTTCTGGCCGTCGAAGCCCGGATGGTGCGGACTGAACTCCTGCTGGGGTGGGGCGCACGACTGGTCGATCAGGGTCTCCTCCAGGACGCCCTTACCGAAGCTGAGTTGGCCCTGGATGTCCTTCAGGCGGAGTACGAGCCGGTCACCCACGCCCGGGCGACCTCGCTGAAGGGCCAGGCTCTTGTCCTCCTGGGGGAAATGACCGGCCAGGCTGAAAGCCTGCTGGACGGGGTCAACCTGCTCTCCGGTCTGCTGAAGGAATTCTCGAAGGATCAGAGCCCCATGGACTGGGCGCGGATCCAGACCGCCCTGGCTCAGGCCCTGCAAGCCCTTGGAGAGGCGACGGCGAGCGAGCAGGCCTTCGAGCAGGCCGTTACCTGCTACGATCGCGCCAACACCGTCTTCAAGACCGTGCCGGCCCTGGCCTTGGGGGCCTTTGCAACCTCGAACCGCGCGGTCTGCCTCTCACGCTCGGCCGAGCTGTCAGGCGATCTGACCGTGCTGGACGCCGCCGAGGCGGCCTTCCGCATGGAATTGTTGGGCTTTGCCGCAGGCCGCAATCCCACGGCCTGGGCCCTGCTGCAGGTCAATCTCGCCCGCCTGTATGAAGCCCGGATGGACATTACCGGGGTGGACAAGGGCGAACGCGCTGCGGCCGCAACGGCCCTGTCTGCGGCTCTGGATGTCTTCTCCGAGCAGGGACTCCGGTCGCTGAGCGTCATAGCTTCCGACGCCCTTGAGCGGCTGTCCAACTCAGCCCGGGCAAGGGCCAATCCTTCCAGGACCTGATCAGGCGGCCAGGACGTCGCCGTTCTGCCGGCGCATGCGCCAGAAGCGGATGGTGCGTTCGGCGGTTTCCTTGGGCAGGGCTTCATAGAGTTCGCCATAGGAACGGGCCTTGCCCATGGCGTTGTCTTCCTTGTCCAGGATCAGGATGGCGAAGGTCAGGAACAGTGAGCGGTCAAAACCGGCCGCCTTGCAGACGATCGACAGGGCGTCCAGCTCGCGCTTTTCCAGAATGCGGCGGGCGGTCCCGAAGTCGATGCTGGCCGAGGCCGCCAGGGCCAGGAGGAACTTGGTGGTCTCCTGGTTGCGGAGAAATCCAGCCAGGGTAGAGGGACCGATCGGGCCCCGTGCGAGCAGGGCCTTGATGGCCTTGTCTGCGCCTTCATAGTCCGGCGGCAGGGCGCCGTCGCGGGTAGCCACCTTTTCACGCCCCCGGGCCAGGGCTGCATCCAGCGCCGCAGGATCCATGGAGGAGTTCCGCTCCATGATCTTGGCGCGAAGGTTCGCCTCGACCACGAAGTACATTTCGTTCAGCAGGTCAGGCGGCAAGGTCTTGCGACTGACCACAGCCGAGTGAAGGTCTGGATTGGCCAGGGCGCGATCGACCACGATCTCCTGGGCTTGCCGCGACATCTGGGCGCCGGGATTGGACACCAGGGTTCCCAGGGTCGTGTCATCGCCTCGCGCGACAATCACATCGGACAGGACTTCGGAGACCTCGGCCCGCCGGGAAATGGCCTGCAGGTGACCCTGGCCGGCAATCCGGGCCACATCGAGGAGGTCTGTTTCGGTCAGGGCGGGCGAGTTCTGCAGAACCGGCCCAGCCACTTCCAGTGACTCATCAGACGCCAGTTTGCGGATCAGGCGATGGGGAGGGCCCTCAACCCGTGACATGCGCTCGGCCAGCTCAGCCCGGACGGCGACTTCCATCTCACCGGCCAGCTGGCTCAGGACGTCGTCAAAAAGCGGCAGGGCGGCAGGGCCAGCCTCGTCTTCGCTGGTGAAGAAGAGATCGGTGACGCCGCGCAGCAGCTCACGCCGGCGTTCGCTGGAGGATTCCCCGGCGAGGGCGATCAGATCTTGAAGTTTGCTGGTCGATTCCATGGGGCTCAGAAGGGCTTTTCGCTGGCGGAGTCATCATCCTTGCCGGAGCCGTCCTTTGACGCCTGTCCGGAATCTCCGGGCCCGATCAACACCATTTTCTGGTTGGGGTCAGGAGCGGGAATGGTGTCCGGGGTCAGGCCATAGGCTCTGTGCAGGGAATAATAGTGAACCTGGCTCTTCTGCTCAGGCAGTTGGGCCTGGGCCACCTGCATGGGCGGTGCGGGCTGGGCGGCGGGCCGCCCGGCAGGGATGCGGGTCACCTGGGCCGCCATGGGCCGCGCCTGCGTCTGTTCGGGCGCAGCACGAAGAGGCTGGGGAGGACCGCCAGACAATTCTGAGGACATCTCGATCTGCGCGCCATTCCGCTCGGGCGCCGCAGAGCGGATCATGGCAGGGCGCTCAACGGGAATGTAGGTCGTCGGGCCGCGGCTTGGCGGGATGTAGGTGGTTGGCTCAAACCGGGGCGTCTGCGGTTCAGTGTAGGGCGGCGGCTGGGTGTAGGTCGGTCGAGCCTGATCATACTGAGGCGCAGAAGCCTGGCGCTGAGGCGACTGAGGCTCGGAATACTGAGGCTGCGGAATGTAGGTCGGCTGGACCTGCCTTTGAGGCTGCCCATAGCGGGGCGCCTGCTGGGGCGGTGGCTCATAGGGTTGTGAATACTGTGGCGCCATGGCCTGCCGCTGGGGCGCCTGGGATGGCGGAGTCCGGTCGTAATAGGGCGTCTGGGGCTGATAAGGCCCACTGACTTCAGACTGGCTGTAGGACGGCGGCGCCTGACGCTCTGGCTGGGCGTACTGGGGAGCGTAGGCCTGCCTCTGGGGCGTCGGGAGGGGTTGAGGCTGTGCGTAGGGCGCCTGTCCATAGTCCCGGGCCGGAGCCGCGTACTGCTCAGGCGCGTACTGTCCTGGGGTGTACTGGCCAGGCATGGACTGGACCGGACTGTAGTTCTGCTGCTGGTAACGGTTGTCATAGGCTGGCGCCGGAGCGCCATAGGCCGACTTGTTGGACCAGTTCAGGGTGCGTCCGACAGCAGGCTGCGCCTGCTGGGAAGCATAGGGTGCGCCATAGGCTGATGGCGGGACATAGGCATTGCGATCATAGCCGTATCGGTCGCCCATGGTCTGGGCCGTGGCCGAAGCAGCCGATATGGCGGACAGGGCAAGGACAAGGGCATGAGGCTTCATGCTGTGATTTAGTAAGCATAATCGCTTAACCGGCGCCTAACGGCCCCGCCACCACTTGAGGCCGGACTTTTCCAGGCGGTCCAGGGCGGCGTGCAGCACTACGCCCATCAATCCAAGTACGACCAGGGCCGCCAGCATGCGTGCGGTCTGCAGCTTGTTCCCCGCGTCCAGAATTCGCCAGGCCAGACCGCGAATGCCGCCTGAACCAGCGGAGAACTCGGCCACCACAGCGCCTATGATGGCCAGCCCCGCTCCGACCTTGTGACCCTCCAGGAGGAAGGGGACCGCTGAAGGGAGCCTCAGCCTCAAAACCCTCTGGATCTGGCCGGCCTGGTAGAGATCAAACAGCCTCTCAAGATCCGGATCCGCGGCATGCAGACCTGTGACAGCCCCGGAGAAGATGGGGAAGAAGGCCACCAGAACGGCCAGGGCGATCACCGCCCTCTCGGGATGGTCAATGCCCGCCCAGATCAGCACAAGGGGCGCGATGGCGACAACAGGCGTCACCTGCAGCACTGAAGCCAGGGGACGGACGGCCCGTTCCAGGAGGGGATTCAGCGCGATGATGATCGCCACCGCCTGGGCCAGAAGGCTGGCCAGAACAAGGGCCAGAAGGGCCACGGAGAGGGTGTTCCAGGCCGCCGCGATGAGGCTTGGCGCGTCCTGGGCGATGGCCAGGGCGACAGCGGAGGGGGTCGGCAGGAAATAGGCCGGCACGTTCAGGACGCGGCAGGAGACTTCCCAGATGGCCAGCAACAGGCCGAGCAGGACCAGGGGGGCCAGGGCGTTGGCGAGGCGGTTCATGCGGTCGCCTCCGAACCCTTGGCCAGGCAGGCGGAAATGTCTTCAGCCGCCTGCCTGAAGCCAGCGGTGGCGCGGAAGGCGGCAGGCCGGGGCAGGTCTCCGGGAATGGCGATTTCGCCGGCGATCCGGCCGGGGCCCCGGGTAAGGACCACCACGCGGGCGGCCATGTAGGCGGCCTCCTCGACACTGTGGGTTACGAAGACGATCGCTGGACGCGACTGGGACCAGAGGGTCAGCACATCATCAGCCAGGGTCCGGCGGGTGATTTCGTCCAGGGCTGCAAAGGGCTCGTCCAGCAGCAGCAGCTTCGGGCCTGTGGCGAGGGCGCGGGCCAGTGAAACCCGCATGGCCATGCCGCCCGAAAGCTGGGCCGGGCGCGCCGCCCAGGCGCCTGCAAGGCCCACCCGGTCAAGGGCGGCCCCGGCGCGGGCGAAGGCCTCAGCCTTGGGAACACCTGACAGTTCGAGGGGCAGGGCGACATTGGCCTGGGCGCTGAGCCAGGGGGCAAGGGTCGGCGCCTGGAAGACCACGCTGGTCTCGCCACGCCCGAGGTCGCGGCTCAGAACGCCGCGGGTGGGGCCCTCAAGGCCCGCCAGAAGTCGCAGGGCGGTGGACTTGCCGCTGCCGGAGGGACCTACCAGGGCGACGATCTCTCCGGGCGCGACAGTGAAGCTGAACGGGCCGAGAGCCCGGCCCCGACCGGGATAGTCGACCTCGACCTGATCCAGGGCGACAATGGGGGCCATGTCCGCGTGCGCCTATTTTGCCGGAGGCGCGATGAACTGGAGCGTATAGGCCTTCGAGACATCGAGGGTCCTGGGATAGACGCCCTGTTCCACCGACATCTTCGCAAACTCTGCCCAGCGGGCGTCGGTCATGACGCCGATTCCGCCCGCCTTGGCGTCGCCGCCGTCGACAATGCCATAGGTGCGCATCTTGTCCCGGGCCTGGTCCAGGATATCCTGGGTCATTTCCGGATTGTCCTTGAGGATCAGGGCGTCGCCGGGTTTGGCGTCCCCATAGAGGTAGGATTTCCAGCCCGCCGCCGAGGCCTCGACAAAGGCCTTCACCGCCTCCGGATTCTGGTCGATCCGGCTCTGCGGGAACAGGATCATGGTGGCGTAGCTGGGATAGCCATTATCGGCCAGAAGGAAGACCTTGGCCTTGAGCCTGGCTTCCTTTTCCAGGGTGTAGGGCTCGCTGGTCAGATAGCCCTGCTGGGCCACGGACTTGTCGGCCAGGAAGGGCGCCGAATTGAAGGTGTATTTGCGGACCTGGCTGTCCGCAAAGCCGTACTTGGACTTGAGCCAGACCCAGAAGGCGCTGACCGAGGCGTCCGACAGCAGGATCGGATGCCCCTTGAGGTCCTCGATCTTTTCAATGCCCTGATCGGGGTGGGCGATCAGGACCTGGGGGTCCTTCTGCATCATGGCCGCCACGGCGCGGACCGGAACGCCCTCATTGGCCATGTTCAGCGCGATGAAGCTGTTCGAGCCCATGCCCGCCTCGACGGCGCCGGCCGCCAGAAGCTGCGGGACATTCACCCCGGGGCCGCCCTGGACGATCCGCACATCCAGACCTCGCCTGGAGTACTCGCCCGTCGCAACCGCCTGATAGAAGCCGCCCTGTTCAGCCTGGGCCCGCCAGTCTGTGGCGAAGCGGATCTGGGTCTGGGCTGCTGGCGTCGCCGACTTCTGGGCGGGCGAGCAGGCGCAGACCAGGGCTGTCAGGGCCGCAAGGGTCAGGGTGCGTATGAAGGTCATGGGGGAGTCCCTCGCAGAGTCGAAGGAATCTCTAGTGCCCTAACCCAAAGGGAGGGAAGCAGTTTTGCATGGGCCTGGAGAAATATCGCCAAGGTCGAGGCATGTCCCACATAGCAAGAGGGCGACGCTACGGTTTCCCGTGCCGTCGCCCTCTCTCAGATCCGTTGGGGGATCTGCGCCGTAAGGTCGATCGTCAGGTCTTCGCAGGTTTCCCCGCGCTTCCCCGTCTTCCCGGTGCCTCCGGTCGTTTCCGGCTCCGGGTTTCCCCTTCGCCTTCCGTTCCGGGAGCCTCCAACCCGCTTTTCCCTCCGGTTTCCCGTCTGGCCCGCGCCGTTGTCCCTCTCGACAAGGTGAGGTTCACGCCGATCCGGATTTTGCGCAACAGGTCGTTTGGAGGGGGGTGTGGACAGATCGTCCGGATACGGTGGAAAAGCCTGTGACTAACCGGTGGATTATCCGATTAATTCATTAAAATCAGTCTATTGAATAATTCACTGATTTGGCGGTTCCTGCCTTTTCGGCGCTCGGATACGGCCTCTAGGCCCCTTTTTCAAGGGCCTCTTTCTGCTCTTCCCGCATCAGCCATTCCTCTTCTGCGGCGGCCAGGGCTGACTGGGCAGTTTCCAGATCGCGGGTCAGGGCGGCGAAGCGGTCCGGCTTGGCGGTGTAAAGGTTTGGCGCGGCAAGCTGGACTTCGAGATCAGCAATCTTCTTGGGCAGGTCCGCCAGCAGGGCGTCCAGTTCCTGCAGTCGCCTCTGGTCCTTGTAGGACAGCTTGGCGGCCTTTGGCGGCGGCGCCTTGGGAGGCGGAGCCCGCGTCGGTTCGGACCGGGGACCCTTGGCCTTGAAGAAGTCGGGGTTCTGCGACAGGAAATCCTGCCAGCCGCCGGGGGTCTCCGCAACTTCGCCCCGGCCGCTCAGGGCGATGGTCGAGGTGGCCAGCCGGTCAATGAAGTCCCGGTCGTGACTGACCAGCAGCAGGGTGCCCTCATAATCGGCCAGGACGTCCTCGAGCAGGTCGAGGGTGTCCATGTCCAGGTCGTTGGTGGGCTCGTCCAGGACCAGAAGATTGGCCGGCGTCGCCAGGGCGCGGGCCAGCAGCAGTCGGTTGCGCTCACCGCCCGACAGGCTCTTCACCGGCTGGCGGATTTGGGACTCGGTGAACAAGAAGTCCTTGGCGTAGGCGTTCACATGCCGGGGCTGACCACGCACCATGACCTGATCGCCGCCCAGCGGGGTCAGGACATCGCGAAGCATCATGTCCGGCTTCAGGGCGATACGGGACTGGTCGATATAGGCGATGTCGAGATTGGCCCCCAGCTGGACCGTCCCGGAATCCGGGGTCAGATCCCCCAGCAGCAGTTTGACCAGTGTGGTCTTGCCCGCGCCGTTCGGGCCGACAATCGCCACCCGGTCGCCGCGCAGTATGCGGGTGGAAAATCCCTTGAGCAGGACGCGGTCGCCGAAGCTCTTGGCCAGGTCCTTGACCTCGACAACCCGCTTGCCGGACAGGCCTGAACTGGCCAGGCCGATATTCATGTCGCCGCGGACTTCCTTCTGGCGCTCGGCGCGGACCTTGCGCAGGTCCAGCAGGGCGCGTCGGCGGCCCTCATTTCGCGCCCGGCGTCCAGTGACACCCCTTTGCAGCCAATGCTCTTCGCGCTCCAGCTGCTTGTCGAGGCGGCGGGTCTCTTCGGCCTCACCGGCGAGGATCTTTTCCACCCAGTCGTCGAAGGCCGAGAAGTCGCGGTCCAGTGCACGGACCTTGCGATGTTCCAGCCAGAAACAGCGACCGGTGGTGCGCTCCAGGAAGGCGCGGTCGTGGCTGACAATCAGGATGGCGGCCTTGGACCTGGTCAGCTCGGCTTCGAGGGTCTCGATGGCCAGGATGTCCAGGTGGTTGGTCGGCTCGTCCAGCAACAGGACGTCCGGATCCTCGGCCAGGGCGCGGGCCAGGGCCACCCGGCGGATCTCGCCGCCCGACAGACCCTGGGCAGACCTTGATGGCGGAATGGCGAAGAGGTCGAGCATGGCTTCGGCCTCATAGTCCTGGGCGCCGCCCGCCGTGGCGTAGTCGAGGACCGTCTCGCCTGTGATGATCGGTTCCTGGGGAACAAAGGCCACCCGGGTGCCGGGCGTCACCACCCGCTCGCCGTCATCGGGCTCAATTTCTCCGGCCAGAACCTTCAGCAGGGTGGTCTTGCCGGCGCCATTGCGCCCGACCAGGCAGGCGCGAACACGGCTCTCGAGGCCGATCTCCACGCCGTCGAACAGCATTTTCGGGCCGTCGGCGAGGCGGACGGCCTTGAGGGCGAGGATGGGAGGTCTCATGTGGCGCCCGACATACCCGGCCCGGCGGCGGCATCCAACCCTATTCGCTCAATAGGGTTCAGGCGGCGGCTCATAAGGACGGGGCCGCTCATCCACATAGGGTTGGTCATAGGGTAGGTCTTCGGGACGCGGCTGCTCACCCTGCGCCGAGCCGAAGTCGCTGGACAGGTCGTCGTAGAAGGCGCCCCGCGGATCACTGTGACGGACTTCAGGTTCGGGTTCGACCTCCGGAATCTCGACCTCTTCGGGCGGAAGGGTGGGGTCGGCGATGAGCCAGTCAAAATCCCGGCTCGGGAGGTCCGTGTGGGCCGTAATCATGAAACGGCGCCAGATCTCGGCCGAAACCACGCCGCCCGTGACCTTGTTCATGGGCGAATTGTCGTCATTGCCGACCCAGACCCCGGCGACGTAGTCGGGGGTGAAGCCGACGAACCAGGCGTCGCGCCAGTTCTGGCTGGTGCCGGTCTTGCCCGCTGCCGGCCGGCCGAAGGCGGCCCGGGTTCCGGTGCCGCTGGTGACCACCTTCTCCATCATCCGAACCATCATGCTGGTATGGACAATGTCATAGACGGGCAGGGGTGATGCGGTCTGGTGCAGATAGAGCTGTTCGCCCGAATTGGTCTGGATCTCATCCACAATATAGGGGCGGAGGGACTGACCCTGGTTCTGGAAGACCTGAAAGGCTGAAACCATCTCGATCAGCGGCGCCTCATAAGCGCCAAGGGCGACCGAAAGGTCCGGATTGGCCGGAATGCCGGTAAATCCGAAGCGCGCCGCGATCTGGCTTATGGCCGGGCCGCCAACCTGCTGGGCCAGCTTCACCGCCACCGTGTTGATGGATTGGGCAAGTGCGGTCTCTACGGTGACGGCGCCGCGATAGCCGCCGCCATAGTTCCTGGGCGCCCAGTCGCCAAAGCGGATGGGGCCGTCGATCACCGTGTCAGTTGGCAAAACCCCTTTTTCCAGCGCGGCGGCGTAGATGATGGGTTTGAAGCTTGAGCCGGGCTGGCGCCTGGCCTGGACCGCCCGGTTGAAGACACTCTGGTTATAGTCGACCCCGCCGACCATGACGCGGATCGCCCCCTCGGGGGAAAGGGCCAGAAGGGCGCCCTGGCTCGCGCCGGCCTTTGCGCCATCTCCCCGTATGACCTGCCGCAGGGATTCAGACCCGGCCTGCTGAAGGGAGGTGTCTATGGTCAGGCGCACCATCAGGTCGGGGCTGTTGGCGGGCGCCAGCTTCAGGACTTCATTGGTGGCGTAGTCCAGGGCATAGCCCATGACCCCGTCAATGGCGGCTTCCTGGTCCGACAGCTTTGGCGGATTTGCCAGGGCGGCGGCCTGTTCCTGTGGCGTGATCCAGCCTTCTTCCACCATGGTGTTCAGGATCAGCCTCTGGCGCTGCAGGGCGCCAGCCATGTTGTGGGTCAGGGCCATGCGGGTGGGCGCCTTTGGCAGGGCCGCCAGAAGGGCGGACTCCGCCAGGGTCAGCTTGCTGGCCGGCTTGCCGAAATAGGTCCTTGAAGCCGCATCAATGCCGAAGGTGTTGGCCCCGAAATAGGTGCGGTTCAGGTAGAGCTCCAGCAGCTCGTCCTTGGTCAGCATCCGGGCCAGGCGTCGGGCGACCACAGCCTCCTG
This sequence comes from Alphaproteobacteria bacterium PA2, assembly GCA_002256425.1. NCBI lineage: Bacteria > Pseudomonadati > Pseudomonadota > Alphaproteobacteria > Alphaproteobacteria bacterium PA2. Next base: position 2,870,791 of record NKIZ01000001.1, on the reverse strand, counting down.
CACCTTGCGCTTCAGGGTCTGGTCAGGCGTCAGGAACAGGCTCTTGGCCAGCTGCTGGGTCAGGGTCGAGCCGCCCTGCACGATCCGGCCGGCCTGATAGTTCACCACCACAGCCCGGGCTATGCCGACATAGTCCAGGGCGCCATGCTGGTAGAACCGCCGGTCTTCCGCCGCCATGAAGGCCTGCGGCACATAGGCGGGCAGTTGGCCCAGCCGCATGCGGTCGCCGTATTTTGGTCCCCGCGAGGCGATCAGGGTTCCCGATCTGTCGAAAAATCTGATGGCAGGCGCACGGTTGATGACATCCAGCTGCTCCTTGGCCGGCGTCTCGGGCACGTCCTGGAGATAGTGCTCCTGGACGAAGGCATATCCGCTGAACAGGGCTGACAGGCCAGCCAGAAAGACCCCAAGGACAATGGAGATCAGCCAGAACTTCCAGCCCCATCTGGGCCGGGGCCTGGGTTCCCCTGGCTTGCGGGGGGGCGGCCTTGGCCGCCTGGGCCTGCCGGGTTTTGGCAGGTCGGCGCGATAGGTTTCGGCTGGTCCGACCTGCCCATCAGCCGCGCCCTCGCCGGAGCCTTGCGAGGCATCCGTCGATCGTTTCGGGGGCTGATCGGGATCTTCAGTCATATTCGAAAAGCAGGGCGGGACGGACAGGGTGAATTTGCGCTAAACCATAGAGGAGATGGCCATACGACCCTATTGGGAAACAAAACGTCTAGATCAGATGTCTGATCGGGAATGGGAAAGCCTGTGCGATGGGTGCGGGCTTTGCTGTCTGATCCGCTTCGAGGACGAAGATACCGGTGAAATCGTTCCGGCGAGGGTGCATTGCCGCCTGTTTGATTCCGAAGCCTGCCACTGTTCCGATTATGCCAATCGCAAGGCTCACGTGCCCGATTGCATCAAGCTGACCCCGCAGAACGTCCGGACCCTGGCCTGGATGCCCCTGTCCTGCGCCTATCGCAGGATAAATGAGGGGCGGGGTCTGGCGGACTGGCATCCCTTGATCAGCGGTGACCCCGAAAGCGTCCACCGGGCGGGGGTCTCTGTTCGGGGCGAGACCATCAGTGAAGCCGACCTGGATGGCGAGGAAGACGCCCTGGAGCACCTGGCGCCGGATCTGCTGGAAGAACGCGGTCGCTGACCCGAAATGTTGTATTTTTGCAACATTCGCCCTTGCGCCACCGATTATACTGCATAAGTGGAAGCTGACAGGCTGATGACGGAGAAACACTTCCTTGGCGCGTGACCCCTATCTGGAGCTTGGCGTTTCCCGCGGCGCCTCGGCCGCCGAGATCCGCAAGGCGTTCCACAAGCTCGCCAAACAGCACCACCCCGACACCAATCCCGGGAACAAGGCGGCTGAGGAAAAATTCAAGCAGGTGAGCGCCGCCTTCGACATCCTGGGCGATGTGGAAAAGCGCCGGAAGTTCGACGCTGGCGAGATCGACGCCGATGGCCGGGAATCCTTCCGGGGATTTGGCGGCCAGCCGGGGGGCTCGCCCTTCGGCGGCGGACAGAGGGGCGCAGCCTTCGACGGCGTCGATCTGAGCGACCTGTTTGGCGACATACTGGGGCGTGGACGCGGCGGCGGCGGCGGCGGCTTCGCCCCCAAGGGCTCCGATGTCCGGGCCAAGGTCGAGATCGATCTGGAAGACGCCATTCATGGCGGCAAGAAGCGCATATCCTTTTCCGATGGCCGCACCATCGACATGACCATCCCCCGGGGCGCGGAAGACGGTCAGTCCCTGCGCCTCAAGGGGCAGGGGTCGCCTGGCCGTGCGGGGCCGGGGGACGCCATTATCGAACTGATCATTCGCCCGCACGCGACCTATCGCCGCGAGGGCGAGGTTCTGGTCATGGACCTGCCTGTGTCGGTTCCGGACGCCATACTGGGGGGCAAGGTCCAGGCGCCAACGCCGGACGGCGCCGTGACCATGACAGTTCCCAAGGGCGCAAATTCCGGTCAGGCCCTGAGGCTCAAAGGCAAGGGGCTGTCTGATCCCAACGGAAAGCGGGGCGATCTGATCGCCCGGCTGGTGCTGGTCCTACCGGAAACCCCGGACGACGAACTGATCGCCTTTGCCGAGAAATGGCGGACCAAGAGGCCCTACACTCCCCGCAAGCGTTAGGCGGAAAGTGACAGAATGGGACTAGGCTGAAATAAATCAGTCATTCAGGCTGGGTTCAGTCACGGAGGCCTAGGACAGATTGCATGACGCGACTTTTCGCCATTGCCGTTCTGCTGCTCGCCGTGACCCCGGTCCCGGCGACAGCGCAGGGCTATCGCGGATTTGACCGGCCATCCTTCGGCGCCGGCGAGCAGGACCGCGCCCTGGACGCCGTCCGCGGCGGGCGCCATGTGCCTCTGGCCGCCGTCATCGCCCAGATCTCCGCCCGCACGCCCGGGCGGCAGCTGAACACGACCCTGGGCGACGTGAACGGTCGCGCCGCCTATTTCGTTCAGTGGCAGACCCCGGACAACCGGGTGATCATCTTCATCGTCGACGCCCAGTCCGGCCAGATCATCGGCCGTCAGGGCGGCTAGGGACTCCGACATGCGAATTCTCCTCGTCGAAGACGACAAAGACCTGTCGCGGCAGCTCAAGGCCGCACTTGCTGATGCAGGCTATGCTGTCGATCACGCCACCGATGGCGAAGAAGCCCAGTTCCTTGGCGAGACCGAGCCCTATGACGCCGTGATCCTGGACCTGGGCCTGCCCAGGGTGGACGGTGTCTCGGTTCTGGAGCGCTGGCGCCGCGGCAATGTATCGACCCCTGTCCTGATCCTGACGGCCCGCGGCGCCTGGAGCGAAAAGGTCGCCGGGTTTGACGCCGGAGCGGACGATTACCTGACCAAGCCCTTCCATACCGAAGAGCTTCTGGCCCGCCTTCGCGCCCTGCTGCGCCGGTCGGCCGGCCATGCCGCACCCAGTCTTGCCGTCGGCGGCCTGCGCCTTGATCCCCGGGCCGCCCGGGCCAGCGTCAATGGCGAACCCCTGCGACTGACTTCGCTGGAATATCGCCTGCTGCACTATCTGATGATGCACCACGGCAGGGTCATCAGCCGGACCGAGCTGGTCGAGCATCTCTACGATCAGGACTTCGACCGGGACTCCAATACGATCGAAGTCTTCATCGGCCGGGTTCGCAAGAAGATCGGATCTGACCGGATCGATACAGTGCGCGGCCTGGGCTATCGCCTGACGGCGCCGGCCAGCGAACTCAAGGACGCCGCGGGCGAAGCGTGAGGTTCGAGCTCTTCCGTCGGCCATCCCTTGTCCGCCGCCTGATCTTTCTGGCGGCAGGCTGGTCGCTTGCCGTGCTGTTGGTCTCGGCCCTTGTCATGGCCCTGCTGTTCCAGCAGGCGGCCCTGAGGCGGTTTGATCAGGGTCTGGCGGAACTGATCGACAATCTGGTGGCGGGATCCACCCCCAGGGCTGATGGCGGGATCGCGGCGCCAGCGCTCACGGACCTGCGCGCCCTCAGGGCCTATTCCGGAAAATACTGGCAGATCGCACGTCCGACACCCGACAAGGGTCTTCGTATTCTGGTCAGGTCCAGGTCCCTCTGGGACTCCGAACTGAAAGGCCCGCCGGATCTGGTCCAGCGTCTCGCGGCAAATCCGGGGCAGGCGGTCAGCTATGACACGCGGGGGCCGATGTCCGAACCGGTCAGGGCGCTGGCGTCGCAGGTTAAGCTTCCGGGGAGCGCCGCGCCCCTGATCTTCATGGCCGGTGAGGACCGTACGGGACTCAACCGGGATATCCGCAGTTTCACCACCGCCACGGCGGCTGTCCTGCTCCTGCTGGGCGCGGGCCTGGTGGCGGCTGTCGTCATCCAGGTGCGCGTGGGCCTCAATCCGCTCTTCGCCCTGCGTCGGGAGATTGCAGAAGTGCGGCGCGGCAAGTCCGATCATATTGTCGGCGCTTACCCCACAGAGCTGACGCCACTTGCCGCGGAACTGAACGCCCTGATGGCGCACAACCAGGAAGTGGTCGAGCGGCAGCGCACCCACGTCGGCAACCTGGCCCACGCCCTGAAGACTCCGCTCTCCGTCATGCTGACCGAGGCTGAGCAGCAGCCTGGCGACCTGGCGGGCGTGGTCACGCGGCAGGCCGAGGCCATGAGGCGTCAGGTCGATCACCACCTGCGCCGCGCCAGGGCCGCCGCCCGCACCCAGGGACTTGGCGAGCGGACTTCCGTCGCTGAGGTCCTGGATGAGCTCTCACGGACCCTGGGACGGATTCATGCCTCAAAGCCCATGGCGATCGACTGGGACGCCGATGAGGACCTGTTCTTTCTGGGCGAGCGACAGGACCTGCTGGAACTGGCGGGGAACGCCATGGAAAACGCCTGCAAGTGGGGACATTCAAGGGTTCGCGTGCGGAGCATTGCCGACTCTGAAGAGCAGATGACCCTGACCGTTGAAGACGATGGTCCCGGGCTGACGAAAGATCAGATGTCGGCTGTGCTGCCCCGGGGCGCCCGGCTGGATGAATCCGCACCCGGATCCGGTCTGGGTCTCAATATCATTGACGAATTGGCGCGTTCATATGGTGGCGGTCTCAGCCTTGGCCAGTCGCGCCTGGGCGGCCTGCTTGTGACCTTGAGGCTGCCGCGCGCTCAGTCCTGAAACCCATTGATGGGTAAGGGAAAACCGCAATTCATCTTTGGATAGCCTTAACCCTCGGTCGTGTAACAATGCCCAGTTAGTACGCAGTACTGCGCCTGGAGCATCGAATGTCCGGTCTGTCTGACCGCAAAATCGAGATCGTACGCATGCTGATGGCGTCATCGCCAGACAGCGTGGTCGGGGGCCTGCACTCCGCCCTTGCGGGCGCCAATGATGCTGCCCTGTCGGAAGTCCGGAATCTGGTGTCCCACGAGATGATGGACAGGCGTTTCCGCGACACGGTCTTCTCACCTGTGCTCCGCATGTTCGACGACCCGGCCAGGGTCAAGGATCGCCTGGTCTTTCCGCGCTCTGCCCTGCCGCTCATCTGGAAAGCGCTGAAGGAAGAAGCACCGGACCAGGTCTCCATGGTCGAGAGATTGCTGGAAGGGGCCACCGCAGAAACCCGGACCGGCCCTCTGAACGGCCTCCTGCGGCGCGTGCTCGAAGGTTTGCGGGATGGAAGTTCCAATGCCTATGTGGCTGCCGCGGGCAGTCTCAACGAGGTCAATCCGAAACTTGGCGAGACCTTCTGCAGGTGTCTTGCCCTGGCGCCCCTGGTTCGGGATGCGACCTATCGTCTGGCCGACTGGGTTGCACGTCCCAACGAGGAACGGGCCGCCGCCCTGCGGGTGACCTACAGGGACGCTACGGCGATTTCCGAAGACAATGGCCCCCTGCTGTTTGAAATGCTGGCGTCCAGCATGGAAGAACCCTGGATGATCATCCGTTTGATCAGCCTGGTCATGGATCGGCCAAGTCAGCGCTATCTCGGGGATTCCGAGCTCTCATCCTTCCCGACCCGGGTCATGGACCTGATCGACGTGAATCTGGCGCAGATCGGCCGTTTCGATCACACCAAGACCCCGGAAGAAGCCAGGAACGCTGCCGGCCTCGTCAAGCTGGTGGCGCGTCAGATCTCCGAACTTGAAGCCGGCATTGAATTCACCCGCGACAGCGGCTGGGGCGCCAGGGTCCAGAAGCAGAAGCAGACCCTCGCTGCGGCGGTCGAGACGCGCATGCGCAAGACCGAGGCCCTGATCGGCGCGGCCCTGCCTTACCATACGGTCCGGGGCGCCCATGCCAGCCGCAAGGTGCCCCGCATGACGGTCCCGGCAAAGGCGGAAGACATCAACAACGCCAGAACCCTGCTCACCTTCATGGAGGCGATCCGGGCCAGCGCGAACCTTGGGGGCTTCGCCGCCGCCAGGACCAAGATCTGCGAGTCCGCCGCCGAGGTGCTGGACCGCTATGCGGAAGACGGTCTGGCTTTGATGCGCGATCATGAAGTCGAAGACTTCGATCTCGCCGTGACCCATCTGACTTATGCGGCCGAATTCCTGGAACTGGTCAGGGACTCTGTCAGCGCTGACCTCGTGCGTCGGCGCATTGTCGCCGCCACAGACAATGAACGTCGGGATCATGCCAAATATGGCTGATCGCCCCCTCGCGCGCGACGCCTAAACCCGCTAAACCCAGGGCATGATCACCCTCTGGGTGGCCGCGGGCGCACTCTCCGCCGCCGCAGCCATAGTTATTCTGCTCCGCGCAGCAGGCGCTGCGTCAAACGGCGGGTCGGGCGACCCGACGCTGGATGTCTATCGCCGTCAGCTTGGCGAGCTGGACGCCCTGGCGGACAACGGACTTCTCGATCCGGATGAGCATGCGACGGCCAAGGCCGAGGCCGGGCGGCGCCTACTGGGCGCTGCTGACCATCAGGCCGCAGTCTGGAGTTCTGCAACCACCGAAAGGCCCTGGGTAGCCGGGGTGGTGGCTGTGGTCGGCGCGTCAGCTCTGGCGCTCTATCTGCTGGTCGGTTCGTCGAGCCTCCAGGACCAGCCCATGTTCGCGCGGATCGCAAAGTGGCGGGCGACCGATCCAGGCCAGCTGACGGCGCCGGAAATGGTTGTGATCCTGCGCCAGGTCACGGCGCAGCGGCCTGACCCTGAAGGTCTCCGTTACCTGGCCCTTGCAGAAACCCAGTCGCAAAATCCGTCGGGCGCCGCCCGGGCCCTGCGCAAGGCGATCACCCTGGCGCCCCAAAGGGCGGATCTTTGGGAAATGCTGGGTGAAGTCCTCGTGATCCAGGCCGATGGCCAGGAGTCCGAGGCCGCGCAGAACGCTTTCCAGGAGGCCATCAAGCGCGACCCCAAGGCCATGGTCGCCAGGTTCCACCTGGCCCGCGCCAGGGATCAGGCCGGTGACAGGGATGGCGCGGTCGCCGCCCTCCGCGCCATTGAGGCAGACCTGCCCTCGGGCGATCCCAGACGTCAGGATGTCCAGCAAGCCATCCGGGAAGCCCTGGCTCCACGTCCTGCGCCTTCGCCTGAGGCGCCTGCCGTGGGCGGCGACCAGATGGGCATGATCCGCTCCATGGTGGCCAGCCTGGCCGACAAGCTGAAGGCCAATCCGGACGATCCCGATGGCTGGGTGCGCCTGGTCAGGTCCTATTCCGTACTCGGCGATGTGAAGGCGCGCGACGCGGCCCTGGCTCAGGCCCAGGCGCGTTATCGTGGCCGGGCTGACATCATGTCCCAGCTGGATGCTGCGTCAAAAACGGAGGCCATGAAGTGAGCGGCTGGCTGCCCAAGTCCCCGAAAGCACGTCGGCGGTTGATCATAGTCGCAGCCGTGGCTCCCGTGCTGGTCATGGCGGTTGGCCTGACCCTCTGGGGCCTGTCGGATTCGATTTCCTATTTCTACACGCCCTCCCAGGCCGAGGCGGCAAATCCACCTCCCGGGCGTTCAGTGCAGCTTGGCGGACTGGTCAAGGCCGGCAGCGTGCTCAAGCACAGCGATGGTCAGGTGGAGTTTGTGGTCAGCGACCAGACCATGTCGGATCGCATCGTCTTCCAGGGCGATCTGCCCGACCTTTTCCGGGAGGGGCAGGGGATCGTCGCTACGGGTCACTTCCGCGCAGACGGCGTGTTCGAGGCCAAGCAGGTCCTGGCCAAACATGACGAGCGCTATATGCCCAAGGAGCTCACCACGGCCCTGAAGAAGCAGGGCGAATGGCGCGGCGACGGCCAATCCCCGACCTATGGTTCGCCCAGATGATCGTTGAATTCGGCAGCTTTGCCCTGGTCCTCGCCCTGTGTCTGTCCCTGGCCCAGGCTGGCTTTTCGGCAGTGGGGCGCTGGCGACGTTCGGCCCTGCTGGCCGGGGCCGGAGAAGGCTCCGCCCTGGCGGCCTTCCTGGCGGTGGCCCTGGCCTTTGCGGCCCTCATGCACGCCTTCATCACGTCCGACTTTTCCGTCGCCAATGTCGCCGCCAACTCCCACACGGAAAAGCCGCTGATCTACAAGATCGCCGGAACCTGGGGCAGCCATGAAGGCTCCATGCTGCTGTGGTGTCTGGCCTTGACGGGATTCGGATCGGCTGTTGCCGGCCTTGGTCGCGATCTGCCCAAGGGTCTGAAAGCCCTGACCGTGATGACCCAGGGCGCCCTGGGCAGCGTCTTTCTGGCCTATACCGTTCTGGCCTCAAATCCCTTTGTGAGACTTTACCAGGCGCCCGTCGAAGGCCGATCGCTCAATCCCCTGCTGCAGGACCCGGCCCTGGCCGTCCATCCGCCGTTTCTCTATGCCGGCTATGTTGGCATGTCGGTGGTCTTCTCCTTCGCCGTCGCCGCCCTGATCGAGGGTCGGGTTGATGCGGCCTGGGCGCGCTGGGTGCGGCCCTGGACCCTGGCGGCCTGGAGCATGCTGACCATGGGCATCATGATGGGCGCCTTCTGGGCCTATTACGAGCTGGGCTGGGGCGGCTGGTGGTTCTGGGATCCGGTGGAGAACGCCTCCTTCATGCCCTGGCTGATCGCCACGGCCCTCCTGCACTCGGCCATCGTGACGGAAAAGCGAGGCGCCCTTTCCGGATGGACCGTGTTCCTGGCGATCGCGGCCTTCACCTTTTCCATGCTCGGCGCCTTCCTCGTGCGGTCCGGCGTGCTCACCTCTGTCCATGCCTTCGCCGTCGATCCCACCCGGGGCGCCCTGCTGCTGGGCATTCTGGCGGTTACGGCGGGCTCCGCCTTCAGCCTGTTCGCCTGGCGGGCGCCGGTTCTGGCGCCGGGGGGTGTCTTCGCCCCCATCAGCCGCGAGAGCGCCCTGGTCCTGAACAATATCCTGTTGGCGGCGGCGACCATGACCGTGCTGATGGGCACGCTCTATCCGCTCATCCGGGAGGCGGCGACCGGGGAACCGATTTCAGTCGGACCACCATTCTTCAACCTGACCTTCACGCCCCTGATGGTGGCGCTGATGATCCTCCTGCCAGCCGGGCCCCTGCTGTCCTGGAAGCGGGGTGACGCCAGGGGGGTCTATCAGCGGCTCATCGTCGCCGCCGTGGCAGCCGGCTGTCTTGGCCTGCTGGTCTTTGCCCTTGTCAGTCCGCACAAGGCTCTGGCGAGCGCAGGCCTGGGCCTGGGCGGCTGGCTGATCGCCGGCGCTCTGGTCGAAGTGGCCGAGCGCACCCGTTTGCTGAAGGTTTCGGCGGCCGAAACCTGGCGTCGCCTGACCGGTCTGCCGCGGGGCAGCTGGGGGATGACCCTGGCCCATGTGGGCCTTGGCATTTTTGTCATCGGCGCCTGCTTTGAAACCGGCTGGCGGATTGAGGCCGCCGAAACCCTACCCCAGGGCGGTCGAATCCAGGTTGGCGCCTATGAGCTGACCCTGGATCGCATAGTGGCTGTTGATGGTCCCAATTTCGACGCCGAACGGGGCCTCATCACGGCGCGGAAGTCCGGGGTGGAAATCTGCCGGCCCATGCCGGAGCGGCGCTTCTACCCGGCTGGTGGTCAGACCACCTCAGAGGTCGCCATCTGCACCCGTGGCATGAGCCACCTCTATGTGGTCCTCGGGGAGCGTCGGACGGGCCCTGGCGCCCCTGTCTGGCTGGTGCGGGCCTACTGGAATCCCCTCGCCCTGCTGATTTTCCTGGGGCCTGTCGTCATGGCCCTGGGAGGGCTGCTGTCCCTGTCTGATCGTCGTCTCCGGCTGGGTGTCGGCAAACGCTCGGGCGAAGCCGCATGAAGCGGGTGATCGTCATACTTGCCGCCGTCCTCAGCCTGGCGGCGGCGGCGGACCCTCGTGAGCGGTTATCTGATCCTGCCCAGGAAGCCAGGGCCCGGGCGGTGTTCCGCGAGGTGCGGTGTCTGGTCTGCCAGAACGAGTCCATCGACGATTCGACGGCGGATCTGGCCGGGGATCTGCGAAAGCTGGTCCGCGATGAAATAAAGGCGGGTCGGACGGACGCCGAAGTGAAGGCCTATCTCGTCTCGCGATACGGCGAGTTCGTGCTTCTCAAGCCGACCTTTTCTCTGGGAAACGCCGTGCTTTGGGGCGCCCCGGCCGGGGTGGTGCTGCTGGGTCTGGGCTTGTTTCTTTTCACCCTACGCAGGCCTGCGGTGGAGCCCGCACTCACGACCGAAGAGGCTGAAAGAATTGCACGATTGTCGCAGGATCAGGCGCAATGACATGATTGCGCCTCAGAACGGTCGCCATGCCGCTCTGAAGCGTGACCTATTCGTAACTTGAGCCTACGGGATCTAGTCTGACATTGGCGTCTCACAGATGCGAGCGTCCATGCCGATGTCAAATTCGATCCACCAGTTGCGCTCTTTGCGATCGAACCTAGTTTGTCGGGATCGGGCCGGTTCAACACCCGGACCCACAGGGAACTGAAAGACCAATGACTTCGAAGAAGACCGGTTACCTTTTGGGCGTCCTCGCTGGCGGCGTCATTGTTTCGGGCGCCATGGCGGGGGCGGCTGTGCAATTGCCAAACGCCCAGGCTGGAGACGCCCGGCTGATCCGCGCCTCGACGGCGCCGATCTTCGCCCCGCCGCCCGGCGCGCCCCTGTCCTTCGCCGACATCTTCGAGCAGGTTTCCCCGGCGGTCGTGTCGATCAATGTGACCTCCAAGGTCGATCCCAGCTCCCTGCGGCGCCAGATCCCGGGACTTCCCTTCGACATCGTGCCGCGCGGCGCCCCAGAGGGCGACGATGAAGATGCGCCGCCAGCCGTAAAGGGCAGGCCGACGCCCCGGGCTCCGACCCAGCAGTCAGCCGGGTCAGGCTTCTTCATTTCGGCCGACGGTTACATCGTCACGAACAACCACGTCATTGAGAACGCCGATGAGATCAAGGTCGTCCTCAAGGACGAACGCGAGCTCGACGCCGTGGTGGTCGGGCGCGACGAAGGCACGGATCTGGCGGTCATCAAGGTGAAGGGAACGGGCTTCTCCTTCGTGAACTTCGAGAACGCAGCCAAGCCCCGGGTCGGTGACTGGGTCATTACCGTCGGCAACCCCTTCGGGCTGGGCGGAACGGCGACCGCCGGTATTATCTCGGCCTATGGCCGCGACATCGGCGAAACCTTTGTCGACTACATCCAGATCGACGCCCCCATAAACCGGGGCAATTCCGGCGGTCCGACCTTTGACGTCTATGGACGGGTCATCGGCGTGAACACCGCCATCTTCTCGCCGTCCGGCGGGTCTGTGGGCATTGGCTTCGCCATTCCGGCTGACGTCGCCGACAACATCACCAAGAAGCTGATCGCCGGCGGCAAGATCACCCGCGGCTATATCGGCGCCTCGATCCAGAACTTCACCCCTGAAATGGCGGAGGCCCAGGGCCTGGCCGGTCAGAAGGGCGCCATCGTCGCCGACCTGGTTCCGGGCGGTCCTTCACAGAAGGCCGGCCTGATGGCGGGCGATGTGGTGGTGGCGGTCAATGGGGCCAAGGTCCGCACCTCGTCCGAGCTGACCCGGGAAGTGGCCAAGGCCAGCCCCGGCGAAGTCCTGCGTCTTGACGTCCTGCGTATGGGCAAGGCGCGGACGGTCGAAATCCGGTCCGGCGTCCGGCCCAGCGAGAAGGACCTGGTCGCCAATGACAACCAGAAGGACGATGCGGCCCCCGGCAAGGGCGGAAGCGCCGCCGCCAAGACCACCGTTATCGGCCTGACCCTCACACCCCTGGATGACGCCGGCCGTCGCCGGTTGGGCGTCGACGGCGCCGTGAAGGGCCTGGTGATCTCCAGCCTCGATCCCAATTCCGACGCCGCCCAGAAGGGCGTGCGGCCAGATGACATCCTGGTTCGCGCCGGAGACCGGGAGGTCGCCAGCGCCGAGGACTTCAACAGCGTCGTCGAGGCGGCCAAGAAGGCTGGTCGCCAGAGCGTGCTGGTGGGCATTTATCGTGGTGGCCGGACCCTGTTCCTGCCGCTCAAAGTGTCTGGCTAGATCGATCAAACCCCGGGGGGCGGCATGCGCATTCTGATTGTCGAAGACGACGTAGAGGCGGCGGAAGCCATGGACCGCGGCCTCACCGAGGGCGGGCATGAGTGCCGTCGGGCGGCAGACGGCGAGGAAGGCCTGGCCGTCGCCCGACAGGCCGAGTTCGACGTGATGATCGTCGACCGCATGATGCCCAGGATGGACGGCGTCACCCTTGTTGAGACCCTGCGTCGCGATGGGGACCAGACACCGGTCCTGTTCCTTTCGGCCCTGGGCGAAATCAATGACCGGGTCACCGGTTTGAAGGCCGGGGGCGATGACTATCTGGTCAAGCCCTACGCCTTCGCCGAACTGATCGCCCGGGTCGAGGCCCTGTCCCGCCGCCGGGAAACCGGTTCAGTCCAGACCCTGCTCAAGGTAGGCGATCTTGAAATGGATCTGATCGGCCGGTCGGTGCACCGCCAGGGCAAGGAGATCGATCTCCAGCCCCGGGAGTTCCAGCTGCTCGAATTCATGATGCGCCATGCCGGGCAGTCGGTCACCCGCACCATGCTGCTGGAAAAGGTCTGGGAGTATCATTTCGATCCGCAGACCAATGTGATCGATGTGCACATTTCAAGGCTGCGCTCGAAGATCGACAAGGGCTTTGACCGCGCCATGCTGCAGACCGTCCGCGGCGCCGGATATCGCCTCGAAACCTGATCGCGGAGGCGCGTCCCCATGCGCCTGCCGCGCCTGTTCCGAACCACCCCGTTCCGCCTGACCCTGCTGTTCCTGGCCTTGTTCGGGGCGGCGGCCAGCGCCTTTCTGGCCTATATCTACGTGGCTACGGCTGGCGAGGCCCAGAGACGGACGGACAAGGAGATCACCCGCGAGGCGGCCTCCCTGGCTGGGGCCTACAATCGTGGCGGGCTGGATGGCCTCAACCAGTCCCTGATCGAACGGGCGGCCAATGAGCGGCCCTTCCTCTATCTCTTGATGACGCCCCAGGGGCAGAGGATTTCCGGCTCCATCGCCGAGAGCCCCCTGGACAAATTTGACGGCTCCCCGACCTGGGCCAGCTTTTCCGTCAGTGATCTGGACGCCGAGAACCGGCCCGTGAAACATCCGGCCCGTGGCTTTCAGGAACGCCTCGCCTCGGGGGAGATCCTGTTTGTCGGCGCCGATATCGGGGAGGACCAGGCCTATGTGGGCAAGATCGTCCGGGCCCTGTGGGGTGCGGGCGCCCTGGTGGTGGTTCTGGGCCTGGCCGGCGGCGTTCTGGTCAGCCGCAATGTGTCGCGCAGCATGGCCAGCCTGACCGATGTGGTGGCTTCCGTCCGCAATGGCGACTTTGGCGCCCGGGCCCGGGTGCGGGGATCCCGCGATGAGTTTGACGAGCTGGCCGAGGGCATTAATGACATGCTCGACCGGCTGGAACGGTCCATGGCCGGCCACAGGCATGCCGGCGACGCCATCGCCCATGACCTCCGGTCTCCGGTGACCCGGCTGCGGGCCCGTCTTGAGGCCGCCTATATCGACCTGGAAGCCGGGCGGGGGAATGCCGAACAGGCCCTGGCCCAGGCCCTGGAGGACACGGACGGCGTGCTGAAGACCTTCGGCGCCGTCCTGGCCATTGCCCGCCTGCAGGCCGCCGGCGAAGCGCCAAGTCCACAATTGCTCAATCCCGGAGAACTGGCCGCCAATATGGCCGAGCTTTATGAGCCGGTCTGCGAGGATGTGGAGCTGGAGTTCCGCGCCGAGCTTGCCCAGGACCTGGTGGTGCGGGGCAATCACGAGTTTCTGGCCCAGGCCCTGGCCAATATTCTGGATAACGCCGTCAAATACACCCCTACGGGCGGCGCCATCATGCTGCGGGTGCGCCAGAGATCTTCCGGCGAGGTCGAGTTCTCGGTCACAGACACCGGCCCCGGCGTCCCGGAGGCTGATCGCAGCCGGGTGGTGGACCGTTTCGTCCGGTTGGAGAACAGCCGGAACCAGCCCGGGGCCGGTCTTGGCCTGTCCCTGGTCGCCGCTGTCGCCGAGGCCCACCATGGGCGCCTGGAGCTTGCGGAGGGGCCCGGCATGGTCGGTGACATCGGTCCGGGCCTTCGGGTCGCCCTGGTTCTGCCGAGGGCCTGATGGCGGTCCTGCTGGAAAGGCTGCAGCCCTGTGGGCCGGACCCTGATCCCAAGGCCTCGGCGCGGCTCCTTGCCCTGCTGGTCTCACGTGACCTTGCCGATATCGGCGTGATTGAAGCGGCCTGGCCCGCACTGGCGCCGATCTTCGGAGCTTCCACCTACCTTTCCAGCCTGGTCCGCCGGGACCCGCCGCGGCTCGCGGCCCTGCTTCAGGCTGATCCCGACGCCCGTCTGGATGATCTTCTGCGTCGGACTGCAGAGGCTGCGGTCATGGACCTTGCCCGTGGCATGGCGGCCCTTCGCAACCTGAAGGCCGAAGCCCATCTGCTGACCGCAATATGCGATCTTGGCGGGGTCTGGGGGCTGGATCAGGTGACCGGCGCCATGACCCGCTTCGCAGACTCATCCCTCCAGGCAGCGGTGAGGCTTGCGGCCATGGCTGAGTTCGAAGCAGGAAGGCTGGCCCGGCTCGGTGAGGGGGCGGAAGGCCCTGTCCCGGGGCTGTTCTGCATCGCCATGGGCAAGCACGGGGCCTTTGAGCTGAACTATTCCAGCGACATCGACATTTCGGTGTTCTTCGAGCCTGACCTGATGCCCGTTGCAGAAGGCGAGGAAGCACAGTCCGTGGCGGTCCGGCTGACCAACCGGCTGTCCCAGATCATGCAGGAGCGAACGGCCGACGGGTACGTATTCCGCACCGACCTGCGCCTTCGGCCTGACCCCAGCTCCACCCCCCTGGCGGTCACCGTCCCCGCGGCGCTGGAATACTACGGAAGCGTTGGCCAGAACTGGGAGCGGGCTGCCTTTATCAAGGCCCGGGCCTGCGCGGGTGATGCGACCTGCGCCGAAGCCTTTCTCAAGGAGCTGACCTCCTTCGTCTGGCGCAAGAACCTGGATTTCGAGGCCATTGCCGACATCCACGCCATCAAGCGGCAGATCCATGTCCACAAGGTCGATGATCGCCTGACCGCGCGGGGCATGGACGTAAAACTGGGCCGCGGCGGGATCCGTGAGATCGAGTTCTACGTCCAGACCCAGCAGCTGATCCTGGGCGGTCGCAATCCGGCCCTGCGCAGTCGCCGGACGGTGGAGGCCCTGGAAGCCCTGGCCCAGGCGGGACACATCACTCCCGCCGCCTGCGCCGACATGAGCCAGAGCTATGGTCGCCTGCGCGCCATCGAGCACCGCATCCAGATGCTGGCCGATGAGCAGACGCACAAGCTGCCGGAGTCAGACGCCGAGCGGCGTCGGGTCGCCGCCCTCATGGGGCAGGGACGTCTGGCCAGTTTCGACGCCTCTGTCGAGCGGACCCTGAAGACCGTGAACAGCCGCTATGGGGAGCTGTTCCCCGACGAAGAGCCCCTGTCATCCAGGTTCGGCAGCCTGATCTTCACCGGGGTCGACGATGACCCCGAAACCCTGAAGACCCTGGCCAGGATCGGCATGGGCAATCCGGCCCTGGTGTCCCAGACCATCCGCAGCTGGCACCACGGCAATATCGCCGCCACCCGGACCGAGCGCGGCCGCGAGCTGTTCACCCGCCTTGCGCCGCGCCTGCTGGATGCGGCCCAGGCTACGGGAGCGGCCGATGTCGCCTTCAAACGGTTTGCGGACTTCTTCAGCCGGCTGTCGTCCGGCGTGCAGTTGCAGGCCCTGTTCCTGGCCAATCCCAAACTGTTCGAATTGGTGGTTCAGGTCATGGCCTTCGCGCCCCGCCTGGCCAGCACCCTGGCGCGCCGGCCGGCCGCCCTGGACGCCATGCTGGACGGTGACTTCTTCGCCGCCTTCAGGGGCGATGAGGATCGCGAAGCGGTCAGGGCCAGCCTGGCGCGGGCAACGGGATTTGAAGAGGCCATGGACATGGCGCGCCGGGTCCATCGCGAGCAGGCCTTCCGCATCGGCGTTCAGGTCATGAGTGCAACTGCTGACGCCGAGACCGCCGGAAGGGCCTTCGCCGACCTCGCCGACGCCCTGATTTCGGGGCTGGCGCCCATCTCGCTTGCAGAGGCTGAACGGCTGGGCGGAGGGTTTGAGGGCGACGTGGCCGTGGTCGCCCTTGGCAAGTGTGGGTCCAGGGAGATGAGCGCGGGGTCAGATCTTGATCTGATGACCGTCTATGCTCCGACACGACCAGACGGCGTATCCGCCGGCAAGGGCTGGACGGCTGATGTCTTCTACGGACGGTTCACCCAGAGGCTGATCGCCGCTCTCTCGACACCAACCGCGGAAGGCGAGCTCTACGAAGTGGACATGCAGCTTCGGCCCTCGGGGACCAAGGGGCCGGTCGCTGTCAGCATGACCGCCTTTGAGGATTACTACGAAGGGGAAGCCGAGACCTGGGAGCTTCTGGCCCTGACCCGCGCCCGGGTGGTGTGGGCGTCATCTGCAGAATTCTCGGGGCGTGCGGAGCGGGCGATCGAAGCTGCCCTGCGCAAGGCCCGAAAGATCAGGACAGTGGCCGCAGATACCCGGGAGATGCGGGATCTTCTGGCGCGGGAGAGGCCGCCCAAGGGGCCCTGGGACCTCAAGCTCTGTCCGGGGGGCCTGGTGGATATCGAGTTTGCAGCCCAGTTCCTGCAACTGGCCCACGCCGCCCGGGGCGGACCTCTGCGCGCAAACACCGCCGAAGCCCTGAGTGCGCTGGGGGCTTCGGGCCTGGTGGCCGAAGACTCCCTGGAGGCCCTGCAAAAGGCCTGGGTCCTGCAACAGAACCTGACCCAGATCCTTAAGCTGGCCCTGACGGCGGACGATGCGCCGGAGGACCAGCCAGCAGCATTCCGCAAGATCATGGCCCGCGCTGCGGGGTTGCGCGACTTCAGGACCCTCAAGCTCAGATTGTCGCAAGCCCAGGTCCAGGCCCATCAGGCCTTTCTGAAGGTGGTCACCCCATGAAGATTTCATCCGGTTTTCTCATGAGCCTGGCGGTCGTCCTGGCCTCAGCCAGTACAGCCAGTGCGCAGCTGGGGCCGCCGAACCCGGATGTAAACCGGGACGGCAAGGTCACCCTGCCGGAGTTCAGGTCCGTTTCCTCATCCCAGCTGCTTCAGAGACTGGATACCAACAAGGACGGGATACTGGCCCGCGCGGAATACCAGAGCGCCGTCGACATGATTTCCCGTTTTGCAGGCGCTGAGGTCGGCAGGCGCGCCGCCCGGCGTTTCTCGGAAGATGATGGCAATCAGGATGGCCAGCTGTCGCGCGCCGAGATGGATCTGGGCGCCCAGAAGCGTTTTGCGAAAGCTGACGCCAATGGCGACGGCTGGCTGGACAAGGCTGAATTGAAGGCTTCCCGCCAGCCTGCCAGGGATGACGCCAGGGACTGACGGGACGGTTCAGGGGGCGCTTCAGGCCACCTGTTGGGTGCGGCCGGTCTCGTTCCTGAAAACCCGCACCTTGAAGCTGACCTGGGTGCCCTGTCCGGGAATGCTGCGCATGTCCAGTTCGCCGCCGTGCAGCTCGATCAATGACTTTGTCAGGGCCAGGCCAAGACCTGTCCCCTGGACCGTCTTGGAATGCTGGCTCTCTACCTGGACGAAAGGCTGGCCAAGGCGTTCGAGATCGTCCTTGGCGATGCCGATCCCGGTGTCCTCGACCGTGATCTTGATCTGCTCGCCCAGACCATCCACCACAGGCTCGGCCCGCAGGATGACCGCCCCGCCCCTTGGGGTGAACTTCACGGCATTTGACAGCAGGTTGATCAGGATCTGCTTCACGGCGCGATAGTCTGCCTCGACCTCGGGGAGGTGGTCTGGAATGCTGACGCTGAGGGTGAGGCCAGCCGCTTCGGCGCGGTTGTGCATCAGGCGGACGACGTCTTCTGCGACGTCTTCCATCATGACAGGCTCCAGCCGCAGGGTCATCTTGCCGGCCTCGATCTTGGACATGTCGAGAATGTCGTTGATCAGGGCCAGGAGGTGCTGGCCCGAGGACAGGATGTCGTGGGCATAGCCCTTGTATCTGGCGTCGCCCAGGGCGCCGAACATCTCCTGGGACATGATTTCCGAGAAGCCGTTGATGGCATTGAGGGGCGTCCTCAGTTCATGACTCATATTGGCCAGGAATTCACTCTTGGCCCGGTTCGCCGCCTCGGCCTTGACCTTCTCGCCTTCGTATTTCCGCGCAAGTTCCGACAGCTGGATCTGGCTCTGCTCGAGACTGGCCACCGCCCTCTGCAGCTGCTCCTCGTTAATCCGCCGAGCTTCTTCCTGCATCTTGATGGTGGTGATGTCGGCGGCCGTCATGACAAGGCCGCCCTCTGCAGTCCTGCGCTCGGAAATCTGCAGCCAGCGACCATCATTGAGCTCGGCTTCACGAATGCCCTTGCGACCATCCACGGCGGGTATTTCCTGGCGGATTGCAGCCTTGGCCAGGTGTGAAACATTCTTGTAGTGGGCGCCGGGTTCAAGCACCTGACCGCTGAGGGAGAAATAGTCCCGGTAGTTTCGGTTCCACATGATCAGGCGGCCCTTGCGGTCCCAAAGGACAAAGGCTTCCGACGTACTTTCGATGGCGTCGCGAAGGCGGGTCTCAGCGGCCTGGGCGCGGGCCTGGGCGCTGCGCTCCTCGGTCACGTCAAGGGCGACCCCGATGATCCGGGTAAAGCCCCGGGCGGTCTTGCCGAAGGCCTGACCCCGGGCGTCGACCCATGTCGAGCGACCGTCTTCCAGGGACAGCGCCCTGAAGGACACGTCGAAGCCACCATATTCCGAGGCGGTCGTCAGGGCCTGTCGCACCCGGTCGCGGTGTTCCTCAGCGACCCTCTGCATGACTTCATCGCCAAACACGACGCCGCCGCCGCCCCATCCCAGGATCGCGCCAGTGACGTCTGACATGTACATCTGGTCGGCTTCCAGATCCCATTCCCAGATGCCGCACCGGGCTGCTTCAACGGCCATGCGGAACCGGTGTTCGGAATCGACAAAGTCCTTGTGGGCGGCTTCAGCCTTGCGGCTCTGGGTGATCAGCAGGATGCCCAGCACCATGGAGGCGCCCCAGACCGCCAGCAAACGCCCCAGCTGCAACTGCAGGGATGTGACCTCATCCGGCCCGGAAGGTGCGGCCGCAATGGTGTAGAGCGCGCCGCCCATGGCGGGGCGGGCGGCGACGTCCAGGGCCTGGCCATCGGCCAGCTTGCCGCGTTTCAGACCGCCTTCGAGATTGAGTTCAGTGGGGGTCAGGCCCAGGGCGACGCTCATCTGATCGCCCGGCGCGACGCCGCTGGAGGCGGCGACCACGCGTCCTTCAGGCGTGACAACGACTTCAATGCGGTCCTTGGCCAGCCATGCGGAAAGCCGGGCGGGGTCGCCTACGACGATGATCCGGCGCAGGCCCTTCACCGTATGGGTCGCCGTGGCCGCGGCCAGTCCCGCCTTTGACGCCTGTGAAGGGCCGAGCCAGACATCCTTGGCCGACATCTCTGCGATCTTGTCGAGCTTCAGCCAGTCTATGCCCCGGGTTGCACCGGTTGAGGCCAGGACGCCCTGGTCACTCACCACAGCCATGGCCAGGCCCGCGCCGCCCGTGGCCGCCAGTCCGGTCTTGATGGCGTCGCCAGGTTGCTGGACCTCACCGCGAATGAGTGTCCGGGCGGCCAGTACGCCACCGCGCAGGTCTGCCGTCTCTGCGTCCAGTCGCGCCGCCAGGGTTTCGCTGCGGTGGGGGAGGGCCTGATTGATCAGGGTCGCCATCTGTGGCTGGGTGACGGCCTGATAACTCGCAAATGCGGTGTAGATGGTGATGACCAGTAGGCCGGCCAGGGTGGCGATGCGGGCCAGTCCCTGGGTGGGCGCTGAATAGGCGTCGTGATGGGCGCGGCGGTCGGTCGCCCGACGCCTCCGGTCCTTCACTCCAGCATACTCACTGCTCTCGGCCAAAGCCCAGTGCTCCCCAAACCTACGGCCGAGTCACCCCCCGCGCACGTGAGTCTATCCGGCCGGGTCCGCGCCGTCACGGTCCCGTTGGCCCGGAAGGTGAGTCATGGCGTCGCGGGGGGCGTCGCGGCGGGCGCCAGATCAGTCGGCCAGGGCCTTTTCGACCAGTTCGAACACGTTCTTGGACAGGCCTTCCGATGATGAAATCCGCTTGAGCTGGGCCTTCATCAAGGCGCCCAGATCAGGCGTGTATCTTCGCCAGCCCCCCAGGGGCTCGACCATCCGGGCCGCCGTCATCGGATTGAACCGGTCAACCGCCAGAATCTGATCCGCCAGGAACCGGTAACCTGACCCGCTGGGATCATGGAAGTTCACCAGATTGGCGGCGGCGAAGGTCGAGACCAGGGCGCGCAACCGGTTGGGATTGGTCTGATCGAAGGCGGGATGGACCGTCAGACCCAGAACTCGCCCGAGGGCGCCAGGTCCCGGATCCCGGGCCTGCAGGGCGAACCACTTGTCTATGACCAGGGGCTCGTCCTTCCAGCGGTCATAGAAATCCGCCAGGGCCGCATCAAAGGCCGATCCCCCGATGGTCATCAGGGCGTTCAGGCCGCCGATGGCGTCCGTCATGTTCAGGGCCGCGCGGTAATGGCCCTCCGCCAGGTCGGCGATGTCGGTTCTGGGATTGGTCGCCAGGAGATCAAGGACGGCGTTGCGCAGGGCGCGCCGTCCGGCGCTGGCGGCGTCGGGGGAGAATTCGCCGGTGTCCTGCAGGCCCATGTGCATGCGCTTGAGGTCATCCGCCAGGTGCAGGGCCAGGCGCTGCTTGAGGGCCTCCCGGGCGGCGTGAATGGCTGCGGGATCGGCTGGCTGTCGCGCCAGGGCCAGGTCCGTCTCGGCGGGCAGGCCCAGCAGCAGGGCCTTGAAGGCAGGTTCCGACGCCTGGTCCGAAAGTGCCCGTTCAATGGCGTGGGCGTATCGCTCCTCGCCGACCTCGTCCGGGCGGCCGGCCGCGCGACTGAGGATGAGGTCCCGGGCCAGGTCCTGGCCGGACTCCCAGCGGTTGAAGGGGTCGGGGTCGCCTGCCAGCTGGACGTAGCGGTCCTTGGGCGCCGCGTCGGTGGTCAGGCCAACCGGGGCCGAAAATCCGCGCAGGGCGGAAATGACAGGGACGGAGTCAACGCCGGTCAGGGTGATCCGGGTCCTTGGCTGATCCAGAACGACCACGGTTTCGTCCATGGCCTGGCCATCACGCTCGAAGGCCAGGGTCCGGCCGTCGGAGTCCAGAAGGCCGATCCGCACCGGAGTCGGCAGGGCCCGCTTTGTCCCCTGACCCGGGGTTGGCGGGGTCAGCTGGGTCAGCTCGAGGATCAGGGTCTTCCTGTCAGAGTCATAGGTGTGCTTCAGGTCGACCTGCGGCGTTCCGGCCTGTTCGTACCAGGCGAAGAAGTCTGAAAGGTCCTGGTCGGTGACCTCGGCGAAGCAGCGGATGAACTCCTCGACCGTAGTGGCGTGGCCATCCCACCGATCAAAATAGAGATCCATCCCTTCCCGGAACTTTTCCGCGCCGATCAGGGTCTTGAGCATCCGGATGACCTCGGCGCCCTTCTCATAGATGGTCGCCGTGTAGAAGTTGTCGATCTTCAGATAGCTGGACGGCCTGACCGGGTGGGCGAGGGGGCCCTGGTCTTCCGAGAACTGCCGGGCCCGCAGGGCCTTGACGTCCTTGATCCGCTGGACAGCTTCACCGCGCATGTCGGCCGAGAAGCTCTGGTCGCGGAAGACGGTCAGGCCTTCCTTGAGGCACAGCTGGAACCAGTCGCGGCAGGTGATGCGGTTGCCCGTCCAGTTATGGAAATACTCATGGGCCACGACGCTTTCGATGCGCTCATAGTCCAGGTCCGTTGCGGTGGCGGCGTCCGCCAGCAGCAGCGAGGAGTTGAAGATGTTCAGCCCCTTGTTCTCCATGGCGCCGAAGTTGAAGTCGCGGACCGCGACGATCATGAAGAGATCCAGATCGTATTCACGACCAAAGACCTCCTCGTCCCATTTCATTGACCGCTTCAGGGAGTCCATGGCGTAGGCCGCCCGCTCCGCCATGCCAGGATCCACATAGATCTTCAGGTCTACGGTCCGACCGGTCATGGTGACCAGCTTGTCGGACAGGACATCCAGCTCTCCGGCCACAAGGGCGAAGAGGTAGCAGGGCTTCGGGAAGGGATCATTCCACAGGGCATAGTGACGCCCCCCCGGCAGGACGCCGGACTCCATCAGATTGCCGTTGGACAGCAGGTGCTGGAATCGTTTGTCGGCCTCGATCCGCACAGTGAACCTGCTGAGCACGTCCGGACGATCCGGATACCAGGTGATCTTGCGGAAGCCCTCGGCCTCGCACTGGGTGCAGAACCGGCCCCCTGACATATAGAGGCCATCCAGGGCCTTGTTGGCCTCGGGATCGATCTCGACCTCGGTCTCCAGGACAAAGGCCGCCGGAGGCGAGGGGATGGTCAGGAATTCGGCGTCGATCTGATGCTCATCCGCCGACAGCTTGCGACCATCAATCGCCACGGAAACCGGCTTCAGCCGCTCGCCATTGAGCACAAGCGGGTCTGAATGCTCACCATTGCGCCGGATGGACAGCCGCGCCCGGACCCGTGTGGCGTTGGCCGCCAGGTCAAAGTCCAGCCTGACCTCATCGATCAAATAGGCTGGCGGGCGATAGTCGGTGAGGCGGATGGGCTGGGGGGTGTCTGTGCGCATGGCTTGAAACCTATGTGATCCCGTTGACTTGGGCGAGGCCGTCAATTGCAGCAAGCCCGCTGTGTCTCAATTTTTCCTGACCAAACATGGCTTCAAACGTTTGTTTGAGTTGGATCAAGGCGGTCTGAGTCCCTGCGTCTAGACCTGTTCCCAGGCGGCGATCTCTCACTCGCCCGCAATACGGGGAAAGAACATGACCAAGACTCAATTCGGACTGGCGCTGGTTGGCGCCCTCGCCATTGCAGGCGCAGCTTCGGCGGAAGACTTCCAGGGCAAGCATGCCGGCCTGTTCATGCTGCAGACGCGGGTTACTGATGTCGCGCCTGATGCCGGCGATCCCATCAAGACCGCCGCTGGCGGCGCGACCGGTCTGAATGCTGAAGTGAATTCCAGCGTCGTGCCTACTGTCGGTCTGGTCTATTTCCTGACTGACCATGTGTCAGGCGAGCTGGTCCTGGGCACTTCCCACCACGACATCAAGGCCGTCGGCGGCGCCACCAATGTGAAGGTCCATGACACCTGGGTCCTGCCTCCGGTGGTCGCCCTCCAGTATCATTTCGCACCCGCCGCCCGGGTCAGCCCCTATGTCGGCGCCGGCCTGAACTACATGCTCTTCTACGGCGGCAAGGACTACAACGGCTTCAAGGTGAAGGTGAAGGACGGCGTCGGCTACGCCCTCCAGGCCGGGGTCGACGTGGCGACCAAGGATCGCTGGAGCGTCAACCTCGACGTCAAGAAGGTCTATTTCAACACGACGGCCAAGATCAACGGCGGGACCCTGGTCTCCAAGGTCAATCTGGACCCGTGGGTGGTGTCCGCCGGCGTCGGCTACAAGTTCTAGAGCGTCTACCCCAACTGGACCCGGAGGCCCTGAAAGGTCTCCGGGTTTTTTTGCGCCTGCAATTTGGACCTTCACAGGCAAGGCCGCGGGGGATTTAGTGCTGACAACAAACACAACTGACCCTGGGGAGGGGAGTTATGGTGAGCATTTCGGGGCTCCGATATCTTGGAACAGCGGCTCTGGCGGGCGCACTTCTGACTGGCGCAGCCTGGAGCAGCGGACGACCTGTTGACGGCAAGCCATCGCCGGCCGCGCCTGTGAAAGCCGCCGCTGCAGCTCGCCTTCCGGGATACAGTGCTGACCGCAACGCCTATTTCGGCGACCTTCACGTCCACACCTATCTGTCCAACGACGCCTATATCTTCAATGTCCGGCGGACCCCTGATGACGCCTACCGCTTCGCCCGGGGCGAGGCGATCGGTCACTCAAGTGGTTTCGACATCCGCCTGGCGGGAGGCCCCCTCGACTTTGTGGCCGTGACCGATCACGCGGAATACATGTCGGCCATCCGCGAGGCTGGAAAACCAGATTCAGCCTTGCATGCCTTGCCCTTTACCCAGGGCCTGTTCAGCACCGACCCTGCCGAGATCCAGCGAGCCTTCACCGCCTTCACCATGGGGCGGCAAGCAGGGACCCTGCCAAAGGAATTCAACAATCCCGACATCATTTCCCGGGCCTGGACCGAGGTTCAGCAGGCCGCCGCACGCAACAATCAGCCAGGCAAGTTCACCACCCTGGTGGGCTATGAATACACCTCGGCGCCGGGCGGCCGGAACCTGCACCGGAACGTCATTTTCCGCGGCGCCAATGTTCCGGCCATGCCCTATTCGTCGTCGGAATCCAATGATCCTGAAAATCTCTGGCGCACCATGGACGGCTGGCGTGGCAAGGGTATCGAAGCCCTGGCCATTCCCCACAATTCCAATGGCAGCGATGGCCTGATGTTCGACTCCGTGCGCAGGAATGGCGCGCCTGTCGACCGGGCCTATGCCGAGCTGCGGGCCCGCAATGAGCCCCTGACCGAAATCACCCAGATCAAGGGCACCTCGGAAACCCATCCGACGCTGTCGCCCAATGACGAATGGGCGAACTTCGAGATCATGGAAAATTACATCGGCCGGGACATCAAGGTCACCAAGTTCGCCGGCAGTTATGTGCGCCGGGCCCTGGAAGATGGCCTGCTCATGCGCGACAAGGTGGGGATCAACGGGTTCAAGTTCGGCTTCATCGGCTCATCCGACACGCACAATGCAGCGCCTGGAAGCGTGGAAGAGCCCAACTATTTCAGCAAGGTCGGCCGGACTGACGGTACGCCGGACCTGCGGCGCTCTGTGCCCCCCAATGGCGCGAAGACCTGGGACGGTGTGGCTGCGCCTGATCCGAAGGCGGCGATCATTCCGGCGCAGCAGGCCTGGGGCGCCAGCGGTCTGGCCGGGGTCTGGGCCGAGGAGAATTCCCGCGACGCGATCTATGCTGCGCTCAAGCGCCGGGAGACCTTCGCCACGTCGGGACCACGCATCCGGGTCCGGTTCTTCGGCAGCTATGACTTCCCTGCCGGCCTGACCCAGAGGGTGGACACGGTCCGTCAGGCCTATTCCCGGGGTGTGCCCATGGGCGGTGACCTTCTGCCCTCAAAGGGCAAGGCGCCCAGCTTCCTGGTCTGGGCGGTCCGTGACCCGAATTCGGGTTATCTGCAGAGGGCGCAGATCGTGAAGGGCTGGATCGAGAACGGGGTGGCGAAGGAGCGGGTATTCGACGTGGCCTGCTCGGACAAACTTGCCCTCGACCAGGGTTCATGGCGCTGCCCGGCCAATGGAGCAAAGGTCGACCTGACCAATTGTCAGCCCGATCGTTTCAAGGGTGATGTCGAGCTCAAGACGGTGTGGACGGACCCGACCTTCAATCCGAAGCAACGGGCCTTCTACTATGTGCGGGTTCTGGAAAATCCGTCCTGCCGGTGGTCCACCTGGGACGCCATCCGCAATGGCACACCACCGAACCCCTACATGCAGGCGACGGTCATGGAACGGGCCTGGTCATCGCCCATCTGGTACGAGCCGACGGCCTAGTAAGAATGGCGGCCCGCTGGTCCTGGACGTCCTGAGACGCCTTTGACCCGCGAGCCGCCAGATATCGGGTCTAGTGTCCGCCAGGGCTCGGGTTGGTCTGATCACCCGCGCCAGCTTCAGCCGGAGCAGCTGCAGCATCAGCGGCAGGTGCGGCGGCAGCGTCAGCAGCGGGGGCTGCGGCGGCGTCAGCAGCAGGCGCTGCTGCAGCTGCAGGCTCAGTTGCGGCCGGTGCGGAATCTTCTGCTGGCTTGCTGCAGGCCGCGAGAGACGCTGCAAGGGCGAGCGAAACAGTCAGACCCGTAATCTTCGAAATGTTCATGTCTATTGACCTCCCCAGTTGTGAGGCCGTGACGCTGGACCTGACTTGGACATCGGTCAAGCCTGCCGCCTTCAGGAAGACAGCCCCAGGTCAGAAAGCAGACCCAGGTACTCCGGAACCCTTCGAATGGGGTCGAGCAGGGGGTCGGCTTTCATCAGGGCTATGCCTGAATCGCCATTCCGCCTTGCATTCTCCAGGGCGGATACAGCGCCTCGGGAATCTCCCCATTGCGCCAGGACCTGCGCCTGCTGGTAGTCGGTCACAAGTCCGGGCGCCGTTTTGAGCGCCGCGAAGGCTTTGTCGGCAGCCGCATCCTGACCCAGCTTTTTTGCCGCAATCGCTTCACCTGCCAGTTTCAGGGACAGCAGGGGCTCGCGGGAATAGGAAGCGAGCGCGCCCCTGGCGTCCCCTGACAGGAGAAGAGCGTCACCTATGGCGCCGTGGGCCCCTTCCACCTTGGGATTGAGCGACAGCGCCTGCTTCATGGCCTCGATGCTCTGGGCATATTGATGGGCATAGATCAGTCCCAGCCCAAGAGCGCGATGTACACGCGGATTGAGCGGGTCGAGGACAGCGGCCCTGCGCACCGCCGGCAGTCCCGTCTGGAGGTCGCCAACCCAGCAATTGAACAGGCCGACCCTGGTCAGAATGTCGGCGTCACCGGATCCAGACTCCATGGCCTGGGCATAGGCCTGGCGAGCGCCTTTGAAATCCAGCCTGGCATTTGAAAGCACCCCCCCGAGCGCCGCCTGGGCCTCTGGAAGCGATGGCGCCAGTTCGACAGACTGTCGCGCCGAGACCAGAGCTGCATCATAAGTCGCCCTGACCTCGCTCGGGCCCGAATACTGGTCTCCGATCTTCATCAGAACCCGGGCGCGCCCGGCATGGGCGGCGGCATAGTTGGGGTCCAGCCCTATGGCGGTGTCGAACTGGCTGAGGGCGGCCCGATAGGCGGCCTCGTCGCCCCCGGCGTCGAAAAGTCGCTTGCCCTTCAGATAGGCGTCAAAGGCTTCGGCATTGGCGGCGGCGCCGGTCTGGACCCTGGCCAGTTCGTCACCCAGCAGGTGGACCTTCATGGCCTCGGCGACGGCCTGTGCGATCTCGCTCTGAACGGCCAGAATGTCCTTCAGATCGCGGTCAAAGGTCTGGGACCATTTTTCAAAGCCGGTTCGCGCTTCCACCAGCTGGGCGCTGACCCGCACCCGGCCGTCGGCCCGGCGGACGCTGCCGTCCAGTAGATGCGCCACCCCCAGCCTGGCGCCGATCTCGCCGCTGTCGGCTGTACTGCCCTTGAACTTGAAGGCCGAAGTGCGAGCGACCACCTGCAGCAGCTTGATCCGCGCCAGGGCGTTGATTAGCTCTTCCGACAGGCCGTCGGAGAAATAGTCCTGGGCCAGGTCGCCACTGAGATTGGCGAAGGGCAGGACAGCTATGCTGTGTGGCGGAGCTCCGCCGCCGCGGCCAAGGGTCCACCAGGCGCCTGCGCCGGCCAGGGCCGCCAGGCCGCCAACTCCCGCCAGAATGCCCCGGCGGCTGGCGGTGAACCGTGTTCGCGCAGTTCCCGGCCCGGGCGGATTGATGCCTTCGGTATCGAGGGCTTTCAGCAGTCCATGATGGGCAGGATTGCTGACGTCAGCACTCCAGGCTGAAAGGTCCAGGGTCTGGTATTGCCGAAAGCCGAGGGGCGGCTCCACCTGATCCAGGCGCAACGGCAGGAGGCGTTTTCGATCCCGACCATAGGCCGCCTCGTCGCGCACCCAGTCGGACTCAAGCGAGGTTTTCGACCAGGCGACAATGACGACCTGACAGGCCTCGAGAGCGGCCTCAATCTCGCGGGCATAGGCTGCGCCCCCGGCAATGTGCCGATCCCACCAAACCGTGTGACCGGCCTGGGTCAGCGCATGGACAATCGGCGCCACGCGCTCGCGGTCAGCGCTGGTATAGCTGAAAAAGATCCGGAGTCCGGAGGGCGACGACATGGCGGCAAGGCTAGCACAGGATCTGGCCGTCTGCGCAGGGTCTTCATATACCGTCGTCTTCTGTTGGACATGCACAGGTACTGGCGCCTAGGGTTGGGCTCCTTGTGGCGGATCTGCAGCATGAACCCCGTTCGATTTGCATGCATGGCGGTCCTGGTGGCGCATCTTGTGGCCGCCGGTCCGGCTTGGGCCCAGGTCGCGCCGTCCAGCTCGACGGCGGTTCCTCCTGTGGCCGCCCACGACAGGACCCTGGCGGCGGCCAGTCTCGCGCGGGCGAAACTTGCAGACATGCGCCTCCTGGCCCGCGCCGGACCTTCCGCTGACTTCTACCTCGCCGTCGAAGCCTACGAGGTTGCCCACAGGGGGCTGCTGTTCAGGACGTGGACAGAGGCCGAGGTGGATCCGGAGGTCGTCCGACTGTCAACGCGCTACG